>NZ_JASHKW010000034.1:0-60934 GCF_030056915.1 Rhodococcus sp. IEGM 1307
TTCTCGATGAGTCAACGAATCAGACTTCGCGGGCATCTTGACATGAGGCAACAGGCCCGTCACTCGAGCGGGCTGCGACGCGCACCCCGGCGAGCCTGATTCCGCTCGTAGACCAGGCGCAGCCCTTCGAGCGTGAGATCCGGTTCGTGCTCGTCGACGGTTTCCGTCTCGGGCATGATCAGCGGCGCGCGGTCACCGGTCGCGATCACCACCACGTCGGAACCGGAGAAGGCGGGCAGTTCCTTGCGCACGCGGCGGACCAGCCCGTCGACGAGGCCGGCGAAACCGAACACCGCACCCGACTGCATGCACTCGACGGTGTTCTTGCCGACGACGGAGCGGGGCCGCACCAGTTCGACCTTGCGCAGCGCCGCCGACTGCGACGCGAGTGCGTCCGAGGAGATCTCGAGGCCGGGCGCGATGGCGCCGCCGAGAAACTCGCCCTTGGCGGACACGACGTCGACACACGTGGACGTCCCGAAGTCGACCACGATGCACGGTGCGTCGTAGAGGTGATGCGCCGCAAGACTGTTCACGATCCGGTCGGCGCCCACCTCCTTGGGGTTGTCGACGAGCAGCGGAACACCGGTTCGCACCCCGGGTTCCACCAGCACGTGCGGGACGTGCCCCCAGTACCGCGTCAGCATCACGCGGATCTCCCGCAGCACCGACGGCACCGTCGACAGCGCGGACACACCGGTGATCTGATCGGTGTGCGTGCCGAGGAGCCCCCGGAAGATGAGGGCCAGTTCGTCCGCCGTCATCCTCGCGTCGGTGCGCATCCGCCAGTCCTGCACCAACTTCGAGTGTTCACCGGAACCGGTGAACAGTCCGAGAACGATGTTCGTGTTCCGGACGTCGACGGTGAGGAGCATGGGTTACACCAAACTGGATTCGCGCTCGGCGTCGAGCGTCGACAGCATGCGCGGGGTGATGAGACCGGAGCCCTCCGGCGCGTGCGCCGGGTCGGCGCCGAGCTCGGTCGGCAAGTTGGCGGCGTCGACGAACACGACACGCGGCTCGTAGTCGCGCACCTCCTGCTCGTTCATGACGCCGTACGCGATGAGGATGACGAGGTCACCGGGCTTGACCAGATGTGCTGCCGCACCGTTGATCCCGATGACGCCACTTCCCCGCTCGCCTGCGATCACATAGGTTTCGAGCCGCGCGCCGTTGTCGATGTCGACGATGCACACCTGCTCGCCCTCGAGAAGGTCGGCGGCGTCCATCAGATCCTGGTCGACCGTCACCGAGCCCACGTAGTGCAGGTCGGCGTGCGTGACGGTGGCGCGATGGATCTTCGACTTCATCATGGTGCGAAACATGTTGTGGTCCTTACTCTTCTAGCGGGAAAGAAGTTCGTCTGCGGCCGACGCGTCCGACGCTGGTTCGGCGTCGCGTTCGAGGAACCCGGTGCCGACGGCGACACCGACGTTGTCGATCAGGCGGGTGGTCCCGACCTTGGCGGCGACGAGCAGCCTGCCGTCGCCGCGCTCGGGGGCGGGGCCGAGATCGACGCCCCGCACTTCGAGGTAGTCGACCTCGACCTCCGGGACGGACGCCAGCACCTCGCGCGCAGTGGCGAGGATCGCCTCGGCGCCACCGGCGGCGGCGTGGGCGCCGGCGATCAGAGCCGCGGACAGTGCCGTCGCCGCGCCGCGCTGCGCCTCGTCGAGGTAGCGGTTGCGCGAAGACAGTGCCAGTCCGTCGTGCTCACGCACCGTGGGCACGCCGAAGATCCGGACGTCGAAATTCAGGTCGGTCACCATCTGCCGGATCAACGTCAGCTGCTGGTAGTCCTTCTCACCGAAATACGCGACGTTGGGCGCCGCGATCTGCAGCAGCTTGGCGACGACGGTGAGCATGCCCGCGAAGTGCGTCGGCCTGGACGCGCCCTCCAGCTCGGCGCCCAGCGGTCCGGGATGGATCGTGGTCCGCGGTCCTGCCGGGTACATGGTGGCTGCGGTGGGCACGAACGCCAGCTCGACTCCGGCCTCGCGCAGCAGTTCGAGATCGGCGTCGAGGGTGCGCGGGTAGGCGTCGAGGTCTTCGCCGGCGCCGAACTGCAGCGGGTTGACGAAGATCGAGACGATCACCACCGCGCCGGTGAGCTTGGCCTGCCGCACCAGTTCCAGGTGACCCGTGTGGAGGGCTCCCATCGTCGGCACGAGCGCGACCTGGCGGCCGACACCGCGCAGCGCCTTCGAGACCCGGGTCAGCACGCTCGGGTCGTGGTGCACGGTCAGTTCGCCGCGCTTGTATCCGCCCTGCAGATCGCTCACGGAACTCACCTCCGGTCTTCCAGGATTTCCAGCAGTTCAGGTGTCGCACCGGCGCGTTGCGCCGACCTCAGGGACAGGGCGCGGTAGCCGGCCGCGATCCGCGGATCGACCTCTTCGAGTACCCGCAGATGCGTGGCGACCGCTTCCGAATCGCCCCGCGCGACCGGCCCGGTCAGCGCCGACGGCCCGCGCCGCAGGGCGTTGTCGAGCGCCGCGGACAGCAGCGGCTGGAGTACCCGTTCGGCCAGGCCGTTCGGATCGTCGCCGATCAACTCCTGGCCGAGCAGTTCCTGGCCTTCGAGGGCGACGCGCAGCGCGGCCACGGCGTCGACGACGAGCGTCACCAGGTGGTTGCTGCCGTGGGCGAGAGCGGCGTGGTACAGCGGTCGCATGTCCTCGCGGACCCGGACGGGCTCGCCGCCGATCTCGAGGACCAGCGACTGCGCGATGGCGTAACCGATGTCGTCGGCGGCGGTGATGCCGAAACAGGCGGACGCGAGACGGACGGTGTCCTCGTCGTGCCCGGTGAACGTCATCGCGGGGTGAATCGCGAGCGGTACGACGCCCTGCTCGGTGAGGGGGTCGAGGATCCCGATGCCGTTCGCGCCGGACGTGTGGGCCACGATCGCGCGACTCGGCACCGCACGGGTGGAGGCCAGCCCCGCGATCAGCGACGGCAGTTCGGCGTCGGGGACGGCGAGAACGAGCAGTTCGGAGCGGGCCGCGACCTCTGCCACCGGCAGAATCTCGGTCTCGGGAAGCCGGGTCCGTGCCCGGTGACGTGACGCGTCGGAAACGGCCGAGCAGGCGACGACGACGTGACCTGCCCGCTCCAACGCGGCACCGATTGCTGTACCGACCCGGCCGGCGGAGACGATTCCTACCGTCAACCTCGCAGGCGCAGGGCCATTAGTGATCCCGAAAGAGGTCACCTTCGTCCTCTCGTTCGTTCCAGTCCCGCTCGGCGGGTACCAGACGTTCCACGGTGAGGATAGCCCGGCTCGAACACACCCCGCCATGCGCTGGCAGAGTGATATATGCCTCACACGATGCGGGTTGATCCTCGGGCGCGTCCGGCCTTATTCGGCCCGGCGGCGCCTGCCTCCGGTGCTCTGGGCGGCCCCGGATGCCGACTGCATGTTGGCCATGATCTCGGCGACGGACCGCCCGTTGGAGTGTGCACCAGACGGTTCGTCGTCCTCGGGCGCCCGTCGGCGGCCCGGCCGCGCTTCGGGCTCAGCCTCGGCCTCTGCCTCTGCCTCGGAGTCAGGCTCGGGCTCGGGCTTCGCGACAGGTTCGGGCTCGACCTCCGCGACCGGCTCCGGCTCGGGTGCCTGCCGGGTCTCGGCACCCTGCTCGGGCTCCGGTTCCGGCTCGACCTCGATCTCGGGTTCGGTGGATCCGGCATAGGCGGGCTCGACGATGGACGTCTCGGCGGTGACCGGGTCGTCGTCCGGATTCGCGAAATGGTGCGACGACTGGGCGGAGCCGCTCTGATGCCCCGCCCCGGCGGCATGTCCCGCTCCCGGGATGTACAGGCCCGACGCAGCAGGCTGGTAGCTGCTGTACGACCCGCCGGCAAGTTCCTGCACGCGCGTCGAATCCGCCCGCAGCGCGATCCGTTCGGTCGGCATCGCGCCGTCGAACAGGGCCTCGAGATTCTTGCGGAGCGACGAGAGTTCGGCACGCAGCGCGGCGAGTTCTTCGGCGTCGGCGCGCACCTCGCTGCGTACCCGCTTCTCGACGGTGAGCTCGTATTCGCGCCGTGCCGAGATCTCCCGCTCGAGCTGCAACTCGTAGACGGTCTGCAGGTCGTTGACCTTCGCCTTGTCGAGCGCCGACTCGCGCCGGTACTTCGTCATGGCGATGGCACCGACTGTGGCGGCCCACAGCGCGGCCACCAGGCCCACCCGCAGGAGTTGGACGCTGTCGCTGAAGATCAGGAAGAGGGACGCGATCACCGCGAGGGCGAGCAACCCCGCAACGATCATCTGGCTCGCGCTGCGCCTGTTGCGGCGCGCAGACTTGAGGCGACCAGGATTCGTCATGGTGCCAGGGTACTTGGCCGTGAAGGGTGCGCCGCGCATTCCATCGGACCTGCGGCGATCCCCCATGTCCCTAATGCGCCGGCTCGTCCGAGGGGTCGTCGGGGGTGCGGCAGCAGTGTTCCAACCACAGCGCCGCGCCGACGAGGGCGAGCGCAGCGACGAGACCCACCCACGCGCCGGGGGTGTCCGAGACCGCGGCCCGGAGCACCGACCGCTGCGGAAGCAGGTACAGCAGGAAGCCGCCCCACACTCCCGCCGTCGCGGCACCGACGAGCGCGGACGCCTTGGCGAGCGCCGCCACTCGGGCGGCCGTGATCGGGTGCAGCTGACGCGGTCCGTCGCCCACCTGATGATTGCTGACCCGGGATCGCACCATGAACGCGAGCACGACCTCGATCAGCGCGACCGGGTACAGCGACGCCCCGGCATACACGGGAATCGGCGGAAACGAGCCGTAGAACACGCGGACCAGGATCCAGGTGGCGGCGACGGCGAGAGCGGCCAGGAACAGCAGATCCCAGATCCGGGTGGGTTTCATCGTGCCCGTCGGTTCCGGCTTCATCGCGACCGCCGGTCCAGAACGAGCTGCGTCCGGTGCACACCGGCCCGTTCCTCGTCGTCCAGCAGTGGCAGCAGCGCGTCCACTCGGGTCGTCCTCCCGTCGACCGGCAACACGGCGTCGGGTTCGACGTCCAGCCACGGAATCAGCACGAACGCACGCTCGTGTGCTCTCGGGTGCGGCAACGTCAGTTCGGGGTCGTCGCTGCGGACGTCGTCGCACGTGACGACGTCGACGTCGAGCGTGCGCGGGCCCCACCGTTCGATCCGTACCCGGTCGGCGGCGGCCTCGAGTTCCTGCCCGCGCCGCAACCAGCCGTAACCGTCGAGGGCGGGATCGTCGACGACGAGAACCGCGTTGAGGAAGTCCTGCTGCTCCACACCGCCCCACGGCGCCGTCGAATACACCGGAGAGACCGCCACGACCGCGTCACCCAGCCCGTCGAGAACGGACTGCAGATGGGCAAGACTGTCGCCGACGTTCGATCCGATCGACAACACCGCGCGACTCATGGTCGTGACCTGTGCGCGACCACCGCGACGTCCGCGAACGTCAACGGGATCGGCGCGGACGGCTTGTGCAACACCACCTCGGTGCGCCGGACGCGAGGGTCGGTCATCACCCCGTCCGCGATCTCCGCGGCAACGGTCTCGATGAGGTCCCGTGGGGGTCCCGCGACGATCGCGGCCGCGCGCTCGGCCAGTCCGCCGTAGTCGAGGGTGTCGTCGAGGTCGTCCGATGCGGCCGCCGGGGCGAGGTCCATCCACACGGTGATGTCGACGTAGAAGTCCTGACCGTCCCGCTTCTCGTGTTCGAAGACGCCGTGATTGCCACGAACCTTCAAGCCGCGCAACTCGATTCGATCACTCACGTCCGGCTGCACCCTTTGCCCAGGCCTCGGCGACCGCAATGGCGTCGAGGGAACCCTGCGCGTCGTGCACGCGCACTCCCCACGCCCCGTGGGTCGCGGCGAGCGCCGAAACGACGGCGGTCGCGATCTCCCGTCCGGCGGGCGGCCGCGGTTCCCCGTCCGCATCCGCCAGCAGCGAACCCAGGAACCGCTTGCGGGACGCGCCGATGAGGACGGGGAATCCCAGCTCGTTGAACTCGGGCAGCGCCTTCAGCAGAGCCCAGTTGTGGTCGGCGGTCTTCGCGAAACCGAGACCCGGATCCAGCACCAGGGAACCCGGATCCACCCCGGCCTTCACGGCCAGGTCGACCTGGGTCATCAGTTCGTCCCGAACCTCACGGACCACGTCGTCGTAGTGATCGGCGGTGCCGCGGTGCACGTAGTCGGCAGCCGAACGCCAGTGCATCAGGATCCACGGCACTCCGGCGTCCGCGACCACCGAGGCCATCGCGGCATCCGCACGGCCACCGGCGACGTCGTTGATGATCGACGCCCCCGCCTCGATCGCGGCCTCCGCGACCGACGCCCGCATCGTGTCCACGCTGACGCAGATGCCCTCGCCCACCAGATCCGAAATCACGGGTGCGACGCGACCGGCTTCGACGTCGGGATCGACCCGCGCCGCGCCCGGCCGGGTGGACTCGCCGCCGACGTCGACGATGTCGACGCCGAGACGCTTCAGTTCCAGACCGCGCGCGAGCGCCGCGTCACGATCGAAGAAACGTCCGCCGTCGGAAAAGGAATCGGTGGTGACGTTCAGGACGCCCATCACCACGGTTCGGCCTGGCGCGGGCAACTCGATCACGGTCACTTCCGCAGAATAAGGTCCAGAGCCTCGGAACGTGAGGCCGCGCTGGACTGGAGCAGACCACGCACCGCGGAGGTGGTGGTACTCGCACCAGGCTTGCGGATCCCCCGCATCGCCATGCACAGGTGCTCGGCCTCGATGACCACGATCGCACCGCGCGGGTCGAGCTTGCGCATGACGGCGTCGGCGATCTGGCTGGTCAGACGTTCCTGCACCTGCGGACGCTTGGCGTAGAGGTCGACCACGCGCGCCAACTTCGACAGTCCGGTCACCTTGCCCGTCTTACCGGGGATGTACCCGACGTGGGCGACCCCGTGGAACGACACGAGATGGTGCTCACACGTGGAGTACAGCGGGATGTCGCGAACGAGCACCAGCTCCTGGTGCCCCTCGTCGAACGTCGTGTTCAGCACGGTGTCCGGGTCGGTGTAGAGGCCCGCGAAGACCTCGCGGTACGACCGCGCCACGCGGGCGGGCGTATCCCGGAGTCCGGGACGGTCCGGGTTTTCACCGATCGCGATCAGCAGTTCGCGCACCGCGGCTTCGGCACGCGGCTGATCGAACACCCGGCCTGTCTCGAGTGCCACGGGCTCACTACCGAGATGATTCACCGACAACCGAAACTCCTCCAGTACCGGGACCGATCGTCCCGAAGCAACAGCCTAGTGTCGGGCGGATCAGTTCGATCCGTCCGGTCCTTTCCAGGCCCTCGTCTGCGCGTCGTCGTCGCCGGTGCCACGCTGCTCGTGCGGCGGGTTCCACTGGTTCCCCGGACCCTGGTTACCGGGGTACTGACGCTCGGGGTTGTTCTGGTTCCCCGGGTCGCGAGGCGGCCAGCCCGGAGCCGACCAACCCGCGGGGGCGCCGTAGTCCGGACGCGGCTGCGTCATCCCACCCTGCGGCCGGGCCGGTGCCGGCTGCGAGTAACCGTTGGCGGGTGCCGGCTGCGGGTACTGCTGCTGCGGCGGAGCCTGCTGCGACTGCTGCTGCGCGAACACCGGCTCGGGCTGCTGAGGCCACGGCTCGCCGCGCTCGACGGCGAGTTCTCGCGGCGTCTTGACCGGCGGCTTGTCGGACGGGGTCCGGTGGCCGAAGTCGTTGAACGCGGTGATGCGCGGGCGCTTCTCGACACTGTGGAAGATCTTCTCGAGATCCTTGCGGGTGAGCGTCTCGCGTTCGAGCAGCTCGGTAGCCAGGATGTCCAGCACGTCGCGGTACTCGTTGAGGATCGCCCACGCCTCGGTGTGCGCGGCCTCGATGAGGTTGCGGACCTCTTCATCGATCTCGCGCGCGACCTCGTGGGAGTAGTCGGACTGCTGACCCATCGACCGGCCCAGGAACGGATCTCCACCCTCCTGGCCGTACCGCACCGCACCCAGCTTGGCGCTCATGCCGTACTCGGTGACCATCGACCGGGCGATCTTCGTCGCCATGTCGATGTCGGAGGACGCACCGGTGGTCGGCTCGTGGAACACGAGTTCCTCGGCCGCGCGGCCACCCATCGCCATGACGAGTCGGGCGATCATCTCGGACCGTGTCATCAGGCCCTTGTCGTCCTCGGGCACCGTCATCGCGTGACCGCCGGTGCGGCCACGGGCGAGGATGGTGACCTTGTAGACGGGCTCGATGTCGGGCATCGCCCACGCGGCGAGCGTGTGCCCGCCCTCGTGGTACGCGGTGATCTTCTTCTCGTGCTCGCTGATGATGCGGCTCTTGCGGCGGGGACCGCCGACGACACGGTCGACGGACTCCTCGAGCGCGGCCTCCGTGATGACGGTGCCGTTCTCGCGGGCCGTGAGCAGCGCGGCCTCGTTGATGACGTTGGCCAGATCGGCACCCGACATTCCGACGGTGCGCTTGGCCAGGCCCTCGAGGTCGGCGTGCTGATCGATCGGCTTGCCCTGCGAGTGGACCTTCAGGATGGCGCGACGACCGGCGAGGTCGGGGGCGCCGACCGGGATCTGCCGGTCGAAGCGGCCCGGGCGCAGCAACGCCGGGTCGAGGATGTCGGGGCGGTTGGTGGCGGCGATGAGGATGACGCCGGTGCGGTCACCGAAACCGTCCATCTCGACCAGCAACTGGTTGAGGGTCTGCTCACGCTCGTCGTGACCGCCGCCGAGGCCGGCGCCACGCTGGCGTCCGACGGCGTCGATCTCGTCGACGAAGATGATGCAGGGGCTGTTCTGCTTGGCCTGGTCGAACATGTCGCGTACGCGGGACGCACCCACACCGACGAACATCTCGACGAAGTCCGAACCGGAGATCGTGAAGAACGGGACGCCGGCCTCGCCTGCCACCGCGCGGGCGAGGAGGGTCTTACCGGTTCCGGGCGGCCCGTACAGCAGCACGCCGCGCGGGATCTTCGCGCCCAGCGACTGGTAGCGCATCGGGTTCTGCAGGAAGTCCTTGATCTCGTACAGCTCTTCGACGGCCTCGTCCGCACCCGCGACGTCGGCGAACGTGGTCTTCGGCATGTCCTTGTTGAGCTGCTTGGCCTTCGACTTGCCGAAGCCCATGACGCCGCCGCGACCGCCGCCCTGCATGCGACTCATCACGAAGAAGAAGATGCCGAGCAGGATCACCATCGGCAGGACGAACAGCAGGATGGACGTGAGCCAGCTCTCCTGCGTGACCGTGGTGTTGTAGCTCTGCAGGCCCTTGTCGGAGATCTCGTTGAAGATCTGCTCGGACGCCGACGCCGGATACTTCGCGAGGATCTCGGTCTTGCCGTCGGTGGCGTCGTTGCCGTCCTTCAGCCACAGGCGCACCTGCTGCTCCCGGTCGTCGATCTGCGCCTTGTCGACGTTGTTCGCGTCGAGCTGCGCGATCGCCACGGAGGTGTCGACACCCTGGAATCCGCGCGTGTCGTTGCCGAAGTAGCTGAAGGCGTAGATCACCAGCAGGATGCCGGCAACTATCGCCAGGTTTCGAAACACAGTCTTACGGTTCATACAGGTCGGCCGATATGGCCGGTCCTTTCGAGAGTGCGGGTCTTCCGGGTGCGCCTTCCGGCTGCCAACCGGACAAACCAGGTTACCGCGAAGGCACCCCGGCGACTCCAGGTAGCAGCCAACCGCCGTTGGGAGCGGTCTCTTTTCTTTCAACGCATGCGGTTGCCCATCGGTTCCCTCGGACTCGATCCGAGTCCGAATGTGCGGGAGTTCACCGCACGGGCGCGACCCTCGGCCAGCCGCCGCCCACCCGCTCGATGTGAGCGGCCAGGGCCAGGATCCTGGCCTCTCCCCCGGGCGGCGCCGCGATCTGCACGGCCAGCGGGGTGCCCGAATGCGAGTGCGTGCCGACGGGCACACTCGCCGCAGGCCACCCGACGAGATTCCACAGCGCGCTGAGCGGGGCATACCGCACGTTGGCCACGATGTTCGACAGCCACGACCGCTCGCTCCACGTCGTCGCCGCGAGCGGCGGCTGCGCGAGAGCGGGTGTGATCACCACGTCGTAGTTCTCGAAGAATGCGCGTAGCGACTCTTCGAGCCTGCCCACCTGCTCCGGGCGGACGAACCGGCCCAGCGCGCGGCCCACCGCGACGTGTCTGCGGGTCCGCGGCTGCAGGCGCCGCAGATCGAGCCCCTTCGCGTCGGCGGCCGTTCCCGCGGTCCAGCGGGCGAGAACGGGAAGCAGGTTGACCGGGTACGGCAACGTCGCAGGCTCGACGTCGTGGCCCGAGCCGGTCAGTTCCGTGCCCGCGCGCACGGCCGCGTCCCGCCACTGCGGATCGACCGTGGCCAGGAACGTCGGCGACCCTGCCGCCACCGCGATCCGCAACGGTTCCGATGCGCCGATCCGCGCGAGTTCGGGTCGGTCGGCGAGGACGGACAGCATCAGGGCGGCGTCGTCGACGGTCGTGGCGATGGGCCCGTTCTCGGCCATGCCGAACCACGAGGTGGCGCCGAGTTCGGACGGCACGACTCCCCTGCCCGGTTTGATACCGAACACTCCGCAGTTCGCCGAAGGGATGCGGATCGACCCCAGACCGTCGGTCCCGTGTGCCAGGGGCACCATCCCCGCGGCAACGGCGGCGGCCGCTCCCCCGGATGAACCCCCACAGGTCAGGGAAAGATTCCACGGATTGCGGGTGATGTGGCCGGGCGCGTCGGTGGTACCCCACACCGCCAGTTCGGGGAGGGTGGTCAGGCCCACGACCACCGCTCCCGCCGCCCGCAGTCGCGCGACGACCGGGTGATCGGCAATCTTCGGTTCCGCACTGGTCGCACCCGATCCCTCGCGCATCGGCAGTCCGGCCACCGAAATGACGTCTTTGATCGCGACGGGCACTCCTGCCAGCGGAAGTGTGGACAGATCCGGCCGGCGGGAGAGGGCGAGCGCGTCGGCTCGGGCCTGTTCGGCGAGGACGGTGACGAACGCCTGAATCTTCGGTTCACGCTCTTCGATGGCCGCGAGCGCGGCCTCGACATGCTCCATCGGGCTCGAGACGCCCGAGCGAACCTGCTCGGCGACGACGACGGCTGAGGTGAACGGGGAGTCCCCCATTACCCGAGTATATGGTGCAGAGAAGCAGTCATTTCGAGTATTCGCGCTGGATACGGTAGGTCTGTGGGGTTACCATTCGCTTGTCCCTGGATGGGACTCTTCACACCGCTCCAGACAACCTCGATGTGCCCAGAGAACCCGCCCAGTAGAACCCTCGATGTGCAATGACCAGAGGAAACGGGTCGGGCAGAGACGGATCGGCCGCTGGATCGGACTCTGCCGAACGGACCGTCGGAGTCACGAACTCCGAACACGAGAGCAGCGAAGCGACGGTCGCGGCCGGACCGTCGACGGTGGTTGCTGCGCACACCGTGTCCGCACGGACGATGACCGCCGAACAAACCGCCGCCGCCGAACGAACCGCCGCCGCCGAACAAACCGCCGCCGCCGAACAAACCGCCGCCGCCGAACAAACCGCCGCCGCCGAACAGACCGCGGCCGCCGGTCCGACCGTGACCGCCAGGCAGCCGGACACGCTCATCACCAAGCCGCCGAGCAATGCGGCTCTCGACGATGTGGAGGTCGGGCAGCAGGTCGACGACTTCGATCTGCTGATGAGTCTGGGCAGCGGCGCGTTCGGCCGGGTGTTTCTGGCACGCCAGCGGTCGATGCAGCGACTCGTCGCGGTGAAGATCTCGCACGACAAGGGGAACGAGCCGCAGACCCTCGCAAAACTCGACCACAACTACATCGTCCGCGTGTTCGACCAGCGGTTGCTCGAAGACCGCCAGCTGCGCCTGCTCTACATGCAGTACCTGCCGGGCGGCACCCTGCTGCGGGTTCTGCGGCGCGTGCGTGTGACCCCGGAACAGGACCGGACGGGCAGCCTGCTGCTGGACGTGGTCGACGAGGAGATGCGGGAGAAGGGCGAGATCAGGCCCACCGACTCGAGTGTGCGGGACGAGATCGCATCGCTGACCTGGCCGGAGACGATCGCGTGGCTGGGGCGGCGACTGGCGGACGCCCTCGACTACGCCGGCAAGCGCGGCGTCCTGCACCGCGACATCAAACCCGCGAACATCCTGCTGACGGCCGAGGGGGTGCCGAAGCTCGCCGATTTCAACATCAGTTTCAGCGACACCGTCACCGGGGCGTCACCGCTCGCCTACTTCGGCGGGTCCCTGGCGTACATGTCGCCCGAGCAACTCGAGGCGTGTCACCGCGGTATGCCGGGGACGGCGGCGGACCTCGACACCCGCAGCGACATCTTCGCGCTCGGCGTGATGTTGTGGGAGCTGATGTGCGGACGGCGTCCGTTCGAGGACGAGGATGTGTCGAGCGAGTCGCTCGTCGCACTTGAAGCGATGCTGGACCGCCGCAGCCGCGACATCGACCCGGAGTTCCTGGACCAGTTGCCCTACGACTGCCCGCCGTCGCTGCGACGGGTGCTGCTGACGTGTCTGGCACCGAAGCCGGAGGACCGGTGGTCGTCCGGTGCCGAACTGGCCCAGCAATTCGACCTGTGCCTGAATCCGCGGGCCCGGGACCTCGTCGATCCGCCGCCGAACAGTTGGCGCATGCGGCTGCGCCGATTCGCCCTCCCGATCCTGGTGATCGGTATCGCGGTGCCGAATGCCCTCGCGGGCGCCTACAACTATCACCACAACAAGATGCTGATCATCAGCAATCTGACGCCGGAGGCCCAGCACTCGTTCGAATCGATCCAATTGGTGATCAATTCGATCGCGTTCCCGTTGGGCGCGATCATGCTGCTCTACTGGTGCCGATATCCGCTACTCGTTCCGCGGGGTCTGCGCAAGGGGAAAACGTACGACCGCCAGACACTGGCCCGGGCCCGCACCGACACGCTGCTGCTCGGCGACCGCGTCGTGCTGGTGGTGTTCGGGTTGTGGGTCATCGCGGGCATCGCCTATCCGATTTCCCTGCAACTCGCGGCGGGGAACGTGCCGCCGGGCGCGTACGTGCACTTCATCGCATCACTGATCGTGTGCGGTGCCGTGTCGGTGGCGTACCCGTTCTTCGTGGTGGCGTTCTTCGCGGTGCGCTGCATCTACCCGACCCTGCTGCCTCAGGACATCGCCAGCAGCGCCGACGCGCACAAACTGCGGGGTCTCGACCGCCGGAGCACGCTGTATCTCGCGGTGGCCGCCTCGGTTCCGCTGGCCGGTGTGGCCGGGGTGACGTTCCTGTCGCCCGACGAGATCACGCTGGTGATCATCGCGGTCCGCATCCTGTGCGTCGGCGGCATCTTCGCGTTCGTCGGCGTGTACTGGCTGTTCCGGCAACTGGAACAGGACCTGCGGGCGCTGGAGCTCGCCGTGTCCCACGAATCCGTCCGCTGACGGGCGGCGCGGAGATCAGCCGCCGTAGACGGAAGGCTCGAGAGTCCCGATGTACGGCAGGTCGCGGTAGCGCTCGGCGTAGTCGAGGCCGTACCCGACGACGAATTCGTTGGGAATGTCGAAGCCGACGTTCGCGACGTTGACGTCGACCTTGATGGCGTCGGGCTTGCGCAGCAGCGTGACGACCTCGAGCGACGCGGGGTTGCGGCTCGACAGGTTGCGCATCAGCCAGGACAGCGTCAGACCGGAGTCGATGATGTCCTCGACGATCAGCACGTGCCGGCCCGCGATGTCTTTGTCGAGGTCCTTGAGGATGCGCACGACGCCGGAGGACGACGTGGACGACCCGTAGGAGCTGACGGCCATGAACTCCATCTGGGTGGGGATGGGGAGGGCCCGCGCGAAGTCGGTCATGAAGAAGATAGCGCCCTTGAGGACACCCACCAGGAGCAGATCCCCTTCCGGGGCGCCCTCCGGGTAGCGCTTGGCGATCTCCTCGGCCAGTTCGACGGTACGTCGACGGATCTCGTCCTCGGAGATCAGTACCGATGCGATGTCGCCTTCGTACACGCGATCAAACCCTTCGTCGGTCGTCCAATCCGACGTTCAGCCTGCCACGTCGTCGGCGGACCACCAACCTCGCGTCCGGTGTTCCGCCCCCGATCGCCACCTGCCCCTGTCCCCGCCACCGTGCGACGAGGTCGTCCACGGCCCGCAGCTGGGTGTCTCCGAGACCGCGCGCACCGGCCGCGAGGAGCCAGCTGCGCAGCACCCGCCTGCGGACGGGTGGCGCCGACAGTGCGAGCAGGGCGGTGTCGATTTCGCCGTCCACCACGACTTTTGCTTGGGCGTCGGCGGCCAGCGTGTCGAGGACCGCTCCTTCCTCGCGCAGGTGTTCCCCGGTGCGGGCGAGGGCTCCGGCGACGCCGCCGCCCAGCACGTCCTCGAGCAGCGGCAGCACCTCGGTGCGCAGCCGCACCCGCACGAAGTCGGGTGAGGCGTTGTGCGGGTCCTCGTACGGGCTCAGTCCCAGTTCCGCGCAGGCCTGCCGGGTCACCGCGCGGCGCACGTCCAGCAGCGGACGCCCCCACGGGCTGTCGTACGCGCTCATCCCCCAGATGGATCGACCGCCCGAACCGCGCGACAACCCCAGCAACACCGTTTCGGCCTGGTCGTCGAGGGTGTGCCCCAGCAGCACCGGGCGGGTTCCGCGCGCCGAGTCGAGGGCGCGGTAACGGGCCTGTCGGGCGGCCGCCTCGAGCCCGCCCGACCCGGTCACATCGACGGGAAGCACCTCGGCGGACGCGCAGCCGAGCGCTCGGGCACGGGCTGCCGCCTCGTCGGCCACGTCGGCGGAACCCGGCTGCAGCCGATGATCGACGACGAGGGCACACACCGACCGTGCCTCGACGGCGGCCGCCGCGGTCAGTGCCAGTGAGTCGGCGCCACCCGACAACGCGACCGCGATCTCACCGTCCGGGGCGTGCGCCGCGATCCAGCGCCGCAGGGCGTGACGAACCTCGAGGATCGCCGGCTCCTCGGGAAGCACCATCACCGGCTCAGCCCTTCTCGAATCAGCCCAGAACCCGGGACACCCAGACGTCCGGCGCGTCGATCTCTGCGAGCCGGGGCAACGTGTCGGGGCCGGTCCACACGACGTTGAACCGGTCCATCCCGACCTTGTCCACGACGGCGTCGACGAACGCCTTACCGCGCACGTACTGCGCCATCTTGGCGTCCATTCCGAGCAGTGCACGGATGAGACGCTGCACAGGATTGCTCTTGCGGCGGCGCCGCTGATCGAACGCTGCCCGGATCGCGGCCACCGACGGCACGACCGCGGGGCCGACGGCGTCCATCACGTGGTCCGCATGTCCCTCGAGGAGGGTGCCGAGCACCAGCAGGCGGTCGAGCGCCTCACGTTGCGGCTCGGCCTGCGTCGCGCGCAGCAGTCCGACGATGCCGCCCGGTGCGCCCGAGTCGTCCGGCTCCGTGCGCCCGCGGGCGCGCAGCGCGGAGGACAACCGGCCGACCATGTCGGTGAGGGACTCGTCTTCGGCGGATCCGAGGGTCTCCACCGACTCCTGCATGTATCCGGTGAGCCACGGTGAGGACGAGAACTGCACCCGGTGCGTCACCTCGTGGAGGCACACCCAGAGCCGGAAGTCGCTGGGCCGCACCCGCAACGTGCGCTCGACGGACACCACGTTGGGCGCCACGAGCAGCAGGGTTCCGTTGTCGCCGGTGAACGGGTCGTACTGGCCGAGGATCGCCGACGACAGGTACGCGAGCATCGCCCCGGCCTGAATGCCTGCCGGCTTGCCGACCAGCGTGCCGGGAGCGGCGTCGCCGCCCGTGAGTTGCGACATCGAATGCGCGGCGGCGTGGATCCACCCGGCCCGGTCGAGGATCTGGGCGGTCGGCACCGGAAGTCCGTCGGCGAGGCCGGTGACTTCCCGGACGGGCAGTTCCGCGCGCATCGACGCGTCGGCCAGTTCCGCGACCACGGTTTCGGCGGTGTACCGCGACGTCACCGGTCCGCTGCGCGCGAGTTTCACCCCCGTCCTGGCTGCCAGCTTCCAGTCGACGGCGCCGCTGAAGGCATTTCCCTCGGCGGCCATCACTGGCACCCGCACGTGCGGAGCGCGGCCGCCAGTGCGTCGAGTGCGGGACGGCTGACCTCCGGCGGGCGGTCGTTGGACATCAGCGCGAACGTGAGGACACGCCCGTTCTGGTCCACCACGTAGCCGGCGAGCGCGCTGGCCGTGGACAGGGTGCCGGTCTTCGCCCGCACCCATCCGGCGCCCGTGCGGTTCCCCGACGCGTACCGGTCCGACAGGCTGCCCGTGGCACCGGCCACCGGCAGGTAGTCGAGCATCGGGCGCAGGGCCGGATTGCCGTCGCCCGCGGCGGCCGTGAGGACCTGGTCGAGCGTGTGCGGGGCGATGCGGTCGTCGACGGACAACCCGCTGGCGTCGTGCAGGGTGAACCCCGACAGATCGAAGCCGGCCGCGGTCAGGGTCTGGCCGATGGTCGCGACGGCGCCGTCGAACGATGCTTCCGCGCCGGCATTCATGGCAACCTCCCGCCCGATCGCTTCGGCAAGCACATTGTCCGAGTGTTCCATCATCTGCCGCAACCGGTCGCGCAGCGGCGCGGACTGCACGCTCGCCACGGTAGCCGCACCGGGCGCCGCGACCCCCGACGTGACCGCCGACGGGGCGACGCCGAGCGCACCGGCGAGCGTCCGCCCGGCGTCGAGCGCGGGTGTCGCACTGCGCGGCGACTCGTCCACGAGCGGGTCGGCCCGTCCGCCGTCGATCATGATCGGTTCGGTGGGGGTGATGAATCCGGCGCCGACGTCCGTCGGGAACCACCCCTGCGCCATGGTGTCGCCCGAGTAGATGCTGGTGTCGACCACGATGCTCGTCACCTGGATGCCCGCGTTCCGGATCTGATCGACCAGTTGCGAGATGTGCGCCGCACCCGGGTAATAGCCGTTCTCCCCGACCGGTTTCGCGGTGAGTGTGGGATCACCGCCGGCAACGAGGACGATCTCGCCGGGAGTCGCCCCCTGCACCACCTTCGTCGTCACGCGACGGTCGGACGGCAACGCCAGCAACGCGGATCCCGCGGTGAGGACCTTGGTGGTCGACGCCGGGGTCATCGGGGTCTGCGGGTTGACACTCCACAGGACCTGACCGGTGACCGCGTCGGCGACCGTTCCGCTGAACTTGCCGAGGTCGGGGTTGGCGGCGGCCGGACCGACTGCGGCGGCGATCCCCTGCGCCGTCGGCATCGGGGCGTCGTCCGGCACCGGCGTGACCTGCGGGGCCGCCGTGATCGGTGCCGGTTCGGGCGCGATCGTCAGTTCACCGCGCCCCGCCGACGCGTTGTGCGCGGTCACCGCGACCACCAGAACAGCCGCCATCGCGAGCACCACGACGACGACCGACGCGAACAGAATTCGCATGTTCCGACGGTGGCGTCCCGCCAACGAGCCCATCTTCTTCTTTCCCTGGCTCGGCAACGCGCCTCCGTCTTCACTGTGATTCGTGGGTGGTCAGACAACCAACCTTATCCTCGACCCGATATCCTCTCCCCGAATCATCATCGACACGACAGCGAGGAATCGGCGTGGAGTTCGACGTCACCATCGAGATCCCCAAGGGTCAGCGAAACAAGTACGAGGTCGACCACGTGACCGGTCGCGTGAAGCTGGACCGCTACCTCTACACCGCGTTCGGCTACCCGGCCGACTACGGCTTCATCGAGAACACGCTCGGCGAGGACGGCGACCCGCTGGACGCGCTGGTCCTGCTCCCCGAGTCCGTGTTCCCCGGCGTCATCGTCGAGGCACGTCCGGTCGGCATGTTCAAGATGGTCGACGAGGCCGGCGGCGACGACAAGGTGCTGTGTGTGCCGGCCGGCGACCCGCGCTGGGATCACATCCAGGACATCGGCGACGTTCCGCAGTTCGAACTGGATGCCATCAAGCACTTCTTCGTCCACTACAAGGACCTCGAGCCGGGCAAGCACGTCGAGGCCGCCGACTGGGTCGGGGTGGCCGAGGCGAAGGCCGAGGTCGAGGCCTCGTTCAAGCGTCTGAAGGACAACGGCGGGCACTGAGCCGGCGGCGAATCGTCGGGCACTGAGCCGGCAGCGAATCGTCTGGCACTGAGCCTCCCGATATTTACGGCAACGGCGCCCATCCCCCGCAGGGGTGGGCGCCGTTGGCGTCTCACTCCTGCGCGTCTCCCCGCGCCGCGGCCTGGAGGCCGGACTCGCTGCGGAGTGGCACTTCCTTCCACAGCAGAGTGAGGACGAAGGCGACGACGGCGAGCATCGACACGCTGAGGAAGACGGATCCGATTGCGTCGGCGAATCCTTCGCGGAAGGGCAGGGCCAGCACGTCGTCGAGTTTTCCGATCACCGAGCTGTCCGTGAGGACTCCGCTGACGCCGGCGTGGTCGGGGCTGAGGATCCCTTGGCCCATGGCGGCCTCCGCGGGGTCGTTGCTCTGTGCGGCCGCGGCCACGGCTCGACGGAAGTCGGCTGTGCCGGCGGCGGCTGTCACGCGTTCGCCGATGGCCGGGGTGAGGCGGGAGAAGAGGATCGACAGGAAGATTGCGACGCCTGCGGTGCCGCCGATCTGCCGGAAGAACGTGGCCGCTCCGGTCGACACCCCCATGTCCTGCGGGGGCAGTGCGTTCTGAATGGCGAGGGTGAGGGGCTGCATCAGGTTTCCGAGACCGAGTCCGAGGATCAGCATGAACACCATCACGACGGGCATCGGGGTGTCGGCGGCCAGCGTGTGCAGCAGGAACGCGCCGATCCCGATCAGAGCGGTGCCCAGGATCGGGAAGTACCGGTACCGCCCGGTCCGCGAGATCATCTGACCGCTGACCACCGAGCCGGCCATGAGGCCGAGGACCATCGGCAGAATCTGGAACCCGGCCAGGGTGGGGCTCGAGCCCTTCACCACCTGTAAGTACTGCGGCAGCAAGGTGATACCGCCGAACATGACGGCGCCCACGACTAGGCTGATCACGACACCGAGCGCGAAGGTGCTGTTACGGAAGAAGCGCATCGGGATGAGTGCGTCGTCCTTCATCGCCAATTCCACCGACACGAAGGCGAGCACACCGATGACGCCGATCACGTAGCACGCCAACGACTTCGAGCTGTCCCACCCCCAGCTGTGCCCCTGTTCGGCGACCACGAGCAGCGGCACCACACCCACCGCGAGGGCGATCGCGCCCCACCAGTCGATCCGCCGGCTTCCGCTCGGTCGCCGCGGCAGGTGCAGCACGCGGGAGACGACCGTGAGCGCGACCAGTCCCACCGGCACGTTGACGAGGAAAACCCAACGCCAGCCGTCGATTCCGAGGATCACATCCTGCCCGGCGAACACTCCGCCGAGGACGGGGCCGAGGACGCTGGAGGTGCCGAACACGGCCAGGAAGTAGCCCTGATATTTGGCCCGTTCACGCGGGGAGACGATGTCGCCGATGATGGTGAGCGCCAACGAGAACAGACCGCCCGCGCCGAGCCCCTGCACTGCACGGAAGGCCGCGAGCATGTACATCGACGTCGAGAAGGTGCACATGACCGAGCCGATCACGAACACCGTGATCGCGAACATGAAGAACGGTTTGCGGCCGTAGATGTCGGACAGTTTGCCGTAGAGCGGCGTCGCCAGGGTGGCGGTGACGAGGTATGCGGTGGTGGCCCACGCCTGCAGCGAATACCCGTCGAGGTCGTCGGCGATGGTCCGGATCGCCGTCGCCACGATCGTCTGGTCGAGCGCGGCGAGGAACATGCCGAGCATCAACCCACTGAGTACAGCCAGGATCTGCCGGTGGGTGTAGGCCACCGGCGTTTCGACCGAATTCGACACTGTTTCCTCGCTGCGCTGTCGTTTACTTGTAGTCCGCAAGTATGCGAGGGCGGCGAGGTTTCGGGCAACTGATGAACTGGGCTTTACCTGCGGATAAGCGACTACGACGCGGCCGCACCCCGTCCCGGAGGTGCGGCCGCGTCGGCGGACGGACTATTCGCCCGTGAATTCGGGGGCGCGCTTCTCGAAGACGGCGGTGATCGCCTCGGTCAGGTCCTGCGACGGCAGGAACGCGGCGTTCCACGCGGCGACGTAGCGGAGGCTGTCGTCGACGGCGGCCGCGCGGGAGTGGTCGAGGACGTCCTTGATGCCGTGCACGACGAGCGGCGGGTTCGCCGCGATCTCGGCCGCGGTCGCGTGCGCGGCGGCGAGGACGGCGTCGACGTCCGCGAAGACACCGTTGACGAGACCGATCTTCTCGGCGCGCCCGGAGTCGATGTCCTTACCGGTGAGCGCGAGTTCCCGCAGGTGGCCGTCGCCGATGATGGCGGGCAGCCTGGCGAAGCTGCCCATGTCCGCGACGATCGCGACTTTGACCTCACGGATGCTGAACTTCGCGTCGGTGCTGGCGTAGCGAATGTCGCACGCGGAGATCAGGTCGACGCCGCCGCCGATGCACCAGCCCTGGACGGCCGCGACCACCGGCTTGCGGCAGTCGGCGACCGCATTGATGCCGGACTGCATCCGCTTGATCATGTCGTGGAACGCGGTACGCGGGCCGGCCTGCGCCTTGTCGGCGAGGACGGACCCGAAGCTGCCGCTCATGGCGGGCAGATCCAGACCGAAGGAGAAGTTCTTGCCGGAGCCGGCGATCACCACGGCCCGCACGTCCGGATCGGTGTCGAGTTCCCCGAAGATCTCGGGGAGCTCGCTCCAGAAATCCGGGCCCATCGCGTTGCCCTTTCCGGGTCCGATGAGCGTCACCTGCGCGACGTGATCCTTGCGCTCGACGGTGAACGCATTCCAGGTCTTCTGTTCGGTCATTACTCCAGAGTAACCACCGCTCTTCGAGGTCAGGAGAAATACCCTGGAGGTCTCTGCACCGTCTTGTGAACGGACAGCCGCCATGACGCACCGGACGACCCCGGCCGGCAACGCCGTAGTCGTCGGCGCCGGAATGGGGGGACTGCTTGCCGCGGCGGCTCTCGCCGGCTCGTTCCGGAGCGTCGTCGTCCTCGACCGCGACATCCTGCCCGACACAGCCGTCGCGCGCAGGTGCGTGCCGCAGGCCCGGCACGTGCACGCGCTTCTCGCAGGCGGGCAGGCCGCGATGGAGGACCTCCTGCCGGGGTTCGTGTCCGAGCTCCTGGCCCTCGGCGCCACCGCGGGCGACGCACTGGGCGACATCCGGTGGATCGTCGACGGGCATCGGATGGCGCGCGAGATCAGTGGCGTCCCCGGTATTCTCGCGAGCAGACCGCTCGTCGAGTGGCAGATGCGCAACCGGGTCGAGGCCCTGCCGAACGTGCGGATACGGGACCGCTCCGACGTCACGGGTCTCACCGTCGACGGCGGACAGGTGACCGGCGTGACCGTGCAGCACCGGGGCGGCGTCCCGCCGGAGGTCGTCGAGACCGATCTCGTCGTGGACTCGTCCGGCCGCAGTTCGCAGACTGTCGCCCGGCTCGGCGAGCTGGGGTTCGCGCCGCCGGCCGAGACGCAGCTGGCCGTGGACGTCAGCTACGCGACGCGGCACTTCCGGCTCGACCCGCCGCATCTGGACGGGGATTCCGGCATCGGGATGGCGCCGGGACCGTCGAGTCCGCGCAGCGGATTCATGGGCGTGCAGGAGGACGGCACCTGGATCGTCACTCTCGCCGGGTACGGGGACGACGTGCCGCCACTGGATCCGGACGGCTTCCTCGACTTCGTGAAGTCGTTTCCCGCCCCCGACATGTACGACGCACTGCGCACGGCCGAGCCGGTGGACGACGGCGTGCGCTACCGGATCCCGACGACCGTCCGGCGGCACTATTCCGCAGACGATCTACCGTCGAATTACCTGCCGTTCGCGGACGCCATCTGCTCGTTCAACCCGATCTACGGTCAGGGCATGAGCGTCGCCGCGGTGGAGGCGACGATCCTGCGGGACTGCCTGCGGTCGGAGCGGACGCATCTCGGTCGCCGGTTCCTCCGTGGGGCGAACCGGTGTATCGATGCCGCGTGGACGCTCACCGTCGACAACGACCTGCGGATCCCGGCCGTGCCCGGTCGACGGTCGGCGCGGGTCCGGTTGGTCAATGCGTACACGTCCCGGCTCGATCGGGCGGCGTCCGTCGACCCGGCCGTGGGGTCCGCGTTCCTCCGGGTGACGCATCTGCTCGACCGCCCGGGGGTGCTGCTCCGGCCCGCGACGGTGCTGCGGGTTCTGCTTGCCTCCCGCTGACGGGCGACCGCCAGATTACCTGTATGTTTGCGTCACAGATACCTGAAGGGTCTGCGCCGCCACGAGAGGAAATCCGTGCTCGACATCGCCTGGAACCCGACGCTGAACACGCTGACCCGCAACGCCTGGCGACTGTCCTTCGGCGGCGGAATCGCACCGGTCCAGCGAACCCCGTCGACGCGCATCCGCGAGGCGCCCCATCAGGACCTGTACCGATTCGACAGCACCGAGACCGACGGCGGCCGGCCCGTCCTTCTCGTGCCTCCGCTCGCCGCGCCCGCACACTGCTTCGACCTCCGGCCGGGCCAGAGCCTGGCCGCGCACCTGGCCGGTTCCGGCAAGGCGGCGTATCTCGTCGACTACGGCACCATGGGCTATTCCGACCGCGGCCTCGGGTTCGAGGACTGGATCGACGACTTCATCCCGGCGGCGGTCGAGCGGGTGTCCCGACTCCACGGCGGTGCACCCGTCGACCTGATCGGCTGGAGCCTCGGGGGAACGATGTCGCTGCTCACGGCGGCGGGCCGGAACTATCTGCCGATCGGTTCCGTGACGGCGATCGGCACGCCGATCGACTACGAGTCGGTGACCATGATCGCGCCGCTGCGGATGGTCGGCCGGTTCACCGGCGATCGCCCCCTCACCCCGCGACTTCGGCGATGGGCGGACTCCCCGCGCCGCTGGTCCAGGCGAGCTACCGCTTCACCGCGCTTCAGCGCGAGCTCACCAAGCCGTGGTTCATCGCCCGGAACCTGCACGACACCGAGACCCTCGCGCGCATGGAGTCCATCGACCGGTTCATGGCCGACATGCCGGGTTATCCGGCCCGGTTCTTCCGCCAGGTCTGCACCCAGCTGATCCTCGGGAACGCGCTCGCCGCGGGGAGTTTCCAGACCCGGAACGGCGCGATCGCGCTGGCCGATCTCGCGGTGCCGGTTCTCGCGATCGGCGGCACCGAGGACGTCATCGCCCCGATCCCGTCGGTCCGGGCGGCGACCGACGTGTTCACCGGTTCTCCGTCGGTGCGGTTCGAGTCCGCGCCGGGCAGCCACCTCGGGCTCGTCGCGGGCCCGAAGGCGAGGGACTCCACGTGGGCGCACATCGACGGATTCCTCGACGGGGTCGTCGCGCACACCGCCTGAGATCAGGTCAGCCCGGCCCTCGCGACGGCGCCCGCGAACAGTGCGGTGACCGCGGCGCCCATCGTCGCCTGATCCACTTCCTCGGGATCGACGGAGTGCTCGAGCACGAGACCGGAGATGAGGGCCATCAGCGAGATGGCCGTGGTGCGGACGTCGAACGTGTCGTCGACCCCCCACTCCCGCGCGCGCTCGCCGATCAATTCGACGAGCCTTCCCCGCAATTGCCGCCGCTCCCGCAGGTAGGCCTGGGCGATCTGCGGGTCGCGTGCGGCGAGCACACCGAATTCGAGTACCAGCAGCGACCACCCCGGCTCGCGCACCATCCACGACGCGATCGCCTCGCCGCCTTTGCCCGCGGCATCCGAGGGGTTCATGCCGGCGATCTCGGCGAGGACCCGTCCCGCCAGTTCGAGTGAGCGCGCGGCGAAGAGTTCGGCGAACAGGTCCTGCTTCGACTCGAAGTTCGAGTAGACCGCCCCCTTGGTGAATCCGGCCCGGCGTGCCACCTCGGCGAGCCTGGCCGCACTGAAGCCGCGCTCGGCGAATTCCTCCGCCGCGGCGTCGAGGAGGCGCTGACGCACGACGTCACGACCGGGACGCGTCGTGGGCGCCCATTCGGTGTGACGACTGTCCGGTTGACGATCTGCAGTCACGATACCTAGGGTATTCAATACCCACGGTATCGACAAGGATCGAGGACGTCCGATGACCATGACCGACAGCGAATCCACCACCCCGGCTCCCGTGCACCACGACAGCCCGGTGTCGAAGTACGGCGCACCCAAGGTGATGGTCGCGCTGGTCTTCGGCGTTCTCCTCCTCCAGCTCGGCTTCATCCTCAGCTACGTGGCCGCGTTCCATCAGCCCACGCCCCGCGACATCGAGATCGGCGTCGTCGCGGCGGAGGGACTGCCCGCAGGCACGGACCAGCAGGTCGCCGACCGGCTCGATGCGATCGACGACAGGCCGCTGCGCGCCCGTGTCGTCTCGGACACCGCGGAAGCCCGGCGGCTCCTCCACGACCGCGAGATCCAGGGTGCGTTCGTCATGAACCCCGTCGGCCCCGACACCCTGATCACGGCGAGCGCGGGCGGCAGCTCCATCTCCAGCGCGCTCGAATCGGTCTTCGCCCAGGTGGAGAACAGCCAGGGTCGCCAGTTCACGGTCCGCGACGAAATTCCGGTCGGCGCACACGACAACCGCGGACTGTCCGGCTTCTATCTCGCGGTCGGGTGGGTGGTCGGCGGCTACCTGCTCGCGGCGGCGATCGGCCTGTTCATCGGCGCCCCGCGAAGCCTCCGCCAGGCGACCGTGCACACGGCTGTCCTGTTCGGCTACGCCGTGGTGTCCGGCGCCCTCGGCGCCCTGATCACCACTCACGTGCTCGGCACGTTCGCAGGCCATTGGTTCCCGCTGTGGCTACTCGGAACAGGTGTCGTCTTCGGCACCGCCGTGTTCACGCTGGGGTTGCGCGCCTCGGTCGGCATCCTTGCGGTGCCCCTCGCGATCGCCGTCTTCGTCATTCTCGGCAATCCCAGCGCCGGCGGTGCGTTCGGTTCGAACGTCATTCCCGCCTTCTACGCGGCCATCGGACGCTGGATCACCCCGGGCGCCGGCACCGAGGGAATTCGAAGCATCGTGTACTTCGACGACGTGGGGCTCGGACAGCCCGCGCTCGCCCTCGCGCTCTATTCCGTGGTCGGGCTCGGACTGCTGTTCGGGTTCACCGCCCGGCGCCTCCGGAAGCCGGAATCGACTACGCCCCGTTCCGATGTCGTGTCGGACGACGCTTCTTGATGTCGTACCGGAGGAATGGACCTACTCTTGGTTCATGCCGACGCCCCTGCACCCCCACGCCGCGCATGTCGCCGAGACTCTGATCGCGCGAGGACACCATGGGGTGATCGTGACCCAGCCCGACTCCACCCACTCCGCGGCCGAGGCGGCGGAGTCTCTGGGGGTCGATATCGGCGCCATCACCAAGTCGCTGGTATTCCTCCTGGACGACGATCCGATCCTGCTCCTCGTGTCGGGGGCGCACGAGGTGGATCTGGCGAACACGGGCAAACGACTGCAGGGAAATCTGACCCGGGCACCCCTCGACATGGTGCGGATCGCGACCGGACAGCCGATCGGGGGTATCGCCCCGCTCGGACATCCCACGAACCTTCCGACGTACGTCGACAACGCCCTGTCGGAGTACGCGGAACTGTGGGCGGCCGCCGGGCACCCGGACACGGTCTTCCGCACGTCGTTCTCCGAGTTGGTGCGGATCACCGCGGGCCTGGCGATCGACGTCGACTGAATCCCGGGCGGTTGACGCCCCTATAGTTGACGTCAGATCTCGTGAACGAGAATGACACAGTGCCCGCACGGGCCGACCCGGAGAATGATTTGTCCGACAGAGCCGAGAACGCCGAAACCGTCGATGGTTCGGACCTCCCCCGCGACCATCGACTCGCCCCCGGAATCTGTGCCGAGGATTACCGCGCAGCCCTGCGTCGGCACCCGGCGGGCGTCACCATCGTGACCCTCGATTCGGGGTCCGGCCCGGTCGGCTTCACCGCGTCCTCGTTCTCCTCGGTTTCACTGGACCCGCCGTTGGTGTCGTTCAACATCGCGAACACGTCGTCCAGCATCGATGCACTTCATTCCGCGGATTCGCTGGTGATTCACCTCCTCGGCGAGCACCAGCAGCACCTGGCTCAGCGATTCTCCCGAAGCGCCGACCAGCGGTTCTCCGACGAGTCGCTCTGGGCGCGACTCGACACCGGCGAACCGGTCCTCCACGGAACTCCCAGCTGGTTGCGGGTGATCGTGGACCAGCTGATTCCCGTCGGCGATCACACGCTCGTCATCGGCCTCGTCACCCGCGTTCATGCCGAGGCAGACGACGACTCCGCTTCGGCTCCCCTGCTGTATCACGAGGGCCGGTACTACCGGCCCACTCCGCTCGGTTCAGCGAACAACGGCAACTGACCAGGTCAGGACGCCAGTACCCGCTCGCGGAGGGGGAGGTCGAAGCGACGCAGCGCCTCGTCGACGGCGTCGGCGGAGGTGACGAGACCTCGCTCCTCCAGCCACGGGAGGGTGCCGTCGACGAGCTGCTCCAGAACCCTGGGCAGCGACAGCGGCAGCACGGTCACACCGTCGGCGACGCCTGCCGCCTGGATGTCGGCGATGAGTCCGGCGAGGCCGACCGGAGTTCCGATGTACTGCAACGACACCGGAGCACGGGGCGTCGCCAGGGCGCTGTCGAGGAGGGCCAGCTCCTTGCGGGCGGCGCGGGCCTCCACGGCGATGAGCACCTCGAGGTCCACCAGGACGGTGACGCTGTCGGGGTCGCGACCGTCGGCGACGAGTTCGGCGCGGATCCGTGCGCGTTCCTGCTGCGCCTCACGCAGATCGGACGCCCGGATCCGGACGACGTTCGGCGGGAACGACGTGAGGTCGAGCTGATCCGTCGAATCGGCGGTCAGGTCCACCCAGTAGTCCGCGCCGTTGATCGGCCGCGTGCCGGTGGCACCCTCGGCCGCCGGGTGGTGGCCGGAGCCGGTCAGTTCGACGGCGACGCGAAGTGGACGGGATACGAAGGCATTGTCTCGAGACATAGGGGTTCCTCGGGAATGACGTGTGAATGAAACGGAGCTGGAAGAACGGTCAGCTCGAACACATACCCGAGGCGGTTCGGCACAGATCGACATGCCGACGGCACCAGTGAGCAATCATTGTGCTCCCAGCCTGCGATGCCATGCGGTCATACTAGCGCGTCCCGCGAAAAACGCGTCTCCGGCACCGGATTCCACTGGCCGCTCTCCTTGGCGTAGGTCCAGCTCCGGCGGCCCGCCACCAGGGTGCGCACCGCGTCGACCAGCCGATCCACGTCCTCGGAGCAGCTTCCGAGACCCACACTCACCCGCACGGCGCCGTCGGGCCTGCCGAGGCGGCCCAGCAGAGGATGGGCGCAGAACCGCCCGTCGCGAACTCCGATTCCATGTTCGGCGGAGAGGTAGGCGGCGATCTCTCCCGGCTCGAACCCGTCGATCGTGAACGTCACGATCCCCACGGTGTCGGGGGCGTCCGACCACAGCCGCAGGAACTCCAGGCCGTCGACGGAGCCGAGGCCGTCGAGGAGCCGGCCGGTGAGTGCCGCCTCGTGTGCGGCCACCGTGCCGAAGTCCAGCTCGGACAGTGCATCGCACGCGGCGGCGAGCGCCGCCGCGCCGAGCACGTTGGGGGTTCCGGCCTCGTGCCGGGCAGGGGCGGGCGCCCACTGGGTCGATTCGACGGTCACGTTCCGGACCGCCCCGCCGCCTGCGAGATAGGGCTCGGCGGCGTCCAGCCAGTCCCGGCGGCCCACCAGCACACCGGCGCCGAAGGGGGCATACAGCTTGTGCCCGGAGAACGCGAGGTAGTCGACGCCCCACTCCTCGACGTCGATGCGCCGGTGCGGCGCGAGCTGAGCGGCGTCGACGAGAATCCGTGCGCCGCAACGATGCGCCACCTCGGCGAGGGCGGCGATCGGCAGAACCTCGCCGGTCACGTTGGATGCACCCGTCACCGCGAGCAGGGCGGTGGGCTTGGAGCACAGTTCTGCGACGAGCAGGCGGACCGTCTCCTCCAGCGTGTCCGCCGCCCTCACGACGCGAGAGTTCTTCCACGGCAGCAGGTTCGCATGATGCTCGATGTCGAGGACGACGGTGCTGCCGGGGGCGCAGCCGGCCAGCAGATTCAGCGAGTCGGTCGTGTTCCGGGTGAAGACCACCACCTGGTCCTCCCCCGCTCCGACGAACCGGGCGACAGAGTCGCGGGCGTTCTCGTAGCACTCGGTCGAGACCCGCGACGCGTAGCCGGCGCCGCGGTGCACGCTGGAGTACGTCGGTAGCAGTGCCCCGATCCGGTCGGTCACCTGCGCCAACGCCGGCGCACTGGCGGCGTAGTCGAAGTTGACGTAGGCGCAGTCGCCGCCCTGAACGAGCGGAACCCGCAGGTCGGAGCCCGAAACCTGGGCCAAGGGGGCAACACACACGTCAGCGGTCAGTACAGCAGTCATCACGACATCCCTCGTAGTCAGGGACTCGTCGCAGGGTCGGTGCCCTCTCGGAGTCCGCGCTTGCCGGGTCCGGTATGGACCTCAGCCTGGTCGTCACCCGGAGCACCCCGCCGCGGTGGAGGGTTGCCGACCAGCTAGCCGGGGCTTGACGCTGGTACTCGTGACCTGTTTCGAAGATTGCAGGATCGACGCGCTGTTGTCAACCCGAAACCCGGAGGGTCCCGGATCCGGGACCGAGAACTCGCGTCAGTTGGGAGTCACCCCGAGGAGCGGGGCGAGCTGATTCGCAATCGGGTTGAGGTCCAGCCTGTTCGGGTCCTTCTTGGGCGTGGAGTCCCACGGCTGAACGGTGGCGGGGTCGCCGAACACGATCCGGTTCGCACTGCGGACGCCGGTGAGACTGCCCTGTGGGGCTTCGCAGGACGCGGCGGTGTTCTGCGGGAAGTCCTGCTGCGTGTCGTCGAAGTTCGGGTCGTTCCGCTTCATCTCCTGGAGGATCGCCTGGGTGCCCTCATAGCCGACGGTGCACGACGGCGGATTGTTGGTCTCGGCCACCAGGCCCAGGTGCACGGTTCCGTCGTCGGGCGCAATGGTCGACGACGCTGCCGCCACCCCCGGCAGGTACACGAACAGGGTCTGCAGGGCGGTGGCTTGCACCGAGATCGCCTTCGCCGTGACGGACAGGTTGGCGAGGTTCGTCGTGGCACCGGGTCCGGCCTCCGAGACGAGTTGCCCCAGTAGATCGCTCGCCGGATTTCCGTTGTCGATCAGCCGCCGGACGTCCGGGTCGCTGCTGCGCAGACGATCCGCGAGCGAGTCCAGGTCGGCACTGAAATCCTTGATCGCCGAGGACTGTTCGGACTGCGTATCCAGTACAGTGCGACCGTCGCGCACCAAAGCCAGTGTCCGATCGAGCGATTCGGAGCCCGACCCCGACAGCCCGGACAACGAATCCGCGAGCGACTGAAGGTCTTCGCCCTTGCCGTCGAATGCCGCACCGAGTTCCGTCACGACGGTGTGGAGCGCGTCGATCGGCACGGATTCCGTCAATCCCCGTGTGCTGGCGAGCAATTCTTCGACGGGCACCGGCGTCGACGTGTCGGCGGCGGCGATTCGGGACCCGTCCGCGAGGAACGGCCCCCGATCGGTGGCGGGCCGAAGGTCGACGTACTGCTCGCCGATCGCCGACCTGTTGGCCACGACGGCTTTCGCGGAGGCGGGAATGTCGGGCGCGCTCGTGTCGATCCTCAGTTCGACGACGACGCCGTCCGGGGTCAGGGACATGTCCCCGACGCGGCCGACCGGCACGCCGCGGTAGGCGACTTCCGCATTGGTGAAGATGCCGCCCGACGTCTCCGATTCGAGGTGCACGGTGTATTCGCCGAACCCGAGGAGATTGCCCAGGCGCACATAGTTGGCACCCACGTAGACGAGGCCCGTGAGAGCCACGAGAACGAAGCCGATCAGCTGCCACCGGACGAGCGGCGACCTCACCGTCGACCCTCGATGTCGCGTCGCCCGAACGCCGTCCCCGCTGCGGCTGGCAGGCACCGGTTCGCGAAATGACTGTTGATGGCGGCGGCAGACACAGGCACTCCGATGACAGTGGGATACGTGAGACAAGCGGTCACACATATATCTAGTCCGGTCGCCGTAGCAGCGCAAACTCCGAACCACCCTCGGTGGCGCACGTCGCTCGACGGTCTTGACTGAATTTTCAGTTTGGAATATCTTCGGTTCCCAACAGGACGTGATGACAGTCACCTCCGCCCCGAAATGTGAGGTCCGCAGTGTCCACGAATCTCGACCCGACGACGCCCCTCGACGACACCGCCCCCTCCCCGCCGGAGGACCGCTTCGGACACGTCGAGACGATCGGCGTGGAATACATCCCCGAATCGGAACGCGATTCGCGACCGCTCAACATGCTCGCCGTGTTCTTCGGCGGCAACCTGGCGTTCTCGGTGATCGTGTTCGGCTGGCTCCCCATCACGTTCGGACTCGGGTTCGGCAGCGCGATCGCGGCCAGCGCGGTCGGCATCGGACTCGGCACGCTCCTCATCGCTCCCCTGTCACTCCTGGGCCCGCGCACCGGCACGAACAACACCGTGTCGAGTGGTGCGCACTTCGGAGTGAGCGGACGGATGATCGGCTCGGGGCTCACCCTGCTCTTCGCCCTCGCGTACGCCGCGATCGCGGTCTGGACCTCGGGTGACGCGCTGATCGCCGCCGCCCACCGCCTGCTCGGCACACCGGTCGACAACGGCATGCTCGCCCTCGGCTACGGCATCATCGCCGCCGAGATCGTGGCCGTCGCGCTGTTCGGCCACGGCACGGTGGTCGCGCTCCAGAAGTTCGTGCTGCCCGTCGTTGCCGCGCTGCTCCTGCTCGGTGTGTTCGCGTTCGGGGGTCGCTTCGACGGCGGGTCGGGCAGCGGCGACTATCTCCTCGGCGGGTTCTGGCCCACCTGGATTCTGGCCGTGGTGCTCGCCGTCGGCGGTCCGCTGTCGTACGCCCCGACACTCGGCGACTACAGCAGGCGGATCTCCCGGGTGCGGTTCAGCGACCGTACGATCGTCGCGGCCACCATGGCAGGCATCTTCTTCGGGCTGTTCCTGACCGCGGCTTTCGGATCGTTCACCGCGTCGACGTTCACCACGCTGAGCGACTCCTACGTTGCCGACCTGGTGGCGGAGGCGCCCGGTTGGTACGTGCTGCCGATCGTCCTCGTCGCCCTCGCAGGAGGACTCGGCCAGGGCGTCCTCAACGTCTACGCCAGCGGTCTCGATCTGGAAGCGCTGATCCCCCGGTTGCGCCGCGTCCACACCACGCTGATCACGTCGGCGCTCGCGGTCGCCCTGCTCTACATCGGCGTGTTCGTCGTCGACGCCGTCGATTCGATCACCGCGATGACCTTGGTGCTCAACGGTTTCGCCGCGCCGTGGGTGGCGATCAACGTCGCCGGCTTCCTGGTTGCGCGGCGAGGGCAGTACGACGCCGTCGACCTCCAGGTCTTCAATCTGGGCCGCAGGGGTGGGCGCTACTGGTTCACCGGCGGCTGGAACCTGCGCGCCGTCATCCCGTGGGCGGCCGGATCCGTGTTCGGCGTCCTCGCCGTCGACACGTCGCTGTACTCCGGGCCCCTTGCCGACATCGCGCACGGTGTCGATGTCAGTCTTGTCGGATCGTCGGCCATCGCCGTGGCCGGCTACCTCGCCGCGCTGCGACTGTGGCCCGAACATGTGGCCCCGGTCGAGGCGCCGAGGTCCTAGGGCGGCACGAACCGAAGGAGATTCACCGATGAGCGAGCGACGCGATGCGATTCTGAAGGCCAGCGCGACGGCCATTGCCCAACGAGGCATTCGCGGGCTTCGCGTCAACGATGTCGCGGAGGTCGCGGGCGTGTCGCCGGGACTGCTGTACTACCACTTCAAGGATCGCATCGGCCTCCTCGAGGCCGCCCTGAACTACATCAACGACCGTGCCCGCGCCTACCGCAGCGAGGGTGAGGGATCCGGCGACTCCGCTCGCGACCGCCTCACCCGCTCCCTCCTCGGGGAGATCCAGGACCGTCCCGAGGTCGTAGAGAACTCGTTGGCCTGGAACGAGTTACGCGCCTCCGCTGTGTACGAGGAGGCGCTGCGGGAGCCCCTCGCGCGGACCACCGCGGCGTGGGTGTCGGAGATCGCCGACGCGATCGCCCAGGCGCAGGTCACCGGCGAGATCTCCCGCTCGCTCGACCCCCAGCCCACCGCGATCACGATGACGGCCCTCGTCGAGGGTCTGTCCGGGCGGTGGCTCTGCAAGGAGATCTCCACCGAGGACGCCCGCTCCCATCTGCTCGGCGCGATCGACGTCGTGATGTCCGAGCCCACCCACCACATTGCCGACACCCCCGTCACACCCACACCGAAGGAATAACCATGACCATTCGCACGATCACCGCACTGCCCGCACCGTCCTCACCGGCGCGCTTCACCGAATCCGCCCGCACACCGCTGCGGGTCGGACTGGTACAGCACCGCTGGCGACCCGATGCGGACGCACTGCGCACCGCGTTGACCGACGCGATCGGCGAGGCAGCCGCACTCGGCGCTGCGGTGGTGTTCCTGCCGGAACTCACGTTGTCGAAGTACCCCGCCGACACCCGCGCGACCGGGGCCCCCGGCCGCGACGCCGAGCACCTCACGACCGGCCCCACGTACAGTTTCGCGGCCGCCGCCGCTGCCCGGCACGGGGTCTGCGTCCACGCTTCCCTCTACGAACGAGCCGACGGCCCCGACGGTCTCGGTTTCAACACCGCGATCCTCGTCGCCCCGTCCGGTGAATTGCTCTCCCGGACCCGCAAGCTGCACATCCCGGTCAGCGCCGGCTACTACGAGGACACCTACTTCCGCGGCGGTCCCGCCGACGACGCCTACCCCGTCTACCGCCCGGGCGAACTGGACGGTGCCGCACTCGGTTTGCCGACGTGCTGGGACGAATGGTTCCCCGAAGTCGCGCGGATGTATTCGCTCGGCGGCGCCGAGATCCTCGTCTACCCCACCGCTATCGGGTCGGAGCCGAGCGCCCCGTCCTTCGACACCCAGCCGATCTGGCAGCACGTGATCGTCGGAAACGGCATCACCAGTGGCACATTCATGGTGGTCCCGAACCGCTGCGGCAACGAGGGCGGCATCGACTTCTACGGTTCCTCGTTCATCTCCGACCCGTACGGCCGCGTGCTCGTGTCTGCTCCCCGCGACGAGGAGGCGGTCCTGGTGGCCGATCTCGACCTCGATCAGCGGAAGGACTGGCTCGATCTCTTCCCGTTCCTGACCACCCGCAGGCCGGACACGTACACCCGGCTGACGGATCCCGTGGACCACGAGCACCCCTACGGACTTCCGACGACGGTATCGGCCGCGGAGACCCGGTCATGACCTGGCGGATGCCGAGCGAGACCGAACCGCAGGAACGGGTGTGGATGGCGTTCCCGCCCCTCGGGGCCTCGATGACCGCGACCGCGGACGACGCGCACGAGGCGCGAACCGCGTGGACGGCCGTCGCCCACACGATCGCCGAATTCGAGCCGGTCACCATGGTCGTCGATCCGGCGGATCGGGATGTCGCCCGGCAGTACTTGTCCGCGGACATCGATGTGGTCGAGGTTCCCCTCGACGACGCCTGGATGCGCGACATCGGACCCACGTTCGTCCTCGACGAGGACGACCGCCTCGGTGCCGTCGACTGGACGTTCAACGGCTGGGGACAACAGGAGTGGGCGACCTGGGATCGCGACCGGTCGATCGGCGCGGCCGTCACCCGGTGGTCCGGTGCGCAGCCGGTCCCGTCGTCGATGGTCAACGAGGGCGGCGGGATCCAGGTCGACGGTCGCGGAACCGTGCTCGTCACCGAGACCGTGCAACTGGACCCGCTGCGCAACCCCGGCCTGGACGCGGCGGGAGTCGAGGCGGAACTCGCGCGCACGATCGGCGCCGAGCACGTCGTCTGGCTCCCCCGCGGCCTCACGCGAGATTCCGAGAAGTTCGGCACCAAGGGGCACGTCGACATCGTCGCGGCGCTGCCCGCACCGGGGGTGGCTCTCGTGCACTCCCAGCGCGACCGATCCCACCCCGACCACGAGGTGTCCGCCGAGATCCTGAAGGTGATGTCCGACAGCCGTGACCGTTCCGGTGCGCCGTGGCGGATCGTCGAGGTGCCTGCCCCGACGGTCCTGCGTGACGAGGAGGGCTGGGTCGACTACAGCTACATCAATCATCTCGTCGTCAACGGCGGCGTCATCGCATGCGGCTTCGACGACCCTCACGATGCCCTCGCCCGCGACATCCTGTCGAGCGTCTACCCCGGTCGCCGCGTCGTCACGGTCGATGCCCGGCAGATCTTCGCGCGGGGCGGCGGCATCCACTGCATCACCCAGCACCAGCCTCGCGGGCGGATCTAGCGGGCACTGTTCTCGCTGTCCACTTCCGCGAGCCGCCTCGCCAGGAATCGCCGGGTCGGTTCGTTCGCCGCCAGACCGATCGCGGCGCGGTACTCCGCGCTCGCCTCGGCGGGCCTGCCCGCTCGGCGCAGCAGGTCGGCGCGGGTCGCGTGCACGGTGTGCGTCCGCGCCAGCCTCGGCTCCCCGGCGAGTGCGTCCAACTCGGCGAGGCCGGCGTCGGGGCCGTCCCGGAAGCTCACTGCGACAGCGCGATTGAGACGGGCGGCGGGCGAGTCACCGTACGTGCCGAGTTCGTCGTATCCGGCGACGACGGCGTTCCAGTCGGTCGCCGTCCAGTTCGGCGCCGTCGCGTGGGCGGCCGCGATCGCGGCCTGCGCGCTGTACGGACCGCTTCCCCTGCGTCGTGCGGCCCGCAGGCACACGACGCCTTCCTCGATCTTCGCCCGGTCCCAGCGCCGACGGTCCTGCTCCTCGAGTGAGACGAGATCACCCGCGTCGTCCGTTCGCTGAGCACGCCTGCTGTCGTGAAACAGCATGAGCGCCATCAGCGCCCACGCCTCACCCTCGTCCGGCATCAGCTCGCACAGCAACCGGCCGAGCCGCAGCGCCTCCTCGCAGAGTTCGTCGCGGATCGCGGTGTCGCCCGACGTCGCCGAATAGCCCTCGGTGAACACCAGATAGATGCAGGCGAGTACCTGCGGGGTGCGCTCGGGCAGCAGATGGTCGGGCGGGACCCGGAAGGGGATACCGGCGGTCCGGATCTTCGACTTCGCTCGGCTGAGCCGTTGGGACACGGTCGGTTCCGGGGCGAGGAACAACCGGGCGATCTCCGCCGGCCTCAGCCCGGCCACCAGGCGGAGAGTCAACGCGACCTGCGACTCCGGGGACAGCGCAGGATGGCAGCACGTGAACATGAGCCGCAACTGGTCGTCACGCACCGGCCACACCTCTTCCTCGTCCGGAGGGGGAACGAGCCGAGCCGCATCGTGCTCCTTGTCGCCGCGCAACGACTCCCGGCGCAACCGGTCCAGTGCCCGGTTGCGGGCGACGGTCGTGATCCAGGCTCCCGGGTTCTTGGGCAGTCCCGCCTCCGGCCAGCTGCGGATCGCCTCGGCGAACGCCTCCTGCACCGCGTCTTCCGCGAGGGACAGGTCGCCGACCATCCGTGCCACGGTCGCCAGCGCCCGACCGGACTCCTCCCGGAAGACGCGGCTCAGCGTGTCGCCGTCCATTACTCGGCGTAGGCGACGATCTGCCGGAGTTCGACGCAGCCCTTCGGCGTCACCGGGATCTTCGCCGACAACGCGATCGCACTCTCCCGGTCCTCGGCTGCGAGCACGTACAGACCGTTCGCGACCTCGGCTGTCTCGGCGAAGGGGCCGTCGGTGAGAAGGAGTTCCCCGTCGCGAACGCGGATCGTCGTCGCGGAGTCCGGCGGATAGAGGGCCCCGCCGCCACGCACCGCGGACCCGGCGAGCCGACCGAACTTCTCGTGCTCGGCCATTCCCTCGTCCCACTGGGGTGTGCCCGGCGCCACCGCCGCCGCCACCGGTTCGCGGAGCAGCGCCATCCAGCAGCCTGTCTGATCGGTCACGGGCATCCACTCGAACATCGGCCACAACTCGATGATCGCCTCCGGGATGTGCCGCGCCACATTCAGCACCTCGTCCAGGTCCGGCCCCTCGAGGACATAGAAACCACCGATCACCTCCGCGGTCTCCGCGAACGGACCGTCCGTGATCAGCGCGCGGCCGCCCTCGTTCCGGATGGTCGCCGCCTCCCCGCTCGGATACAAGGCACCCCCTCCGACGATCGCGGAGCCCGCTCTCTCCGTGAACGCCTGGTGGCGCGCAACGGCCACCGCAAACTCCGGACTGTCCGGTGCCCATTCGGTGGCGTTCTTCTCGTCCGCCAGCAATGCCAGGTAGTACATGGGGTCATCCTTCCTCGAAAAGAAGAAACTCGGGTGCTCCTTCTGACCAGACGACGAAGAAGAGGGACGAACTTCGACACGTGCGGTGAGAGAACCGGCACCTGCGGGTGAAGAATGGACGACGAAGCCCTACGAACCACCAACTGTTCACCATCTGGCCACTTGATCGTGAGATAACGAGCCGTACGCACCACCACCCGCTCAGAGAAGGAATTCTGGATTGTCTCTCCAGTCGCCGACGGATTCGGACCTGTCGCTCCGTATACCCCGGGAATTCCTCCGCCGTGAATTCGCACCGGCGCCGCGCACCCTCGTCGACATCCTGTTCGCGACGGCCGAGGCGAACCCCGAAGCCCCGGCGATCGACGACGGCTCGACGTCGCTCACCTACCAGGAACTGCTCGAGGAGATCCGGCAGACCGCGGAGGTCCTGGCCGAGTCGGGAGTCGGGGCCGGCGATCGCGTCGGAATCCGCATGCCGTCCGGGTCCTGCTCGCTCTACGTCGCCATCCTGTCGACTCTCGCTGTCGGCGCCGCCTACGTGCCCGTCGACGCGGACGACCCCGAGGAACGCGCCGAACTCGTGTTCGGTGAGGCGCAGGTCCGGTGCGTGATGACCGGCACCGGGATCACCGCGGGCACCGCCCCCGACAGGGCCGAGTCGCCGAGCGCCCGCCCGCCGACCGTCGACGACGACGCCTGGATCATCTTCACCTCCGGTTCCACCGGCACCCCCAAGGGGGTCGCGGTGAACCATCGCAATGCGGCGGCGTTCGTGGATGCCGAAGCCCGGATGTTCCTGCAGGAAGACCCGATCCGGCCCGGCGATCGGGTGCTGGCCGGACTGTCGGTCGCGTTCGACGCGTCCTGCGAGGAGATGTGGCTCGCGTGGCGTCACGGCGCCTGCCTCGTGCCCGCGCCCCGGTCCCTGGTGCGCAGCGGCATGGACCTCGGGCCGTGGCTCGTCGCGCGCGACGTCAGCATCGTCTCGACGGTGCCGACCCTCGCGTCGCTGTGGCCTGCCGAGGCCCTCGAGGCCGTGCGCCTGCTGATCTTCGGTGGCGAGGCCTGCCCACCCGAACTGGCGGAGCGACTCGCCGTCGACGGACGCGAGGTATGGAATACGTACGGGCCCACCGAGGCGACCGTCGTGGCGTGCGGCGCCCTGATGGACGGCAAGAGTCCGGTCAGTATCGGCCTCCCGCTCGACGGCTGGGACCTCGCAGTGGTCGACGCGACCGGTGAACCCGTCCCCGAGGGCGAGGTGGGCGAACTGGTCATCGGCGGTGTCGGCCTGGCCAGGTACCTCGACCCGCAGAAAGACGCCGAGAAGTACGCACCAATGCCGACACTCAGCTGGGATCGCGCGTACCGCAGTGGCGACCTCGTCCGCCTCGACCGCCGCGGACTTCTGTTCCAGGGTCGCGCAGACGATCAGGTGAAACTCGGTGGCAGGCGGATCGAACTGGGCGAGGTCGACAACGCCCTGCAGAACCTTCCCGGCGTCGGCGGCGCCGCCGCTGCCGTCCGCCGGACCGGAGCCGGTCACCAGGTACTCGTCGGCTACCTTGTCAGCACCAACCCCGACTTCGACCTCAAGGCGGCGCACGCGGCGCTCACCGAGCAGCTGCCGGCGGCGCTGGTTCCCCGGTTGGTCCTGGTCGACGAACTGCCCACCCGCACGTCGGGCAAGGTCGACCGGAACGCCCTGCCCTGGCCCCCGCCGGGTATCGACGACGCCGCGGAGAAACTGGGTCTCGAGGGCACGCAGGCCTGGGTCGCGGGGCTGTGGACGGCGATACTCGGCGCCGAGATCACGGGCCCCGACGACGACTTCTTCGAGCTCGGCGGCGGATCCCTCTCGGCAGCCCAGCTGGTCACGGCGCTGCGCGAACGGTTCCCCGAGGTGACGGTCGCGCAACTCTACGACCATCCGCGGCTCGGTTCGCTCGCGGAATACCTCGACGAGCTGGCGCCGATCGACGCCGCCGAACCCCGCATCGTCACGCCGACTCCGCGACGGAGCCAGCTCGCGCAGATCGCGGCCACGGTTCCGCTCACCACGCTCACCGGCCTGCAGTGGGTCACGTGGCTGGCCATCGCGAACAACGCCTTCTCGTGGTTCACGACGGTGTCGTGGGCGCCCACGGTGTCGTGGTGGTGGATTCTGCTCGCGTTCTTCGCGTTCATCAGCCCGGTCGGCCGGATGGCGATCTCGGTGATCGGCTCACGGATCCTGCTGCGCGGACTCGAGCCGGGAACGTATCCCCGAGGCGGCAGCGAACACCTGCGACTGTGGGTGGCGCTGCGCCTGACCGAGGCCAGCGGCGCCGCGAACCTGTCTGGCGCGCCGTGGATGCTCTACTACGCGCGGGCACTCGGCGCCAAGGTCGGCAAGGGGGTCGACCTGCACACGCTCCCGCCGGTCACCGGCATGCTCGAACTCGGCGACGGTTGCTCCATCGAACCCGAGGTCGACCTGTCCGGGCACTGGGTGGACGGCGACGTCGTCCACATCGGTGCGATCAAGATCGGTCCGGGTGCGTCGGTGGGCGCCCGGTCCACGTTGATTCCCGGCGCCACCATCGGGCGAAACGCCGAAGTCGAGGCAGGTTCCGCCGTGTTCGGACGCGTCAAGGCCAATCAGCACTGGGCGGGTTCACCGGCGGTCAAGGTCGGCAAGGCCGTCCACCCGTGGCCCGAGGAGACTCCACGCCGCGCGGCCTACTGGGTTCCCGCGTTCGGCGTGACGTCGATGCTCATCGCCGGACTGCCGATCTTCGCCCTCGTCGCCGGCATCGTGGTCATCGGCTGGTGGATCCGCGACGCCGGCACGATCGGATCCGCCGTACTCCAGTCGCTGGTGATCCTTCCCGTCGCGACGCTCGTCAGCCTCGCCGTATTCGCCCTCCTCACGGTCGTGTCCGTCCGGCTGCTGTCCATCGGGCTGCGTGAGGGCTACCACCCGGTCCGCAGTCGCATCGGCTGGCAGGTGTGGGCCACCGAACGACTCATGGACTCCGCCCGCACGTTCCTGTTCCCGCTGTATGCGAGTCTCCTGACGCCGGGATGGCTGCGGTTGCTCGGCGCCCGGATCGGCAAGAACGTGGAAGCGTCGACCGTGCTCATGCTGCCGAAGTTCACCACCGTGGCGGACGGCGCATTCCTCGCCGACGACACGATGATCGCGAGTTACGAACTCGGCGGCGGCTGGATGCACATCGAACACGCGAAGGTCGGCAAGCGCGCCTTCCTCGGCAACTCCGGGATGACCGGTCCGGGTCGGCGCGTGCCCAAGAACGGTCTCGTCGCGGTGCTCTCGGCCACGCCGTCGAAGGCGAAGTCCGGGTCCTCCTGGCTGGGCAGTCCCCCGGTGCGCCTCCGCAGGGCGCCCGGCGACACCGACGCCTCCCGCACGTTCCGTCCCCCGGTCCGGCTCAAGGTCGCCCGCGCGGTCGTGGAGACGTGCCGCCTCATCCCGGTGACGGTGACGTTCGGAATCGGCCTCGGCGTGCTGTTCGCGCTGCAGGTGCTGGCTCACCACATCGGCTTCTGGCTCGCGGCACTGGCGAGCGGTGTCGTCCTCCTCGTCGCGGGCGCGGTCGCCGGGCTGATCTCCGTGATCGCGAAGTGGCTGGTGGTCGGCCGGATCGGGAAGATCGAGCACCCGTTGTGGAGTTCGTTCGTGTGGCGGAACGAGGTGTCGGACGCCTTCGTGGAAACGGTCGCCGCACCCTGGTTCGCCCGTGCCGCGACGGGCACCGCCGTCCTCAACGTCTGGTTGCGCGGCCTCGGAGCCACCATCGGCAAGGGTGTGTGGTGTGAAACCTATTGGCTGCCCGAGGCGGATCTCGTGACGCTGGGCGACGGCGCGACCGTGGAACGGGGGTGTGTCGTGCAGACTCACCTGTTCCATGATCGGATCATGTCCATGGACACCGTCATCCTCGGAGCCGGCGCCACCCTCGGCCCGCACTGTGTCGCGCTGCCCGCCGCCCGGATCGGCGAAGGCGCCACGGTCGGCCCGGCCTCGCTCGTCATGCGCGGCGACACCGTGCCGCCGTCCACGCGGTGGCAGGGAAATCCGATCGCCCCCTGGGCGGCCACGTGAAGGCTGACAAGGGGATCGACGAGCCGGTCGACCCGTATCTCCCCCAGAACGGAAACCGCGGATACCGGGTGTCCCGGTACGAACTCGACCTCACCTACAAGGTTCACAGCAACCGGCTGGCAGGCAAGGCCACGATCACCGCGGTCACCACCGAGGCCCGCTCCCGGTTCGCCCTGGATCTGGCGTCCAATCTGCACGTCACGAAGGTCGCGACCAACGGTTCCCGCAACACGAAGTGGTTGCATCGGAACGGCAAGCTGATCGTCACGCCCGCGCAGGCGATCCCCGCGGGCGGCGCCCTCGTGCTCACCGTCCAGTACGGGGGTTCGCCTAAACCGATCCGCAGTGTGTGGGGTGAGGTCGGCTGGGAGGAGTTGTCCGAGGGCGCGCTGGTTGCCAGCCAGCCCAACGGGGCGGCGTCCTGGTTCCCGTGCGACGACCACCCGAGTTCGAAGGCCAGTTACCGCATCGCGATCACGACCGATTCGCCGTACTACACGGTGGCCAACGGTGCGCTGGTGAGCAGGCAGACGCGGGCCAGCCAGACGACGTGGGTGTACGAGCAGACCGAGCCGATGGCGAGTTATCTGGCCACCATCCAGATCGGGCCGTACGAACGCCGAAGCCTCGGTTCCGCCGGAGTCCCCATGTTCGCCGTCCACCCGCCGCGGCTGCGTCCGACGTTCGACGTGGACTTCGGCCGGCAGCCTCAGATGATGGACGTGTTCTCCCGACTGTTCGGCCCGTACCCGTTCGCCGACTACACGGTGGTCGTGACGGACGACGAGCTGGAGATCCCGCTCGAGGCGCAGGGACTGTCGATTTTCGGTGCCAACCATTGCACGGGCCGGCGCGGATACGAACGTCTGGTGGCGCACGAACTCGCCCACCAGTGGTTCGGCAACAGCCTGACACTCGGTCAGTGGCGGGACATCTGGCTGCACGAGGGTTTCGCCTGTTACGCGGAGTGGATCTGGTCGGAGAACTCCGGCGGCCCTTCGGCGCACCAGCTCGCACAGCAGGCGCATCAGGGCCTGGCCCGCAAGCCGCAGGACCTGGTGATCGCCGATCCGGGACCGCAGCTGATGTTCGACGACCGCGTCTACAAGCGCGGCGCGCTCACACTCCACGCGTTGCGACGACGGCTCGGCGACGACAAGTTCTTCGGGCTGCTGCGGCAGTGGACGCTGGCCCATCGCCACTCCACCGTCACGAGCGAGCAGTTCACCGACCTGGCCACCCACTACACCGACGAGCCGCTGCGCCTGCTGTGGGATTCCTGGCTCGGCGAGAAGACTCTGCCGCCGATGTGAGCTGCGGTCACTCCGGGTTCGGCAGGTGCGCGCGCCACTTGGTGAGTGCGAGCGCAAGACAGCCGGCGGCCGCGATCGTCCCGAAGAGGAACATTCTCGGGTACGTCACCGCTGGGAACGTCTCGGACAGGTAGGCCATCACGGCCGGCGTCCCGAATCCCAGGTACGTGAGCGAGTAGAAGACGGCGGTCAGTCCGGCGAGGTCGTTCGGGCCCGCGATCCGCTGAATCTCCTGCAGTCCCGACACCATGGCCATGCCGTATCCGCAGCCGAGCACGACGGCGGCGGCGAGCGCGAGCGGAACGGTCAGCGCCGACGCGGCGACGGCGGCGACGCCCATTCCGACGAGGACGACGACGAGTGACACCACGACGGCACGCGCGTTGCGGGGGGTGTCGATCTTGCGTCCGAGCGCCTGGATCGCGAATCCCGCCCCGAGGCCGACCATGCACATGAGCGCCGAGAACGCGAGCGGCAGCCCACCGGTGTTCCCGGACATCAGGGATGGCAGGACCGCGTAGGCGGCGGCCGCAGTGCCGAACACCCAGGGTGCGAGCGGCGTGATCACGAACAGGAATCGCTTGTGGGCGGCGGACGGGATCGCGAGGTCGCGGGCGAGCGAGACTCGTTCGGAGACCGGCTGGGCCGCGCGGGTCTCCGGGGCTCGCCACAGTGCGACGGCAGCGGCGACGGCGATCGCGCTGTGCACGACGTACGACAGGACACTCGGCAGGGGCGCCCACTGCGCGAGGACGCCGGCGACGCCCGCGCCGAGGCCGAATCCGCCGGTCAGGCTCATCGCTGCCCGTCGCGCACCGGCACCGTCCGTGGCCGCGGGATCCCACGGCGCGGTCGACAGTTCCTTCACCCAGCTGCCGCCGACGGCCATGCCGAGGCCGAGCGCGACCCCGCACAGGACGCGGCCGACGATGAGCATGGCCGCAGAGTCGGCGCCGAGGGCCAGGAGCGCGGAGCCGGCGATCGTCAGGAACGGTGCCGGGAGCAGGATCGGCCGTCTGCCCAGCCGGTCGGACAGTGGTCCGCCGAGGAGGAGGGCGGGCACGATCCCGACAACGTAGGCGAACAGGAACAGATCTACCGTGACCGGCGAGAAGCCGTGATCGGCGCGGTACATGCCGAGGAGCGGCGTGAATTCGTTGCCGCCCCACGCGACCGCGAACATGGTCGCGGCCACCAGCAGCCAGGCGCGCGGCGACGCGAGGGTCTCCGGCACCTCGATCGGGGATTCGCGGACGAGGGTCATCGCGCAGCTCCTCTCGGGTTGAGGGCGTGGACCTGGCGCATGTGGACGAGCACCGCGGCGTCGAACCCGGCGGCGTCCCCCGCTTCGACGAGTTCGGTCAGCTGCTGGTGGTCGGCGATGATCCTGGGTAGCTGTCCCGGGTCACGGGTGATCGAGTGTGCCGTCATGCGGCGCTGACGCTCGCGGATGCTGGAGTAGAACGTCGCGAGCAGCGGATTCTCGCCCGCCTCGACGATCATCCGATGGAAGTCGGCGTCGGCGGCGCTGAAGGCGGCGACGTCGCCGCGCTCGGCGATCTCCCGCTGCTCGACGAGGTTCTCGCGCAGGCGGGCGACGAGGAGTTCGCGGGCGTGTGGCTGGTCGGCCAGCACCCGGACGCTGTGCGTCTCGACGAGCTGCCGCGCGTCGACAACGTGTTCCGCCTCGCCGTCCGCGACGGGCACGATGAGCGCGCCCCGCTTCGGGTACAGCCGCATCCAGCCCTCGGACTCGAGCCGGAGGAAGGCTTCGCGCACCGGGGTACGACTGAGCCCCATGCGCCCGGCGATCTCGCCCTCGCTGATCAGCTCACCGCCGGGCAGACCGCCCGACAGGATGAGCTCCTTGACCTCGCGATAGGCCTGCTCCGCGGCGGAATACAACATAGACACAAGAAGTATTTAACACCTGGAGCCGGGTGCGGGTCTATGCACGGACAGCCACTGTGAGCTCTATCTCCACGGGTGCGCCGGACGGCAGGGCGTACACGCCGATCGCGCTGCGCACCGGCAGAGCGTCGGCCCCCAGGCATTCGACCAGCACGTCCGACGCGCCGTCGGCCACCGCGGACAGCTCACGGAAGTCCGGGGTACAGGCGACGAAGACGCTCATGCGCAGGCACCGGGAGATCGCCGCCGTGCCGCCGACGGCCGAGGCTATCGCGGTGATCGCGTTCCTCGCCGCCAACCCGGCCGCCTCCCGGGCCCGCGGGATGTCCAGGTCCCGTCCGACGACGCCGGTAACCGTGAGCACACCGTCGCGGCGTGGCGTCATCCCGGCGCTGTACGCGATCCCGTCGTGCACGACCGCGGGAATGTAGCGGCCCTGGGGCCGTGGGGCGGCGGCGACGGATTCCTGCTCAGACACCGAGTGCTATTCCTTCCTGGCGGGGGTCGGCGGCGCCGGACAGCAGGCCGCGCGCTGCGTCGAGGGAGATGATCTGCGCGCTCCCACCGGCGGCCCACGGACCCTGCAGTGCAACATCGTGACCCAGGCTCTCCAACTCGGTGCGCACCTCCTCCGGAATGCGGGACTCGCACCGCAGTTCCGCCGGGCGGCCGACCACATCGGCGTCACTGCCCGGGAAGACCGTGAAGCGGGGCGCCGCGACGGCCTCCGCCGGGTCGAGTCCGTGATCGAGCAGGTGCGAGATCAGTTGCATGTTCCATTGCACCTGCCCGTCTCCGCCCGGGGTGTTCCCGACGTGCAGGAGATTCCCGGACGTATCGGTGATCACCCACGCGTTGAGGGTGTGCAGCGGTTTACGCCGCGGCGCCGCGGCGTTGGGATGCCCCGGGATCAGATAGGCCCCGCGGCCGAATCGGTTGTTCAGCACCACTCCGGTGCCGGGGACGGTCATCTTGGCGCCGAACGTGAAGGCGAGCGAGTGGATGAAACTGACCGCGCGGCCGTCGGAGTCCACCGCGACGGTCGAGGTGGTGTCACCGGCGCTCACGCTGAAGGCGCCCGACGACGCCCGGCGGCCGTCCAGCCTGTCTCTCGCCGCCCCGATCGCGGTCGGCTCGAGCACGGCCCGCCACCCGTCGTTGCCGGCGCCGCAGGTCGCGAACCGATCCTCGAAGGCCAGACGGGCCGCTCGCGCCATGCGATCGACGGCCGGAGCGGTGAGCAACGGGGAGAAGCCGACGACGCCGTCGTTCAGCGCCGCCTGCTGCAGCACCATCCATCCGGGGGTGGGCAGGGGCGTCTGGTGAACGACCGCGCCGGCGTAGTGTCCGCTGATCGCGGACTCCGGTCGCACGTCGGCGCCTGCCGACCACTCGTCCCCGCCGAACGGCGCCCCACCGGCGCGGAGCGCCTCAACCGCCTGCTGAGCGAACGGGCCGGTGTAGAAACCGTGCACGTCGCGCGCCAGTGCCTCGATGGTCCGGGCCAGGTCGCGCTGCGGCAGCCGCTCCCCGACCTGCGGCAACCGGCCGTCCGGGAGGTACACCGCACGCAGTCCGGGGTCGGCGGCGATCGCGGTCTGCGCCTCTCGCACGTCGTCGCGGGTCCTGGCCGAGCAGGGAAGCCCCTTCTCCGCCGCGCACACCGCCGGTGCCCAGAGGTCCATCAGCGAGCGGGTGGAACCACCCGCGTGCAACGCGCCGAGGGCGGCCGGCGCCCCGGGAACCGCCACCGCCAGCGCCCCGTCGAGGGGAATCGACCGCAGTCCACGTTCGGTGTAGAAGTCCACGTCACCGCCGTCGGGCCCGAAGCCGCTGCCCCCGACCGTCCACACCGATCCGTCCGGTTCGCGGACGACGGCGAACGCGTCACCGCCGATTCCGCATTGCCCCGGCAACGTCAGCCAGGTCATCGCGGCCATGGCCAGCGTCGCGTCGATGGCGTTGCCTCCGTCGGCCAGAACGCGGGCACCTACCGTGCTCGCCGCGGGATGACTGGACGAGACCATGCCGTCGGCGGAGAGAGTGGACGGTCGGGGGTTCACTTCATGCACCCCCGCGCGGCCCGCCGGCGCGGGATGGAACTGGTGTCGTCGGGGTCGACGCCGACGAAGATCTCGCCGTCACGTTCCTCGACCGGGTAGGTCTTGATGGCCACCGTCGCCGGTGGGCACACGGGTTCCCCGGTCTCGAGATCGAATACGCTTCCGTGGCAGGAGCATCCGATACCGTCGTCGACGAGTTTCCCGGACGAGAGCAGGCAGTCCAGGTGTGTGCAGTAGTTGGACGTGGCGTAGGCCTTCCCGTTCAGGCGGGCCACGGCGAACTCGTGTTCACCGGCGAAGAAGCGGCGCACGATGCCTTCGGAAACCTGTCCGGAGCGCGCAACGCGAGTGAATTCCATGGTCTTCTCCCTCTGTCGACAGGTAGGTCTCAGGCCGAAGGGCTGAGGTAGACGGTCTTTTCGGCTTGGTAGAACTGCATCATCGAGTCACCCGCCTGTTCCTTGTGGGTCTGCGTGCTCGAGGCCTTGTATCCGCCGAACGGAGCGTTCATGCTCATGCCGGTGGTGGGCTGGTTGATCTTCACCAGGCCCGATTCGGAACGGCCCGCGAACGCAAGCGCCTTCGTTACGTCGTTGGTGACGATTCCCGCGCTGAGCCCGAATTCGGTGTCGTTCGCGAGCGCGACGGCATCGTCGAAGCCGGACGCCCGCAGGAAGACCAGCAGTGGTCCGAACACTTCGTCCGTGACCACCCGCATGTCAGGGCTGCCACCGGCGAACACGGTCGGAGCAGCGAAATAGCCGTTCCCCCTGTCGAGACTTGCTCCGCCGCAAACCAGTTCGGCTCCTTCGTCGCGGCCGATCTGCACGTACTCGAGGAACTTGGCGAGCTGCGCCTTGCTCGCGAGAGCTCCCATGCCCACACCAGGTTCGGCGCCCGGGCCGACGGTGATCCCTTCGGCGAGTTCCACCACGCGGTCCAGCAACCGGTCGTGGATCTCGTCCACCGCGATCACCCGGCTGGTGCCCGTGCACGCCTGCCCGGACAATCCGAAGGCGCCCTTGACGATCAGTGCGGCCGCCTTGTCCACGTCGGCGTCGCCGAGAACCACGACGGGGTTCTTGCCGCCCATCTCGAGCTGGCTGCGGCGAGACGGACCCACCGCCGCGTGGATCGCACGGCCCACCTGGGTGGAGCCGGTGAACGTCACGGCATCGACGCGCTCGTCCGCCGCGACCGCGCCGCCGGCGCGACCGGAACCCTGGACCAGGGCAAGGGCACCGGCCGGAAGCCCCCCGGCCAGCAGCGCCTCGACCAGCCGCTGTCCCATCAGCGGGGTGAGTTCGGATGGTTTGAACACCACGACGTTTCCGGCGGCCAGCGCCGGTCCGAGTTTGCGCGACGGAATGTTGAGCGGGAAATTCCAGGGGGTGATCGCCCCGACGATTCCGACAGGTTCGCGCAGGGTGATGACGAGCCCCTCCCCCGGGGTGGGGTACGTGCTGCCGGTGGTGCGGAGCGCCTCGCCCGCGTAAAAGCGCAGGTTCATCGGTGTGCGACCGACTTCCATGGTCGCCTCCGTCCGGGTCTTGCCCTCCTCGCGGACGAGTTCGTCGACGAGGTCGCCTGCCCGCGCCTCGAGGTGCGCGGCCGCCGCTTCCAGGATTGCCGCGCGGCGTTCCGGGGGCGTCGCGGCCCACTGCGGCGCCGCCTTGGACACCGCGCTGACGGCGGCATCCACGTCGGCCTCGGTGGAATCCGGGAACACGCCGATCACGTCGTCGTGATCCGCGGGATTGCGCCGCTCGAACGTCGCTCCGGAAGACGACGGGACCCACTGCCCGTCAATGAGATTGAGTCCCTCGATCATGACACCGTCACCAATTCCTCGTCGTCGTCCATCAGGTCGAACAGGTCGACGTCCTCGTCCGCCAACCGGGCAGGCGCGATCGACCGGCCGATCAGTTCTCGGGCCGCGCTGATCTCGTCGCCGCGGTCGAGCGTGAAGGCGCCGCGCACGACACCGCTGTCCAGATAGAAGGCGGTGAACTCGCCGTCGTCGGCGCTGCCGCGAAATACCAGGTCGGTGTAGCGGGCGGCGCCGGTGAACTGGATGTTCTTGCCGAACTGATCGGACCAGAACCAGTGCACGGGGTCCACCACCCCGACGCGTCCGAGCATGAGGTTCGCGGTCGCCGCCCCCTGCTTGCTCGCGTTGTCGAAGTGTTCGACGCGAACGTGCCTGCCTGCCGCGTCGGAGAATCGCGCTGCCACGTCGCCGGCGGCGTAGACGTGTGGAGTCGAGGTCCGCCCCTGCGCGTCCACGAGGATTCCGCCGTCGACGGCCAGTCCGGAGGCCTGCGCGACCTCGACGTTGGGGACGATCCCGATGCCCACCACCACGACGTCGGCCTGGAGCACCTCGCCGCCCTCGAGCGCGATGAGCACGCCGTCGGGCTGGGTCGTCACGGTGTCGACCCGGACGCCGCCGCGGACGGTGACTCCGTTCCCCCGGTGCAATCGAGTGCAGACGTCGCCCATCTCGGGTCCGAGGATCCGAGCGAGTGGCACCGCGTCGGCTTCGAGAACGGTCACCTCGGCGCCCAGGGCTGTTGCAGTGGCGGCAATTTCGAGTCCGACGAAGCCTCCGCCGATCAGCACCAGACCGACGCCGGGACGAAGGTGGGCGGCGAGCCGTTCGGCGTCGTCGATCGTCCTCAGGTAGTGCACCCGTTCGGGCGCAGGCCCGTTCACCGGCATCGTGCGCGGTCTGCCGCCGGTCGCGATCAGTACCGCGTCGGCCGCGATGCTTCGCCCGTCGGACAGTTCGACCGAACCACCGCTCGCGTCGATCCGGGTCACCGTCGTGCCGGTGAGGAGTTCGACGTTCTGTTTGTCTCGCCACGCGTCGGGAAGCAGCATCAACGATTCGCGATCCTCTTGCCCGGCAAGGAATTCCTTGGACAGCGGTGGCCGCTGATACGGCGCGTGCGACTCGTCGCCGACGAGGAGGATCCTGCCGTCGAATCCTCGGCGTCGCAGGGTGCGCGCCGCGACGGCAGCGGTCTGGCCGGCGCCGATGGTGACGATGGTGTTCAACGTCATGGGGTCACTCGCTCTCTCAGTCGACTTCGGCCGGCGAAGTCGCGGTCTCGGCGTAATCGGGGCTGCGGGTGAGATCCACGTAGACGACGTCGTCCTCGACCTTCACCGCGTAGGTCGGCTGGCACAGGTCCTGGTCTTCCTCGTAGCCGGTGTCGAGGTCGAACGCCCACTGGTGGCCTGGGCAGATGACCCGCCCGTGCAGCAGGGTGCCTTTCGCCAGTGACCGATCCTGATGGATGCACAGATCACGAAAGGCGTAGATCCGGTCGTCGGCCTGGAACAGGGCGACCGCGGTGTCGCCGACCTCGACGCGAAGCTTCCGGCGGCGGCCGAGCTCACGGACGGTGACCAGCCGGGTCCAGTTCGTCTCCATCGTTCTCTCCTGTCGGGCGAGATGCCTGCGTCGGGAGGGGCCCGATGCGGGCCCCTCCCTGCGCACGGTCAGGCGGTCGCGAGCTCGAGGTCGGTTGCCACGTACGTGTCGTAGAGCCCCTTCGTGTACGAGAAGCGCATCTCGGCTCCCCACTGCACGAGTTGCAGGCAACGCTGCTGCAGCTGCGGGGTATCGGCGTGGTCGAGCACGATCTGGTATCCACGCTCACCGTGCACGACGTCCGACGTGATGTGCAGGTCGAAGAATTCGATCTCGTCCTCGGTGAACCCGTACACCTCACGCAGAGGAACGATCTGCTTCTTGTAGATGCTCGGTACCTGCGACTCGAGTCCGACGACGAGTGCGGCGGTGGCCACGACGAAGTGCTCACGCTGCGACACCGCGTAGCACCAGGACTGCAGACCGCGGGTGATCGCGTTCATGTTCGACGGGTCCTCGACGCGTTCCTTCGTGGTGCCGCACGCCTCGGCGAACTTGATGAGGAGGTCGGTGTGCCGGATGTCGGCCAGTTCCTCCTCGTACATGTTCTGAAGGGTGAAATCCTTTGCATTGGTGAAGGTGTCGGGGGTGTTCGAGTAGATGTTCGCGAGGTAGTCGGCGAAGGGTCCGACGTAGTGGTAGTGGTTCTCCGCCCACCGCGCGAAATGGTGCTTCTCGAGCTTGCCCTCGGCCCACGCCTTGCTGAACGACGCGTTCTTCGCCTCGCGGCCCTTGATCGCGTTCTCCAGAGCTGCGCGGAAATCGTCCCTGCCTAGAAGTTCGGTCATGATGTGCCTCGTCTTCCTCGAGTATGAGATTGGTTGGGGATGCTCCGACTGGAGTGAACTCGACGTTATCGACTCCCGGTCTGCCCGACCACGGTCGAAGTGACTGCGTTGGAAGGGTTTCGATGTGCACGTTGTCGGCACATCGTGGACGTTCAGCTGGGTACTGCGGCGAGGACTTCGAACTCGGCCAGCATCGCCGCACCGACCGCCTTGTCCTGCTTGCCGTTTCCGCCGCTGATGCCGACGCCGCCGACGATCTGGCCGTCGAAGACGAGGGGAAATCCGCCGACGAACACCGCGAACTTGCCCGGCAGCATCTGGCTGATGCCGAATGCCTCGTTCCCGGGCAACGCGGGACCGTCGGGAGCCTCGTTGAACAGGTGCGTTGCCCGCTCGTGGCCGGCGGCGGTGAACGCTTTCGCGATCGCGATGTCGACGCCGGTGAGGCGCGCTCCCGGCAGTCGGTGCAGGGCCAGCACGTTGCCGCCGTCGTCACAGACGCACAGGGTCTGCTTGACGCCGATTTCCTCGGCCTTCGCGCGTCCCGCGGCGAGCAGTGGGAGTGCGTCGTCGAGGGTGATTCGGTGAACCTGATGCATTGTCTTCTCCGTTGCGTATTCGGGAGGAAGTGATGCACCGATTTCTATCACCGGCATCGCCGGAGGAACCATGGTCAAACTATCCGGCAATCTCGGCGAAATCAGGGCATAGTGCATAGGCAGTGCAGGCGTGCGCTCCGCCATACTGCACTTTTCGACCACCCGAGGAGGGTCCGCAGTGGACGACACCACGACACCGGCCGCAGAGGACGAGCGACTGTCGTTACGCGGCCTGCTGGAAGAGCCCCTGCTCGCGTCGGCCCGGCTGCTGTCCGGTACGGACGCCCTGAGCGGTCCGGTGACGTGGTGCCTGCCGTGGGGTGAGGTGCTGAGCAGGCCCGATTCCCTCGCCGAGGTCGCTGTGTACACCCGGCCCGAGACGCTGTCCGCGCACGGACGTGAACTCGAGTCGCTGGTGGCGCGGGGCGCCGGGGTCCTTCTCGTCGACGGGTCGGCGCCCGCGGGCACGGTCTGGCCGACCGGACTCACGGTCGTGGAGCTGGGTTTTCCCGTCGGGTTCACCGCACTCAACCGGCTCCTCGCCGAGCGCGCACTCACCCAGGAAGCGCACGTGATGCGCTACGCCCTCACCGTGCACCAGTCGCTTGCGGGGTTGCTGCACCGCGGCGCGGGCCTGCCGATGCTGATCCGTGAGGTCGCGACGCTGACCTCGGACGTCGCCGTCGCCCTGGACGTCCGGGGACGCCTCCTCGCGCACGCCGGCCTCCCGGACGTCGAGGACGCGGGCACCGTCGCCCTGCTGGAGGCTCTCGCGGACGCCTTGCCGCGCCTCGAGGAATCACCACCGGCACGGATGCACAACGTTCACGTGTTCCGCCTGGAGCATCCGGAGGGACTGTTCGCGCCCACGACGGCAGTCGCCGGGGCCATGCAACTCGCCGGCCGCTACGAGGGCTGGATCGTGGTCGTCGTCCCCGGGGCGAACCCCCGCAGACACGACATCGCACAGCACCGGGTGGTCGTCGAACAGGCCGGAACGATCATCGGCACCGAGATGCTCCGGCAGCGGAGCGTGGACGAGGCCGAGGAGCGGGCGCGCGGAGACTTCGTCCAGGCCCTCGTGCACGGAAACTTCGCCAACGACCACGACCTGCGCACCCGGGCCGCGCTGCACGAGATCGATCTGGACCTGCACTACATCGTGTTCGTCGCCCCCGGTCTCGTCGACCGGGCGTCGGGACTACCCGGCGCGAGCATGGTCCGGCTGGCACGGTACGCCGCCGGCGTCCTGCCGCGTCCGGGCGTACGTTCGCACGTCACCGTCATCGGCGACGTGCTCGTGGTGATCCGATCGTTGAGCTCCGTCGACACGCCGGGTGTCGAATCCGAGATCAGCGAGTACGCCCACGCCATGTCGCTCGATCTCGAAACCCGTTTGGGTCAGCGGATTCCGGTGGCCCACGGACGTCCCGCGGCGGGTGCCCGCGATGTCGGGGAAAGCTACCGCGAGGCCCGCATCACCCTGGGCATCGCCCAGCGGCTCGGACTGTCCGGTTCGGTGGCCTACAACGACCTTCGCGGGTTCAGTGTGCTCGCCCGCGCCACCGACACCGACGAGAGCCGACGGCTCATCCGTGACGTTCTCGGTCCCCTTCGGGCGTCGAGTTCGCATGCCGACACCGAGGAGTTGCTGTTCGCCTACCTCGAGGAGGGCGGCAACATCAACGCCGCCGCACGGCGCCTCCGGATCCACCGGAACACGATGATCGCCAAGCTCGATCGCACGTCTCGGCTCATCGGCATGGATATCCGGGAACCCGAGAACCAGTTCACGCTGTGGCTGGCTCTCCGTCTCGATCTGCTCTCCCAGGTGCAGGACACCGTCAACCACGAGATCGTGACCCGCTAGCCCTCAGCCGGCCACCGGGTTCTCGCCGGCGAACGTCCCGGCCAGTCCGGCGAGCACAACGACGGCCGCCACGGCGAACAGCAGTCCGTACGGATCGGCCGACAGGTGCGCGGCCACGCCCACCCAGGCGGCGCCCACGGCCGAGCCACCGAAGCGGATGAGGTTGAACAGTCCCAGGCCGGTTCCGACGGCCCCGGCGGGCGATCGGGTCGAACCGGCCGCGGCGGGTGTCTGGACCATGCCGATCCCCACTCCGGCGACGAGGAGCACGGCGCCGACGGCGACCGGGTTCCGGACGTCCGCGGACAACGTGATCGCCAGGGCCACTTGACTACTGACCAACACCGCCAGACCGGTTCGCATCACCACCCGGGCCCCGATCCTGTCGACGAGACGCCCGACGACGGGCGCCACGCACGTCATGACGACCGGTAGCACGAAGAGCATCAGCCCCGCCTGCGTGGTCGAACTGCCCGTGCCCGTCAGGTAGAGCGGAAGCGCGAGCAGCAGGGCCCCCAGCGCGAACATCTGGGTGAACGCAGCGAGCGCACTACGCAGGAACCGCGATTCGATCACCAGGTCGATGGGCACGAACGGGTTCGCCGCCCGCCGGCAGTGGAGCACGAACCCGGCCGTGACGACGACTCCGGCGCCGATGGTCGTGATGCTGACCCAGGCGGGTACCTGCTCCATCGAGACGGTCGTGAGGCCGAGGATCAGCAGGACCGCGCCGAGTGTGACGGTGGACGCTCCGATCACGTCGAGCCGCATCTTCTTGCCGGGGTAGCGCGGGATGTAGCGGAGGGTCGCGGCGTACCCGATCAGGGCGACCGGCACCAGTGGCACGAACGCCCACCGCCAGCCGCACCAGTCGCTGACGATTCCACCCATGGACGGGCCTACGGCCTGCCCGATCCCGTTCACCGCAGCCCAGGCGCCGACGGCGCGCGCTCGCCGTGCGGGCCCGAACAACCACGCGATCAGGCCCATGACCGCGGGCGCGAACGCGGCCGCGGCGATCCCGCCGAGCGACCGCCACAGCACGAGCACGGGCAGGGACGGTGCGAGCGCCGCACCGAGCGAACAGGCCGCAGTTCCCAGTAGGGCGGCGCAGTACACGCGCCTGCGCCCGAACCGGTCTCCGATCCACCCGGCCAGCGGCATCGTCGCAGCGAAGGTGAGGAGGAATCCGACGACGACGAAGATGCCGCTGCCGAGACCGGCGTCGAAGTCGGTGAGGATCGCGTTCAACGGGACGTTGACGATGTTGTTGCTGACCGTGCCGACGAACGTTCCGGCGAGCAGCGCCGCCAGCGCGGGCGACGTGCCGGGTCCGCGTTCGTCACCCGTGGTTGCACTCTGAGCCTGACCGACCGCCGTGTTCATAGAGTCCACTTTCATCCGAGAATTCGCGTTCCGGCGATGCCAGTTCTCGCCGGAATCCCTTACCGCGGCCCGCTCGCCAAGTTTGGTTAGGCAAGCCTAATTATGAACACAGGATTCCGTGAAACGGCTTCTGCCGAGCATTCCTTTACTTGCGCGTGACAACAAGCAATCCCGGCGAAAAATGCCGGGCACAATGCACAAATACGCTGGTTATCGATGTGCACTCTGGACGTTGACCCTGGAAAACCCCCCGCGCAGTATCACTGCACTGTGACTAGTGCCACTAGTCTGTACCTATTTCGAAGGGGCGCACCGTGGATGTAAGTCTCACCGCCGCACATTGGGTGTATCTCGGAGGAATCATCGTCATCCTCGGGACGATGCTCATGCGGAAGAACATCGTCGTCCCCGCCGTCATCGGCACGTTCCTGACCGCCTTCGTGTTCTCCGACAGCCTCGTCACCGGTCTCGCGTCGATTTTCAATGCGAGCCTCGTCGCCGCCCGCGAGCTGTTCAACATCTTCCTCATCATCTCGTTGGTGACGGCGATGCTCGGCGCCCTCCGGCAGATGGGAGCCGACCGGTTGATGGTCGCCCCGTTCCGGCGCGTCATGCGCGGCGGCACCAGCAGCTTCATCGTCCTGGCCGTCGTCACCTACACGATCTCGCTGTTCTTCTGGCCCACCCCCGCGGTTCCGTTGATCGGAGCCGTCCTCATCCCCGTCGCCATCCGCGCCGGCCTTCCCCCGATGGCGGTCGGCATGGCGATCGCGATCTGCGGGCAGGGCATGGCGCTGTCGTCCGACTACATCATCAAGGTGGCGCCGGGACTGTCGGCGAAGTCGGCGGGAGTCGATCCGGACGTCGTCGCGGACCGCGCCCTGGTGATGTCCCTGATAGTCGGTCTCACCGCACTCCTCATCGCCTACTTCACGCAGCGCAGGCACATGCGCCGCCCCGCACCGGAACTGCTCACCGACTGGGAGGCACGCGCGGAGAGCGACTTCGGCAAGCCCGGCGGCGACGCCCCCGAGGGCGGTGCGACCCCCACCGGCGGCGGCGCGATCGATCGTGCACCTGCCGAAGCGGCGACGAGTGCCGCTCCCCCGACGTCGACGGCGGTCCTCGCCGAACCCGTCACGGCCTCCGCCCGGCAGGTCATCGACGACACGTTCAAGAGCATCCGCGCCGCAAAGACTTTCGCAGTACTCGTGCCCACCGCGTACCTGGCGTTCATCGTCTACCTCATGGTCGGCAAGTTCACCGATCTGGTGCCCGACCTCAAGGGCGGCGACGCGGCGGCGATGGTCGGCGGCATCGCCGCGCTCATCCTGTTCGCCGCGGCCGCGACCAACGACAAGAAGGGCTTCCTCGAGACGACGTCCGAGCACCTGATCGACGGTCTGGTCTTCGCATTCAAGGCCATGGGCATCGTGATCCCGATCGCCGGATTCTTCTTCATCGGCAACGGTGACTTCTCCGCCGCCATTCTGGGGCTTCCCGCGGACGCGACCGGCCCGACGCTGCTCTTCGACCTGGTGAACGCCGCGCAGTCCCACCTGCCGCAGAACGCGTTCGTCACGTCGTTCGGCATCCTCGCCATCGGCATGATCGCGGGCCTCGAGGGCTCCGGATTCACCGGGCTGCCGCTCACCGGTTCACTCGCGGGCGCGCTCGGGCCTGCCGTCGGGATGGACCCCGCAACTCTGGCCGCGATCGGTCAGATGGGGAACATCTGGTCCGGCGGTGGAACGCTCGTCGCCTGGTCGTCGTTGATCGCGGTGGCCGGCTTCGCCCGTGTGCCCGTCCTCGAACTCGCCAGGAAGTGTTTCGTGCCCGTGGTGTCCGGCCTGGTGCTGTCCACCGCGCTGTCCGTGCTCATCTTCTGACAGTTCGACGGCCTCGGTGGGGGCGATTTTCCCGCCGAGGTCACGCGCGCAGTCGATCCGCATTCTCGAGGATGGCGGCGCGCAGCGCCTGCTCCGGTTCGCTGAGAACACTCCGGCGGGCCTCCAGCACGAATTCGACGTCGACGGCGGGTCCCCACTCGTCGCGCGAACGCATCCGCACCGGCGCCAGTCCCGCGGGCGGCAGGGTCTCCGCGTGAAACACGACGCCGAGACCCGCAAGACACGCGGCCCGCAGCCCGTTCAAACTGTCCGTCACGCAGGCCACCCGCGCGCCGCGCCCGGACTTCTCCAGGACGTCGAGCGCCGCTTCCCTCGTGATCGACGGCGGCGGATACGTCACCAGCGGCACCGGCCCCTCTGTATCCGGAACGAAGTCGGGGGCTGCGAAGAACGCCAACCGGTCGGTCCACACCAGTTCGCCGTGCCGGTCTCCTCTGCGCCGCTTCCCGAAGACCAGGTCCAGCCGGCCTTCGTGCAGTTGCCGGAACAGCACTTCGCTCAGCGCCACCGTGAGTTCGAGATCGACGAGCGGATGGCTGCGGCGGAACTCGCCCAGAATATGAGGTAGCTCGTGCAGAACCAGATCTTCGGACGCCCCGAACCGGACGCGTCCCCGCACACCGGACTGGGTGAAGTAGCGCTCGGCGTCCGAGTGCCGCTCGAGTATCGACGTCGCGAAACCGACCATCACCGAGCCGTCCGCGGTCAGTTCGACCGAATGTGTGTCCCGCAGAAACAGGCGGCGCCCGGCGGCCAGTTCCAGCTTTCCCACGTGCTGGCTGACCGTCGACTGCCGCAGGTTCAGGCGCCGGGCCGCGGCCGTGAAACTGCGGGTGCGCGCGACCGCGAGAAAGCTCCGCAGATGAACGGGATCGAACATCACCCATTGTTATCACGGTTCGGCATTACAGTAAACGCGACTATCGTCTTTCGAAATATCCGCGCGTTCCTTACGGTCGAACCATGCTGACGAAGATCCCGCTGCTCAGAAGACTCGATCCGTTCATTCTCGGCATCCTGATCACCGTCGGGATCGCCAGCCTGATCCCCGCGGACGGCACGGCCCTGACCGCGTTCACGTGGGCCACGAAGGTTGCCGTCGGAATTCTGTTCTTCCTCTACGGCGCCCGACTGTCCACGCAGGAGGCGCTGCACGGCCTGCGTCACTGGCGTCTCCACGTCACCATCCTCGCCGCGACGTTCGTGATCTTCCCGCTACTCGGAATCGCTGCGCGCGTGCTGGTCCCGACTATCCTGACCCAACCGCTGTACCTGGGCCTCCTCTACGTCTGCCTGCTGCCGTCGACCGTCCAGTCGTCGATCGCCTTCGTGTCGATCGCCCGGGGCAACGTGCCCGGCGCCATCGTCAGCGCCTCGTTCTCCAACATCCTCGGCATCTTCGTGACACCGCTCCTCGTGGCATTGCTGATGACGAGCGAGGGGGCAGGCTTCGACGCGTCCTCCGCGATCGGCATTCTCGTCATGCTCCTGCTGCCGTTCATCGCCGGCCAGGCGGTGCGGCGGTGGATCGGTCCCTGGGTGAAGAAGCACGGCGCACCGCTCAAGCTCGTCGACCGGGGATCGATCCTGCTGGTCGTCTACGTCGCATTCAGTGAGGGAATGAACGAGGGCATCTGGGGCACACTGTCCGTCGGCCGGCTCCTCGCTCTGCTCGCGGTGTGCGCGGTGCTGCTCGCCGTGGTCCTGTCCGTCACGTGGTTCGGGTCGAAGCGACTCGGCTTCGACCGCGCCGACCAGATCACGATCACGTTCTGCGGTTCGAAGAAGAGCCTCGCCACCGGACTTCCGATGGCCACCGTCCTGTTCGCGAGCCAGCCGATCGGCCTGATCGTGCTGCCGCTCATGCTGTTCCACCAACTGCAGTTGCTGGTATGCGCGTGGATGGCGGGCCGGCTGGCCCGACGCGCCGCCACCGAGGAGACGGAACTCGCGACCAGTTCGAGCTAGCCGGGAATCATTCGGCCAGTACGGCCTTCAGGAAGGTCTTGGTGCGCTCGTTCTTCGGCGCGGTGAAGATCGTCGCCGGGTCGCCTTCTTCCACGACCCGCCCGGCGTCGAACATCATCACCCGGTTCGACACGTCCCGCGCGAACTGCATCTCGTGCGTGACGATCAGCATCGTGATGTCGGTGGTGCGCGCGACGTTCCTCAGCACGTCGAGGACGTCCGCCACCAACTCGGGATCCAGCGCCGACGTGACCTCGTCGAGCAGCAGAATGTCGGGGTCCATGGCGAGCGCTCTCGCGATCGCGACTCGCTGCTGCTGGCCACCGGACAGTTGCGTCGGGTGCGCGGTCTCCTTGTCCGACAGACCGACCGTCTCGAGCAACTCGCGTGCCCTCGTCACGGCCGCGGCCTTGTCCAGTCCGAGCACGTGGATCGGCGCTTCGGTGATGTTCTCGATGACGTTCATGTTGGGGAACAGGTTGAACTGCTGGAAGACCATGCCGATCCGGCGTCGTATCCGGCGCACGTACTTCTCCGACGCCGGCACGAGTTTGCTTCCCTTCTCCTCGTGCGTCAGAGGTACCCCGTCCACCCAGATGACGCCCTCGTTCACCTTCTCGAGGGTCATGAGTAGTCGCAGGATGGTCGTCTTCCCCGATCCGCTCGGACCGATCAGGGTCACCCGGTCACCGCGCGCGACCTGGAAGTCCAGGTGGTCGAGCACGACGTGGTCGCCGAACTGCTTCACGACGTCGTCGAATCGGATCATCGGGGTTGCTGCGCTCGCGTCATCGGGCAAGACGTCTCTCCAATCGCCGTATGAGCAGGGACGTCGGGTAGCTGGCGACCAGGAAGATCACACCCGCCAGCGTCAACGGTTCGAGGTACTGGAAATGCCGGGCGCCGAACTGCTGCGCGGCCGTCACCATCTCCACCACCGTGATGGCGAACAGGAACGGGGTGTCCTTGAACATCGACACCGCGTAGTTGCCCAGCGCCGGGACGACGCGACGGATGGCCTGCGGCAGGATGATCGCACGCCACGTCCGGGTGGGCGCGATGGACAACGCCCGCGCCGCCTCCCACTGGCCGACGGGCACCGCTTCAATTCCCGCCCGGTACACCTCGGCCATGTACGTCGAATAGTGGATTCCGAGTACGACGACACCGATCTGCAGCGGCGACAGTCCCGTGAACGTGTAGTACACGAACAGCAGTTGCACGACGAGCGGGGTCAGCCGGATGAATTCACTGATCGCGCGGACCGGGACACTCACCCATCGCGGCGCGGCCTGCCGGATCAAGGCGATGACGAGGCCGAGAACGACGGAGATCAGGAACCCGAGAACGGTGGCGATGAGGGTGATCTTGAAACCCTCGAGCAGCACGGGCAGTGCCTCGAACGCTCGGTCCCAACTCCACTGGACGCTCATTGCTTCGCGGCCTCCAGTCCCCGTGGGTCGGTGGGTGCGAGGCTGAAGATCTCACGCAGCGACGGTCCCGTGCCGAGGCGATTCTTCGCCCGCACCTCCAGCGCGTTCATCACCAGTGTCAGTACGTAGCCGATGACGAAGTAGATGACGAGCCCGACGCCGAACGCGAAGAGCGTGTTTCCGGTCGTCTGCCGGAGTTGGTCGATCTCGAAGGTCAAGTCCTGCAGAAGGATATAGCTCGCGAGCGCTGTGCCCTTGAGGAGCTGGATCAGGAGGTTGGTCAACGGAGGAATCATCTCGGCCCAGGCCTGCGGGAAGACCACCCGGCGCAACCGCTGCCAGTGACTGAAGTCCAGCGCTGTCGCCGCCTCCCATTGCGATTGCGGCACCGAGTTGATCGCGCCCCGCACCACCTCGGCTCCGTAGGCGCCGTAGTTCAGCCCGAGCGCGAGGATCCCGCAGAGCACCGGGTCGATGAGGTAGCCGAACAGCGGAACCACGTAGAACAACCAGAACAGCTGCACCAACAGCGAAGTGCCCCGGAAGAATTCGATGAACGCGCGCGCCGATCCCCTGATCACGATGTTGTGCGCACGGGCGGCCAGCCCGAGCGCGAGCGCGAGGACGAACGCGAGGAGGGCACCGCCCGCCGTCAGTTGGAGCGTGACAACGATCCCTTCCTGGATGCTCGGCCACGCGTCCAGAAAGGCGTCGATGTTCTCCTTCACAGGCAGCAGACCTCTCCGACGATCAGCCGGCCCCGCCGCAGAGTTTGGCGGTGGTCAGGTTCGGATCGGGCAGTTCCTCCGCGGTGAATCCGAACGGTCCGACGATGGACAGGTACTTGTCCTTGTCGGAGGTGATCTTGGCCAGCTCGGCGTTGTAGGCGTCGCGCAACTCGGTGTCTTCCTTGCGGAAGACCGTGCCGCCGGCACCGACCTGGGGTACCCCGTCGATCTCGGCGACGAACGAGCTGGTCACTTCCACCGGGGCCTGCGGGTTGTTCTGCGCCAGCCAGTTCAGTGAGATTCCGGTGAGCGCAAAGACATCGGCTCGCCCGTTGGCGACGGCGTCCATTCCGTCCTGCGGCGACGCCACCTGCATCGCATCGATCCCGAGTTGCTGCGCGTAGTCCGATTCGATCGCCCCGGTCATCGCGGCCATCCGCACCCCGCTCTGCTGCACCGACTGCATGTCGGTGAGCTTCGCGGGATTCCCCTTGGGCACCATCAGCGCGGTCGTGTAGTTGAATTCCGGCTCGCTGAACGCTGCCTGCTCGCACCGCTGCGGCAGGATCGACATTCCGGCGCTGACGACGTCGAAGCGGCGGGCCTGCAGCCCGGGAATGAGTGCCCCGAAGTCGGTACTCACGCCCTCGACGTTGTCGATGCCCAGGTTCTTGAAGATCTCGCGGTGCAGAGCCACGGTGGCGCCGGTCAGCTGGCCGTCCTGCTCGAAGCTGTACGGGGCCTCGCCGGCGAAGCCGACGGTCACCGTTCCGCTGTCCTGCAGCTGCTGGAGGAGTGATCCGCCGCTGGTCGTGTCGGTCTTCGTGCACCCCGCCAGGGAGCCGGCGGCCACCATCATGCCCGCGAAGGCGACAGCCGCCCTGACTACCGGACGTTGTTTCGACATCGTGCTCGTCACCACAGATTCCCTTCGTCACCTCGGGTGATCCGGGAGGACGCGCACCGCACGGCACGATCCCAACGGATCTGCCCGGGCCACGTTACGCAGGCGAAGGACCTGCCATAGGGGAACCGGGGGGACGTTACCGCAGCGTTATCAAATGCGGTCGGCGAATGTCCCCAGGAATGCCGAAAGCCCCCCAACAAGGTTGGGGGGCTTTCGGTAACGGATGTTCGG
>NZ_JASHKW010000035.1:0-56856 GCF_030056915.1 Rhodococcus sp. IEGM 1307
CAGCGCGGGGTCGGTCTTGCCGGCTGTGCCGGTGAGCATGTTCGCGGCCACCGAGCCGAGGTCGAGTCCGAGTGGGAGCAACGCTGCCGTCTGTGCCGCAGCACCGACCGGGTCGGGTTGTGCCCCGGGCGGGGGAAAAAGCTTGTCCGCGGCGGCCCACGCAATTTCCTGGGCTTGACCGGCGATGTTGGCCAGCTTGATCACGTCGACGTTGCCGAGGATGCTGGTGACCAGCGCCGCGATCTGGGTGTATCCGGACGGGTCCGGGATGATCGCGAGGATCTGGGAGATCCACTTGAGGTCGACACCGGCGACCATCTTCACCAGCGGCTCGAACTGCACGTTCAGCTCTCGGGCGGTATCGCGGGCGGCGCGGACATCGCCGGCCGCGATCTTCTGCGGGAGCACGATCAGGTTGTGCAGGATCGCTGGTATATCCAGGGCAGTGACGCCGGTGACGACGTTCAGGGCCTGGTCGACGACGACTTTCTGTTTGAGGACCGACAGCACGCTCGACGCGGAGGAGAGGGCATCTGCCGGGGTGGCGGCGACGGGTGCGATTTGGCTACCAAGTGATGCGGCGGTGCCCGCGAGTTGAGAGATCTCGGGAGCGGTGGCGGGCAGTGTGGTGTCGCCGTTATTAGAGAGTTTGGCTGCGGTGTTCGCGATCGTGGCCACCGAGTCGAGTGCACCGGCCAGGTTCGCTTGGCTGGCTGTGGTGAGGACTTGTGCGGCCGCGTTTTCCGGTGTGCCCACTGGGGCTGCGGCCAGGCCCGCGGTGGCGGCGGTGTTCGCGGCCCCGGACTGCAACAGGTCGACCAGTGGGCTGAGCGTCTTGGACAGCGAGGTCGCGGTGTCGGCGATCTGGTTCACATCGATCGAGCCGCCGGTGTCGGTGCCGGACAGTTGCTTTCCGAGCGCGTCGACATTCGATCCGAGACCGGGCAGGTCGGCGCCGGTGAAATCCGAGGTCAGCGCGGTCGCGACCGCCGCGTTACCTCCACCGGCGCCGGCACCGGCACCGGTGTTGCCGGGGGTCTTCGACAGGATCGACCCGAGAGATCCGAGGAACGGGTTGGCGCCCTTGCGGATCGAGCAGTACAGGTCTTTCGGATCGCAGATCGAGGCGACCCGCCCCGACAGCGTGCCCATGCCCTGCGACCGGGGACCGGCGATCCCCTCCCCGGAGGTCTTCGGCCCGACCGTCGCGGCGCCCTTCGTGCCGGCACCGGGATCGGCGAGCAGCGCCACACCGAGGACCTGGTCCGCATCGACCGGCCCTTGATCGTTTCCGATCGCCGACGCGAGATCGCCTGCAGCGTCCGCACCCTGGGAGTAGCCGGTGATCGTGATCTTCGCGCCCCGGCATTTGTCAGCGTAGTTCTTCAGCACCGCGGTGGCCTTGCTGACCGCGTCGGTCTTGCTGTCGGCGTAGGTGTGGCCATTGTCGAACGCGGACGCCATATACGGCAGCGAGTAAATCTGCGCGCGAGCACCATTCTGTGCCTCGATTGCCGCCGCGACCGGGGCGAGCATGCCTACGGGCTGGTTCGGGTCGGCGTTCTCGTTGGTCTCCCACGTGCCGGGGATAAACAAGTTGAAGGTCGACGCACAGTTCGCAGGGTTGGCATGGGCGATCACGGGCCCGGTGAGCAGCGCAGTCCCGCACAGCATAGTGGTGGTGACCGCCGCGAGCCCACGTCTCGCTAACCATGCCATGTGCGGACTCCTATCGCGCTGCAGCCTGTGCCTTCCGGCTGTCAGTCTCGGTCGCAGTCCGTTTACCAGCAACGACCCCCGCACGCGGTCGGGCGTGTCGGTGGAGCGCCGACGTTCTGACGTACGGCGGTTGGGCGCCCACATCCAACAAGTGGAAGTCGACGAAACCTCAGGCGCCCGGCCATCTGGTCGACGCCGGCCCAGAGATCGGCTGATCTACAGCTGTGCTCGGTCGAAGCCATTGCGGGGTAGTCGAGGTGGTGGTGTGCGGCCCCCAGCACCGCAACGACGCGGGCACTGGTGTCGTTAGGAGGCTGCCAAGTTCGTCGGCCCTCGTCCTGAACATTGTGTCGGAGTTCGCGAACTGGAACGCGGTAGTCATGCCCGACCTCGGACCGTTGTGCACGGCCACATCACCTTTGACTCAGGCCGCGGCCTTCTCCCCGCTACCCGTCCGGCCGAAGGCCTGTCCGCTTCGAGGACTCCTACGCGGGCCTGGTCGAGTTTCTGTCTGGCCGGGCCGTTCAGATGCCGGGTTTTCGCGAGCCCGCTCACAGTTGAGCGGGAAACGGCCGATCAGCGCGGCGACGGCATCGACACCACCCTGACGGGCCGTATGCAGCGCGGCGTTGCGTCCACTCGGCAACGTCGGAATGCAAGCTGCCGCCCTGTTGCACCCTCCGGCGAAACCTGCGGTCAGACAGGGGCTTGCGTGCAATCGGACCCATCCCCTGCCTGCAACGGCCTCCCACACGCTGAGACGTTGCCTGCGCCGCACCGCAACGCCGGTGCCCGTCGGCAACGAGATCCGGCATTGCGGCGTCGGCCTCGTCACCGACGTTGCGTTGCACTCTCGGGCCTTTCGTACGACCTCAGCCGACCGGTCTGCAACATCGTCCCGCGTTAGGCAAAAGTTCCTGGACGTGTTGCGGATCGCTGTTCACCGGTGCCGGCGGAATTCTTCTGTCGCCTATTGATCGGCCTTCTCGCACTCAGGCTGCAGCGCAGGAACTGGTCCTCACCGCACTTACCAGAGGCAGGTCATCACCGTGCCCCCACCAAGGTGTACTGATGGTCAAGCGTTGCCGCATTGCGTTCCTCGGCAATGTCCTCATGCTCGGGCAACGGAGGCCTCCGGAAACCGGCCTCCACGGCGCGTTGCGCGACCTTGTCGAAGCGGCGCATTGCCGTGCTCGCGGCCTTGGCTTTGGTGAGCGTGGCGATCTCGGCGTAGCTGCGCTGCTCAGTTATACGCAGCCGGGCCGTCTCCTTGACTACCGGTTCGAAGTCGGCGCAGGTATCGATGAAGGCGAGGAGGTTGTCGATGGTCTGGGCCTTATCCGGCATTACGAACCGCTCCTGCGAACCCTTCGGCGGATTGCCGATTTCTGGCGCGTGGGCATTGCCACTGTCCGTTGCATTGCGTGCAAGGTGCTCCGCGTGTTCCTTGGCGTGGGCTCTAACATCGGTGAGTTCACCAGGCTTCGCAGTGGTCGGTTGTGGGGCGTCCGCAACAGCAAGACGACCCTCCGGTTCCGGAGTCGTGGTCTCCGTACGGTCGTCGAGAACGGATGAATCGGATGCCGACGCAGCGAAGACGATGGGTGCAACGGTCGGGTCAACGGACGGCGCAATGCGTCCGGCGTTGCGATCGACCGACGACACCGGCCCTGGGGCCGGAATTCGGTAGTCGGTCGCGGTGTCCTCGTCGGACCGCTGCTGTTTACGGTGTCGGGCGTCGCGCACGACCGCGGTGCACTCGGTGTGGGCGGTGCCGATGGCCTTGATGAGGATGCCGACACCGTGGGTGAAGGCCAACACCAGCAACGGCGGAATGATTGCAATGAGCGAGGCGCCGGTCGGCGACAGCGGGGCGTAACCGAGGTCGATGCCGGCTGCAATGGTGGTCGCGGCGGCTTGCCCGGAGCGGTGTGCGTGGTAGGCGTTGCCGAAGACGCTGATGAAGACCACGACTACGGCGAGCCAGAGGAAGAACCGTTTTCCCGTTGCGCTGCCGCCGATTTTACTCAATGCAACGACCGCGATCGTTGCGCCGAGGATTGCGCCGTCGACGATGGCCGGGAAGATCCAGGTGAGGTATTGCGGGATACCCGCCTGCAACGCCAGGTCACGTTGCACGGCGAAGGACAGTACAAAGGCGCCTGTGGTGATGCCGATCGCAATGGCGATCGCAACGATGAGGGCCGCGATCAGGGCGTGAAGTTGGATTCGTGCTGCTCGGATATTGAGGTCGGTCATGCTCGGGGTCTCCTTCCACGGGGTCCCACTCGATTAGCCCCGCTGGTTGCTGCCGGTGGGTTTCCTGTGTGGCATTGCGGACGGTCGTTGCGGTGTTGCGGAGGGTGTTTGCGGTGTTGCACTGTCCGCCGCGCACCACTTCAACGCGTGCTATCGCTGCTGGCATTGCTCGCCCATTTACCAGCAACGGCCCCGTCCGAGGTCGAGTGCGTCGGAGGGCGGGGCGACGACGTTCTGGCGCACGATGGCCCGCCGCTCGTCAGCGCTGCGCCGAGCACATCGTGTGCGGAACTCCTGCGCCACGACGCAATCGCTGCTGTGCTGATGATTCGCGTGCTCTACGCGGAATACGTCCTGGTTCGCTCGGGTCCGTTGGCTAGCACTCCACCTCGGAGCTAGGGACTCAGGTGAAGACATCGACGTACCAGCGCCCGTCGATCTTGTGGGTGGTGACGGTCTGGGTGCCGCGTTTGATCGGCTGGGCGGGCTGCATCACGGACAGATCGACGAGGTAGACCCCGTGGGACAGTTCGACGGTGCGGAGGCAATAGTTGGTGCCGATCGGGACCGCGTCGATGACCTTCTGCAGTTCCGGTCCAGGGAGCACTGATGAGCTCGGTGTTGCGAGCGCTCGGGCGGTTTCACCGTTGCGCAGGCTGTAGTAGGCGTGGTTGAACGCTGCGATCACGCCCGCGCCGCTCTTCTGGTCACCGCGGTCGGCCCGGCATTCCCCGTCCGACGCGGATGTCTGTTCGACCTGTTCGGGGTCGGGCAGGTTGAGGATGGGCAGCCCGTTCGCGTCAGCTGGTGCGGTGGCGCTGGTTGTGGCCGCGGTAGACGCGGTTTCACTGTCTCCGCTGCGGAGGTGGCTGATGGCCATTCCGGCGGCCACGGCGACCGCTGCGACGGCGGCAATCGTTTTCTTTCCCGGCCCGCGGCCGGGGCGAGCCGGCGGTAGAGGTGACCGGGGTGGGGGCGGTGGTGTGGCCGGGCCGCCGGGCGCCGTGGTGCGGGCGCCCGGCGGGTGGTCGGCGGTGGGTGAGCCGTCGAGAAGGTCGATCACGGCGGGATGCCGCGACGGCTTTCGGCTCAGGGTCGGCTTTTTCATGGTGTGCACCCGCCTTCTTCGGTGTCAGTTGGCGGTCGGAATGCCGCCGCCGATGGCGTTCGAGAGCAGGTTTCCGGCCAGGCCGGCGGTGGCGTCGGTGAAGAACGAGTTCAGGGTGGTGTCGACCTGATCGATGATCTGTTCGCCGCCGGGCTGGGAAGCGACGAAGTCGCGGGCCTGCTGGTCGATCGCGGGCGCAGCTTCGACCGTGTCCTGTACGGCGTCGGCGGCCGCCTGCCCCACGGGGCCGGAGTTCTCCCAGTCGGTGAGCACGGTCTCGGTCTGGGCGGTCACGGCCTCGGAGTCGATGTCCGGGACCTCGATCTCGCGCGGTTCTCCCTTGTCGCCGGCAGCGATCGGGGTCACCGCTGCGACGGCGGCCGCGCCGCCGACGACCGCTCCGGCCGCAGCGACGGGGATACCCACCGCGGCACCGAGGCCGGCACCCGCGGCGGTGCCGACGATCCCGGCGGGTACCCACCCGAGTCCGGGAAGGAAGACGTTGCCTGCGGTCATTCCGGTGAGGCCGCCGATGGTGCCACCGACCAGTGCGCCCGCGGTGGCTGCCGCCCCGCCTGCGGTGACTGCGCCGAGCGCTGCCCCGGCGGCACCGGCACCGACCTGTGCGGCGGCGATTCGGTCGGCCCGAGACGTTTCCACACCGATCGAGCGCCAACCTGTCGAAACCCCGGCCTGGACCACGGAGAGGGTGTTGTTGGTGCGGTCCCGGTCGCCGTCGCTGATCCAGTTCGGCTGTTTGAGATGGATTTCGCCGATGCGAAGGGTGTCGCGTGGGGCGATGAACGGGGCGGTCGGTTCCACCGGCGTGGGCAGGTGCAGCTGGTCGAGCTGCACCGGCTCGATCGAGTAGTTCTCCGGCTCGACATAGGCATTGGTGTCGTAGTCGTAGTTCGGGAGCGGTTGGTACTCGATGTTCTGGTACTCGGCGGGCGGCTCGACCCAGTACACCGGTTCCGTGGGGGTTTCGGGCACGTAGGCGGTCTCGGGTGCTGGTGTGGGGGCGGTGGTTGCGCTGGGGGTGTCCGCGCCGGTGACACCTTCCTGGGTGCTGTCGCCGGTGACGCCGTCCTGGATCGGGTCGGCGAACGCGGGCGGGCACAGGGCGATTCCGGAGGCCAGGGCGGCGGTGATGGCTGCCAGCGCGGTGGCTGCCTGTGTGGCGCTCTGTCGGCGGTGCGGGCCTCGGGCGCGGCGGGCGGCGCGGTTGCCGGCGGTGGCGTTGCTCATTGTGTGCCTTTCGTGAGGTGGCCAGAAGGGTGGTCAGACGCGAATCGAAGGTGGATGTGCCCGTCGAGGGTGGCGTGAGATCTGTTCGGTCGGTGGGTGATGGCTGAGTCAGGGGCCGGTGATTGTCTTGACAACTTCTTCGGCTAGTCGGGTCAGCGCTGCTCGGGTGTGGGGTTGGAGCCGGGAGAGTGCAAGGCGTTCCCCGGAGGCGAACAGCGGCTCGAACGGCATGCGCGCCACGAGGGGTACTCCCAGGTCCCGGAGGGCTTCGACGGTGTCCTGTTCGACCATCGGGGCGTCCCCGGGGCCGGCGGTGATGACAACGATCGTGCGCTGGAGAACATCGGTGGTGGTCGACGCCAATTCCGTGATCATTTCTTCTGCGGCGTCGGCGGCGTCCCAGCGCAAGGGAACGGGGATAACGACGACGTCCGCTGCCCTCACTGCCCACTTCCAGGTTCCCGCGAGGGGGTTGTTGCCGGTGTCGGCGACGAGGATGTCGCGGTGCTGGGCCACGATCGCGGCCAGATGCGCCGCATGGTCTTCGCCTAGAACCGATGTCGTGTCGCCGCGGCGTCCCGCGATGATGTCCTCACCCGACGGTTGACGGGTCAGGTGCTGCGAGAGCGCTGAGGGTCGGATGGCGACATCAGGGTCGGGATGTGCTGCCAGCAAGGCGGGGACGTCGTTGCCCGGCGACGGACGGACGGCGACCCGGTTGGCGAGACTGCCGCCGACCTCACCGAAATCCGCGCACACCACGGTGCTGGCGCCGCGCAGGTCGGCCAAGGTCTGGGTGAGAGCCACGGCGAACGGGGTCTTGCCGACCCCACCTTTCGGGTTGGCGACGGTGATCACCGAGAAATCGGGCAGCCCCCGGGTGATCACCGACTCGGCGGCCCGCAGCCGCATCTCCGGCGACTGCGCTTTCGGGGCGAGACTCAACCCGAGCATGGCGTTGAGTCGACCTCGCACCCCCAGGCGGGCAGGCTCACCGGCCCCGGGAACGATCTCGGGGGCGGCCAGCCCCGACACCGGCCGCCGCGGCCGGGCGGGTGGTGTGCGGTCGTGTCCGCCTTCGCGCTCGGCGGATACAGCTGCCCGCGCGCGTGTCGGATCGGTCGCCGGCCGCCGCACAGCAACCGTGGGCTCATTGCCTTCGTCCTGGATCCGCACGACGGGAGTGCCGCCCGCCGGGCGGCGCTGGGGCCGTTCCCGGATGGGCGACACAGATTCCTGCGGCGGTGCCTGCTCCGGGGCGGGGCGGATGGTCTGGTCGGGGTCGACCTCAAGCCGCATCGGCGCGGTGTCGGCGCCGCCGCTGACCGCGACGGTGATCGTCTGGCCGCTGCTTCGGGCTTCGGCGTGGGCCTGCGCGAACACGGCGGTCATCAGGTCTTGCTCGGTGTCGCCTCGCAGGTCGAGCGTCGCGGCCTGCGACGGCACATACGCCGTAGCGTGACGTCCTCCGCCGTCGATGGCGACGGTCATCTGCGGGGCGGACATCACAGACTCCCGGCGCCCGAGGTGGTGCCGTCGAGCTGGGCGAGCATTTCGGTGATCAGCTCGTCGAGGCTGGTGAGCTGATCGAGTGCCTCGGTCTTGACCTCGCCGTCGGGGAGCGCCCCCACGAGGTCGCGCCGATGACCGATCGCGCTGAGGAGCTCGTCGAGACGGCTGCGGGAGACGGTCTTGCTTTCGGTGTCCAGGGCGGCCAGCCACCCGGGTGTGGAGGCCCGCAGCGCTTCTCGGAACGCGCGAACGACGGGGTCGGAGTTGCCCTTGTTGACGAATGGGCGGTGCATGGCCTCGATGTCCTCGGGTTCGAGGATTACTGCGCGTTCGATCTGCCGGACTGCCATCGGTGGCCTCTCTCTCGTGTTTTCAGTGGTGGAGCGGATAGAGCCGGGACATCAGGGGTCAGACGGCGGCAGCGAGGTCGACCGCGGCGAGGAAGACGGTGTCGAGTCCGCTGTATTCGAGGATCAGGACCTCGGGCCGGCGGCCGGTGGATTCCACTGACACCTCCACCCGCACCAGACCCTCCTCGGTGACCGTGCCGTCGCTGTCGCGGGCAATCTTGCGGATGGTCTCGACGGTCAGGACGGTGCCGGTGCGGTCCGGTTCGTCGTCGAGGCCGAGGACGATGTTCATGCCTTCCTCGAGGGCACCAGCCGGGATCGCATCGGAGATGTGGTCGATCAGGGATGTCACCGACGACCCGGAGACTGCGACGGGCTCGCGGACGTCATCGGCCATCGTGGTGATCAGGTGCTGTTCGTCGGCGATGAACTGCGCCAGCTCGGCCGAGAAGCAGTACACCGGGGTATCCCTTGTCGGGCGCAGGCTGTCGACGGCGTGTGCTTCCTCGGCGGACAGGTCGCTGCGGGCGGCGGGGTGGTCGTCGATGGTGGGGGTGAACCACACCTGTGCGAGGGCGGGGTCACCGGAGGGGTCACTGACCGTGGCGCGGCCGCGGATCTTGGCGTCGATGTCGCGGCCGACAGTGGTCTCACCCCACATCATGTAGGCGCCGTCACTGCTCAACCGTGCGAGCGCTGCTCGGGTCTGGAAGTTGTCGCGGACACTGCCGGAGTCCCGTCCGAACAGGTGCGCATCGGGGCGTTGAACTCCCACGGCGAGGCGAATGCCTGCCGAGCGGGCCAGGGCGACGAGTTCGCCGATTCGCCCGAGTGGGTTGCAGCGTTTGATGACTTCCTTCTCCTCGTCGGTGCCGGACTTGGCCAGCTGTGTCCAGGCCGCGGAGAGGATGAAGAACTCGTCGAGCACCGCCACTAGTAGCGGCATGTTGCGTGCCTTCAGACGCTGGGTTTGCATGTACTTGGTCCGTGCGTGCATTTCGCGCCACAGCGCGTAGATGAACTCGGCGGCCCGCAGGGGTTCGAAAACAATCGCGGGGACCCCGGGGTAGCCGAGGAATTGGTGCAGTTCGATGCGTTTGGGGTCGACACCGATCACCGGGACTCCGCGGAGTGTGAGTTCGGTGATCACGGTGGTCAGCAGAACCGTTTTGCCGCCGCCGGTCGGTCCGACGACCAGCATGTGCGGTGCCGAGGAATCGTCGGAGATGTTCCAGTAGGCGTCGACGACGCCGGCATCGGTTTCGCAGGACGCGTACGGGACATGCAGGCGTTGCCCGGGCGCGCTGGGGTCGCTTCCTGGCCAGGGCATCTGCTGGCGTCGCGCGATTCCGCGTTCGTCGAGTTGTGGAACGGGAAGGTCGGCGGCCGGGATTTTCAGCGAATGCATCACCATTGTCGCGAGCGGCTTTCGGAGCGAGAGGGTGATGATGGGCTTCTCCGGGGCCCAGTCCACTCGCCACAGCTGCCCTGATTCGTGGGTGCCGAGGGCGGCGAGCAGAGCCTCGGTGAGCTTGTGCCGGTTGACTTCCATGCCCGTGGCCAGCGTGGGCTTGTAGTGGATGCGGTAGGAGGCTTCGGTTCCGTCGTAGGCGTAGGAGTCGACCGAGACGGTCACGTCTTGCAGGGCCTTGCCGTCGGAGAACAGCTCGGCGAGCATGCTGTGACGTGCGCTGCGGGTGTCCGGGAGCACCGGTCGGCGGACGATCGTGATGGTGCTCCTGTCGGCACGGAAGGCGGTGACGTACTTCCAGTCGGTGACCGTGGGTCCGAGGAATCGGCTCATTGCTCCGCCTTCGGCGTCGAGGGTGCAAGGCTGTCGGGTCCCGGTTCGCCCGCCGGGACGCTGTGGATCTGGACCGGCGTCCTCCGCGGCAGAAATCGCAGGGGGCGGGTGGGGGCGAGGGCCGGTAACGCGGCGCGCACGCGGTGCCACAGCGGCGATCCGACGATCAACGCATTGACTGCCGAATTCAGACGCTCCTGACGGTTCGCATCGACGACCGCTCCCTGCGGCAGGCGGATTGCCGCCCACGCGGTGCTGTGCCACCCGGTACGCACACTGAGCCTGATCCGCACGGGGATGTGGCCGGTGGTCTGTCGCACCACCGCGGACAGGATTCGCCGCTGCCGATGCCGCAGGAACCGGCTCAAGTCCAGGAGACCGACGAGGGCCCCGGCGACGACGAGCCTGGGCCGAAAGTCGATGAGCCACTGCGCCCAGAGCGGCGAACGCGGCCACAGCTCGGTGATCTGAGCGGACTCCAGCAGGGTCGGCGCCCACCACACGGCGATGGTGACGGCCAGGACGACGAGCACCCACGGGGTGAACCGCGCTGCCTCTTCCTCCCCCGACTGCTCGGACCGCCTGCGTCCGCCGGCGGCCGACGAGGTACCGGAAGGACCGAACACATCCCGGAAGAACTCGCCCACGGGGTCATTCGACGGCATCGCGGAAACCCCTTCTCGGTCGGTCATCTGCATCGCGGATGATGCGCACACAGTGAATCTGCTCGCCGGCGGATTCACCAAGGACCCCCGCACGCGTTCGGGCGTGTCGCCTCGTCCGCCAACCATGCGAGTGCGTCCCAGGCCGCTGTGAGGCGAACTCCGCCGGTATCTCCAAAACCTCTCTGCCAAGTGGTGTTTGAACCACTGTTCGCTGAAACCGGTCCGGGGCGCTATTCTCAACTTCGCCTCCCCCCGTAGGGGGGAGGCGTCTCCCGAAGGGAGTGGGGGCGCAGGCGTCACCGATCCCCCAATCGTCGACATATGCCCCACATGGGGCCAATCACGTTCTTCGCGAGGGTTGTCCGAAGAGAGCGTGCCCGGAGGGCAGCACCCGTCCCCGCAGCGACCGGTCCCCACCCTCAGTGCCCCGCCGCGATACGACCCGTCCTCGTGGACCCACCGCCAACCAGTCCCACCCTCAGTGGACCCCGCAGCGACACGCCCGAGCGCGTGCGGGGGTCTTCGTGTGCCGAAGCTGCCCTGTGCCAATGTTCTGACGTCACCGTTCGGTGTTGCCCGCGAATCTTTTGGGAGAGAGCATGCTTCATGAGTCTTTCGAGGCTGCGTCGCAGCTGACGTTCCTGGCACAGGAGGGGATCGAGACCAGCGGGGTGGGAGATTTCCTCCGCGAGCAGGTAGTCCCTCCGATCCTCGGCGTCGGAGCGATTGTGCTTCTGGCGAAGGCGATTCGCTCGTCCTGGTCTGCCGTCATCACCATCGCCAGTCTGTCCCTGATCGCGTTGGGCTGGTTCGGGTTGTCGGCGAACCCCGACGCGGCGATGAATGTCGGCACCGGACTCATCCGGCTGATCGTCCCCGGCGTGTGACCGGTAGCGGACACAGCCCATTCGGACTCACCCTTTTCGAGAGGACCTCATCCCATGTCTGCCATGACGATCATCTTCGGCGTGGTCATCGCCGCCGCCATCGTGTTCGCAATCGGTCGCGCCATCAGTGAGCGCCGGTGAGGGGCGTGCGGTGATCGAGACCGATGACGACCTGTACCGGGTGGATCAGCACTGGCTAGGTCCTCCGGGACGGGCGTTCCCGAGACCAGTCAGATGGCAGGCAGTGGGTATCGGTGCGGTGTTGTTGGCGCTGTCGTACATCCTCGTCATGGGAGTGCTGTCGGTGCCGTGGAGCGGCTGGTCCGTCACCGTAGTGCTGGGGTTGACCTATCTCGGGACGAAACGGATCGTCGACGGGCTCGGTCATGAACGCACCATCCGGTCGCTGGCCCAGTCCGCGATCAACGACCTCACCTCCCCACGCCCCGCGGCCGGCCGCAACAGGAAAGTCCGGAACGCGCCGCGGACGGTGTCGATCCCCGATCAGATTGCGCGCGTTCGCCTCGCCCCCGCTGCCGGCGGTCACACGACTTCTTCGACTACGAGCAGGTAGGTCATGAGCTATCCCGGTAACCGGTTCGACCCGGCCGACCTCGTCCCACCCCCCGGGGCACTGCCGCCGGTGCTGCCCGAGTCGTGGCTGCGCGCGGCGCGCCAAGCCGGGCTGCAGACCGCCGATCCGCACACCGCCGCGCCACAAGCAAGCTTGGGTGATGCTGTGCTCACCGACCCCTCCCCGGTCACCAACCCCGAATATCCCGCCGAAGCTCCCACCGAACCCGCCCACCGCAAAGGCAGCAAGCGGGGCGGGAAGAAGTCCCGGCCAGCCCCGCAGGGGCACTCGACCAGTGCGGCCGCTGAGCGCGGGGGCAGGGCGCGGTTGCGGAAGCAGTCCAAGTGGCGTCTGCGGGCGGTGCTGGGAAACGTCACCATCACCGACGACACTGCCACGTTGTGGTTCGTGCAATCGCCCGGCACGTGGAGCATGCGGGCGATTGCTGATCAGTCGCGGTTCATCCGGAACGAAGCGTTGGTGCTGGCGGAACTGCGCGGCAAAGGGGTGTCCGGTATCCATCGGCGCACTGTGCGCGAGCCCTGGCCGGTCAAGGAATGGGGCCGTGCACACGCGCTGCTCGCCGAGGACCGCCTCCCCGACGTTCCCGGTGCCCTCGCGTGGGACGACTACCTCGTCGGTCAGCAAGTCGCGCTGCTGGACTCCGCCCCTACCCGCAAGCGCCGTTACTGGGGCGTCGAACTGCCCCGGCGGTCGATGACCGCGCAGGCGGTCGTCGCGGTGGCCGACATGTGGTCCGGGGTGAAGGGTGTGGGGCCGCGGTTGTCGAAGTGGTCCGAGCAGGTCCTGATCGCGGAGCAGGACGCGGCGGCCGAACACATCGCCGAGATCGAGCGCGTGATGCTCTCCCCTGGTGTCGAAGCCCTGCCTGCCGACAGCGGTCAGGTGGACTATCTGCTGCGCCGCTCGGCCGCGGTGGGGATGCCGTTGACCGAACCGGCGGCCGCGAACGCACCGTCGGGGTGGGGCCTGTCCGATCTGTTGTCGCTGAGCAGCCTGACGGAAATGCATTACACGCCCGGCGCCGGACACACCGTCGTCGAGGGCACCATCGCCGGCCGCACTTATCGGTCGTACGTGACGGTGCTGACGGTGGGGCGGATGGCACCGCTGGCCATCCCCGAGCAGAAGATGCCGTGGCAGCTGCTCGGTGACCAGCTCGGGCTGCCGTTGGAGTGGTCCGAGCGGATCACCCTGCACACCCCGGAAGAAACCCTCGGCGAGATCCAGAAGCAGCGCAACGCGATCGAGTCGCAGTACCGGCACTACACCGTCGAGCACGACGAAACGCCACCCGATGAGTTGGCGGCGCAGCACGGGTTGTCCCGGCGGCTGCGGACGGAGATGTCGAACGGTGGGGCACTGGCCACTCGGGGGTCGGGGTGGTGGCGGATCGCTGTGTCCGGTTCCTCCCCGCAGCAGGTGCGGGACCGTGTCTCGAAGCTGCAGCAGCAGTACGCGCCGGATGTCGAACTCGAAGTCGAGAACGGCCAGTACCACCTGCTCAAAGAATTCATGCCCGGTGAAAAGCTGGCCAACACCGCCCACAAGCGCAGGATGAGTGTCCTCGCCATGTCGGCGGGGATGGGGGCGGCGGCCGACCGGATCGGGGACGAGGAAGGCATCATCCTCGGCGAAACCTCGTCGATCTCGGTCCGCCCGGTCGCCTGGAACCTGTTCGCCGCCCACGACTTCTTCGACAAGGGCGGCCTGACCCCGCTGGTCGGCGTCCAGGGCGCCGGCAAAACCCATCTGGCCGGGATGATCACCTATCAGGCGCTGCGCCTGGGCGCGCACGGGGTGATCCTGGATCCGTCCGGGCCGCTGCGAGCGCTCGCCGATCTGCCCGAACTCAAGCCGTTCACCCGCGTCTACGAGCTGACCGGCCGCGGCGCCAAGCCCGGCGTCCTCAACGTCTACCGGGTCGTGTCCGAGCCCGACCCGGCCGACGAGATCTACCGCCCCACCCATCCCGAGTACGCGCACGAATCCGACCCGGCCGCCGCCGCAGCAGCGGCCTACGAGGACGATCGCGGTGCCGCCCATGCCGAACGAGTCCAGCTCGCGTCCTGGGTGCTGATCTCGATGCTCGACACGGACGACCGCAGCGACCGAGCTGCCAAGAGCGTGGTCCGGATGGCGGCGGCGATGGTCGGGGGCCAGCCGACCAACCATCTTGGCAAGGTCCTCGACGCGATCGACCACATCGCCGCCGGCATGGTCTACACCAACGGCCACGGGGCCGCCCACGGCACGACCAACGGCCAGACCAACAGCTCCGAGAACACCCCCGTCATCGGCGAAGGACTGCGCACCGCCGCGGGCCGGATCGGGCCGATGCTGCGCACGATGTCGCAGCTGCGCGATGCCCGGGTGCTGTTCCCGTCGGCCACGGCCGGCGACGATGCCGCCGCCGAACTGTTCGACTCGGTCCTCGACGAGCGACTGACGATCCTGACCATGCCCGGCCTGCAGATCGACGACAAGGCCGAGGGCAGTGCGGCCACCGACAGCCAACGCCTGGCCGGGCCGCTGATCCACCTGGCGGCATGGTTGGCGACCCGGTTGGTCTACGACAAGCCGCGCGCGCTTCCGAAACTGCTGTTCCTGGACGAGAACAAGTACCTCAAGCAGTCCGGGGCCGGCCGCACCCTCTACGTCCGGCTCGGCCGCGACACCCGCAAGTTCCGCACCCGCGCACTGGTGTGCAGCCAGCTCGCGGGCGATTTCCTCGGATTGGCGGACGGCGCGGATGACCAGGACCAGTCGCAGCTGACCGACGAGATCATCATCGGCCGACTCGGCTCCTCCGAACGGGCGATCTCCGACGCACTCACACTCCTCGGCCTCGAAGAGGGTGAGGGGTACGAGACGATCCTGGCCAACCAGCTCGGCGGGGGCCGCAACGACACCTATGACCCGCGCGCGAACAAGGCCCGCAAACAGCGCGCCGCGAAGACCGGCGCCGACGAAGCCCGCACCTACGTCGTCCGCCTCGGCGGCGACATCGAACTGGTGCGCGCGAACTGGACGAACTTCACCCACATCGCCCACGTCGCGCAAGCACTGAACTCCCGGGCCACCGCCGCCTGACCCCCTTTGGGAAGGACATTCTCGATGCCCGCCACCGCCCGCACCACCAGCTCGCCCGCACACCTGCTGCAGCGGATCACCCAACTGTGCGCGGTCATGATGCTGGTCGGACTCAGTGCCCTGTGCGGGCAGACCAGCGCCCACGCCGCGGGCTTCAACTGCAAGGATGTGCCGGCACCGCAGTCCCCGAACTCGGCGGCGCCGGCGTTCTTCGACTCCGGGTCGGTGGACAAGCCCGCGGAATCCCAGCTCTCCGGCACCGGGTACGGCGGCCACGGCTGGGCCGGTCTGACGTGGCACATCTACGACCTCGGCTGCGGCGAGGACATCACCGGGGTATCGCTGGTGCGCAACAAGACCGACGTCGGAAACACCTTCCTCACAATCGGACAATCGTTCGCGGCCGCGGCGTTCTGGCTCGACGAGCAGGCCAACATCCCCGCCGAGGGCCGCGAGACCGGCCGCCAGGGGGCGATCGCGCAGTTCGACGAGATCGTGCTCGCGGTCTCCGACTCGCTGCGGCCGACCGTCTACGGGCCGTGGCTGGGGCTGGGGGTGGGGGTGGCCGGGCTAATCATCCTCTACCGCGGTCTGCGATCAGATGCCCCGGCGGTGTTCCGGCAGCTCGCGATCGGTGCCGGCGCGCTGGCGATCGGCGGGTTGATGGTCGGTGCCCCGGCGAAGGCGATCCAGATCTCCGACGACACGTTCAGCGCGCTGATCACCGAGACCCAGGGCGAGATCTTCAACTCCGCGGGCATGACCGATGACCCGCGGTTGGTGATCACCGACCGGATCATCATCCCGGACGTGCAGCGAGGGTATTTCGGCACCAACGCGAACGACACGACGCTCGACGATCTGTGGCCGAAGTTGCGGGAGTCGATCGCTTACACGTATGACGAGCAGGCCCGGATCCAGGCCGACAACGCCGCACAGAAGGAGATCGACGAGGCCAAGGCCGAGAAGTTCCGGCGGGAGGTCGTCGAGCCGTTGGAGAGTAAGGGGCTCTCGTTCTACACCTTTCAGGGCAAAGACTCGAGTCGGGTCACGACCGGGTTCCTGTCGATGGTCAAGACGTCGATGCCCTCCATTTTGTGGATCGGTTCCTCGGTGCTGAAACTCTCGGCGCTGCTGGCGGTCCGGCTGGCGATCATCACCGCGCCCGTGTGGGTTCCGCTCGCCATCGTCTCCGGATCGATCCTGCTCCGTGTCGGGCGCATCCTCGGTGGGATCTACCTGTGGGCGGTCGGTGCCGCGGTGCTGATGTCGGTCTACCTGCTGATCTTGATCAAGCTGTACCGCAATGATGCGGTCGACGGGACCTGGCGGCTGTGGTTCCTGGTCATCCTCACCATCGTCTTCTGGATGTTGTTGCGCCCGTTCAAGAGGCTTTCACAAACCATCACCCAGTCGCATCGCGGCATGATCGGCGGTGCGATGGACCGGCACAAGCACGGTTCCTGGAAGCAGAAACTGCTCACCGCCAGCTCGATGGTCACCAATCCCGCCATGGGGCTGGCCGAGAAGAGCCTCGAACTCGCCCGCGGCGGCATTAACCGCTCCGCCGACGGGGCCGGTCGTCAGTGGTCCGACATGATCGGCGGCAGCAAGCCTCCGATCATCCGGCAGGAAGGTCGCGCGCTGTCGGCCGCACGCATCGACGACTACCGCGGCCGGGCCCGTCAAGCACAGCTGGCCGCCCTACGCGGCGGCGCGGGCGGAGTGTTGGCGGACCTGCGCAAAGCGTCCCCGGAGGGGCCCGAGTCCGGCACCCGACTCCCCGGTGTCAACCTCACTGCCGGCCCGGCCGACGGCACTCGGCGCACCGGGCTCGCGGATCTGCGCAAACACACCCCTGAAACGGGTTTCACTGACGGTTTCGAGTCCCTCGACACCGGTGACAGTGAGGTCTTCGTTCCTCATCAGGACGCGTACCGGTGGGACGGCGGGCCGGACGCGGTCATCGCACCGACCACCATCTACCGGCCGAGTGAGGAACCCGACGCGTCCGGAAAGCCGCCGCGTCCGTGGGTGTCGATCACCCGCCCCGCACCGGCCTCGTCGGCGAGGACCGTCAGCAGTGATCTGCCCCGGGCGGGATTGAGTGAGGACACCGCGTCGGCTCAGTCGACGGGAGTGCTCGACCGGCCGAATCGGGACCTGGGAGTGAACTGGTGAGAACAGGTGCCAACCCGATCACCACCGCGATCCGTAGCTGGGTCCTGCGCAGTCCCGGTCGGCTCGCCAGCGGGCTCGCGATCATGGTCGCGGTCCTCTACATCGCCCGCCTGATTGTCACCGCGGTCACCGGGGCAGAGAACAGCGGAAGCGACGTGCGCGCCCACGACGCAGACACCAGTAACACATCAGTGACCTCGACGCCTGCGGCAGCCGAAGAAGTCACCGAAACCGCGGTGGCGACAATGTCGGCCAGTTCGATCGGTCGTAGCCCCGCGACAGCGGCGATGTATTACGCGCACGCGTTCGTCGACACCACCGCATCGCCAACTCAGTGGGCGGTCGCGCTCAGCCGGGTCACCCGCCCCGAGCGCGTCAACGACACCCTCGCGGCGGCCCGGCCCACCGCACCGGTGTCGATTCTCGGGCCGACCCGCACGCTGCCAGGCACCGGCACCACCGGAACGATCGTGGAGATCGATACCAGCGCCGGGACCATGACCGTCGCGGTCACCGACACCGACGACGGCTGGCAGGTCGCCTCCCCCCTCCCCACTCTCGACCTCGACGACGTGGCCGCGGCCACTCCCACCGCCGGGCGCACCACAGCGCCCACCACGACAACCACCACCACGACGCCGACCACCACGCCGTCCCCGGGCACAGCACCGAGCCCGCAGCGCATTCCCGAGTCCCCGTCGTCTTCGGAGCCTGCTCCGCCCGCCCAGCAGGCCACCAGCCCCGCCCGCATCCCCGTCCCGGTTCCCGGCACCATCCCGATCCCCGAACTCGACACACCTTTGCCAGGCCCGATCGCATGACCGCTCCACGTCTGACTGCGGCTGTGCTTGGCGCGTCATTCACTATCGGGCTGGCCAGCGCCTGCACCGGCGGGGCGATCATCGACCTGCCCAAACCTTGCCGGCCCGTCCACTCCGATTCCGGGGGCACGCGCGCAGAAAGCACACCCGGTGATCGGCCAGCGGCGGCGCTGACCCCGTCCGGGCCGATCCAGCAACCCACCGCACCGGGAACCACCACGTTCACCTCCGGTTTCGGACCCCGCTGGGGAGCGATGCACAACGGTGTCGATTTCGCCGGTCCGGTCGGCACCCCGATCTACGCCGCCCTCGACGGCCTCATTGCCGCCGCCGGCTCGAGTGGGGAGGGACCCGGTGTCGGTTTCGAGAACTGGATCATCATCGACTCCGTCGTCGACGGCCGCCCGGTCTCCACCGTCTATGGGCATATGTACGCCAACGGCATCCATGTCAAACCCGGGCAGACCGTCAAGGCCGGTGACCACATCGCCGAGATCGGCAACGCCGGCGGATCCACCGGTCCGCACCTGCACTTCGAGTACTGGGACGGCGGCCGCCTGCAGGGTGGCACCGCGATCGACCCGACCACCAAGCTGGGCGGCGCCCCTGCACCATCCGGACAGGACGCGAGTGCACCGGGATCGAATATCGATCTCATGGCCGCTTCCACCCCGGTCGACTGCGGCAAGGGCTTCGGCACCGCGGGCGGCGGTGATCTCAAGCCCGGCAGTGTCCCACCGGCATTCGAAGAATGGTTCCGCAAGGGCGGATCGCTGTGCCCGCAGATCAGCCCGGCGCTGCTGGCCGCGGACACCAAAGCCGAAAGCGGCTTCCGGGCTGTCACCAGCCCCGCAGGCGCAAGAGGCTATACGCAGTTCATGGATGGCACCTGGGCCGTCTACGGCCGCGACGACGACGGCAACGGCCGGATCTCCCAAAGCGATGTCGGAGACGCCGTGATGGCTCAGGGCAGATACTTCTGCGAGATCGCGCGATCGGTCGACAGCTGGATCGCCGACGGCTCCGTGAAGGGCGATCCGCTTTCGCTCTACATCGCCAGCTACAACGCCGGTGAGGGGGCCATCAAGCAGGCCGGTGGGATGCCCTCCGGTGGTGACTATTCCAGCGAAACCCGACCCTACGTGCAGAAAGTACTCTCCTACATTCCCGAGTTCGAGCAGCCCGGAGGCCGCGGGGAGTTCGTTCCCTCCCCCACCGCTGGCGGCAGCAATGTCGTCGAGGCGGCCAGCCAGTATTTCGGCACCCCGTACGTGTGGGGCGGCGGCGGCGCGGGTGGCCCGTCCGGGGGCGGGTTCGACTGCTCGGGACTGACCCAGTACGCCTACACCCGGGCCACCGGCGGCAAGACCGTCCTTCCCCGCACCTCCGAACAGCAGTGGACGGTCGGCACCGAAATCCCCCTGTCCGAGGCCAAGCCCGGCGACCTCGTTTTCGGATCCTGGGAGGCCGGCGGCCCCGGCCACGTTGGCATTTACGCCGGGAACGGTCAGATGGTCCACGCACCCACCGCCGGTGACGTCGTCAAACAGGCACCGGTAATGGCAGGCATGCGCGCCCGCCGTATGTGACCCCAGAAGGAGAGGAACGATGCGAAAATCCCTGATCCTGCTCGCAGTGATCATCGCCGCGACCGCGGCACTGCTCTACTCGTGCCAGGACAACGCCAACCCCTCAGGAACCGCGACACCGCAGAGCACCACAACCGCACCGACACCCGCACCGACACCCGCACCGGAAGCGGGCACCAGCGCACCTCAGCGACCGAAACCGACATCGCCGGAAGAAGTGGCCCGCCAAGCCGTGACCGTCGCATTCGCCTGGGCCCCCGCCACCGACGAAAGCCCTACCAGCGGATTCCGTCGCGCGACACAATGGTTCACACCGGACCTGGCTGCACGCCTGACCTCCGATGTGCGAAACGAGCGCGGACCCAGCCTGCAATGGCAGCAATGGGTCAACGACAACGCCCGAGTCATTGCCGACGTTGCCATCGGTTGCTCCGGCTGCCCACCCGACACCGACACCACCGCACACCGGGTCGCCACGATCACCCAAACCGCGCTCACCGGCGACACCATCCGCCCCGTCGAACCCGACACCACCGTCTGGCTCACCCTCACCGAAGCGGACGGCCGATGGTTGATCGATAGCCTCACCTACTGAACACAACCGAACGAACGAGGGGGAACCTTGAACTACCGCATCACCACAGCTCTGACGGTCATGGTGCTCGCCACCGTGGTGATCGCGGGGTGCGGCAACAACTCCGACGACGACACCGCATCACAACCAGCACCCACGAGCGACGCCACTACCCAGGTTCTCGATCCCTTCGTCGACGACACCGCCGACGGAGCGCAGAAGGAAACCGTCACCCGCATCATCGATCTCGGCAACCAGAGGAAGGCGTCTGATAACGCCATCATTGCGGCGCTCGTCGCCTCGCGGGCTGAAGGATTCTGGCGAGTTCACCATTCCGGATCGGGAGGGCGGAACCTCTTCGGTTGGAGCCAGATGTGGGACAACCGACCTGCCCTCGACGACGGAGCCGTCACTGACGCAATCGAGAACTTCTATGCCGGTGCGGAAAGCCCGGAGAATGCCGCAAAGAACGACGATCCGGTCGACTACGCCGTGGCGATTCAACTGTCCGACCACTTGGGTGGCCGTGTGTACTTCGAAGACCGCGAAGCCTACGACGCTAACCTGCCTGATTTCCGTACCGAGGACACTGTTCGCAACACGTACACCGAGGCACTCCCCTACGCACGTGCAGCCTACGAACAACTCGGTTAGAAGCGCGCCAAGGAGGATTCTGTTGGGAGGCCGTACACGCGGGACAGCAACGAGATGTGTCCATCTGGGCAGCTGGCTCGATTTGCCCGGCCTGGTCCCGCTCACACTGTCAGGAGGGCGTTGCCGGATCCCGCCACATCGACCACATCGTGGGGCCGGACGCGGGCAGAGTGAACACCTCTGTCACTCGAAATCCGTACTTCTCATATAGCGAGAGGTTTTCTTCCCGGGTGCAGACCAGGTAGGCAGGCATTTGCGTCTCGTCACACACCGCGAGGCGGTTGTCCAGCAAAGCGCCTGCGAATCCTTGTCCGCTGAGCGCTGGTCGTGTCCCGATGTTCACGAGATACCAGTGCGGCGCTCTGGGGTGGTGATGGTCGAGTGTGCGGCGGATTCGCAGCGCGGCGAGTGTTCGCGTTCCGAGCGCCTGTAGGAGATGGGGAGCGGCCCGGAGTGTGCTGGTGATGGGCTGCTGCCAGTGGTCCGGTGGATCCCACACCGCAACAGAGGTTGCCTCGCCGTCTTGACCCACAGCGATTTCGACTCCCCCACCTGCCAGGTGATGGGAACGCAGAGATGTACGGAAGTAGAGCGGTAGCGAGCGTTTCCGCTTCCCCGACTCGGGCCAGATCTGGGCCATCAGCGGATCGTTTGCAAAGGCGGCTGCAAGGAGTTCAGCGCACCGGTCTTCATCGTTCGTTTCCGCACTTAGGATCCTTGGCTCCATCAATTCCTCACTCAAGTGGGCACACTGTCGGTATGACTTCGAGCCTGTGCCCGTTTGCCGCTGGCACCCATGCCGTTGGCCGCATTCATGACCGTCTTCGTCAAGATACTGGTGTCCACCGCGATAAGCTTCCCGACGGCTCCCCAGTCTGGATTATCGGTGGCTATGAGGCTGTAACGAATCTCCTTGCTGATCATCGCATGTCGGCCGCCAAATCAGACTCTACTACCAATTTTCGCGGCCAGAACCTACCCAGAGCATTGGATATGAACCTGCTGAACATCGACGGTGAACAGCACCGGCGAGTGCGGCGACTCGCGACTACGGCCTTCGCTCCCGAACATCACGCTGCGCACAAGCGCGTCGTAGGCGATGCAGCGAAGAGGCTCATTGGCGATCTGCCGGCTTCCGGTGAGCTGGATTTGATGAGCGGGTTGTGCGAGCCCTTGCCGCCGCGTGTGATCGGCACTCTGCTCGGGCTTCCTCAGGACAAGCTGGACCGGTTCCAAACCGCGGCCCGCCCCATGTTTGCGATCGACACATCCGAGGAGGGCTACGCGATTCAGGGGGCGCTCGGGGCCATGCTGATGCTGGTCGCCGGTGCCATCAACGACAAGCGACAGCATCCGGGAGATGACATGCTCTCGGGATGGATCGCTGCCCGGGACGGTGAGGACTGCTTGAGTGAGGAGGAACTGATCTCCCTCGCCTTTGCGACGATCATAGGGGGATTCGAGAATGTCACCGCTTTGACCGCGCTCGTCATTGACGAAGCCGTACGATTTCGCAGCACGGAAACGCGTTTGGCGGTAGATTCCGCCGACTCCGGATCTCTACCAAAGCTCGTGCGCGAGATCATCAGTGACGTCGCCCCAGTGAACTATGCTCTGCGCCGATTTCCTCTTGAAGACATCGCGGTCAATGGAATCACCATCCCCCGAGGTGAGACAGTAATTCTATCGCTGCGTTCGGCGAATACCGACCCAGCGCGAGGTGCACGGCCCGATCTGGCCTTCGGTCGTGGCCGACATTTTTGCATCGGCGCCTCGCTCGCTGAGACGGAGGCCATTGAAGCGTTGCGCCACGTCTTTCGTCGTTGGCCACGACTGCGTCCGACGAAGGAGCGATCGGACCTCGTCCTGCGACACTCGTGGCTCGCTTATTCGCTTGCTGAACTCAGCGTATACGCCGATTGACCACTTGCCATTGCACGCTAGAACAATAGGCCTGTGTAGTCTCCTCGAATGACATTGGATTCGATCGCATTCAGGGGGCCACCTGTTGTCTACGTCGGGATGGGTGCTTGTCGAGACCCTGCAGACGAACCGTTTGACTGTCATCGAAAAGGATCGAAAGCCCAGCAGTCGAACCTCATTCGCTGGAATCCTCCGAGAGGTCAAGGACATCGGAGGGAACCGGCCTTCTAAGCAAGCTGCAGCGTGGATCGACGATCGCATCACGGAGATGCGGCAAGATTTAGTTCCCCTCGATAAGCCCGTCACGCTGGACAACGGCCGTGTTGTGCGCGTGATTGGAAGGCCAGTTGTCGGTCCCGGCGATGCACTTCACGCTGTCCACCTGTGGGTGGGGGTCGGAGCGGATACAGCACCGACGGACAAACCGTCGGCCGCCATCGGATTCACTTGGAATTCCGACCGACGGCTAGTCGATCTGACGGAGACAGCCGCTGGCGCGTTTGGACGACCCGAATGGGCCACTGCCGGCCGCGGCCTCACCGCCCCGGAAGCCCTCAGATTCGTCAGGGTTTCGGACGGCCTTTCTCTCATACGCACGATCCTCACTCGTGAGCCAGGCAAATCGTGGGTGGGGCTGGCGACTGTATTCACGCCATTGGGCCAGAGTGCCGCCCAACTGGTTGTGGGATCGGACGAATCCCCCGATGGCCGCGCAGTGTGGCGCGGTGTCCTACACGATGTCTCCGCGACCACCACCCCTCCGGCCCAGAGTCTCGAGTCAAGTGCGTTGGCCGCCCTGCGGCACGTATCGCAGAGTCACATCGTTCTCCTGGACATTGGCAAGATGCGACTGATCGACTGGATCACCGATCCGATCCCACAGATCCAGTGGAAGGGCATGGTCGACAACAGGGACACACCCCATCCAGACGACGTCCAACGCATCTTCGACACCGCAGGGCAAGTCTTCGGCGGCCACACCCCGCGCGGTGAGGTGAAAGGGATTCGATTACGCCGGTACGGTGGCGGCTGGACCGTTGTCGACGCTTCCGGAGGAGTGTTGCCCACGGCAGGAGAGGGTCCTTTGCTGGCATTGGTTCAGTTCGACGTCACCGGCATGTCCAATGAACCTGACCCGGTACCCCCGACCGATAACGGCCACCCAGGCCTCGAATGAGAGGATCGTTCGTGTTGCGAGCCACCACATGAGCCTTATAGCATCCGTGTAACTCACGCATCCTCGATGCGTTTTCCCGGCACAGGTCGCTGACGGTACCGGACGAGAGTTGAGCGTCATTCGTGACGCTCCCTTGTCCATGCCGTTTTGAAAAAGCGAGGTGCCGATGAATTCGCCGACCTACCCACTAATCACGCTGCGAGATGCCGCGGTTGGTCGCGCGACTTCATTCTTGATGTTGCCCTCGACCTCGCCGAGAGATGGCTGGTCGTCCCAAGTCACCTCGCGGCGAATCTCTTCCAACGCAAGCGCCCACGAGTTCGCACCTGAACTGACCTACGCCGGTCTACGCAGGGGTCTGCGGGGGCCGGTTTCGAGCACGAGCGTAGGCTGCTCGCAGGTCATCGACCGTAATGTTCAGCGCGGCAGCGATTCGTGCTGTCACACCGGGGTCCTCCGGCCAGGTCTCACCACGTTCAAGTCGTCCGAGCTTCGCGACGTTGATTCCCGCGGCATTGGCAAGCTCGAATTGAGTCAACTTGGCCAACGTCCGCCAGTCACCTGGAAATCGTTCGTCATGTGGCACCGAGACCACGGTCCCCAAATCTTCGACCTCGAGCACTCGGAGCACTGTGCGCAGCGAATCGATTTGGGGGGTGCCACCGCCGTTTTCCCATCGCCGGAGCGTCGTCTCTCCCACGTCCGACTTGCGGGCGAGGTCGGATATGGACATGCCAGCAGTCTCACGCGCAGCAGTCAACGCAGATGGCACAAAGCCGCGCGTCACACGCCGAGTCAACTTCGACCGCCGACGTTCTTCCCTCTCATAAGCGGTCACGATGCCTCGCTTCTGTTGACATCCGCACATACGGCGGATTTAAATGGCGGATATAGATTATGGTGTACATGCATCCTTCCACGATCCAGCACCTACTCAGAACGGACGCCATGACCTAACAGAGGGAAACCCCCGCCCGGTTGCAGCCGGACGGGGGCCGTACCGAACAGGGTTGCAGCCCTGATCAGCGTGCTTCTTCAGCTAGCAGAACTGGAGGTCTGCCAATGGAAACGATAGGCGTCGTCGACGGGGGTGTCGACGAAACAGATGTGTTGGATTGGTCGAACCATCAAATCCGAAGGTTCATCCAAGCCCACGACTCGATGTGCGGATGCTCTACAGGTACAGAGCGGTGCGCGGTGTACCGAGCAGCGCATGAAGAAGCCTTCTTCCGCCGGGTCAGCACAAACCTCCCCGATCGCGTCGACGGACCGCAGGCCACCGATGAGCGACTCCCGTGCACGCGCAATCCCCGCGGATGGGACACCGACGTCGCCAGCACAGGTCAACTCCTCGCCGCCATCGACGCGTGCAAGAGTTGCCCGTTCTTAGCGACCTGCGAGGAACAGGCGCAGGAAGGCCCCGCACGATCGATGGTGTGGGCCGCGGTGGCTTACGACCGCGACGGCGAGCCGATCGGAATCTCGGGGCTGTCCGCGTGGGTGCGAACGCGGGACGGCATCCGGCTGCGCGACCAGAAGCAGACGTCGCAGGTCACCGCACTACGTGTACCGCACACGATGTCGGCGCCAGCGGGGCGGGCATCTTGACGGCGCCGCAGATCTACCCCGTCCGCCTCCACGAGGCCACTAATGTCGAACTCTCGGCGTCGAATGTGGTTGGGGGTCCCAATCGGGTCACCTTCGATGTGAAGCGTGACTGCTCGCACTGCCCGCGGTTGGAGGCCTGTCGCGCGGATGTCGCGACGGTGGAGTCCGCGGGGGACACGCCGCGTTCCATGATCTGGACGGGTGTCGTGTGCCGGCACGACGGAACGGTGATCGCGACCGATCGTGAGATCCGGGTGTACTGCAACCAGGTCGAAGGCCAACGAGCAGTCGAGCGGGGGTCGGCGGCATGATCAGTCTTTCCGACCGCGTCCTGCTCATGGCGACCGGCGAGATCGAGTGCCCCGGCACCGAGGGGCCCGCTTCCCTGCGGTGGAACTGGCTCGCTGACATGTACTCCCACCCGGTGTGGGGTCTGGTCACCATTCCCGGCTTCTCCGTATCCGTGGGATGCGAGATCGCTATGTTGTGCCGCGATATGCCGACCGGCACGGTCAACTCCCTTGCTACCCGTTGGGATGCGGTGCACCGGCTCGGGGCGATCGGCGCCAGCCGCGCTCAGTCGGCGGCGCTCTACGCCTGGTCCGCGGTCGCCGATACCACCGTCGATGCTCATGACTACCTGAGTGGCCATCAGTTCAGTGGTGCGGAAGCTGTCGCTGCCGCGTTCTGGGCGCACCTCGCCGCCAAACCGGGCTCTGTTGCCGAGGCGTGCGTCGCCGCGGCCATCGAGGCATGGGATTTACGACTGCACCGTCCCTCGACGAGAGGGGCAGTCGCATGAGGGGTCTTACCGCCACCGACCGTCACGGGCGAACGTGGGACATCATCGCGATAGAGAGCGTCATCTGCGCACTCCTCGTCACCGACACCAGGACGCCGACCGTGATGTCCGCTCCGGATCTCATCGACACGCACGGCCCAATCCGCCTCGCACCGGACAGGTGTCGTCTCAGCCCGGGAGCACGCGACGCGCTCGTAGATGTCGTCGACCTCGTCGCATCGGAGCCCGAAACAGCCACGATTGAGCAGATCCGTGAGGTCGCCGCCGCGGCGCACCTGTTGCTCGGTGTGCAGCCGGCACCGCGGTCGGCGTAACCGAGGCGGCTGCGGCCACAACCACCCTTCCCGGTCCCCTTCAGCGGACACGCGCGAACCTCCACAGTTCGCGGTGACCGCGCTAGTGGATCGGCACCCACCCACGCCCATAGCGAGGCGATGCCCCTGACCGCGTAACCCTCGCGCTACCCGATAACCCAAATTCCATAGCAGACCCTCAGAAACACGAAAACCCCCTTGGTGGGGGTGGTTTCAGATTCACGAACCGCTCCGCGGCATTCTGTTGAGGAGGACTTGCCGGTCCTCCTCAACCAAGGGGGTGAAGGCCTTGCCGAGCCGTCACATTCTCTGAGGGTGAGTGTCGGAAGTTACCCGCTTCCGACGCTCGTACTGCATTCCCCGAAGGGACTTACCTGTGACAGGTACGTCTGATACTAACGCATGCGCTGAATCAGCACCTACACAACCTGTTTCGCCCACCAACATCCGGTCATCCGTCCACGGCGGTACGCACATTCCGCAGTCGGCAGAAGTCGACACCTGGGAAGCCTCCGTCCACGCCGCCACCCACGCCATCAACAAACTGCACGAATACAACCGCGACACCGGGCAACGCGGCCGATCCTTCACCCTCCCCACCACACCCGGACGCGAAGCCACCATCCCCGTATGGTCCGGCCGCACCGAATGGCTACGCCAACTCCGCCACCACATCACCCACACCACCACCGGCCAAGCCGCACTCACCGCCCACAGCATCGGCATCGAACGCCTGATGGCCGTCGCCACAGCCCACGCCCGATTCGCGGATTCCACCACCGGCCGCGGTGTCACCGCATCCCGGCAACTCATCGCACACCACGCCGGAGTCTCACTCTCCGTCGTCAACCGCGCCCGCCGCGTTCTCAAAACCCTGAGCATGGGCGTCGAACTCGAACGTGGCCGAACCCTCCGCACCCACGAATACCTGGCAGCCGAACTCCACCACGGCGGCCAACAACACCAAGCCGCATCCGTCTGGGCACTCAGCTCCCCGAAACACATCGTCGACGCCACTCCCCCACCCCCACAACGCCCACCGCGTCCGTGCCGCACCCGCGCCGCCCGACGTCTCGCACGCCACCGCACCCGGCCCCAACAGCCCACCACCGCGGCCAGCACAACTCATCCCCAGGCGACCGGTGCTGACACCCTATCCCCCGGTACTTACGTTCCTTCACATACTCTTTCGTTACGAAGTACTCACCAACGCGCACACGCGCGGCCCACCACACCCACCCCACAACCCCGACCCTTACACCTCCAACGAGCCGCCGCCACCCTCATCGCCCGCTCCCCCGTTCTCACCCGCGGCCATATCGGCAACATCTGCGACACCATCCAGGCCGCCGGCATCGACACCACCCGCTGGACCGGCCACGACATCGCACAGACCCTCGAGCGCGACACCCGAGAACGTGGCTGGACCTGGCCCACAGCAGACCGGATCAGCTCACCGGTCGCCCTCCTTCGCTGGCGACTGACCCACATCGACTGGACCGGCCCCTCACCCAGCCAGCACCGCGCCGCGGCCGACGCCCGGCGCCGCCGCGAACAACAAGCCCTCCGCACCGCAATCCACCGTCGCAACGCCATGCGAGCAACCCCGGAGCAGCGGGAAGCCGTCCTCGCACAGATCCGCCGGACCCTGCGTCACAACGCACATCGCCGAGTTGATGTCCGATGAGCCGTCCAGCGGGACGTTCACCAGTCTCGCGGGTAGTCCTCCACCATCATCGAGCCGCCGCACCTCGGGTCACGAACCGACTGCTACTGCCGTGGGACTACACCGGAGGCGATCCGGGGAACATCTCGATCGCAGTTGCGGCAGTGGACCGCTGCCGCAGTGGTGCGAGTTCTCAGAAGCTGGACGAGTCTCACGGCGTCCGCCCACCATTGGATTACGTCGGCTGGGTGCGGCGCAGTGTGGATACGGTGTCAGCCATGACCGACTGGGTACAGCAAGCGCAAACCCTCACCGACCAGGTGCTGCGACCCGCCGCGGCGGAGGTCGACACGTCGGGGAAGATCCCGCCCTCGCACTTTTCCGCACTACGCGACCGGGGCTTCTACGGCCTCGCCTTCGCCACCAAAGATCCCGTCAACACCCTCGCCGACGTCGGCGAAATCCTCATCAGCGGCTGCCTGGCGACCGCATTCGTCTGGGCACAACACCACGGCACCCTCCTCCGAATTATGATGTCGAGGAACAACACCCTCAAAGCCCGCTATCTCGCCGACCTGCGCAGCGGCGCCATCACCGCCGGGGTCTCCGGCAGCGGCTACGCGAACCCGGACAACCCCGTCATCGTCGCGACCGAAACAGACGATGGATACACCATTACCGGGCAGGCACCGTTCGTGACCGGATGGGGCCTCGTCGACACTATTGGCGTCACCGCATTCGACACCCGAGCCCAGAAAACCGTCACCTTCCTCATGGACGCAACCGACGGTCGAGGTGTCCACGCGAACCGAATCTGCCTGTCCGCGGCCGACGCATCCAACACCGTCGAACTGACCTTCAACGGATACGAAGTCCCCCACGCCTCGGTCATCCACGTCCGAAAGGCTCGTCGCGGCGGACTCAGCATCGCGGACCGCGCCATTCTCCGGATCAACGGCTCCCTCGCCCTCGGCGTGACACGAGCGTGCCTGACCGAAGCCGACCGCATCGGACACCCCTGCCCGCAACTGCGGGAAACACACACCACGATCCGCACAGCACTCAACAACGCGGCCACAGGCGACGGAGACATCTACAACGCCCGCGCCCAGGCCAGCCAATTCGCCGTCACCGCCGCCACCTACGTCGCCACCGCCGCGGGGAGCCGATCCGTCCAACGCGGTGAGCCCACCGAGCGGTTGGCCCGGGAAGCCGCCTTCAGTGCCGTCTGCACCACCACCCCGGAAATCAAGTCACGCATCCTGACCGCAGGAACTCCTTAGAGGGAACCGCCGGACCGAGACGCATGACGGCGATCCCAGACCCCGTTTTCGCACCCTCAGTCCCATCGCAAGCCTCCCCGTCTCACTCCACCGGAACCGGCGATCAGGCGGACCGACCCACCCGTCTGATCAGTAAGCAGAACAGCGCCCAACAGAAGAATCGTCGGCCAGGTCGCCGCCCACCGTGATGCACGGTGCATCACCCAACCCCGCCGCGAGTCCCATCTACCCCGGGCCTACCACTTCGCGGTAAGGCGACTCGGCGAGTCTCGGCCAGTTACCCTTGCGCCCTCAAACCATGCGTGGAGCACCGCGCTCAGGAATGCGGTGCTCGCTGGCGGCTCAGCTAGGCGGCTCGCAGCGGAGGCAGGAGTCAGCAAAACCGGCGGGTCGCATCCCGGAATGCCAAGTCTCGACCCGACGGAATACGGCCCGCACCCTTCACGTTAAACCGCCTCCGGAGTGACCTCAATGGCCAGTTGGGGGCGGCTTTTTGTCGTTTAGGGGACCTTCACCGCACCCGGCGGCGTGGTCTCGAAGGAAGGACCGACGATCGTCGGCGGGATTCGGGCAGGCCTTCCGACAACAGGAACCCAACAGCGCCTGTAGCTATCAGCTACACTTGTAGCAACTAGCTACACCACCCGGGAGTGAAGTGATGCAAAGTACTGCGGACAAGGTCACCCGCCTGGCAGCGGACCTGGTGGCCAGCGCCATGGCCGAGGGAGAACGGCAACACCGCACCGGACGCCAACAACTCGAACACTGGGCCCGGGTGGGACGTGCGGTCTCGAGCCGGCAGACCGCGGCCCGGCGCCGAGTAGAAGACGCTCTAGCCGGCCGGTTGCCGATCGGTGAACTCGGACCCGAAGAAGGCACAGTGTTCAACGCCGAGATCAACGCGGCGATCGAGGAACAACTGGCCACCACCGACTACAGTGCCGCGCTCGCGGCCCAGGGCATCACCACGGTCGCGCTGTCCGAGGACGGTCAGATCATCGAGTACCGTCCCGACGGCACGCGCACAGTCCTGCCCGAGTGAAACGACTCGACCTGGTGGCCGGCTGCAACGGCGCCGGCAAGTCCACCTTCGTGGCCTTCACCCTCGCTCCACTGCTTCCAGCCAGCCCGTTCGTCAATGCCGACGAGATCGCCAAACAACGATGGCCGGCAGATCCGGCTGCCCACTCCTATGAGGCGGCAGAGATCGCCGCGAAGACCCGAGCACACCTGCTCACCCTAGGGAAATCGTTCATCGCCGAGACGGTGTTCTCCCATCCGTCGAAGCTGGAGCTGATCGACGAAGCACGCACACACGACTACACCGTCGTCTTACATGTGGTGATGATTCCCGAGGAACTAGCGGTCCAGCGTGTGCGCTACCGGGTCCGAGCCGGTGGACACGAAGTGCCCGAAGACAAGATCCGCCAGCGATACCAAAGAATATGGGGTCTGCTCGCTCAGGCGTTCCCACGGTCTGATCACGTATCCGTGTACGACAACAGCTCGAGCACCGGCCCGCGCATCGTCGCCCAGTTCACCGACGGACACCTCGTCGGCGAAGCCACCTGGCCCGCCTGGACACCCGCAGAACTGACCTCGCACACCAGCCGGGGCGAGCACCCATAGGTGCGGTAACAGCCCGGCGGATCCGAACACCCAGAACACGAGAACCCAACAGGCACGGCCACCGACCACGGCGCACCGAAAGTCACCGACTCCGACGAGCCCGACACGCCCTCGAACAGCTCACCGCCAGCCGAAAGACACCCAGTCCCCCATCGTGGACGTCGAGGACACGACACCGCCGAATCCTTCGAACTGCCGGCCCTGGAGCTGACTGTCTACGGCCCGTCGAAGAACGTGCTCAGGTCCCGTGCCCTCGGAAAGTGTTCGGGTGCTTGGGGTGTGTGCGGTGCCACTACGGTGGTGATGACTCCGGTCAGTAGGTGACCTCAGGAGGGGCGCGATATGTTTCGAGGGCTCGAAGATGCGGCCCTCGGATGTTCGGTGTTCTCAGGCGCAGTCCCGCAGTCCCGCAGATCAGCTGGGCACCGCTGGCGAGGCAGATGCGGTGGTGGACGAGGAAGTAACTGGTGCACGTGAATTCGCCCGCCTGCTTCGGGATGACCCGGGCGGTGAGTTCTTCGCCGGACAGGTCTGAACCACGTCACGACACCGGCGTGCCGCTCCCGGGGTGGTCGCGGCAGTACTGTTCGGCGATCTCGTTAGCATGCCGCGCCAGCCAGATCCACTCCCCCACCACCTCATCCCCGAGCAAGATCAGATCCGCCCACCGGCACTGCGGCCCACGTACACACACCAACGCCAACCCGGAATCCGACAACGTCTGGTTCGCCGCCCGCGGGCTGAACTCGCATCGAAATCCCACCGACCCATCACCTCACGGCGCCGCTACCGGGCGCGCGTGCCCGGGGCAAGTTCCTCCGACGACACAACCACTCAGGGGCAGCGCCGTCGTGGACGGGCACACCCGGCCTGCCTGATCGATACCGACCCGGAGACCCTGCGCGTGCGGGCAGCGGCGTTCGCCGGGTAGCGCGATGATCGCGCTGGCACTGGCTCGGTTCCTGCCACCGGGCACGCCCTGTGGCCGTGGGCTGGCTGCGGAGGTTCATGCGCGGAATGGGATCACGCACGTTCTCCACCTTGTGCCCCATCCCATTCGTGGCTACCGGAGGACAGCGGGGCGGCCTCGTCGAGGAACCCGCGAGCGAACGCGATGACCTTGTATCCGAGCACCTTGTTGTACAAGGTGCCCTTCTCGGCGCCGCCCTCGTCGGAGATGGCGTCGGTGCTGTACAACGCGTCGTACAGCGAAACCCATCGAGCGTTGGAGGCATTGATCGCGAAGCGTGCATTGAGCACGGGAACCACCAACTGGGCCCGCCGTCATGATGACCTCGGTGTCGACGCCCGAGGTCGTGAGGGAAGTCGGCAGGCTCGTCGCATGTAACCGATCTCCTTCAAGAACGCCTTGTAGGTGGCGCGGTCGTAGTCGGGAACGGCATGCTCGCCGTGCCAGGCGTCGGCCTTGCCCTGCGATCTCGTCACGCACCGCCGGGAGCGCCTTGTTCTTCGGTGCCAGATCGGTCATCACCGTTTCGACGCCACCCCAGAACTGATCGGGAATCGACACCGGTACCCGGGAGCGCCTCGTTCTGCACGAAGTCGTACAGCACCTTGGCAACCTGAAGACCACCAACACTCTTGCGATCGGTCATGGTCTGTTCGGTCCCATACTTTGTCATCAGCTCGAACAGGCGCGTGCTTGCTCAGTCAACGGACTGCAACTTTCCCGAAAGTAAAAGCCCGTCGATGTTGAAGGTGGATGCCGCCACACGAGCCGTGACTGGGCTCGTCGGTTGCTACTCAGGGGATTCCCAGCGCCACCACATCCGGCGACCCCGTCCGTCGGATTATTGACGACAGGAGCATGAATTAAATTAGGTGTGGCGACCGCAGCCCTTGTCGTCAAGGACCACTTGATGAAGTCCGTTGAACTTGGTCTCCCTGTTCTTGTTCAGCTCGACGAGGATGCCTGCAACGGTTACTTCACATCGCACCAATCGAGTGCAGTGAGCGCCAAACTCTTGGTTGCGGAGATGATTTCGTCTACGTCACAGTATTCGTTCGGCTTGTGAGCGTTTGCCAGATGGCCCGGCCCATAATTCACAACCGGGATGTCTGTTCGCGCAATCCATGTCGCATCGCAGGCGGCGGGGAAAGCTTCGACTATTGCTGTGCTGCCGGTCCCTTGTTCGTGAGCGTTACCGAGAGTGCGGACGATTTCGTGATCATCTCGGGTGTTGAAGCCCGGAAACTCGACCAGCCACTCGTAGGTGGGTGGGTGCTCCGCCAACCAAGGGTCCAAGGAGACCGACCGATTGACGAAACTCTCGATCTCGAGCTTCACTGCGTCGGAGTCGTCCTCCGGTGGATACCACACGATGAAATCGATCTCACAGTACTCAGCAAAGACAAATGGAATGTCGATGTCTTTCCCGCGTCCGTGAATCGTTCCGGGCATGACGACGAAATGTCCCGGCTTGAACAGTGGGCGTTGCTTGCTCAGCCCCCATTGCTCTTCGATCCCGTATAGCGCTTGCAGAACCAAGTAGCCTTTGTCAATCGCGTTCACGCCCGCCTGCGCACCGGCCCCGCCGGCCCGTACCAGCTCGCGGCGAAGCCCTGGATGCCCGGCGAGTCCCTCGACTCGAACTCGACCCCACAACAAGCTCGCAGCAGTTGGATTGATCGTCAGCGGGGAATCGAAACTAGCGGATGGCTCGACGACTATCGCCGCGTCCGCAATGTATCCATTCTGCAGCACGCAGCCTGTCCCGACTTCATGCTCGCCCAATTCTTCACCTGCCACGGAATGAACGACCAGGTCGCCGGCAAGCTCGATACCTGACGTTCGGATCGCTTCGATCGCACTGAAGGCAGCGACAATCCCGCTCTTCATGTCGCTTGCCCCTCGGCCGTGTATTCGGCCGGAGACTTCGCTCGCGACGAAGGGGTCACCTGTCCATGTATCGAGATTCCCCGCCGGCACGACGTCGATGTGGCCGTTGAGCAACAGCGACCGACCTGTGCCACCGCCCTTCACGACACCAGCGAGGTTCTCGCGTTTTTCTTGGCTCTTGACGAGTTGGGAGCTGTCGAAGAGATAGCCGAATCTGTCGCGGAGTAAGAGGTTCGCCTCGGATTCCTGACCGAGATAGTCTTCGGACCTGACGCCAGGATAGTTCGGATTCACACTGGGCACCTCGACCAGACGTTTCACGTCGTCGATTATTCGTTGACGCGAGTCCTCGATCGCGGCGAGTACACGCCGAACTGCATGTTCTGTCATGCCCGCGTCCTTTCGAATTGATGTGATCATGAGAGCCATTGGCTGAGTGGAGCCTGACCCGGTTGGTCCACGAAACCATCGATCTGCAGTCATCGGGGTGGCCATGCCGCTTGTCCAGAAGCGATCAGCCTCGGATCCGCTCGCGCTCTCCATGCCATTCGCGGTCGCGTAACTCGTTCTTGCGAATCTTTCCGGTCGAGGTCTTCGGTAGCTCGGGTAGGAACACGATTTCTCGTGGCGCCTTGAACGCCGCGATGTGGTCCCGTACGAACTGCGTCAGGTCGGAGTCGGAGACGGTGGAATCCGTCTTCAGAACCACGAACGCTTTGGGTCGTTCTCCCCATTTCGTGTCCGGAACGCCGATCACCGCGACGTCCAACACCGATGGGTGGGACATGAGAACTTGCTCGACCTCGATTGTCGAGATGTTCTCACCGCCGGATATGACGATGTCTTTGGCGCGGTCCATGAGCTGTGTGTAGCCATCTGGGTGCATGACTCCCAGGTCGCCGGAATGGAACCAGCCCCCGGAGAAGGCCTCCGCGGTGGCCGAATCGTCGCCGAAGTACCCTTTCATGACTATGTTTCCGCGCATGACGATCTCGCCCATCTCGGTACCGTTGCTGGCGACGTCGACGAGTTCGCCATGCGGACCGCGTTGAGTGCGGACTACCCGCACTGGGCCGGAGGCGAGCATTCCCACTCCCTGACGCGCCAGCAGCCTCGCCAGTGTGTCCTCATCGAGCGCGGCCCAGTCCGCCTGAGGTTCGCAGACTGCACACGGTCCGTACGTCTCGGTCAGGCCGTACACATGCACGATTTCGGCTCCGAGTGCTCTGACCGCCCGGATTGTGGTTGGGCTGGGTGGAGCTCCTGCTGTAGTGATGGTCATGCTCCGGTCGAGCCGATGCGCTGCATCGGCAGTGGCGAGCGTCGTGAGAACCGTCGGTGCCCCACTCATGTGGTCGATCTTTTCGCTGTCGATGAGTGACCACATCGCGTCACCGCGAACCGCACGGATGCATACGTGAGTTCCAGATGCGGCAGTGACTGCCCAGGGGCCGCACCAGCCGTTGCAGTGGAACATCGGCAGTGTCCACAGGTATTTGGTGTCGATGTCGAAGTGCTGATGGTGAATCTGACTGAGAGAGTTGAGGTACGCGCCGCGATGGGTGTACATCACCCCCTTCGGGCGACCGGTGGTGCCCGACGTATAATTGATCGAGATGGTTCGGGTCTCGTCGTCGACCTCCCAGGGCAAAGGCTCTTCCGACCCGCGTGCCATGAGTGCGTCATAGGTGAGGTGTGACTGCCCGGTGTCCAGGTAGCTACCGTCCTGCTGCGGTAGTTGTACCGTCTCCCGAACTGTCAGTAGCGACGCATCATGCAGCTGTTCGAGCAAGACGGGTTCGCCGAGCAGAAGGACAGCCTCAGAGTGGTTACATATGTACTCGATCTCCGGTGGCGACAATCGCGTGTTAATTGCGACCAGTGCCGCGCCGATAAGAGGGACTGCATAGTGGGCCGCCAATAGCTCAGCCGAGTTGGTTGCCAGATAGGCAACTCGGTCACCGGATCCGACTCCTGACTGGCGAAGACCGTGCGCAAGGCGTGTGACAATGGATGCGAGGTCAGAATACGATATGCGCCGCTCCCCGTCTACGACCGCGGTCTTGTTCGGATGTACCTGGGCCGAGCGCTCAAGGAATTTCAAAGGCGTTATCGGTGTGTCCAGTCCTGTCACGAAAGCTCCTTCAATTTGAAACGGTTTGGTCATTGTCGTTGCGACTCAGCGTGCGCAGTCGATCGCCGTTCGCTGGTCAACGCCCGTGTGCACGCTCCCAAGGCTTCTGAATGTCCATGCGTGGCGTCTCACACGTGCCCGACGCGTGGGGCTGTCCGCGCGTAACATTGATCGACAAAGCGCACCGATTTCTTGAATCCACCTCGGGAAGGAAGATGTTGGACTTGCCCCAACTAATATGCTGACAACCTTGCGATGGCGGTACCCAACGCAATCCACGATGTGTCATCCAGCGCTACTGCAGACTCGCTACTTTAATATGTCCAGCAGCCGCCGACTGGGAGTGCTTACGAGCGGATCTGCGCGCGCGTTCGTTGGAAAGCGCGCCAGGTCATAGCGCGAGTACTGGGGTCATCGGTAACACCGGGCTTCAATCGATGAATTGCCTGATTGTGTGGGGCTGATTTCACAATATCGGGATTCGAATATGCCTCATCAGAAATCTGGGCGAGTACCGCGATCCATCGATCCAAGGACTCTTTGCCGTACATCTCGCCGGCCTCTGGTGTGAAGGGCTCAGGAATTAGCCACGGTTCATGGCTCGTCCACATCGCGTCGATCCCGAAGTCAGTCATACGGTTCTGCACATCGTGCACGTCGACGCCGGTGTCTTCCTTGAGGGTCTGCATGCTGTATCGCGTCATTTCGAGGCGGGGGCTCGTACTCTCAGGGTAAGACCGAGTGACGCCTCGGATTGCGAGTAGTCCTTTTTCCATGTAATTGTTTCCCAATACAGAAATGTCGGACGCCTGGGCGATACCCTCAGCGCCCATTGCTCGCACCCATGCGTACGCTTTAAGGATGACCGGCACGTTGCCCCAGAATTCGCGTATTTTTCCGACACTGTCGGGGCGGTCGTGATCGAGGTGGTAACGCTCACCGTCGAAGGTGACAAGCGGAGCGGGTAAGAACGGGGCGAGCTCAGCCGAACACCCATAGGCGCCAGTAGCGGGTCCTCCGACGCCGCTCTTAGGTGCGCCGAAGGTTTTGTGAAGCATGAACATACATGCATCAAAGCCGATTTCACGGGGTCGTATCTTCGACATCGTGCCATTGAAGTTGGCGCTGTCGTAGAAACAGAGGCCACCCGCTTCGTGGACAATCTCCACCCACTCCTTCATCTCCGGGTTGTAGACGCCCATGTCATCGGGATTACCGACCATCAAGGCCGCGGTCCGATTCGACACAGCAGCCTTGAGCGCGTCGAGGGATGGGTAGCCCTTCTCGTCGAGCATCAACGTAATCACCTTGAACCCCGCGGCAGCAGCTGTCGCGGCGTTGCAAGGGTGAGTTTGAATAGTCGTGATGACTTCGTTTCGTTGTTCCAGCTCACCCCGGGAGGCATGGTAGGCGCGGGTCACCGAGGCGTTGACGAAAGCAGCTTCCGCCCCACCACCAGCTTGAAACACAAACTGGTCCATTCCGGAAAGCTCACGCAGAATGAGATCCATCCCGTGCACAATCTCCAGTGTTCCCTGCAGCGTGTCCTCGTGCTGCAGCGGATGTACTTCGGTGACTTCCGGCCGCCACGCAAGTGCTTCGTTGACCTGCGGATTGTATTTCATCGTGCAGGTTCCGAAAAGACTGACACCCATCATTCCCAGCGTTTGTTGTGACAATCGCAGGTAGTGGTACAGCACCTCCGGCTCGGACATCTCGGGCAACCCGGGACGGTCGCATCGGCGCACGGCGGTGGGGATAAGGTCGACCGCTGCGCCAACCCGTGCTTCGATGTCGTCCTCGGCGTGAGAGAACACTGCACCTCGACGGCCAGGGTAGCCCATCTCCATGATGATCGGTTCGTTCCAAACCGGGGCCTGGATTTCGTTTACCCTAGTGCTCATTTGCAGTCACCTCTCTGAGAGCGCCCACCAGGCGATCAATATCAGCTTTTGTATGGATCTCGGTGACACAATAGAGTGCACTGGCACCTAACTCAGGGAAATCCCTCGTCAGGTCTTTCCCACCGAAGATCCCGATATTCAATAATGCATCGTTGATCTCTTCAACGGTCTTACCTGTGTTATCGAAGTTGATGACGAACTCTTTGAAGAAACCCGACGGAAAGGCAACTCGGACCCCATCGATCTCCGACAACAACTGTGCCGCATAGTGCGCGCGCTGCAGGATCAACCCCCCGACGTCCTCGAACCCTTGAGGCCCCATCAACGCCATGTATGTGGTTGCAGCGATGGCCCACATGTACACCGAATGGCCGGTCCAGTCATTTCCCTTGTCTCGCAAACCATAAGACGATTGCTCGAAAAGACTGAGACCGAATCCGTATTCCCCAGGCTTGGTCGTTTCGGCAATACTGATGAACAAGGTGGGATACTGATGAGCGTAGCGATCCTCGTCGCGTGAGGCTATGAAACCGCCGACTCCCCCGCCGGTGTGCATATGGATGCCAAGCGGCTGGATCGTTCCGACAACGAGGTCCGCGCCGAAATCTACTGGCGATGAGAGAATCCCGAGCGAAATGGGATCGACACCGACGATGGTTTCCGCACCTACAGCACGCGCAATGGCCGCGATCTCGGCCCCTTGATGCTCTATTACGCCAAGATACGATGGCGTTTCGAAGTACACCGCCGCTGTGTGCTCACCTACCGCTGCCCGAAGATCGTCCAGGTCGATCAGCCCGCTGGCAGGATCATAATCGATCAGCCGGACTGCGATGTGGCTCTCCATCTCTGTTGGCTCACAATAGTTGCGGATCACGGACAACCGCTCGGGATCGATCGCGCGGACAACCGCGACCTCCGTGCGTTGTGTAATGCGGGCAGCCATTCGTAGGGCATGGCCCGCGGCGGAACCCCAACTTCGGACGGGTAGGCCCACCAGGTCGAGTTTCAGCAGCTCGCCCAGCTGGCTGCAGAACTCAAACCATGCCTGATTACGGCCGTGATCCGAGCTGGGCTCACCAAAGACTGAGGTAAGCCATTCGTTTCGGCGAACCACCTCGTCGCACGCTGCGGGGACATGGTGTTGCCACAGGCCGGCTCCGAGGAAGTTCAAGTTCTGCTCGCACGTGCGGTTCTTCGCGAGGGTGTTCACGAGATGCCGTCGGAGTTCGGCTTCACCGAGGGTCGGCGGCAGATCGAGTTTCCGAGTAGTGCGGTGGTCGGTGGGAATTTGCTGGAAGAGTTCGGCGATGGTGGGGACGCCTATTGCGTCGAGCATCTCCTGCTGAAGCGCGGGCACCGAATTTGCCATGTACGGATGCGCTGTGCTGTTACTCATTGATGCCTCCTTATGCCTTTTATGGTTGACGTTTTTCATGAGGCGACTTTATGAATCACACTATGATCATTGCCAGTTTGAACATGGATATAACCGGTAAGCCTCTCGTCCAATTCGAGATCGCCGGTATCGACACGGAGCGGCGCATTGCCGAGCGCAATCAGCTTCTCGATAGACGAGAAAACCATAATGCGATCGAGCCCAGCTTCGCGAATTACTCTTGGGCTGATTTGCTGATTTCCGCGCCCGAAGAGGCTGCCTTGGCCACCGAGAACGCCGACGACTATTCGAGTCTCTCGACCACTCATCAGTCGAAGTAAAGTACTTTCATCGACGTCGGTTCCGACCATTTCGCCGTCGAGAACGGCATCGACACCCAACAGGGTCGAGTGCAGATTCAAAGCACTGGCTATGCGTTGTGTAGTCGTTCCCGGGCCAAGGATATATAGGCAGTCGGGCCGCATCCCTCGCGCCAACTGGTGAGCGGCGGCCTCCAGATCTTGTTCACTCCCCGGCCGCGAGCCGGACTTTGCGTTCTGGACGAGATGACGCTCGAAAGGGCTGCGCGCGTAGCCGTAGAGGCGCGCGGACATCGTGTCGTTGCGGATCGCTGCCTCGTCGAGATCCATGATCTCTGCCTCGCGCAACCTGGCCACAGGATTTCGGGACAAGTACAGACCGGCTAGACGGCCAGCGTTCGCTGGGTTCGTGCCGAACAGTGCCGAGTGCATCTTCACACCGGCGGGCACTCCGACCATGGGGACACGATCCCCTACTGACGAAAATATGTCTCGCGCAGTGCCATCGCCGCCGACGAACAGAATCAGGTCAACCGGTCGAGCGGCCATGATGGCTGCGGTCGCTCGTGTATCGGCAGCGGTTGAGCAACCAGCCGCCAATTCGTACACCGCTTCCGGCGTCAGACCTGCTGCGCGCGCAGAACATTCGCCCATCTCGGCAGGACCGGTGAGGAGTCGGAAAGAACCTGTGGTAGCAGCGAGTTGTGTCAACGCGAGGCTGGCTCGAGCCTGCGAGGTGGGCCGGGCGCCACGCGATTGCGCTTCGCGGAGTATGTCGGCTCCGTCGGTGCCTTTAAGACCGACGGCGCCGCCCATCCCTGCCACGGGATTGACGATCAGTCCTAGTGTGGGCAGCGTCGCGTCGTCATCCTGTGTGGAGGTCTCGTGCACGTCTATCTCCTATCCGGCGCGGGCAGGCCGCAATCGACTGCTGCGGTGCGAATCGGCGAGCGGTGAGAACGGTAGTTGCTCGACTGCATGGATTGGGTTGGTGCCGGTCGGCCAATTAGAGAACCAGTTCACCCGGGCCCTTGTATTCCTGAATCATGTTTCCACCATCGATGGTGATGAGTTGACCCGTCACGTACGAAGACTCTTCCGATGCGAGAAAGCCAACGAGAGCACCAATTTCACGGGGTTCACCGCTTCGCCTGAGTGGGGTGTTTTCGCCACCGATATGCATTCCGGGCGTCAACGCTGCGGTGTTGACGTATCCGGGCGCGATCGCGTTCGCAGTGATTCCGAACTGGCCGTTCTCCAGTGCGATGGACTTGGTGAGACCGACAACACCCGCTTTGGCTGCGGCGTAGGCGCCCAACCCAGCGATCGCGCCAACAGGACCGGTCACAGAGGAGAAGTTGACGATGCGGCCGTACCTCGTTTCAATCATGTGCGGTAAAACAGCCCGCACACAATTGAATTGAGTGGTGAGATTAATGGCGAGAGTGCGCTCCCATGATTCGATCGAAGTCGTGGCAAGTATCGGCACCTCGAAATCGACATCGTCACCCTTCTTTGCCCGCGCTGCGATTCCTGCGAGATTCACCAGGCCGTCGATGACACTGGCGTCTTTCACTACCTGGTCGATCAGGTCGACGACATCCGAGTGATTCGTCAGATCCACGGTGTGGGATCGGACGTCGAACCCCTCCCGCTCTAGATCATCTCGTCGCTCGTGGACCTGCTCGGAGATGTCCACCAGAGTCAGCAATGCACCTTTCTGCGCCAGCACCCGGGCGCTCCCGAAGCCGATGCCCTGAGGATCGGCGACCCCCGTGATGACGATACTTCTGTTCTCTAACTGGCCGGCCATGGTGTTTCTCTTTCTGTAGAACGGCGCCACTCACCAAGCGGCGAGCTGAAGACGGCATGCAAGCGCGAGTGTGCGAGGAGAGTCTCAGAGGTTGCTGTGTGGTTCCCCGGCCGCGAGACCCTTCGAGAGGTCCACATCACATCTGTTGTCGCCTCTGATTCTGCCGAAGTTTTACCGACGAGAGAAACAACGAGTCCATTCAGATTTACGCACTTCTGTTGTGGATTGTTTGATCGGATGTCCGTGGGGCAGGTCTCGCACATTTCAACTGGACGTCCAGTGCGGGAGCTGTCATGACCCCCACCGTTGAGTGAGAGTGGCCTCGGTCGCCAAGTCGATATCGAAGTAACGAGGCCGATTTCCCTACGGTGCACAGCGCGTCGGAAATAGTCGTCTCCTAGCACCGCGAGTTGGGACGGTACGGAACGAGACGATCGATCTGTGTCTCATACGCACTTTGGCGCGTCGGTTGGCGTGGAAGTGAGACGCTACGACCCGATTGCTTGCCGCAACATCGGCGGATCGTCGAGGTCTGGTGAGGTTGTGTGGTTTTGCGACAATCTTGTGGGCGGAGGGCATTAGCCGTCTGCGACTCGGACACCAAGACTGTCTATTAGTTGCGGAGCAAGGACGGGGTTGACGTCGACTGCCCGGATCTCTGCGCGCCGTTTGGGGCTCTAGCAAGTCGAGAGTCCCAGGACAGGGCACTAAGAGTTTGTCTCATGTGGAGAGTTTCTTGAAGCAGGTGAGTGCGGCGGCGAGATGGAGGAATCCGGCGAAGTGTTCGCCGTGGCGTTTGTAGCGGATGGTCAGGCGACGGTAACCGGTGAGCCAGGCGATCGTGCGTTCGATCTTCCACCTGTATCGCCCGAGCCGATCGTTCCTGTCGATCCCGCGTCAGGCGATGCGCGGGACGATGCCTTGGGCGCGCAGCCACCGACGGTGGACGTCGTAGTCGTAGCCCTTGTCGGCGCGGAGTTTTCCGGGCCTGCGGCGCGGACCACGCCGGGACTTCACCGGAGGGATCGCGCCGACCATCGGTTGCAGCAGGGTGCTGTCGTGGGTATTCGCTCCGGAAACGTCGACGACCAGCGGGATTCCGTTTGGATCGGATAGGACGTGGATCTTCGATCCCTTTTTGCCTTGATCGACCGGACTGGGTCCGGTCAGCGAGCCCCCTTTTTCGCCCGGACGCTTGCCGCGTCCAGGATCGCTGCCGACCAGTCGAGTTCGTCGGCGCCGCCGAGCCGGTCAAGCACCTCGCGATGCAGTTTTTCGAACACCCCGGCCGCCGCCCAGGTAGTGAACCGGCGGTGCGCGGTAGGGACGGTCACCCCGAACGACGGCGGAAGGTGCCGCCACGCGCACCCGCTTGTCAGCACGAACACGATCGCGGTGAAGATCGCACGATCGTCGACCGGCGCGCTCCCACCTCCCTGCGGGCGGGCGGCGAAGCGCGGAATCAACGGCTCGACGATCTCCCACAACGCATCCGGCACCAACCGCAGAGACAACTCATCTACCACGCGTCACATAATGCACCACAAGTCACTTCATCCACATGAGACACGCTCTAAAGATTTCTCGCCGACGACCTGCTGACAAAGCTGCTTGCTGCTCCACCCGCCAATGCGATTGCCAGCACCGCGATCAGCGCCACTGCTACGCCGTAACCGCCGACCAGCAACGGAAAATTCTTCACTACCAAAAATACCAGTGCCCCGAACGCCACGAGCGACACAGTCGGCGCAATGAACGTCGTCAGCCAGGATCCTCGTTCGTGTCCGCGGAAGAACACGATGACCGCCAACGAGGTCAAAGCCATCAACACGATAATTCCCAGAGTGGCTGCGCCGGAGAACCACGTGTACAGATCGAGCACTGGATCCAATCCCAGCATGACGGATCCTGCGATGGCGAGGAGGCAGTAAGCGGTGACTGCCAGCGATGCCCGCGACGGTGCGTGATGACGGGGATGGGCCCGACCCAATGCCGAGGGAAGCAGACCCGCCGCCCCGAAGTTGAAGGTGAACCGGGCGAGTACGTTGTGGAAGGTCAGAAAGCAACCGAAGAGACTTACCAGAACAAGTATCTGAACGGCGTCCTGTCCGAAGACGCCTAGGAACGTCCATGCCAGTTCGGTGACCAGGGTCTGAGGGTTCTCGATTGCTTTCGCGACGAGACTGTTGGGGCCGGTACCTACTGCAACGGCAAAAAGACTGAATGCATAGAACAATCCGATGGCGACGATGGACACGTATGTCGCTCGGGGAATCGTTCGACGTGGATTACGCGCCTCGCTTCGGAAAATAACAGTGGCCTCGAAGCCCACGAACCCGAAGAAGGCGAACATCAGGCCGAGCGATGGCGTGCCGTCGGTGAAGTGTAGTGGGTTCAGGGCCGATGCGGTGGTTCCCTCGGGCCCACCACGAAACACCACGACGAAATCGAGCACCAGCATGATCGCAAGTTCGAGGACCAACGAAACGCCGAGAACCTTGGTGCTCAATGCGATGTCGCGGTAAGCCAACACCCCAGTGATGAAGAGCGACACCGTGCTCCACGCCCACCACGGAATCACGGCACCGGTGAAGTACTCAATGGCACTTGCAGTGGAAGCGCCCAAATATCCGACGAGCGCGACGAACAGCAGCGCATACGACACCAGCGCCAGTGTGGCTGCCCCACGTCCGCAGACGTGGCCCAGGCCAGCACGAATGAAGTCGTAGAATGCGCCGGCGTCTGTGACTTCATGGGCCATTCGAGTGAAGCCGACGGCGAATACAGCCAAAGCCAGCGCTGCGACAACGAAGAACAGGGGTGACACGGGACTTTCGCTGGCACTGACGACAACTGGAAACACCGCTACTGCTGCCGCCAGCGGGGCAGCACCGGCAGCTACCAAAAATACGACGCCTCGGACGCCGATGCCTTTACCCATGGGGACCGTGGCGGTGCCGGTCTCAGTACTGACGACTGAACCAGAGGATGTCGAGGACGATTTTTGAGACATGCCTGCCTACCTGACGTGGGTTGTCGATCTCGCCGATCGGTCTAGTGCGAGATGATGAAAGTAGAGATTCTTGCTGTCAACCTGGAAATACGACCGATTAGGGTATCGATTGACTCGGTTGTCGACGCACCGCTCGTTTGCAGTCTGCTGGTGATTGTGACCTCACGGCTTTGGACTTATGGCCGTCGACGTGATCGCCCCGCAGCGGAGTTCACCAAGGAGCGTCCCAGCGTCAGAAGCGTTCGCTGCATACTCGCTCCTTTCGGTCGAATCGGCGGATCTCAGAGACGCGCATCACATCCAACTGCGAGTGTGCCGCACGAAACTGAGGTGAGGGAAACAAAATTTTTGACTCTATTTACGCAGATCTGTTGTGAATCGGAGCCCTGGGGGCCATGATGGTTGGCGTTGCAGTTTTAGATACCGAGAGCGAGTTCGATGGACGTTCATACGCGTCGTCTACGGCATTTCGTGGCAGTTGCAGAGACCCTTCACTTCACCCGTGCAGCAGAGAGTCTGTACGTTTCGCAGCAGGGTTTGAGTCGCAGCATCACTGAACTCGAACACGATGTAGGCGTACCGCTGCTTAAAAGGACAACGAGAGCAGTCGAACTGACCGACGCTGGCAAGGCCTTTCTCCGTTCAGCGCGTGAGGCGTTGGCAGTTCTGGACGCGGGCGTGGCAGACGCGCACCGAGCGCATTCCAAAATGTCCGGTGTTCTGCGCATCGGGTTCTTTGCCGCGTCAGCACTGGAGCTGACACCGTTGATTATTTCGGAGTTCAGAACTCGTCACCCGTCCGTCAGCCCTCGGATCGAAAGCTACGACCTCACAGATCCCTCCTGTGGTCTGCGGTCCGGAGAGACGGATGTGGCGTTCTTGCGGTTACCGATCGATCTGGCCGACCTGAACTCTGAAGTTTTGTTCACTGAACCGCTTGCAATTGGGATGACGAGCTCGCACCCTCTTGCAGCGCAGAACGTGGTGCTGTTGTCTGATTTGCAGGATCAGGTAATTTCAGCACCGGCTACCGACGACGCACGTTGGCGCGCATTTTGGACACTGCGTGATCTCGGGGTCGACGATGACAATCTGCCCCGCATCAGCAGGGAAACCGCAACGATGGATGAAGAGCTGGACAACGTAGCGGCGGGTCTCACTTTGTCGGTGTCTGTGCCCAGCATGGACCGATTCGCACATCGGGCGTCGCTGGTGTACCGAACGCTGGGTCAAGTGGCGGGATCGACGCTATGTGTCGGATGGCGCGGACAACCAACTCCACTGGTCCAAGCATTCATAGCCGTCTCGCGAAAAGTCCGCGACGAGCACCGCGACCTCGTGGCCCGAATTGAAAGCGGTAGCGCCGACTGATGGGTACTTCTTACTTGCAGTGAACCCGACTCAGTGGCAACCACTCGAGCCGCAGTTCACGCCGGAAAGCTCACCGGCACAGCTATTCCCGAACTGCTGAATACGCGTGATCACGGCTAGACTAACCACACGAGACGCACTCGTCCGCCGCGGCGCACCGACCCGCCGTCATCGACCTGCACAGCCCGTGAACCACCTCATGCGCAGTAGGCGGACGTCGAAGCTCATCTAGAGGACGGGATCACCGATTCGCCGGAACCGGTGAGCAAGAATTTTTCGTACAGCGATGCCGAAAGGCCTCGACCATCTACTGGCCGAGTCGCTGATCCCCCCAGGTGGCGTCTCAAGTCGCGTCCGCTGCGACCGATAATTCGGTGCGATGCCAGCTGGACCGTCAAGACATCTTGACAAACAGCTCGCCGCTCCCCTTCGACGCACCTCAGACACGGCTCTCGGCGTCGAGTAGGTCGAGGGTGCGTTGCAAGAGCTGCTCGATCCGGTCCTCGACGTTGTTCGACCAGGTCGGGGACGTCGGTCAAGGCGGCGTGAGCGCGGCGACGCGCCTCGACCCCAGTGCGGTAGTACTCGGAGCCGAGGTCAATCGCCGGCGTCTCCTGTGCAGCGATGGTCGTGCTGTAATCCGCGGCGTCGTCGTCGCGCAGTCGCCTGATTCGACGGCGCGGGGGGTGCTGCGGCGCAAATGCCGGTGCGGTGCCCGGCGATGACCGCCCAAATCTCGGCACCAATCATCGCCGCGACGGGCAGCGGCAGATGGCGGCCACACCGGCCGATCGGCGCCGCGACCGGCCCCGGTCTGCCCTACATCGATTAGCACCGCACACGCGCCACTCGAGAATTCCACCGCAACGACGCCGACAACGCACGGCTGCTGCCCGAGGGTGAATTAAGGTTGCGCCGCATCCCTACCTCCGAAAAGCGCGGAACACTCTCCGACATCACGAGCCATCAAGCATCACGAGTCATCAGACGGCGGTGCGCTGGCTTCGGCTCCGAAGCATGGTGGGCAGGACTATCACGACCGCCAGAAAAACCTGGATCAGTGCGAGTGCGCTCGCACCATAGAACAGCAACTCGAGCGTACCGCTCGGCGGAGGGGCGGCGTCCACGGTGTGGGGGGCCGAGCGGTGACGGTGTCCGGGGGTCGCGGTGTTCGCCGCGCCGATGAGGGTGTTCGTCATCGAGACCATCATCATCGCGTGTAAGACGAGCATCCCGGCTGCCAATGCCCCCGTGGTGGACCAGTCGCGGATGGTCGGCTTGGTCCACAGATGCCCGACGCAGAACAGGCAGGCGCAGGAGAGGGCGAGCATCAGCAGGCTGGTGCCGGGAGAGTGGGGCAGGTGGGTGAGCAGCACCGGAATGTGTGCTGCGACGCAGGCCAGAACCAAGAGGGCAGCGACCTTCCCGGCGGCGGTCGCCCGCACGGGATTGACCGGCAGGGTGGGCCGCCAAACGGTGGCGGCGGCGGAGGTGGCCATGAGTTCTCTCCTTGGGTTCACTCGTGGTTCCCGGCAAGGACGCGCCCTGAGCTGGGTACGGAAAGAGGGCGCACAGGTTTTCGGCGATGGTGCAGTGCGGCGGGTTTGCCAGAAGTGTGTGGCCGGCCCGCACCCTGATGGGCGCGGACCGAACCGGTCACGGTCATCTGTTGTCGAGTTCGGATTCGGCCTCCTCGAGGGCGGCGAATTCTTCTTCGGGTGCCTTCGCGACGAGGTGGTGTCGGCTGTAGAAGGCGAAGTACGCGATCATCACCGCGTACGCGGCGGCCGCGTACAACACCACCGAGGGGTCGACCATGAACCCGGCTGCCAGGGCGGCGACGGCCAGGACCAGGGCGATTCCGGAGGTGAGCATTCCACCGGGGGTGCGGTAGGGGCGGTGCAGGTGCGGTTCCCGGATCCGCAGGACGATGTGCGAGATCATCATCAGGATGTAGGAGACGGTGGCCCCGAACACCGAGATCAGGATGAGCAGGTCCCCGGAACTGGTGAGGGACAGAATGAATCCGATCACCCCGGGCACGATCAGCGCCAGGAACGGGGTCTTGCGCCCGTTGGTCAGCGACAGCACCTTGGGCAAGTAGCCGGCCCGCGAGAGCGCGAACGTCTGCCGCGAGTAGGCGTAGGTGATGGTGAAGAAGCTCGACACCAGACCCACCAAGCCGATGACGTTGACGAACTGGCTCAGCCAGGTGGTGCCGCCGTTGGCGGCCTCCATGGCGTCGATCAACGGGTTGTCGGAGTCCTGCAGGGTCGATGCGCCCGATCCGCCGGGTCCGAGGGTCAGCAGCAGCGCGGCGAGGGTGAGCAGCACCAGCACACCACCGATCAGTCCCTTGGGGATGTCGCGCACCGGGTTGCGGGCTTCCTCGGAGGCGAGGGGGACGCCTTCGACCGCGAGGAAGAACCACATCGCGTAGGGCAGGGCGGCCCAGACTCCGACGATGCCGAATGGAAGGAAGCTGCTGGCGCCGACAGCATTGGTGGGGGCGATGTCGATGAGGTTGCTGACATCGAAATGCGGGATCATTCCGATCGAGAAGGCCAGCAACCCGATCACGGCGACGATGGCGATGCCGAACATCAGCTTGAGCACCTGCGAGACGCCGTACAGGTGCAGACCGATGAAGGCGATGTAGAACACCGCATACACCAAGGGTCCGCTGATCCCGAAGAGGCTGTCGACATAGGCGCTGATGAACGTGACCACCGCGGCCGGGGCGAGGACGAATTCGAGGAGCACGGCGGTGCCGGTCAGGAAGCCGCCCCACGGTCCCATCGCGCGGCGGGCGAAGCCGTAGCCGCCGCCGGCCGTGGGGATGATCGAGGCCATCTCGGCCAGGGCCAGGCACATCGCGGTGTACATCAGGCCCATCAGTCCGACCGCGATGAGCATGCCACCCCAGCCGGCGTGGCCGATTCCGAAATTCCAGCCGGCGTAGTCACCGGCGACGACGTAGCCGACGCCGAGTCCGATCAGCAGGACCGGTCCTGCGGTGCCGCGGCGCAGCTGACGGCGGAGCATGTAGTCGTCGGCGACGTTGTCGTAGCCGACTCCGCCCGCGGCGTGGGCACCGGTGGTGCCCGCGTGGGTGTGGCGGCCGGGGGCCGCCACCGGATCGGTGCTCATGGCTAGTCCTCGCATCCGCAGTGCGACCCCTCGGCCTGCCGCTCGGGGCGGGGCAGATTCAGGGTGGGGTTCTGGTCGAAGAATCCGTGGGGTTGGAGGATGAAGCCGACGTGCTGGCGGGGCATGACCGGCCAGTCTTCGAGGCGCACCACGTGGTGCATGCCGAAGGTGTACCAGACCACGATGTCCTCGTCGACGATGTTGCGGTTGCCCGCGATGTAGGCGGGAAGGCCGTCGCCGCCGCGGGACTGATTCGGGTACTCCCCTGCCGGGAAGCGCTCGGTCTCGTCGTAGGCGGTGACCCAGAAGTTGTTGGTGGCGAACCCGGCTCGCTTGGCCACCCAGGAATCGGGGGTGGCGGACAGGGTGATCGCGTCGGTGGGCTGGAGCCGGTAGGCGACCGGTTCGTCGACGATGTTGCGGCGGTCGTGGTTGACGATCTTCCAGAATCGGTGCTTGCCGGCGTCGGCGAGGCGGGCGGCGTCCTGTTCCCGTTCGAGGAGACGGTCGACGGTGTAGAAGCAGCTCTGTGTCGGGTTGGTGCCGGGCACCTCGGTGTCGACCTCGTAGACCGCGTTCTTGGTGCCGTCGAGCTCGAAGTCCATACGCACGTTGAAGATGTGCTGGTGGATGGGGGCGTAGAGGCCATCGTTGTTGAGGGTCTGCCCGTACAGCGACTTGGTGCCCGGCTGCTGGCCTGCGGTGGAGAGGATGCCGGTGGCCTTGACCAGGAACTCGATGGTGCCGTCGAGGTAGAGGTGCCAGTAGAAGCCGTACTCGTAGTTGGCGACGGTGGCGATGAAGGAGATGATCAGCTTCCGTGAGCGCCGGACCTCGGCGGTGTCCTGCCGGTAGTCGTAGTGCTTCCACATGATCGAGTCGTCTTCCTCGTGCATGCAGACCGCGTTCTTGATGGTCATCGGGTTGCCGTGGCTGTCGCTGACGATGCCGTCGAAGTACTGGATTTCGCCGAGGCAGTCGCAGCCGAGTGCCAGGGAGTTCGCCAGGGCACCGATGTTGTATTCGCCGGCGTCGAAGGCGTTCTTCTTGTGCTGCACCGGGGACGGGTCACAGTAGGGCACCACCATCTCCACCAGAGAGGCGCGGTTGATCACCGACCGGTCACGGTTGCCGTCCCGGAACATCAGCTGATGCAGCACCAGACCCTCACGAGGGGTGAAGCCGACCCGGAAGCTCCAGTCACCCCAGGTCACGTGCTGGCCGTCGACCCGGAAGGAGCGGCCCTGAGGTGAGGTGATCTCGAGGGGCTTGATGTCGGTGCGGGCCGGACCGACCTGTTGGGGCAGGTAGTTGCCGGTTTGCTGCGGAACGGGGATGAGGCCGTTGTCCTCGATCTCGACGACCTCACCGTTGTTGAGGTCATAGATGATGATCAGGCCCTCGGCCGGGTGCGCGTAGGGGCTGTCGTCCGGGTCGAGCCGGGTAAAGACGAGGGCGCGCATCAGGCGGCGACCCTGGTCATCCTTGCCGAAATAGCCGGCCGACCACGGCTCGATACACACCAGGTCCAGGTTGGTCAGCCCGCGGCTGGCCAGGGCTTCGACGACGCGGGGATCGCGTTTGCAGTTGACCTCACATTCCTCGAACTCGTCGAGCATGATCGGCGGCTGCGCGCCGGACGGCAGCTCCACCCACCGCTCGAGGCTCTCGTTCTCGAGGTCGACGGTGGCCTCGTAGCCGTATCCAGTGGACCGGTCGATCAGCACGGCGCTGGCCTCGCGGCGAATCTGCGAGAGGTCACCCCGCAGTGCCTTCTTCGACGGTTCCTTCAACTCCACCTGCACGAACCGGAAGCTGTCCGCCTGCGCCTGCGTGCTCTTCAGCACCGACACCGCCTTCGAGATTTCGTCCCGGCTGAGGGGGTCGAGGGGATGTGTTCCCGGGGCGGCGACCGTGCGATCGATTTCCTGAATGGACATGGGTGTCTCGCTCCTTGGGCATGGTTCGGCCACGCGTCGACATCACGAAGAGGCGCCCTCGATGGTGGGCATTTTCCGGGTGGCACGGTGGCCGGGTCGGTTCATGAATCGATCGGTGGAGATGTCTGCGTAGATCACGGGCTTTCGCTTAGCGATGTGATCGGTCGCCGACGCCTTCGAGGTGTCCCTGAAGAGAAACCTGCCAGGGTGCGGTCAACCGTTCACAGCAAGAACCGTAACGCTGCTTTGTGATTGGGAGCACACGCCGGCGAGAACGAAGGTGAGAACTTCGTGCCGGAAAATTCTCTAGCTGGTTAACATGGATGAAACCTTCTCGTCATGTATCGGAAATGGATGGATTCGACGCTGGGCGTGACATCGATCACCACCCAGGGCCGCGTGCAGCTGCTGACCAGGCGACTTCGCTGCTTCTTTCAGAGATGAGCGTGCGGAACATGACGACTTCACCGCACAAGCGGGCGCTGGTCGCGGCGCAGTCACCCGTGCAGGGGTTGCCGCGCCGTCAGCTGCCCTTCATACCGGTATTTGCCCAGTCCGTCGCGGCGGTCGCGCCGTCGGGTGCGGCGGCAGTGATCCCGGTGCTGGTGATCGGCACCGCCGGCGGGGGCGGCGCGCTCGCCGCTTTCGTGTGCGCGGCCGTGGTCATCCTGCTCGTCTCGGCGTGCCTACGGCCGATGGCACAGCGGATGGCCTCGGTCGGCGGAATCTACAGCTATACCGCCCGCGGCCTCGGTCCGACCGCCGCCGTTCCGACCGGCTGGTCCGCGATCGTCGGATATGCGACGGTCGGCATGGCCGGCCTGCTCGCCGTCGGCACCTACCTCTCGCACATCGCCGTCACCACCGGGTTGGCGCGGGGCACCCCCACCGGTGCGATCGTCGCCGTCACGGTGGTGGCCGCCGTGGTGGCCGCCCTGGTGATGATCCGCGGCATCCGGATCTCGGCCCGGATCACCCTGCTCGTCGAGTGTGTCTCCGTCGGCCTCGTCGGTGCCCTGCTGATCTTGTTGCTGGTCACCACGACTCGCACCGGCGTACCGGTCGCCGCCGCCATGAGCTGGGAGGGCAACGCACAGGGCATGGCGCTGTCCGTCATCGTCGCCGTCAGCGCGTTCGTTGGCTTCGAAAGTTCCACGACACTGAGCGGGGAGGCTCGCCACCCATTCCTGTCGGTGCCGCGGGTGATCCGGTGGACCCCGGTCGCCGCCGCCGCGTTGTATCTGATCGCCCTGCCGGTGCAGGCGATCGCCCTCGCCGAGGCCCCCGACTCGGTGCGCGAGAGTGCGACACCGCTGGTGGCACTGCTGGTCTCGGAGGGCTCGACCGGTTTGTCGGCGATCCTCGACCTGGGAATCGCGGCCTCGTTCTTCGCCTGCACCCTGGCGTCGGTCAATGCGCTTGTACGAGTGCTGTTCTGCATGGGCCGCGAGGGCGTCGCCCCGTCTGCCCTCGGCCGCACGCACCCGCGTTTTCAGACGCCCGCCCCTGCCATCGCTGCGTCGATGGTCGTGGTGACCGCTGTGCCGATCGCGGTTCTGCTCGCCAGTGTCTCGCCCGATCAGGGTCTGCGCATCTTTCTCACCCTCAGCGCCTGCGGCTATATCGGCAGCTATCTCGCGGGGTGCTTGTCCGCGCCGATCCTGTTGCGGCGCATCGGAGAGTCGACCCCCGCGGTCTGGGTGCTCGGTGTCGTGACCACCGTCATCCTGTTGTTCCTGGTCGTCAACGCCGTGGTCTTTGCCATCCAGGACGGGATCGTGCTCCTCGCGGTCTATGCCGTGATCATGGCTGCGGCGGTGCTCTACACCCTTGCGCTTCGGCGTCTGGCTCCGCACCGGCTCGCCTCGGTCGGTATCTACGACGAGACCCAGCGCACCGACCTGCTGCCCACGGCCGCGTTCCAATGAGCCCACGCACCGACCCGTCCCGACACCACCCCAGTACCGTCTCGAACTCTCTCGACATCCTCGAGGTGGTCGCCACCCTCGGCCTCGGGGTCACCGCCAAGGAGATCGCCGGCGCCCTGCACCTCCCGCAGGCCACCGCCTACCGGCTCATCAACTCGCTCGTCGCCGAGGAGTATTTGGTGCGGACCTCGGATCTGCGCGGATTCGGGCTCGGCGCGCGCCTCAACGGGCTGGTCACCGCCGCCGTCTCCCCCACCGTTCCTACCGCCGCGCGCCGGCAACTCGACGACCTCCGCGACAGCGTGCGGTTCGCCGTCCACGTGATTGCCTTCCACAACACGACGCTGCGGGTCCTCGACGCCGACCCCGATCACCCCGTGCGCGCTACGCGTGAGCTGGTGCGTTACCTGCACGCCTCGGCCGCCGGAAAACTCTTACTCGCCGACCGCACCATCTGGCAGGAAGCGTTGCCCTCGACTCCGCTGCGGCAGCTGACCTCGGCCACCGTCATTGATCTCGCCGCTCTCGACACCGAACTGCGCACCATCCGCGATCAGCAGTTCGCCGTTCAGGTCGACCAACTCGAACAGGACCTCGCCTGCCTGGCGGTGCCGCTGCGCGACCCGGACGGAGACACCGCCGGCGCCCTCTGCCTCGCCGGCCCATCCGCCCGCATCGACGCGCTCCTCCGTCGCGCCGACTCGCTGCAACAGTGCGCGGGTGTGCTCGCGCCGTTGCTGTTCTAGGCAGCATATGAAGATATCCACCGTGCACCGATCCACCGCAGCGGCGCGACCGCCCGCGAGGTCCCCGGCCTCCAGCGGGCCCCGGCGCGGTCGGATCACTCGGTGGCCCGGATGCGTGGGAGAGCTGTGGGGGCGGCGTCCGGAGCGATCACCATCGCCGCACACGCACTCGGTGGCGGGCGAGCTTGGACCGACGGCAGCCGGCCGAAGTTGGACCACCGACAAAGGCGTGTGGCCTGGGTCACATTTCAGCGATCGCGGCGGGCGGTGGATCTACCATTTCCTCGCATCGGAACACGAAGGAGCAGGTCGATAACCCAACACGGCGCAAGCCAATCCTGGACTGGTTAGCAGGGATTGGTGCACTGCTCCGACGAAATTCGTGGCTCCGGTCGATTACTTCGCACGCAGCACATCCGAGGAGACATCAGCGACGCCCACCACCCAGGTACACCAACACGGAACCGCGCTTCTCGACTGGAGCGCGTCCCCTCCCGACGCGCAGTGCTGAGGAACGCGGTCAGGGCTCACGCGGGTACCTGTTGAATGTCCCGGCGAGGCCCGGCCGGAGCGGACTACACTCCGACCGGGCCGCTTCGGCCCACCGGGGCGTAACTGCGCCTCTGGCGCGTATGACACTGGGGCCGAGATAGTTTCAGACTCCGGTAATACCGCAGGCGCGGGCTGGGTGTCGCAGGGTGCAGCTTCGCCGCGCACTGACAGCCGAGAAGTAACCACCCCGCGCACTCGCGGCAATGTAGTCGTCTTCACGCGACACAGATCAGGACACCGACGACCGCTACTGCGGCCAGGGAGGCACCGACGCAGATCAACCACGCCCGCGTCGCCAGCTGCCGCCACCGATCACACCGCTCGTCTACATCCGCGACAGCGACCGAGCCGACCGGATTCGGATGAGACGCTCGGAACTCCGCAAGGCGGCGGACTTTTGCGTCCGCTCGTGCCGCCACACCGAACGAGACGGGGACCACCAGAAGCGTCACCGCCAGCAGTGCAACCATGAGGCCTACGCCGGTCCCGAACATCATCGTCCCTTCCACAGTAAACAGGGCCCGTCACGGGTATCGCGCGTGATCCCCGGCCACGCGAGGCCACGGGCACAACCACGCCCCTGTCAGCTCTATCGCCGAACTGCCACCGAGTGTTTCACTCGCCGGCATCGGCGCAGGACTATGGATGGCCGCGGGCGGCCCTATACGCCGGGCATCGGGAACTTCCACACCGCCACCACAACCACGCCCATGATCAGTCCGGCGTACAGAACAGTGCTAACAACACCGACCCGCAACGTGTTCAGCAGACTCGCGCCCAGGTTCTCGGTAATCCGTGCCATGACAACTCTTCTCTCACGTGCAGATAATTTCGGCAGCCACGTCGAATGGTGGCGTACCGGTTACCTTGGACCGATTTCGACACCTGCACATTGGCCGAACTACCTACGCCCATAACCGTATTTGGGTCTGGAGGTTTGGGTCTCAGTTCAGGGTCGCAACCGAACATCCCCGAGCGCCAGGCTTCTCCCACAAATTCAGCTGTGTTCTACGTCACAGACTTGGTGCCTGAGCTATGTCGCCCACGCATTTCGCATTGCCAGCACAATTCGTGTGGGGTTGCCGGCCCGCCTGCCGGTGGCGATCCGGCTCGGCCATTGGTCGTCGGCGACAACTGTAGGTGCGCGGCTCGCCGCAGATACTCGATGGCGCGGAACAGTTGCCCATGCGACTGGACACTGTGCAGCACAGAACAATCGGTAAGCGAAGCGGAACTGTCACTTGATCGCCCGCTATCGAAGCCTGCCGGCACTGTTACGGCGAGGCAGAACAACGGGTCCAGTAGCGCACCTTGTCGCTGGATCGCGCATTTCGCCCTCAGAAGCTCGCGTCCGGATCGTGCACGCACTGCAGTAGGCCTCGTCGAACTCACACTTACTGGTCGGTAATTCGGAGGTGCGAAAAATACTGCGATGGCATGGATCACACTCCCTGGACTTCCCCGTGCAGGCTCACGAAGATCAATTATGCACTGCTCGTTACTGCGTGCAGATTGTCCGTGTAGCGCCCCTGCCAGCTGATCTACATCGTTGGCGGGGGCTGCGCTTGGCTGCGCCACAACACATCAACCGTGTCACCGCCGCTGTTCGCATTTTGTGACGCGGCGCCCCTCGGATCACGTGTCACCCTCCGAGCGAGTCACCCCTTGCCCCAGTCTCGTTCGCCTATTTCCACATGCATTCTCGGCGCCCCTGACCCGAATTGGGTAGACGGTTGCGGTGACCTCGACCGCGAGGGCGACCAGGGCGAGCCAGATTCGATTCAGCAGCACGTACGGGGGCGATAGATTCCACCTCTCGTTTCCTGCACCGGAACCAACAAGCTATGTCCCGGCACAATCCCCGTTGCGACGGAAGGCTCCTTGATCGTCAGCCCGCCCACACGGTGCACACCGACTGGGCGGGCTGACGAGGGTCCTTGTAGCGCAGAACGTGCCCGCAACAAGCGGAATCAGGTGTGATTGGAGGCCCCTCTCACGCGTGGTTGCCGCCCAGACAGTTCATGGTGCTACCAACGCCCGCATCATCCTTCGCCATAGGTGAACACCCCTCCATCCAGATGTTCCATATATGCATGCAGCGGCCCGTCCGTCCGTTTCGTCCGTCACGCTCGCCTGCATCGCCCGCCGCCGCCCTCCACGCCACCGCGTGCACCGCCGAGTCGAGAGCAGTGGAACCATCCGCCGAACCTGAGGTTGTGGAGACTATCGACATACATAATCGCCCTGCACCGGGCCCCGCGCCCGCCGCGACAGCCCGCGATTCCT
>NZ_JASHKW010000036.1:0-52082 GCF_030056915.1 Rhodococcus sp. IEGM 1307
ACGATCACCGCAGTCGGCGGTCGACCTCCGCCGCCGCGAAAAACGCGCTCGCGGTTTTGAGAATCTCGTTGGCCCTACGTAATTCGGCGTTTTCTTTCCGCAGTGCCTTCAGCTCGGCGGCGCTGGCGGCGGCCGAGGACTCGGTGGCGGTGCCGGTGTCGGAACCCTCACGGTCGATCCAGTTCCGGAGCGTATCGGGGTTGACGTCGATCAGCGCTCCGACGTGTCGGCGGGCTGCGACCTTCGTGTCGCCGTGCTCGTTGATCCGGTCCCGATACATCCGCACCGCCCGCTCACGGGTCTCGGTGTCGTACTTCCTCGGTGCTGGCATGACTTCATTCTCCTGGTTCAATCAGGAGTCTCCACCCGACCCAGGACAGTTCATCCCGCCGGCCGGAAGAAACGCCCCTAACCCACACCAATAATGCCGCTGTCCGTCGAGGGACGCCGCCGACTCGTGCAGCGCTGCCAGTTTCGTCCCATACCCTATGTCGCCGCCGAGCATTTCTCGCGGTCGAGAGCAAGCGGGTGGACCGGTACCGTGAGTTCGGGAAACTGAGTTTCTCGACGACCAGAGCACCTCGTACTGGCCGCAGATGGCAACGACGGCCAACAGGCGATGAGCAGGCGACCCCCGTGTTGATAGAAAGGATCGAACAGCTGCGTCGTGAACTAAAGTGGGCGGTCCGCCACACCCACGAACTGGGCACCGAGGGCGTGAGGGTCTGGTGCGCAGCCGACCTCGGATTGAACCGGCGCCGGTTCCTCGATCCAACCGGCGAGTCCAACCGAGCACCGCGCAGGATCATTGCCTGCTGACACGGGCACAAGGTGCACTTGGATGTGAAGAAGCCTGCCGAATCCATACGGCGGTGGTGGCATGGTCCGATTACACCCGGCGATCGAACGCGCCAAGATCGCCGGCGCCCACGCTGGCTACCGTGTACCTGCACTCCGCCGCTGATGGGTCTTCCCGCGTCGCGTCAGGGCTGAACACCACCGAATTGTAAGTCGGCCAAGGCGATAGGGTGTATGCACCTCGCCCGGCTGTGCTTCACCGCACACGGCGTCGGCCACATGCTCTAACCGGATACTGTCCGAAGGGCAGCACCGTTCGCTTCCGACTCCTGCATGATGATCTTCGGGATGGACGAAGGAGCCGGAGGAGGGCTCACCTACCCCGGGCTGTGCGGTAGGGGCGGAAGAAGTCGCGGAGTTCCTGGGCGTAAAGTTCGGGCTCCTCGAAAGGCGCGAAATGGCCGCCACGCGCGGGCTCGCTTACACGCACGACGTTTGCTGTGCGCTCGAGCCATGACCTCGGTGGCAGGACGATGTCCCCCCGGAATAGGGAGAACCCACTCGGCACCTCGACCCGACGGCGTTGCTGCTCGAGTGGGATTTCGGCGTTGGCCCGGTACATGCGCATTGATGAGCCGATCGATTCGGTCAGCCAGTAGAGCGTGATGTTGGTGAGCATCTCGTCCTTGGTAAAGGACTGTTCGATGTCGCCGCCGCAGTCGCTCCATGCTCGGAGTTTCTCAACCATCCACGCGGCAAGGCCGGCTGGTGAGTCCGTCAGTCCGACGGCGGCGGTATTGGGCTTGGTCCGGTGCATTGCGCCATAGGCTCCCTCCGACGCTCCCCAAGCTGCGGCGGTCTTGAACCATTCGCGTTCCTCGTGTGTGAGAGAAGTCCCGTCGGCGACCTGGACCGGTAGTCCGGCATCCATGCGGTGGACGCCGACAACCCGCTCCGGATAGTCAAGCGCTAGGTAGCGGCTCACCTGCGAGCCGACGTCCCCTCCCGCTGCGCCAAACGTCTCATAACCCAAAATGGTCATGAGCTGAGCCCACAGGCCCGCAACGTCCAATGAATTGAGTGGAGGCCCGACGGGTCCATCCGAGTAGCCGAATCCCGGTAGATCGGGAACGACGACATCGAAGGCGTCGTCTGGATCGGCACCGTGCGTACTCGGATCGACTAGCAGCGGGATGACCTTCGCATAGCGCCAAAACGAATCGGGCCAACCGTGGCTGAGGACGAGAGGCAGAGCGCGAACCGAAGACTTAGCGGCACGGACGTGTACAAAATGGATGCGCATGCCGGAGAGCCGGACTTGGAAGCGAGGTAACGCGGCGAGCGCCGACTCCTGAGCGGTCCAGTCGAACTCTTCGGCCCAGTACTCGACCAATTCGCGAAGATAGGCGAGATCGGTTCCTAGCGCCCAGCCAGCGTCACCCGCGTCCTGGGGCCAGCGCGTCGCACGCAGCCGCGAACGAAGATCCATGAGGTCTGCCTGCGCAGCGCGCGGTGCGTACGGCTCCGGATGAATTGTGTTGTCCCACATGATTGGTGCCCTCCTGCCTATGAAGGCCTTCGGATGATCGTCTGTATCTACCCGAACGGACGACAGAAAGAGGGCGTTCGGATACCGAGCCTAGAGCAGCGCTGGAGCCAATTCCCGCCATTCGGCCAGCGGGATTTCCTGGTCGCCACGTAGAACCTGCACGGCAACGTGATCTGCGCCGGCATCGTGATGCTCCCTGACACGGTTCACGATTTCGTCTACCCCGCCCCATGCGACCATGGCGTCGACCAGACGGTCCGATGCGGCTGTCGGGTCAGCCCAGTCGTCGTCGTCGAAACCGAGGCGGCGAAGATTTGCCAGGTAGCCGGGAGCACGTAGGTAGTAACTGATCGCGGAACGCCCAATCGCTCTGGCCACCGAAGGATCGGTCTCGAGGAGCACCTTCTGTTCCGGCGCTAGCCAGGCTTCGGAGCCGAGAATCTCGCGGCTCATATGTGTGTGTTCAGGCGTCGTCAGGTACGGGTGCGCGCCATTCGCGTGGCTCGCTGCGAGCTTGAGCATTTTCGGCCCGAGCGCCCCGAGCACCCTAGCTGGGGGCTTTGTCGGTCCGACGGCGTTGAAGGGCGCGCGGTCCATCGCGTCCAGGTAGGACCGCATGTAGCTCAGAGGCCGGCTGTAGTCGTGGCCGCGTAACTTCGCAACGAGAGCCGGGCTGCTCACTCCAAGGCCAAGGAGAAACCGGTCGGGATATGCCTCGGCAAGGGTCTTCTGCGCGGCTGCGGCCGTCATTGCGTCGCGTGCGTAGATGTTGGCTATGCCTGTCGCAACGGTGATTCGAGAAGTTACAGCCAGCAGCAGCGCGGCCATCACGAGCGGATCGCGTCCGATCGCCTCATTCAGCCAGATCGCGGGGTAGCCCAGTTCCTCAAGTTCGTGGGCAGCAGCTTGCGCCTCTCTTGACGGATGGCGGTCGAACGCCGTGGTCCATATTCCGACTCGTCCGAGTTCCATGTCGTAACACCTTACATGAATAAGCCAACAATGTTTGGTTTAGGGCTTGCGGGTGAACGCTACTTTCATGGGTCGACCTCGGCAGTCGCCTGCCCGACGACAACCGGGAGGCCGTGTTGATTGGTTGTTACGACTGAGAAATCGGCCAGGTGTCGACCGGTCTCGTCGAGGCGCAACGCCTCGACGGTCGCCGTCGCCGTCAACGTGTCACCGGGGCGGACGAGGTTCACAAATCGCACGCCAAAGTGTGTCAGGCGGCCGTTGCCGACCCAGTCCGTGAGGACTTTGCCGGTCGCCCCCATGGTGAGCATCCCGTGGGCGAAGACCGTTGGATGGCCGGCTACCTGGGTGACATACACCTCGTCTGTGTGAACCGGATTGTAGTCACCGGATGCCCCGGCGTACATGACGATCTGACTGCGAGTGAGGTTGTCAACGACCTTCTCGGCACGGCTGTCACCGACTCGGATCTGTGTGCGCTCAGGCATCCCGCCCCCTCATTTTGTTGCGACGGACGGCACGGGGAGGACGTAAACAAAACGTGCGATAGTCACCAACTCGCCCGTGGAGGTGGCTCGGTACTCGACAAGCCGTTCCTCGAACTTCAGTGTGCCGCCGCGCCGCGACTTCTTCTCCCACGCTTTCCCCTCTCGTTCAATGACATCCAGTGTCTCGCCGGCAACAAGCGGACGACGGTACTCGAAATGCTGTTCGGCGTGCAGCCAGCCGGTATCCGCGGGGATGGCGCCGCTCGATTCTCTCGCCGAGCCGAACCAGGCACGCCCCCTTTTCGGTCTCAGCTCGTTCTCCGGGGCGAACTGGGCAGAAGCCATTACGAACGTTGGTGGAGCGAGGACGCCACCGAACGTCGAAACTGTTTGTGAGCCTGGCTCGGTGTAGATCGGATTCTCGTCCCCGATCGCGCGGGCGAACATGAGAATGTGCCCCGCCTCCACAGGAAATCTATGTACAGACATCTTTCTCTCCAGAGCCAAAAGTGGGAGGCCGCCCGGCTACCCTGGGCGGCGGGATGCACGAGGGATTATTCCCGTGGCGACGCCTCAAGGCTGAGTCCCTCGACTGGATCCCGTCCTGGGGTGTTGAGGACAAAGGGCGCCGTGTGATAGACACTAACCAACCAACGTTCGGTTTGACAACTCACCGCCGAGCTGACCATGAAATCAGGAGGCTCAATGTCTGTCGACGAGCGTCCCACAGCCGCAGGAGCGCGCCGATTCGGCGACCTGACGACCGGGGAGATGGACGTTGCTCAGCGTAGCGTCAATGACTGGCTGGTCGAGTACCTCTACCCGGATAGAGCCGGAACAGGCGTGGAAATCGGTGGTCCGATGGCCGCCCTGCTACGCAGCCCGAAGCTAGCCGAGGCCGTCGGCCGCATGGTGCCGCTCATGTTCGACGGCTTGTCAATTCCACGTAAGGCGACCGAACTGGCGATCCTGCTGACCGCACGACACTGGAACTGCCACTTCGAATTCGATACGCACCGTCGGTATGCAGAACAGCACGGGATAGACGTAGCGGCCATCGAGGCGATCGCGAATGGTGTCCGTCCGGAGATGACCAGCGACCTTGCCGACACCTACGAGTTCGTCGTGCAACTCCTGCGCGTCGGCGACGTCGGCGACGCTGCTTTCGCCTCGGTGAACGAACGATGGGGACAGCAGGGCTCGGTCGAGCTCATCGCGGTGGTCGGCTTCTACTCGATGCTCGCAATGGTCTTGAACGTCGACAGGTACCCCGTGCCGGCTTCGGAGCGGTTGCTACCCGATCTCGCGGAGCGGGGCGGCGACGTGATCGACGGACAATAGTTCGTGAAGAGAAAGTGACAACTATGGCAAAGCCATTTACTTCGGGGACCGCTATCCCTGAAAAGGGGTCGTACGTCCAAGCTACTCTGGAGGCCGTTCGTCGTTGCCCAGCCCGAGCTGACTTCATCGAGCTGTGCTTCACAACGGAGGCGGGCCCATGGAAATGGTGCTTCCCGGAGCCTGAAGAACGTCATGCCCAGTCTGGGGCGGACCCGCTGGTGCTCGTGCTTGGTAGATATGGCACACAAGCTCATCACATCGTGGACGGCGGCATCGGCCCCGCTCTGCTGAGTTCCGAGGCGATGCCCATGATCATCGATGGTTGTCAGACCTTGGTGGCCCGCAAGATGATCGAGTGGGGGCGCTGAGTAACGCCGTCCCTGCTCGCCCGCTCCCGACGAAACGATCCTGCACCGCGAGGACGACCTTGATCTGGCCGTCAGCGCGGATGGAGGCGCCGCTCGTCGTCGATCTCGCAGGCCAGCAGCACGTGGCGGTGCCGAACGACAAACCCGACTTCAGCCACTGTGTGCTCATCGAAGTGCCGTCGCTGGGCGTGGTCGAGTGGCGCCGCGGTGAGACGGATCGTGCCACTCTCGCGGCATGCTCTATACCTGCGGCCGAGTGCAGGCTGACCGACGAACAGTAGTTCGCCCGTGCAGGACTCGGCACTGAGCGGTTCCTCGATTCTCAAGAACTCGCTTGCGTACCCACCTGATGGTCTACGGATCCAACGGAACAGAGCGTGCGACTCAGCGCGGGTGACTGCCCGTCACTTGTGGCTCGACGTCGGTATGTTCTCGTGGGCTGCCGCTCTCGTCCACCCGGCAGCGAGGACCGCGTCAGTTATCGACCGGGCTATGCACTCCCATAGCTGCTCGTCGTCGACGTGCGCCGCGGCGGCGTGTCGCGCCTCGTTGAGTGCCTCGAACGACTCGTCGAGGTCTTCGGTGTCGTTCTGTGCTGCGGTTGTGTAGAGCACTGACCCGAAAGTGAACGACTCCATGCTTTCGATGAGCGGGATGATTGCGGGACGGGGCACGCCGCTCTGGAGCAGGATGCGTACCGCCTTGTCGTAGAACTCCAAAGCGATTCGGTGGGGATGCTGCTTCAGGATGACAGTCACAAGGGCTGGATGGTCGAGAAGGGCTCGACGGTAGAGACGAGCCTGATCGATGAACCAGTCTCGCCAACTTACGTCTGGAGAGTCGAGCAAGCGTGCTTCTTCGAGCGCCAGCTGCGCAGATCCAAGAAGAATGTCTTCCTTGTTGCGGAAGTGGTGATACAGCGACGCTCCATTGATGTCAAGCTCACGTGCGAGCCGACGGATGCTCAACTCCTCGAGGCCCTCCTCATCGATGATCCGAAGCGCGGCCTCAAGCGTGGCGCGCTTCGAGATGAGGGGCACTTTGGGGCGGCCCACGGCGGGATCTCCTTCTTGAGGCGGCTGAACAATGTCGTGGCAACTGCAGGACGGATGGCCGCACTGGGCTGCCTACCGGGGGTCATCAGGCCAGCAATGACCCTCCGTCCGTATCTCTCCTGAAGAGAGCAGTGTCATCGATGCTCTTATCGAGTCCAGGCTGCCCCGTCGAGATCATACCGCGGAGGTGGTTTCCTCCGTCGACGGCCAAGCACACCCCAGTGATCCACGAGGCCTGGGGGCTGACCAGGAACGAGACCGCCTCGGCAAGATCCGCCGCGGTTCCTAGCCGCCCGAGTGGCGTTTCATCGAGTTGCCTCACAACGAAGGCATTATCGCGGTAGAGCCCAGACGTCATGTCAGTATCGACAATGCCTGCCCGGATGGCGTTGACACGCACACCGTCTCGCCCGAGTTCATTCGCCCCGTTGGTGATGAGTGCTTCTAGTGCGGCCTTGCTGACTGCGTAAGGCGACATCCCTTGGTGGGGTTTCGCCGCGGCGATTGAAGATACAGCGACAATCGACCCCCCGCCGTTCCGAGCAATCGTTTCGGCACTGCTCCGAAGTGTGATGAACGCACCGTCGAGATTAGTGGACAGCACGCGCCGCCACGAGCGAAGTGGAGTGGATACGATCTCAGAATGAGCGCCGCCAGTGCCTGCTGCAAGGACGGCAACTGTGAGCGGTGCACGTTCGTCCGCTTGCTGGACTGCGAGCGCCACCTCAGACTCGCTCGTCACATTCCCAACGGCGATTGACACTCTCTCGCCCAACGCGGCTTGCGTCGAACGAAGGGGGCCCTCGCGGCGACCCATGATCGTGACCTGGTAGCCGTCCCGAATGAGCCGTTCGGTGATGCGGCGGCCGATTCCAGTTCCGCCGCCGGTGACCAGCGCTGAGGCCGCTACTTCCGGCACGGTCACCGCAGCGCCTGTCTACTTTTGAGCAAAGGGATCGGGACGTGTGGGACTCGCATACGTTGCAGTGTAATCGAACAGTGGTGGATTTGTGAGTAGGTGTGCGTCAGATCGCAGCACGGGGCCCATCTGTGGGGCGTGTCGAGGGTATGCGTACCGAGTCGGGCGGATGTGTCAATGCTAATGGTGCGTCTGCTCCACGACCCAGGCCGCGACCTGTGTGCGAGAGGTGAAGCCCAGTTTCGTCAGGATGTGCTCCACATGTCCTTGTGCGGTGCGGGGTGAGATCACCAGGCGGTCGGCGATGGCCTGGTTGGTCAAGCCTTCGGCGATCAGATCGGCGACTTGACGTTCCCTCTTGGTCAGTCGCGTCGACGCGTCGGTGGCGGGCGTGGAGACGCTGGGCTGTTGCTCGTGGAGGGCGTAGGCGATGGCCGCGTCGAAGCCGAGCTGTTCGCCCTTGCGGTGGGCCGCTGCGAATGCTTTGTCCCCGAGTTCCCGACGGGCCGTCTGTTCGCAATTATGCTGGTAAACAATTAAATTGGAGTGAATTACCACAGCACTGCCCATCGAATTCCCTAACCCATCAGCAGCGCCCAGCAGAATCGCAGCCCGGTGTGCGTCGGGCAATTCGCAGGTGATCCAGGCCAGCGCCACGAGGCAAGAGGTGGCGATGCGGGGACTGTGGACCTGCCTGGTCAGCTCCAACGATTGCTCGAGGAGCCTGACTGCGCGATCGGCATCGCCCTGTCGCCATACTACGATGGCCAGGGCCCACAACGAGTGTGACCGGTACATCTTCTCGCCGTACCGTTCGGTGATCGAGAGTGCACGTTCGTGGCAGTCGATCGCCTGGTCCATCAACCCGCTAAGTCCATAGGCCAGACCCAACGCGTACAAAGCGCCTACTTCGAGTGTGCGATCCTTCCGTTCAGTGAACTCGGCGAGGGCGGTTTCCAGTCGCGAGCATGCTCGCGCGAGATCACCTCTGGAGAGCGCCTGCATGCCGTCGGCGAAGGCGACGTAAGCGCGCATGATGGGGTCGCTGGTGTGCGCGGTGAGGGCCTGCATGCCGTCGACGAGTGTTGTCCCGGTTTGGAGGTCACCCTGAGCGAAGGCCATCACGCTGGCGCAGTAGAGTGCCTTGACCCACTCGAGTGTGGGTGGGCCGCTCTGGCGGGCGAGCAAATGGTCGAGCCAGCGCCGCCCCTCGCCGAAGAGGCCCTGGGAGCCCCAGAACGAGGACAGCGCGGCGGCGGTGCGCAGGCCAGCAGCGGGATCGTCGTCGACGCTGAATTCGAGGGCTTCCCGCAGGTTCGGTTGTTCCCGTTTCAGGCGGGCGATCCAGTGGAGTTGGCTGGCGCTGATCCACTCGGCGTCCGAGTCGACCGCCAACGCCTCGTACCAGGCCAGGTGCCTGCGGCGCATGGGCAGGGATTCGCCGGTCTGCTCGAGTTTCTCGTAGCCGTATTCGCGGAGGGTCTCGAGCATCCGGAAGCGCACCACCGACCCGGATTCCTCCCGGATCAGGATCGACTTCTCTACCAGGGACGTCAGCGTGTCCAACAACTCGCCCGAGGCCAGATCGGCGCCGCACACCTGCTCCGCGGCATCGAGTTCGAAGGTCCCGGCGAACACCGCCACCCGCCCCCACACCAGTTGTTCACGTGCGGTGCACAACTCGAAACTCCAGTCGATGCACAACCGCAGCGTCTGTTGCCGCGTCGGCGCACCCCGGTTGCCGCGGGTCAGCAGGGTGAAGCGGTCGGTCAGCCGCCCAAGGATCTGCTCGAGCGACATCGCCCGCAACCGGGCCGCCGCCAACTCGATCGGCAACGGCAACCCGTCGAGGCGGTGACAGATCCCCACCACCGTCACCGCGTTGTCCTCGGTGAGCGCGAAACCGGGAACCGCGGCAGTGCCGCGCTCGACGAACAACGACACGGCATCGTATTTGGGCAACCCGCGCAACGAGGTCTGCCGCTCCGGATCCGGGACGGCCAGCGGGGGAACCCGCAGCACCGCCTCCCCACCGATGCCCAGAGGCTCACGACTGGTGGCCAGAATCCGCACCCGCGGACACGCCCGCAACAGGAGGCCAGCGAGCTCGGCGATCGCGTCCACCACGTGCTCGCAGTTGTCGAGGACCAACAGCAGTTCTCGCGGCGCGAGGAATTCGATCAGAACCTCACGCAGCGGTCTCGCCGAGTGGTCTCGTATCCCTACGGCGCCGGCGACGGCGTCGACCAGTGACGACTCGTCGCGCAGTTCACCCAACTCGACGAGGCGCACACCGTCGGGGTATTCGCGTTGCACCGCCGCTGCGACTCGCATCGCGAGCCGCGTCTTGCCGACACCCCCGATCCCGGTCAACATCACGAGCCGGGACCCGGCCAGCAGGTTCTTCGCCTCGGTGAGCTCGTGTCGGCGGCCGACAAAACTGGTCAGTTCGAGGGGAAGGTTCCCGGTAGTGCTCCGAGGGGCGGGTTCTATGGAATGGCGCCGACCGCCTGACGCTGGTCCCCGGTCACTGGCCTCTGCATCAGGTTCAAACCGGAGGGCCATCTCGTCGACGGGGAAGCCGTGGTCGCGTTGCAGCCCTCGCAGTAGTTCCCCGAAGTCTGCGGCGGTGGCCGGGCGCTGACCGGGCTCGCGAGACATCGCGCGGGCGATCGCGTCGGAGACATCCTCGGGGATCCCGTGCTCACGCAGATCGGGCACCTCCTGCGTCGTGATCCGCAGGAACTGGGCGACGACCTGCTCTCCGCTGCGGCGCTCGAACGCGGCATGGCCGGTCAGGGCACTGAACAGGGTGGCGCCGAGACCGTACACGTCGGCAGGCGGCGTGGGTGGATCACCGCCGAGCACTTCCGGCGCGGTGTAGGCCGGCGATCCCGGCACGGTGCCGGTGGCGGTCTCGAAGCCGCCGCTGATGTGCGCGATACCGAAATCGGCCAATTCCGACTCGCCGTAGTCGGTGAGCAGGATGTTCGCGGGTTTGACGTCGCGATGCAGGATGCCGAGCCGGTGCGCAGACTCCACCGCACCCGCGATCTTCACCCCGAGCCGCAGTGCCTCCTCCAACGGCAGCGGACCGCGTTGGCGGATCCGCACGTCGAGGGAATCCTGCGGGTGGTAAGGCATCACGATGTAGGGAAGCCCGCTGCCGGTGGCGCCGACCTGCAGAATGCTGACGATGTTCGGATGCCCGGTCAACCGCCCCATCGCCCGCTGCTCCCGAAAGAATCGGGCCCGGTTCTCTTCGTCGAGTTCGACGGTCAGTACCTTCACCGCCACCGTGCGATCCAGCTCCGCCTGCGTGCAGCGGTAAACCACACCGAAACCGCCACGTCCGATCTCCTGGACATCGCCGAAGCCGATGCCTGCCAGCTCCGCGGCCGGGGACGGCGGGTACCGCTGAGTGTCGAGCGGGTCACCTTCACCCATCGGAACGATCTACTCACTCCGTCGGCTCGTGATTCCGGCGCGCTGATCCCGACGGCACGATCAACGCACATCCAACCCTCAACTCACCTCTCGATGGCGTGCCCTCAAGGATATCGCCGCCATCTGATGTGACGGGAGGTTGTCCACTAACCGCGGTCTGCCACCTACTGACGGATATTCCTGACGCGTCGAGTGTTGGGGATCAATATGTCACCGGCTCTACTGTTCTACGAGTCGAGCTCACCGCGTGGGTCGTCGCTGGGCGGTTGGAGTGGGGCGGGGCGCGGATAGCGACCCGCCCCACCCGCGGCGGAGGTTGCGTGGCGACAGTCGGGGGTGGATGGATGGACTGTGGCGAACGACTACCGGTGCGCTCGGAGGAACTTCCGGTTAGGCGGCGATCATCCCGTGAGGGTCAATGACGAACTTCTGTGCCACTCCGCTGTCGAAGGCGCTGTAACCACGCGGTGCGTCATCGAGCGCGATGACGGTCGCGTTGACGGCCTTGGCGATCTGCACCCGGTCCGCGAGGATCGCGTTCATCAGTTCCCGGTGGTAGCTCATGACCGGACACTGTCCCGTGGCGAACGACAACGATTTTGCCCAGCCGGTACCCAGGCTCAATGACAGTGACCCGGCCTTGGCGGCGTCGTCGGCGGCGCCGGGGTCGCCTGTGACATATAGTCCGGGGATGCCAATGCCGCCTCCGGCGGTGGTCAGCTCCATCAACGAGTTGAGGACCGCGGCGGGCTGTTCGTGCCCGGCGTCGCCGCCGTGACCACGTGCTTCGAAACCGACGGCATCGATTGCTGCGTCGACCTCGGGGACGCCGAGCAGCTGCTCGATCTGGTCCTGCGGAGCGCCCTGGGAGACGTCGATGGTCTCGCAGCCGAACGAGCGAGCCTGGGCAAGACGCTCGGCATTCAGGTCGCCGACGATCACGACCGCGGCGCCGAGGAGCTGCGCACCGGCAGCGGCAGCGAGTCCGACTGGGCCGGCGCCGGCGACGTAGACCGTTGATCCAGCGCGGACCCCGGCTGTGAGAGCGCCGTGATAGCCGGTGGGGAAGATGTCGGAGAGCATGGTCAGGTCGCGGATTTTTTCCAACGCCTGGTCCTTGTCGGGAAACTTCAGCAGGTTGAAGTCGGCGTAGGGTGCCATGACGTATTCGGCCTGACCGCCTACCCAGCCGCCCATGTCGACGTACCCGAACGCCGATCCTGGCCGGTCGGGGTTGACGTTGAGACAGATACCTGTCTTGCGTTCCTTGCAGTTGCGGCACCGGCCACAGGCGATGTTAAACGGCACCGAGCACAGGTCGCCGACCTCGATGAATTCGACGTCCCGGCCGACTTCGACGACCTCGCCGGTGATCTCGTGTCCAAGGACCAGCCCTGCGGGGGCGGTGGTGCGACCCCGAACCATGTGCTGGTCGCTACCACAGATGTTGGTGGAGACAACCTTGAGGATGACTCCGTGTTCGCACTTTCGTCCGACATTCGCGGGGTTAACTCCCGGGCCGTCCCGAAGTTCGAGCTTCGGGAACTCGATCTCGCGTACTTCGACCTTGCCGGGGCCGGTATAAGTCACCGCGCGGTTTGCGCTCATTGTCATCTGGTCCTTCTCTGTGGGGTTCGAAGTCGAATGGCCGGGCATCACGGATCCAGGGCCAGTGGAGAGGGCAGTGGTCACCCGTATTCGCGCACCCTGTGTCTTGCCCGAGGATGTGGCGTCGGCGCAGGGTGGAGGCGACTCGCCGACGGATCAGTGTTGCTGGTCATCGAACTGACTTTGTAACACTGCTCAGGTTCCAGGGCAATGCCATGAAGGTTCCCGCCCAAATCGTGACTTCTCACGACGGCCTCAGTGGCTGAGGAGTATTCGTTTGCGGTAGGTCGCATCCGGCGCCGTACGCCTGCCGTTGAAGCATCCTTGATGCGAACGTGAAATCTTGCCCATGAGGATGATCATGTCTCCTCGGTGTTGACCACGGAACTAGAGATGGCTTGAGTGACACGGTGGGGTGGGAGGAGAAGTTGCCCGTGTTGGGCTGGCCCGGCGAATCATGAACTGCGGCAATGGGACCACCCGTGAACCTGCCGGTCGGCGGGTTGCAGGGCAGAGTGTCGTCGGACCCACCTGCCCGCTTACGCACTGTCGCTCGCGTGTGTGATGGGGTTACCAGAATAGACTCAGTCCCGCCGGCTGCTGGCGGGTCAACCTGACGCGCTCAAGTAGTGTCTGGGCACGTCGACCACCCGGACGACGATGCGGCTTCGTCTCAACACCGCCACGGCGCCCGGCGTGGACGATCGATACGGCCCTCGGGTCGAAGTCCTTTGGCTTCAGACAAATCTGATTACGAGATGCGGCGAGCGACCGCGATGAGTCCACCCACCCTGTCACGAGTGTGGCGAGTGCTGCCGTACCGACCGCAGGGGCGGAGAGTAGCGATGATCGTGCAGATTGCTGCCTTCCCGTGTCGTTGGTTCCCTACCACGCCAGGTGTCAGGGGAAGGGCGAACCTGCCCTCGACCCTGATACCGGCTGGACGTCGACCGGCACACGATGGCCACCCATACCCTGCACGAACTCGACCATATGGTCGGGAGCTGGATGTAGCGTTCGAGATCGAGACTGACCGTGGCGCCGAGGTTTGCGGTCAGCCTGCGATGAGTTGTGAGAGTTCAACCAAGCGGTTGGAGAACCCCCACTCATTGTCGTACCAAGCGAAGATCTTGACCTGATTACCGATCCCTTCGGTCAGGGGCGCATCGAAGATCGCGGAGTGGGGATTCCCGACAATGTCGGAAGAAACGATGGGTGCCTCGGAGTACTCCAGGTAAGGAGAGAGCGCGGGGCTCGCGGCGGCGGTACGGAACGCCGCGTTCACCTCCTCGGCGGTCGCGGGTCGCGACAGCAATGCGGTGAAGTCAGTGATCGATCCGACGGGGACGGGAACACGCAGGGCGAGTCCGGTGAGTTTGCCATCGAGTTCGGGGATGATCTTGCCGATCGTGCGGGCAGCGCCCGACGAGGTGGGGATGGTCGACAAGGTGGCGGCTCGTGCGCGCCTGAGGTCGCTGTGCGGGGCGTCGTGGAGCCGCTGGTCGCTGGTGTAGGCGTGGACTGTCGTCATGAGGCCAGATTCGATGCCGAACGAGTCGTTGAGGACCTTTGCGATGGGGGCGAGGCAGTTGGTGGTGCACGAACCGTTTGAGAACACGACGGCGGTCGTGGCGATGGTGTCGCCGTTCACACCGAGAACGATCGTCGGGATGTCACCCTGTGCCGGTGCGGAGATGACGACTTTCCGTGCGCCTGCGGCCAGATGCTGCTGGGCACTGTCGACGTCGGTGAATCGGCCCGTCGACTCGATGACAACATCGACTCCAGTTTCCCCCCATGGAATGCGTACGGGCTCACGCTCGGCGAATACCCGGATTTTGCGTTCGCCGACGCTGATCGTGTCTCCATCGACGTGCACGCCATCAAGATGCCCGGAGATCGAGTCCCATTCGAGTAGAGCGGCAAGGGTTGCCGGGTCGGTGATGTCATTGATGGCGACAACCTCGACGTCGGCTGCGCTGCGCAACGCGGCTCGTAGATAGCTTCGGCCAATTCGGCCGAAGCCGTTGATTCCGATGCGAACGGTCATGAACGGACTCCTCTGCATGTTCTACTTCGTGGGGTTCGTAATTTTTCTACGCGGCAGTATCGCCGCGAGCGGCGTCGAGCAGGGCGAGCACGCCGCGAATCGCGGCGTCCATCGGCTCCTGGGCGCCGCGAGCGCGCGCGAGTACATAACCGCCCTGGATGACCGCGACCAATGCGTGGGCAAGATCATTCGGCACGACGGTCTCGGGTAGCTCGCCGGCCGCGATCGCCTCGACGATCACACGCCGCCAGCGATCGATGATCGTATCGAAGGCGCCCGCGACGACCGCAATCATCTCCGCGTCCTCGACCACCTGTGGGTCCTGCGTCATCCGGCCCACCCGGCATCCGCGTATGCCCTCTCTAGGACGGGTCAGATACCGCATCATGCGCTCCAGGGGAGCGCCGGCGCCGTCGAGCAACTCGGACTCCGCCGCCACCTCTGCAGTCACCGACGTCAATGTCTGCACGGCCAGATCATGCTTCCCGGTGAAGTGGTGGTACATACTGCCCTGGCCCACCTCAGCCCGTGCGAGCACATCTCTCGGACTCGTCGCCGCATAGCCACGCTCCCACAACAGCTCGGCCATCGCGTCTGTCAATCGTTCGCGAGAACTCATGCGGCGAGTGTACCAACAAGTATGTACAGAACGGTGCCCTGTCATAACGGCACCACTATCGCGAGATATGCCGTCAACGCCCACACACTCTCCGGGAACGGCGATGCACTTCTACGATTCTCTGAGAGCCGCTTGGATGGGCAGCTCCGAATACGTTGCAGTCGAATGGGATACGCACCATATCCGGTGAACAGGATCCGCTACAGTGAAATGCAAGTTCTCGCCACATACGCGTCCTAGTCCGTGCAAATCACAAGTTGACGACACAGTTTTCCGGACACCGTTGGACTCCTGCGCTGAGACAAAGTGGAGGAGGGCCGGTGAGGTGGCTACCAACCCCAGACGAAGAAACGACTGAAATGCGCACCACAGCGGGTCCTCTACTTCGTCGCCATTTCACTCGCGCGATAGCAGTGCTACAGGCCAGGCGCGCCGCGCGAAGTCTATTCTGCAACTACTGTGGACGTGACCTGTTCACCATCCCGATAGCCGCCGACCACTACTGCTCCGACGAGTGCGCCGACCGCGAATTGGCCCGCCGAGAGTTCACCCTCCAGATCTACTGAGACACCACCCCTGACGGGCCGCCCGGCCGTGGAAGGACGTAAGTTCGCTCTCGAGCGAACAACCGCGTGAGCGACCCGACGACCAGCGTCAGCGCCCGGGAGCCGTACCTTGGTCTGCCGTCGCTGACCGGCTCGCTGACGACCATGGCCCAGTCGCAGAGCGCCGAGACCTGACCGCTCTGGTCAGCGAGGGGCTGAAGGCCGTGTGCTTTTCACCTCCGGTGCCCACACCAACTACAGCGTCGTCGTCGACAACGCCGGCCGTAGCGCGATCGACTGGCGTTCCATGGGGCGGCGTGTTGCGATCGCTCCGCGGAACGGAGCCGGGCGCTGCGGATGCTCGTCAGTCGGTTGTTGCGTAGGTCGAAATCTGGATCGCCCCGTGGCTGCGATCTCCGCGGCGTAGAAGGGCTCGAAGGTGGGTGTCAGGCCCGCGCTGGCCCAGTAACTAATCTCGGGGTGGGCGGAGCCGATGAGTCCGCCGGCGATGCAGGCGATGGAGTCGGAGTGCCTATTGCTGGTCGAGGCCCAGGAAAGCGCCGCTGGACCGGTCGATCTCATCCTCGCCGACACGCACTTGTCGCGCCTCCTTGCTTCAAGTAGTGGTGGTCAGGTAGCCGGAAGCTCCTTGAAATTGCATAGACGGACAACCCCCGATGCCGCCAAGCCCTGGGGTTGTCCGCTGTTCAGGGCCCGATCATGCGCCCATTGGAGGCTTCGGTAATGAAGCGGCTCCGCGAGAGAGTGGATACGATTTCGGCTTTCTCTGCCAGTCGGTGATGTCTGCGGGCTTCCCCCAGAATTCCTCTGGTGATGATGCAGATCGGCGTGGTGCAGTGAAACCCGAACGACTCGGAATTGGGATCGTTCTGGCGTGGCCAGCGCTGTCGTTCCAGAGAATGCAGGCGCACGCGGCAAACGGGATGCTGCGCCGACTCTTCCTAGCTGACAGCATCTGGCTTTGCTGCTTCACCGATTACTGGTCAGTCCGCCGATTGGCCAACGGCCGGTTCGAGCTGTCATCGGTAGAAGCGGAGACCGGTTCGGCGACGCAGATCGGCTTGTCCACCTCTGTGCAGTGCACCATTGCTCGAAGCGCTATCTGGACACCGCCGGCGATGTCTTCGACGGACGCCACTTCGGCGGCAAGTCGGACCTTGGATCCGACGGGAACCGGTGCGGGGAATCGGACCTTGTTCAGGCCGTAGTTCACGGCCATCGAGGCCTGCCGGACGGTCAGAACTTGAAGAACCATGGCGGAAAGCAATGAAGCGTGAGGCAACCGTGGGCGATGGGCCCGCCGTAGGGGCTTTCGGTATTGGCGCGCTCGACGTCCACGTGGATCCATTGGTGGTCGTCGGTGGCGTCGGCGAAGGTGTTCACCCGGTCTTGGGTGATGTCGAACTAGTTGCTGCATTCGAGTTGATGTCCGAGAAGTCGGTGGAGGTCGTCGACGTCGTCGATCGTGGTGGGCATGGTTACCTGCTCATGGAGGAGTGAAGCGGTCGGCGGGTGGTTTGGGGTGTCGGGCGGACGCCTTCGGTCAGGTGATGGTGACGCCGCCGTCGACCGCGAGAGTCTGTCCGGTGACGTACCCGGCGGCATCGGAGGCCAGCCACACCAGTGTTGCGGCGAGTTCCTCTGGGTCACCGGTCCGGCCGAGAACGATTCGTGAGGCCAGGCCGTCGAGGTAGCCGTCGTGATACTGGTCGGTCATCTCGGTGGCGAAGAAGCCCGGTGCGATCGCGTTGACGCGAATTCCCTTGCGCGAACCCCACTGTTGGGCGAGGTCCCGGGTCAGACCGACGATGCCGGCTTTGCTGGCACTGTATGCGGCCTGGGGCAGGCCGGCGGTCGTGAGTCCGAGGATGCTGGATATGTTGATGATGGAGCTGCCCGGTTGCATCACCCTTCCACAGGCCTGGGCGGCCCAGTACGAGCCGGCCAGGTTGATGTCGATGACCGAACGAAACTGATCGGGGGTCTCGCGGGTGGCCGGGAAGGCGGTCGCGATTCCGGCGTTGTTGCCACAGCGAGAGCGCGGCGTCCGCTGGCCCGAACCATCGCGGCCGTGTCATGCAGCTTGTCGACGCGTCGCGCCGCGAGCACGACGTCCGCGCCGGCCTCGGCGAAGGCCTTGGCGAACGCGACGCCGAGGCCGGACGACGTGCCGGTGACGATGGCGACGCGGTCGTCGAGACGGAATTTGTCGAGCACACTCATGCGCAAAGGCCTCCTGGGTCAGAACCAGCTGGGGTTCATGTCGAGGGTGGTTCGGTCCAGGCTTGCCAGCAGATCGAGTTGCGGTGTGACTTTGGGCAGCTCATGGCGGTAGAAGTAGCGGGCGGCGTGGCGCTTGCCGCTCGCTGCCCTGACCCGGGCGTCGCGCCGGCGTGGCCAGTGTCCCGCTGGTACGGAGACTAGGAGTAATGCGGTGGTTACGAGAGAATCTCCGTCCTGACGATGCAGAGCGCGAATTTGTGGGGAATCTGTTAACCGATGTCGCCGCAACCCCCCATCACGCATTTCAAAGATCCTGTGCTCGATCGAACTCAGTGGATCAACCGCCACTCTGTTTTACACTCACGGCACGGTTTCGTAGTCACGGTCGTTTTTTGCTCGCCGAGGCGGAGCGCGAGCCTCGTTAGCGGTGTTCGACGGTGGGGCGGGTGAACAGGTTGACCAGGTTTCCGTCAGGGTCGTGGAACATCGCGGACCGGTTGCCCCAGGGCATCGTGGTCGGCTCGAGGACGATGACGTCCAGCGCCGCTTGCAGGCGAGCGAACTCCGCGTCGACGTCCGCGACGAGGAACTCGATGATGACCGAGTCGTTGCGGCCGGGCTGCGGGGCGTGTTCGCCGAGCATTGCGACGGTTGCCGTGCTGCCGATCGCGAGCGATACTGCGGCGGTGCGGAACTCGGCGAACACGGGAGCAGGACGGATCGCGGGCGTTCCTGTCACGAGCTCGTAGAATCCGGCGAGGCGTTCGACGTCGTCGGTGATGATGCGGATAGATGCGAAGTCCATGATGATCCTTTCGTACGGGGCGTTCGACCCGATGCCGCCATGGTGCGCCGCCTCAGCGACAACGTTATGTCGGTGTTTGAGAAACTCTCTGACCGGTCCTGACGGAGCGGAGGGTGCCGTAGGTGATGTCGAGGTCTTCTGCTCGCAGTGATCGGCGAGGCGCCCGCTCGCCGGTGGCTTCCGCCGACGTCACGCGATCGCCGCGGAACGCGCGAATGCCGTCGCGAAGTCGGCACCAGCCGATCAGGTACCAGTCCTGTCCTTTCCCGACATAGCCGAGGGGTTCGACGGTGCGAAGCGTGTCGGCGCCGTCCCGATCTCGATACGCGAATCGCAGCACGTTCCCCAAGCGGAGGGCGTCTGCGAGTTCAGTCGGGGCATTCAAGGCGGGACCGTCGTCGAGCAGGTGGATGCGTGATGCGAGGTCCGCCGTTTCGTGGAGCGTGCCCTGATCCATCACTGCGACGACTTTGCGCAGTGCGGAGGTTGCTGCGGTGCGGAAGGGGCTCGTAGAGAGCATGCCTAGTGCGATGGTGACGGCGAGCGCTTCGTCGACGGTGAACCCGAGCGGGGCGAGTGTGTGCGAGGTGTCGATGCAGTAGCCGCCTGTCCGCCCGGGTTCCGCCCAGATGGGCACGCCGGCTTGTTGCAACGCCGACAGGTCCCGTTCGATCGTGCGGGTGCTGACTTCGAACTGTTCCGCGAGTCGTCGGGTGCTGCGCGGCCGTGGGGCAACGGCGCGAAGCTCCTCGACCAGCGCGTACAGCCGGTCGGTGCGGTTCATGCGTCGACCCTACTCGTGGACGAAAAGGTGGTGCGAGATGCACAGCTGATCCCGTGATGACACGTCCCTGGGTGGTTGTTGTCGGTGTGTGGGGCGTCGGCGAATTTGGGGCCGGCGGGGTGCTCGGCGGTGAGGGAGTGGTGCGCCCGGGCGAGGCCGACACCGACCGCTACGGAACAGCCATCACTGCGGCGTGGAATCGGCTGCACCCGAGAATCACTCACCGTGGATCGTGGGCGGACCACCCGGGACCCCCGCCGATCGTGCGAAGGCACGGTGATCCGGCTGACGGTCGATCACCTGCCCGGCGACCGGCATCCCAAACCGGTGTGGCTCTGGTACTCAAGTCCGGGTGCGGGCACCACCGATATCGACCGATTGTGGCAGATGTTTCTGAGGCGCTTCGACATCGAGCACACGTTCCGGCTCTTCAAGCAGACGTTAGGTTGGACCGCCCCGAAGATCCGCAACCCCGAGGCGGCCGACCATGGACCTGGATCGTCCTGATTGCGCACACCCAACTCCGACACGCCCGGCCGCTCGCCGAAGACCTACGCCGACCGTGGGAACGACCCGCGCCACCGCGACGGTTGACGCCGGCCCGGGTCCGTCGAGGGTTTCCGCGCATCCGCGCGACCATGCCCAATCCGGCCGGCGCACCGAAACCCAGTCGTCCCGGTCCCGGACGCCCACCCGGCGCGAGGAACCGCCGCCCCGCCCATCACCATCACGTCGGGAAACGCACCAAAATCGACTCACGGAGCCAGAAAGTGAAACCCAACCAGGTTAAATAACAAGCTGAGGGCTCCTTACGTCGGCGAGTAGTCGCGGACTTCCCGGCCGACGCTCGAGGGCGAAGTCCTCGCCAGGTCACGCGTCGGGTGGGTGTGGGTGTGAGTCAGGAAATTCGGCACACCGCGGTACCCGCACCACGGTTGTCGTCGGCGGCGCCATCCGATCGCACGGTTACCTGAATCCTCGAAAAATGCGACGGCACGCGACATCACGAGAAACCTAGCGGGGTGTCATTCACGCGATCTACACACCCATATTCAGAATCGGGAACGCCGTGTGAACCATGTCGGCGCGGTCTGCTTTGATACGCACAAGGGGGTGCGAGCGCCGCCGGCACGTAGACGCGCCATCGCGGACCCCGCCGTACCACGCCGTGCGCTAACAAGGACGGCGTGCCTGAGGCAGGAGACATATGAGGACAGCAACGCAGCACCGGCGGACCGGCCGGGGAATCATGTTCGCGGCGGCCATCGCGGGGGTGATGGGTTTGACCGCCGGTCCCGCGTGGGCCGAACCTGCACCGACTACGATCACCGTCTCCAGCGACAACCTCTATGTAGGCGAAACCTACACGGTCACGGTGCATTGCCAGGAGCACAGCACCGTCGGCGTTGCGGTGGATGTCGATCCGTACGGTGCTGAGCAGAGCGACCTGCTCGGGGGTATTCCGGTTGCGCCGAATGAGGACTTGCTGGCGACCGTGCAGTGGACGCCCACGAGCATCGGAACGCACACCCTGTATGCGTATGGCTGCGCCAGTGGTGTGGGATGGCCGGATTATCGACCGCCGACCGCGTCGCTGAGTGTCGACGTAACGGCAGCGCCGACAGGTACGGGCAGCGCCGACGGCATTCCCGTCATCGGGCCGATCTTGAGGGAGCTGTTCGGCTGATCCAGATGATGTCCGTCTTGCTGGTTCCTCTTCGGTGGGGTCAGCAGTGGCCGTCGGCGGCGGCGTAGATGGCGCGCTCGATTTCGGTGCGGTCGGCCTTCGGGATTTCTTCCCACGTCGGTTCGTTCGGATCAGGGGCCGGGACGTCGAGGTCACCGGACGCTTCGAGGTCTTGAAGAAGCTCTTCGCCGCCGGTGCGTGCGAGTTCGAGCAGGCCGTCGGCGGCCTCCTTCGAGTCGAAGGGTTCGCCGACCAGGTCGGCGAGTTCGCGGACCGCGTCGAAGTACTCCAGCGTGTCGTGGCACGTCTGAAGGTAGAGCGCAGCTCCGTGCAGGTCCTTCTCACTCGTGGTCTCCGCCGCCGCGGTGGTCGTGGGTGGGGCGGTGATCCGTTTGATGGTGGAGTCGGCGTCCTGCGTCGAGGTGGTCGCTGACGCCGAAGCGGCGTTGCTCGCCGTGGTGGCTGAGTCGTCGCTGCAGGCGGTGAAAATCAGCGTGACCGCGCTCATGCATGTAGCGATCGAGAAGATGCGGCGGATTCGCATATTGTGTGTCGCCTGTCTGAAGTGTTGTCCAGGGGGAGCATTGTGAATAGTGGGAGCTGTGGATTGGTGGGGAGCGGCTCCATGGGAGTAACTACCAGACGTGCCGCAGGTGGAAGATAACTGGGGGTCGCTGAAGGTAGTCGCCGGGCACATGGGATCGCTTGTCGTACCTGCGCAGGGTGCCCAGGGGTGGCGCAGTATTGTTCTGCCGGTGTCCTTGACATCTCAGATCGAGTGGGCCGGATCGCCGTTCATGCGGTTCGCGCAGAAATCTATTCCCAACCCTGGTGCGGTGACTGCGGTCCACGACGGTATTCGCAAGCCGGCTCTCCGGACGAAATCCAGTCATACCGGGAAGCGGCCGGACTGGGGGTTGATCGGAACAGCCATCGATTTTCGCCTGAGACTGGCGTTCACCACGGACGACCTCGTCCCGGTATCGGCGCGGAGGGGCCATGCAGCGCTGGCCAGAAACCATCCGGAAGCCGCCGCCTTGCTGGGTGAGTTGACGGCCGCGATCGCCGCCACGCTCGCCGAAGCGCCCCCACAGCCCGCCGACCGTATCGACCTGCCCGAATCCATTGAGAACGACCTGCTCCGCCTCTGCGTGGTCGCCGGCCAGCTGGATCAGCTCTACCGCTCGTACCTGCACGTCATCGACAAGACTCCACTACTGGACGGCGGGAGGGCGGTCACGTTCGATCAGGCACGCGCCCAGGTGCCGTGGTTCGTCATCGACCAACTCCACGACCAGGTCTGCCTCGCGAACACCGGACTGGGCGAGCTACGTGCCCGTGCGAGCGCGGCGCGCTCGGGGATAAGCTTTTCCGGGTCTGACGCCGTCGACGGTGCCGACGCGGACCTGCTGGTCGACGGGTTGCTTCTCGACTTCAAATCCACGCACGCCGCGACGACGATCACCAAGTCCGATGTCTATCAACTTGCCGGTTACGCACTCCTGGACTTCGACGACGAACACCACATCGATCACGTCGGGATCTACTGGACACGCCACGGAATCAAGCGCACGTTCCCGCTAACCAGTTTCTTCGAACTGCTCGGCGCCACCGAGACGATCCCGGAACTCCGCGCCGGCCTGCGTGCCGAACTCACCGCATACAACGAACAGCGCCAGCGCGCCCGCGACGCGGCGAGAAACGCAGCCGAGCACCGTGAGACCGCCGATGCCACGGCTTCGCACGCTAGCGGCGAGGAGATACCGGTCCGCCGCATCCATCAGACCCGTCGATGGCTGAGCCGCGTCTGTCAGCGCTGAGACCTGAGCATGGGGCAAGGTTGTCAGCTACCGAAGAAGGGCAGTCCCGGTCGGGTGGGTTCGGGTTCTGGTTGCGGTTTGGTTCTCCCGTCGACGGTGAGGGTGACTTTGTCGCTGCCGGCGGCGGATTGCACGTCGCCTTGGAGCCAGCAGTACGCCTCGACGGTGTAGTCCCCGGGGTGGGGCACGGTGATGAGGAATTGTTTCGTCTCACCGATGGATGCGCCGAAGCCGGGAACGCGGGCTTGCGGCAGGGTCGGCCACATCCATGGCATGTCGCCGCCGGTGTTCTGGTGGTCGGTCAGTTGCGGGAAGCATTCGACCCCCGGGTAGGTGAGCGGGCCGGGGTTCGGGTTGGTGACGGTGGCGCGGACGACGAGCCCGTCCGCGTCGACGGTGATGGTCGGCGCCAGAACCGGTTCCGCGGCACTGGAGGGACCAGCACCGAGGAGAAGCGTCCCGGTGAGGGCGGTGAGCACGCCGGCGGCACGGGCATGGCGTTTCGGGGTGTGTGGGTGCATTGTCAGTACTTTCCTGTGGGGGTGGGGCAGCGGCCGGTGTATTTGGTGAGTCCGATTCCGCGGTTTGCTTTCTTGCTGCGGCCGACGGGTCCGCCCTGGGGTTCGCGGACCCAGGTGCCGGTGGTGTCGAGTCCGGGCATGTGTTCGCTGCCGGGGTGGCTGTATCGGGTTTCGCCGTCGACGGTGAGGATGCCGTCTTGCACGTCGATGTGGGCGATGGTGGCCCAGTAGGAGTCTTGTCCGTTGCCGACGTAGACGAGGATTTCGTCGGCGTCGTCGCCGGGGAGCCCGCCGGGTGCGGCGCGACCGTATCGGATGGCGACGCGGGGGCGGCCGAAGGCGTCGATCGCGCCGGTTCCGTTGTCGACGCTTTGGTAGACGTTGACCAGGAGGTCTCCGTTCTCGGTGGGCAGGACGCGGACCTGTTCGACGGCGGGGCGGTTGCCGTTGCCGGGGCCTTTGCTGTCGCCGTCGTGGTGGATGAACGGCCACTTGTCGAGGGTGCCGCGGTGGCGGGGTTCGCCGCTGATGACGACGAACTTGTTGGTGACCTCGTCGCGGCAGAAGAAGTACACGTCGAGGTCCCCGGTCCCGTAGCGGGTGACCCGGCCATAGGGGTCGTAGTGGGCGCCGCGGCCGTCCCATTCGAGTCCGACGGTCAGCACCCAGTTGGGGTCGCCCTGGCTCTTGCGGAGGTCGATGCGGGCGGTCTTGGTGGCCGAGTCCTTCGACAGGGTGACCTTGACCTTCTCGAAGCTGATCGGCGACACCGAGACCGACGCCGGCGGTTGTGGTGGGGTGTGAAGGGGAGCGGGAGGGGCGGATGCCGCCGCGGCCACGACCGGTGGGTGCACGGGCGTGTACTGGGGCGCCGCCGCCGGTGCGGGCGGTGCCGCTGCCGCCGGCGCCGGGGCGGGTTGGTGGGAGACGTCGACACCGTGGTGGGTGACCAGGGCTGCCAGCCCGGTGTCCCAGCCCGCCGAGACATTGCGGACCTTCCAGGTGCCCTGGCGGCGGTAAACCTCGAGCAGGACCGCGGCCCGTTCGGTGGTCAGGCCGAGCGCCCGTGCGGTGACCCGCATCCCGGTCGGTTGTTCGAGGACGACACCGAGATTGCCGGTGTGCGCGAGGCTCCCGGCGACCTGCTCGTCGAGCGCCACGGCGATGGACAGTTTCTCGATGCCGGCCGGAACAGCGCGGAGGTCGACCGTGATGCGGTCGGCGGCGACCAGTCGGACCGCACCCTCGGGGGAGGTGGGTTGGTTGAAGAAGATGAAGTCGGCATCGGAGCGCACCCGGTGATCACTACCGAGCTGGAAGGCCATCAGGTCGATGGCGCCCTGGCCGACGCCGGAAACGGCCACAGTGAGCGAGCCGTCGTCGATGGGGGTGTTCTGGCCGCGGGCGAGATCGGTCATGAGGTGCGGCCGGAGCCGGTCCTTTCCAGGTGCTGGTGAGGTCAGAAATGGGTGTCGCGCGTACCGCCCGCAGGGGGAGGTGGTCGACTCATGCGACCGTCGACGGACAAGGCAAACGCTCAGCCACCAGACACCCCCGCCGGGCAGCATCGCACCGAGCGATCCTGCAAGCATCATCTTCGATCTCCGGTGTGTGCTGTCTGGCAACCGATCACGCGCTGATAGTACGGGCATCACACGGATTCACCCTGCAATGGCGTGTCCGAAACATCACGTTCTAAGGTGGGTAGCCTGAGCGTCGAATGGGGTGGGCAAACAGTGCGCATCCACACGCTGTGGGCGGAAGGATCTTCATGGGCGTCACCCTGGCCAAAGGCGGCAACGTTTCCCTCGACAAGCAGGCACCGAACCTGACCGCGGTCGCGGTGGGGTTGGGATGGGACGCGCGCTCGACCACCGGTCACGACTTCGACCTCGACGCGAGTGCATTGGTGACCGGTGAGAGCAAGCGGGTCCTGTCCGATCAGCACTTCGTGTTCTACAACAACCTGCGCTCACCCGACGGGTCCATCGAGCACACCGGCGACAACCTCACCGGCGACGGTGATGGCGACGACGAGGTCATCAACGTCGACCTGAAAGCGGTGCCGCCGAACGTCACCAACATCTTCTTCCCCGTCTCCATCCACGACGCGCAGCAGCGGGGGCAGAGCTTCGGGCAGGTCACCAACGCGTTCATCCGCGTCGTCGACCGCAGCACCGGAAACGAACTGGTGCGCTACGACCTGACCGAGGACGCCTCCATCGAGACGGCAATGGTGTTCGGTGAGCTGTATCGGCATGGCGGCGAGTGGAAGTTCCGCGCGATCGGGCAGGGCTACGCCTCCGGCCTGGCCGGGATCGCCCGAGACTACGGCGTCAACATCTAGCCCATCGCAACAGGTGAGTGATGCGTTCGGCGGCGCACAGTGTCATCCACGTAGACACGAAGAGCGGCCCTCAGCCACTTCGCGTTCCTGGGCTCGCTCGTTCACCGCGGCGAGCTAGTGGCGGTCCTGAACTGTTGGGTGGTTCTCGACCTGGATCTCCCCACCAACACGGGTTTCGGTGGTCCCGTTCGAAATCATCGAACGGGACTATTGATTCGTTCCTTCGGGGCATCTGAATTTGCTACCCCTTTGACCGACCACTTCCCGAACCACGAACGGACCCGCATGCCTGACTCCGCATCCCCCGGCTGGTATCCCAACCCATCGGGGGAACCCAACTCGGTCCGGTACTGGGACGGCCAGACTTGGACGGATACGCGACAACTCGATGCGCCTACCTCCCACGTTGCATCTACGGCCACACCTGCGTCAGCAGCGCCGCCCAAGCGCAGCCGCAAGGGCATGTGGATTGCAGCGGGCACTCTGGTCATCGTTGCCGTCATCGTCGGATTCACCGTATTCGGCAACAGCACAGAGGATGAAGCCATCGACCGATGCACAAGCGCCGTGGCCGATCGGATGAAGTCGCCGAGCACTGCCGAGTTCAGTGACGTGTCCGCGCACGAGACGGACAGCCTCAAGACCATCGACGAGGACTACGCGCAGTTGGACAGGTACAGCAACTACGGCAAACTGAGCCGCTGGGTAGTCACCGGCGATGTTGACGCCAGCAACTCGTTCGGTGCCACCGTCCGCAGTGAGTTCAACTGCAGCGCCATCGTTGGTGACGGGACCATCGTGGGCGTTGAAGTCGGCTACATCGAGTAGTTCCCGGGCGCAGAAAGTTGGCCGTCGGCGTCACGGTCGGCCGTGAAAGCTGCATATCGGCTGTCTCGCGTGGCTACATGTGACTTCCCATAATCGCGACGTGCGGCCAACACTGGGCAACAGGAGGGTCGATGTCCGTGACGATGCCGAGGAATCGGGGGTGGTCGGTTGTCGTCGTTGACGTACCCGAGGGCCATGCGTGGGCCAGTGGGCATTTCACCGGCGTCCGAGTCCGGATGCACCACCGGAGGCAACCGGTAGTCCCGCCCGAGGCTGGGCACGACGGCCACGGGCTTGCGTCTGCCATATATAGGGCGAATGCACCACGCGGCAGTGTCATTCACTCGATATACATGACGGGTGGTCCCAATGCCGATCCGCGGAGCGCTGCGTCATGCTGGTGGGCCGTCGCCTGGACCGCGAACGAAGCCTTGAGGTGGCATCGTGCGAGGCCATCGAAGGTAGCCCGAGACGTATCCAGGAGCCTCCGCATCACGCGGAATGATGCGGAGGCCTGGTTCGACTCGCAGGGGAAGGCCGGGGTTGCTTTCCGGGGCTACGCGGGTGCGTGCTGGGTGGCGCGGCTGGAGTAGATATCGACGAGAATATTGATGCGGCGCTGCAGGTACCGGGTGTGTGAGCCGAACCAGAACGGCGCCCACAGCCAGGTGACGACCGGGGACACCCGCGTCGAGGACCCGACCTGGGTGTGGGCCTGGTTGAGGCGCTTGGCGGTCCGGGACAGGCCGATGAGCCCGTAGATGGGGATCAGCTGGGACCACCACCGGGTCCAGGCTTCGCGGCTGACGCCTGCGGTGGCGGCCAGTTCCCCGCCGATGCGGTCGTACCAGACCAGGTAGTAGATGCCGAAGGTGATGACGGTGAGCCACCACAGCCCCCAGGCCCCTTGTTTGCGAATCGCCGACGGCGGTTGAACAGTGGTCACAGTTTCCCCCTCGATGTGAAGTTCTTCCAGAGCGCCCGAAGCGGCCACGGTGTGAATTCTTCTGTGCGGCTGGGTCGGCGATCGAGAGTCGTCACCCCGGATTACACCACTCGATCCGGAGCGGCGGTATAGATCAAATGACTGTATCCGCAGGTATCGCAAATAGGCTGAGGGTGCTGTTGTTTCGACGCTTCGTCTTGGCAGGCCTTCCGCACACCGGGGCGACGCACAGATCTCATCCGGTGCGCAGGCTTTCAGTAGCCGACGCCGGCGCAGAGTTTCGGGTCGGTGATGTAGCCGGCTTCGCAGCCGTTGCGGGTTTGTATCTCCTCTGAGGTGGGTTCTTCGCCGCATCGGGTGCCGCATCGGTCGGCGCCGATGACTGGGGTTCCGTCGGGCCAGTAGCAGCCGCTGTCGTAGCAGGAGTATCCGCGATCGGAGGTGGTGCCCACGGGTGTGCGGGTGACGGCGTCGGGGTCGGGGTAGCTGCCGCCGGTGTAGGGGTTGCGGCAGGTCACGCCGTCGCATTCGAAGGTGTTGGCTTCGCGTTCTTGGCGGAGGTATTCGTCGCCGCCGAGCTGGTCGAAGCACCATTGTGAGAAGGCGAGGGTGCCGTCGCTGAATCGTGCCGGTCCGGGTGTGCCTTCGAGGCATTCGACGATGTACGGCTCCTCGTTCACCGGTTCGACGGGTGCGTCGGTGGTGGCCCGCACGGCGACGGGCGTCTCCGGCGGGGGTGGTGCGTTGAGTGTGGTGGACGCCGGGACCGCGGTGGTCGTCGCCGGCGGCGTCGTGATGGAGGACGTCGCCGTCTGGCTCGTCTGGTCGCCGCTTCCACATCCCGTCAATATCAGGGCGACAGCGAACACCCAGACCGCCAGATTTCGTTTCATTGGAGTTCCTTCCGATGGCGACGGCATCTCGTTCGTCGTCCGGATGCGATTGCCTCTCGGTTTCAGTCGGTCACATCGCCCGTACCGGCCTGTCCGCGGCGGGGCGCTCAGTGCGGGTTACCGGTTTTGCACGTGGTCGGTCCAGTGGTGACCGTCGTGCCAGCGAATCAACCGTGCATCTACGGTGTCGGGATACCAGCCCGGTGGCACCGGGTGAGCGGGCGCCGCCTTGCTACCGGACTTGACTATCCGCACGATGAGCAGGATGACGCCGATGATGATCGCCAGCATCACGGCCAACGCGGCGCACACGATCATCCAGTGCCACGGACTCATTGCTCCCATAGCCGTGAGTATGGGCCCCGGAGTCGGTGGCGGACCTCGACACGACAGAGGTGGGCCGAAGTTCATTCATGCGAACGACAGTTGCGGCGTCGCCTGTGGCCTCACCAGTGCACGGAAGGGTCAGGGGGCCGGCCTTGGGTGATTCGGTGGTAGAGGGGAAGTGGCGGCTGGGATCGCGTGGTTCACCCTCGCGGACCGATGACCGTGACGGTACGCAATTGTCTCGGTGGGTGGGTGTCGGCTGCTGACGAACGCCGACCCTGGACTGCTCGGTCAGCGCATCGTCACGAGGACGATGACCGCGGTCAGCACGGCGACGATTAGTTCGATGGCCCCGAGGATCAGTGCGGCAACGGCGAGGCCGGAGCCGGTTTCGTGTTCGCGTCCGCCCGTCTCGACGTAACCGATCGCTCCGAATACCAGCGCCGGGACGACAAGCCCTATCAGGGCGCAGAACAGTCCCACAATCGCGCAGACGTTGGTGCGCTCCGCCACCTCGATACCGAGGTCGGTCTCGTCGAATGCCACCATGGGTAAATTCCTCTCATTCATTCGTGCACCGGGCGCGGCCCGGGTCGGACCATTGAGCCCTCGGCGCAACCGGTCACAGTGTCATGCGCTGCACTTGGCGCTGGAGTCGCAGCAGAGGGAGTGTTCACCGTGCCGTGGTTGGTGCGTGTCTCCGGTGCTCGAGGCGGACGAGGGCGGTGGCACTGACCGCCCATGCACCGAGACCGACGACGGACATCTCTGGTGACCAGGTAGTTGCTGCTAGGTGGAGGCAGTAAGCGCCGGTCGCTGTGACGACGACGTTGGCTGGGGTGATCAGTGGTTTCATCGTTCCCGTTTCGCTTGTTGCTCTGCGCGATGTGCCGTCGATTGTGTCAAACCGTCGGGGCAGTCATGCGGCGGGATCGTGTGTTTGCTGGGGTTTGCTGCTATGCATTCCGAACGCGAGTGCTGGCGGTGGCGGCGTTGGTCGCCGGAATAGTGTGCGTTCTGGCGGGGTCGTGGTGGTGGGCGGCCGGGTGGGTAGGGGCCGGTCTGATCGTCAATGGTGTTGCGCGTGCGCAGGCCGCGAACGGCGTGCGGCGGGTGTCGAGCTGCCGCGCCCCGCAGATCGGGCACGGCGGGTGGCTGTTCGTCGTTCGCCTAGAGGAGGAAGAGGCTGGATACGTCACGTTCTGCGCACCGGGCAGGAAAGGCGGCGGTACCCACGTCGGCCTCTCACCGATAGCCATGGTGGGCTGGCCCATAGCGGTTGAGGTGCTTGCGAGGGCAGGCGCGCGCCTGACCCGTGTGATGTCGACCTACCTGAATTAGTCGACCTCCTCAATTATTGGTCACGGCCGGGCGCCGGCCGGAGTGAAGCTATTGCTCGGTTTCACTCTGGCCGGAACCCAGGGGGAACTAGATCGGCATGGCGCCGAAGCTGATCCCATCCGGCCAGTTACGTGCACGGAGGACCTCGATGCAGCCCTGCGCCTGGCTGACCAGCCAGCGCATGGTGTCGATGACTCGAAGGATCTGCAGCAGTAGCCAGAGCGCGCGCAGGCAACATCGTGACAGTCGCCCGAAGTGACTGAACCAACGACCGTATCTATTATTTGCAGAAAAAACTTTACTATCGGAAATATCGCTCATTATTAATCTCCTTATTATATAAGCGCTTAACTATCACTTTCTTAACAATCCGCGATTTGGGCAGGCTGCGGGCCGTCGGAGGATTGGATGAGCGGCCGAGCTGCCCGCATCGGCGGGCGGACCTGGAGTGCAGCAGCTGAATACGTCGCTGTAGGTCAAGCAAAACAATGACACAGATCCGTCGTGCGCGCTGACGCATCCTCCCGGCCGAGATGTATTTTGGTTGTTTCTCCGCCGAGAACAAAGACTTTTCCTGTCATTATGGCGCCCAAAACTGATTCCGGAAGTATTGGTGTGGGCAATAAAGGGTGGCGTACATTTCGGGAACTACCCCGACGAGTCGACCCGGAGTGGGTGGTGCGTGGCCGGACGGTCGAGGGGACGTGTCGCCATCGCAGGTCACGGCGCCTTCTGCGTCGCCGGGTGCTGGACAGTTCACCAACCGCCGCCGGCAAGGCGCGCGTCGGCGTGGTCGACGGTGGTGGTAATCATGGCGTCGATGCGCTCGTGCGGATGGACGGCGGTGAGTCCGGGGACGGCCGGGTCCGACATGACTTCGAGCATGACCGCGTAGGGGCCGCTGGACCAGCTCACGCGCGAGATCCCGAACTCGGTGTTGATGATCTTCGCGCCGCCGCGGTTGGCGTCGAAGGGTACTCGGGTGCCTCCATCGATGAGGAAGGTCTGATCGGCGCTGGTGTTGTCGTCAGCGGCCTCGCGCGCCGACTCCGGGCTGTTGTGCATGTCGATCTCGAGGACGACGCTGCTGTCGGCGTTGCCGCACGCGTAGGTGGCGAGGATGTCGCCGTGCGCGGTAGATCCCGGGGCGCCGGGGGCCTGGCTGGTCCGGTCGCTGAATCCGCCGGCCACGAGGGCGGCTGGGGCGAGGAGTGCGCAGGCGTCGTGAGTGGGAACGGTGGCCGGCGGAGGCGCCCCCTCCGGCGTGAGCGCGGGCGGTGTGTCGTCCGGGAAGCCGACACCGCCTGGGCATCCCAGGGTTCGGTATTCGATCGCCGACTTCGCTGTTTCGGTGCCCGGTGGCCCGGCGACTGGCTGGCCGCCGTAGATGATCCAGCAGGGACGGCCGCCGCCGTAAGGGCTTTCGTCGAACTCCGGGGTCCACTCCACCGTGGTCAGGGCGTAGTCCGCGTCGTTGGCGTAGCCGTAGCAGTACGCGGCCTTCGTGTCTCGGAGGTAGTGCTGCACGCACTGCCGCTGAAGGTCATCGATCCGGGCCGGGTCGTCGGTGCCGGCGACGAACCGCACGTTCGATTGGCCGCCCTCGTCGTCTTTCGTCACCCCGTGCGCCCGAACCATGCCTTCCGAGAAGGCGAGTGGCGCTGCCGTATCGGTGGCCAGCTCCGACGTAGAACCAGGCGTGGAAGACGCGGGAGTTTCCTGCTCAGAGGGATCAGTTCCGTAGGCCGCGAGTTCGTCGTAGTTGACGGAGACGTCGAGGGCCCCGACGAGGATGACGAACGCGAAGGGGGTGGCGATGCCAATCGCGATCTTCGCCATCGCGGAACCGACCCGGTCACCAGGTTGGGACGGGGCAGGGGCGCGCTTGCGGCGCTTGAGCAATGGAACGACGGCGGAGAAGTAGAGCAATGTCCACGAGATGGCGAACAGCAGCGCCGCGGGCAGCCAGATCGGCTCCGCGAACAGAAAGCTGAGGGCCATGATCAGGAAGAGCACTCCGACGGCGCCGCCGATGATCCGGAGCGTGAGCCATAGCGCTGTCTGGAGTTCCCGATGCGGTTGCGGCTGCGGCGGCCGCGGGTACTGCCCTTGCGGCGGCTGGGAAGGACGCCACTGAGGTGGAGGGCCCTGCGGGTTCTGCTGCGTCATGTCGAGAAGTATCGGCCGTAGGGATCCGCGGTGTGAACTGGGGTGATGGCATGTCCGCCGGTTGGGGTACGGAGTCAGCCGTGGTGTCGGCGCGGATGTCGTGGTGGTGTGGTCTGCTCGTGCGCATGGACGAGGCCAGGGACCGTGCAATCGACCCGAAGGATGACCCGGAGTACCTGACATTGTCGGCGGCAGGGAAGGAATGCGGGGTGAGCGTCGGCGTGCTCCGGAAGGATCGCCGACTCGTCGAGGGGGTGGCGCGTACCAAGAGCGGCCATGCCTATCTGCATCGCGAGCATGTGCCGAGCTGGTCGCAGATCGAGTCGCTGTTCCTCGAGATGTATCACCGGCAGCTCCGCCGGGTCGAGAAGATGATGAAGGTGCTCGAGTCGGAGGTGGAGGCGGTGCGGTTCGATCTGAACGAGGCGAGTGCACCGCTTTTGCTCGCTGCCGCAGACGTCGGGTACGGGCAGAGCAGTGGTCGGACGTTGTCCAGCGCGCTGGGCACGCTGAACCGAGAAGTGCTGGCCTTGACCGTGATCAGGTCGCATCTCGACGAGATGGGCCGTACGGTGTGACCCACTGGTCGCGGTGTACCCGACGACGCGGGCCGGTCCTAGTCATGGAGCGTCGCTGGTGGCCCAGGTTTGATCGGAAGCATCCAGGATCGGGGCCTGGGTGAAGTCGGCGTGGATAGGTGCACATGGCGCTGTCCCTCGCCGGAGCAGTCGCTGAAGGCCCTCCGCGACATCCCCATCCCACGATCCCTTGCGACGGAAGGCGTATCTACCCGCATCCAGGGCGTGGATCGATGCAAAGAGCCATGGCATGCGATCCCCGAGATCATGACTGCCGACCCTCAGTCGATCCCGCGCAACGTCGACACCATGCCGAAGGGACGGAGGCTCCCGTTCGTCCCTCAGATCCAGGCCTCGCGGTCCTCGACACCGCATCCTTCGGTACTGAAATGCTCACATATGCAGTGTCATTCACGTGAATGATGTTCCGGGGAAATCTGGTGCCGGGTGCTCGAGGTTGTCGGCGTCGTAGAGCAGACTTGTCGGTATGTCGTCGAACCGCAGTCTGATGAATCCCGCCGTCGCGAGCGGTGCCTTCGGCATGAAGGCGGCGATCGCGGCGCGGGAGGTTCTGGGGAGCGCGTTTGATCGCGATGACCGTGAGGGTGTCTGGCGCGGGGTGAACGTCTACGGTTCGCTGCAGGTGGTGGCCGAACTGCTGGCCCGGTTGGATTCCGCGATCATCAGCGACACCCGGATGGATGTGGAGCGTGCCTGGGTCGGTGCCCTCGGTCCGGAACTGCGCGAGGCGCTCGAACCGTTGATCGCCGCCGACCACCGGGGCCTGATCTCTCCGAGGGGTCTGATGCAGTGCGCGCGCGAGGTCATCTTGTCGGCACCGGACGACGACACGCTCGACCCTGTGAGTTCGGATGACCTCACGCGTTGCCTTCTCGGGACAAATACAGAGCACGATCACGTCTCCGGCCAGCTCGAAATGCCCGAGATCAGGGGATTCGACGCCGAGTCCGTGGCCCAGATCAAGTCCGTCCTCGACGGGTTGAGCGAGGAGGGTCTGCGCGAGCTCATGCGGACGTTCGCCGTTGACGAGGTCGCCACTCTCGCGTACGAGAAGCCGGAAACGATCGAAACATTGCTCCCGCATCTGCACGATGTATGGCGGCGTCCGTGGCCGCAGGGCACGAAGGTGGACCGGCTCACCGGAGAGTCACCCGCGATGGTGTTCGAGGCCGCGTTCGGGGTGCCGTTCGACGACGTGCTCGCGTTCGGCCGTCTGATCATCGACCGTGCAACGACCGGTCACGTGCGCTTCACCACTGACGAGCTCCGCGCCGCCGGTGTTCCGGACCGCGTCCTCACCCACGTCGAGAAACACATGGTCATCTCCCTGACGGATCTGCGTCAGAGCTTCCGAGACGAGGAGGAGCAGGGACTGGTCACGGCATGGTCCCGGTTCACCGTGCAGCGCTACCCGCTAGTCCGGTTGCCCGACGGCGCGTTGTTGCTGCTCCGCGCCCAGATGGGCGCCCAGCGGATCTTCGGCGACCTGCCCTTCTTCGACCTCCGCGAAGAACTGCGCACCAGTAGCCCGCGAGCAGGTAGGCAGTTCGAGCAGGCGATGAACGATATCTTCGAGGCCCGGGTGGGCGAGGGGATCCGCCGCATCGCCGCGCAGCCGCATCTGCACGACGTCGCGGTGGCCACCGAACCGGTGATGCAGAAGGCGTGGACCACTCCGGGGGCTTCCGGGCCGCCGTCCGTGTGCGACTTCGTCATGGTCCGCGGCCGGTACTGCGTCGTGGTCGACGCGAGCAACCGTCGCCTGATCGCACCGTTGTCCGAGGGGCAGGGAGATCCGAATCTGCTCGACGGCGACATCGAGCGCAACCTCCTCGAGCACAAGTTCACACAGTTGGCGTCGACCATCAAATTGCTCGCTGACAACGGCTGGCCCGGAGACGGCTCACGGATCACCGCCGACACGATCTTCGTCCCGTTGGTGGTCACTCCGGACGCCGGGTTGCCGTACTCGGAGTTCGTCGACTTCCAGATCAGCGAACGCGCGCATGCAATCCTGAGCCCGGCAGCCCGGTATGTGGCTCCACCCGCACTGATCACGGTGACGGATCTGATGATCCTCGAGGGGCTCGCCGACCACATGGGCGGTGACCCGGTGAAGATTCTCGCCGACTGGCGAGCCCTCGCCGGTCGCGGGATCCCGATTCGGCTGCAGAACATGCTCGACCTGTTCGGCCTGCCGGCCCGTCCGATGCCCCGGCGGGCCGTGGGTCGGATGCGTCGGCTCAGCGCTGAGCTGCGGTTGCGGCTTGCCCCTCATGCGTAGAGGTCGTCGATACTCCATGTCAGGGAAAGGACAGCGCACGATCCGGGCGCGCGCACTGGCGTCAGCACCGCAGGCACACCGCAGCAGCCTTTCGCGATTGTCGGATCGCTGTGAGGTGAGAGAGCTGTTGGCGCGAGTTTGCCTAATTATCAACTGCGCAACCGGGAAGCGGAGCGAGGAAAATTCTAGGTCGGATACGCCCAGGACATAGGCTTTCCCGCAAATTTACTGGCTGTCCGAGTGGACGGTCGATGATCACAAGAGGAAGACCATGAGCGCCAACCAGCACATCGAGTACGCCACCGTCACTACCGGACTCCGCGCACCCCGCGTCGCGGTGGTCTTCCCCGCCCACGCGAACTGGGACTACTTCGCTCGGGCAGTGATGTACGCCGCCAGCAACACCTGGGGTGGCGCCGGCTTCGTGCTTGTGCCTGCGACCGACGGAAGTATCGACCCACAGGTGCGGGATGCCGTTGTCGCCTACGACCCTGACTATGTTGTGTCTTACAGCTACACCGTTGGGGACCTCGATAAAGTCACCCCGGGAACCATCGAGCAGATGCTTGACGCGCAGAACATCGACGACCAAGACAGCCGGTCCCGGCTACGAGACGATCTGCGTTCAACGAATGTCGATGATGACGTTCTGGCTCGAACACGTGATGCGGTGGTGGCAGCGTGTTCCTCGTACCGGATGGACAACAGCTCCGAACCAGGAGATGACTACAGCTGGCACGAGCGGGAGCTCAGCCTGTCCGTCCCGGTACTGGCAGGGCCGGGTAGTCACATTGGAGCTCTCACCCCGATCGACAAGATCCGGCGCCCATCCGATCCCACACCGGTCAGCGTCTCGCCTGAGCTGACGGGTGATATCGGTGTAGCCGCTGTGATGCGGCTCGGCCTCCTCAGCACCCCGACAGCCGAAGGGGCGACACTCGACCAAACACAACGGTCCGAGGTGCAGCGCTGGCTTCTCGGTGTCCCCACACGGTTCCAGAGCGCAACACCCCAGGTTGTTATCGACCCCGATTACGGCACAGCTCACGGATTGCCATCCGCCTGGGACGCGACAACTCTCGGGTTGAGCTCCGTGACCAGTGTCTCCCGCCGCCACAATCGGAAGCTCTGTGTCATCGGCAGCGCAGCAAACGACTTCGCACTCGCCTTGATCTGGGATCGACTGTACGGGAACGGGCTGTGGATCCCCGATTCTTGGACCGACGGCGAGGACCGCGCACACGTCCTCCAACTCCTCCGAGACACACTCACCCCGTTCTACGCCCGTGATGAGCGAGCGTGGGTCATAACCTCCGTCTCACACGACACCGAGATAGTCGCAAGGTTCCGGGACGACGTCCTCGGCTCCCCGTCGACCTTCATGGTCAGCGATCCGAAAACAGCCGATCCCGCGAATGACCTACCGGTCATCGGACTCAATGACGAACTCCAGTTCCCTGACCGCGGAAAATCGCACTTTGGAATTGACGATCAATTCAGCTCCACAACAACCATGCCCGTACTCCGTGATCCGGACGGCGCTACCACGCTAGCCGCCACGCCCGCACCGCCAATCGTTCAGCACGAGCTCCTCAAGTCGGTGCCGGATCTATCTTGGCAGATTGACATCGATGTCCCCGACACGCCAATTCCACCTTCCCGGCACGTCCCCGCAGAAGCGATCCTCCATCCTGACGAATCGCCGCACAACACATGGGTGCGCGTCGGCAGGGCCGGTTTGTCGTATGAAGCTCTCGCGTACGGATTCGTCCCCGCAGGAGCATCGGCCGACTTTCGGTTGGCGAAACCGCGGATCAGAAAGCCGGGCATGCGGACGTGGGCCCATGCACGTGCCGCGTTGATGGGGCGAGCCGCCACCACGTCACCTGCAGGACGGCACGGGGACGTCCTCCAGACCATGTTCGGGTCGAGGACGCGCCTCCTAGAAGCTGTTTCCGGTGACCTCCTTCCAGTATTCCGCAGTTTCGTCCCGCAGTCCAAGACGTCCAAGGGGCAGTTCCCAAACAATGAGGGATGCGTCGTGCGAGGGACGGTGTATCTCAACTTCCCAGGCATCGTGTCCATCTCCGGCGTGTCCACCGAGTCGGCACGGTCGCAATGCGACCAGCTTCTCGCCGAGAAGATACTGTCGAGAGGCCTTCTCCTCGATTGCTCGGCCTGCGGCAATGTCGACTTCGTGGTGATCGATCGGCTCCGTCAGAACAATGAGTGCCTTCGGTGCGGCCAACCTAACGACCTCTCCCAAGCTCGATGGAAGATGCCCGCGGACGAGCCGCAATGGTTCTACGACCTGCACCCCGTCGCCACCGCGCTCATGGACCAAAATGGCGATGTTCCAATACTTCTCGCTGCACATCTGCAAACAACGGCCAGTCACAGCAGCCGCTACGCCGACTGCGCCGAACTGGAAGTGTCCGACCCGGCAGGGAAGAAGCTCGCCGAAGCAGACTTACTGGCTCTCGTCGATGACAAGGTTGTAGTGGCGGAGGCAAAGTCGACAGACGAACTCGACACAGGGAACAACCAGAAGAAAGCTGCCAAGAAGCGAGTTCTGCTTGCAGAAACCTTTGGTGCGGAGGAGATCATCCTCGCAACAACACAGGAAGGCTGGAAGGAAGCGAGCATCACTGCTGTGCGGACAGCCGTGAAGGAGCATGTCTGGAAAGCAATGCCTCGTCCACGCATTCGAGAAGTTCTCGGTCTGGGCACGGGAACGGTGAATGATCGGTATGTCGACATCGAATGAGGATTCGTCAACCAACTTGGCATCGTCCGCATGCACTGTGGACCCGGAGGAAAGGCCCGGCGTGGTGGCTTGTGACCAGAAGCCTGTGTCGTCCCGAGAGGAACACGGTTTCGCTGATGGGGAACGAGTGACTTCACGCCCCTCTGCGCCACCAATCAGGTGCGTCGGGGCACCTCGCGGAGCCCTCCCTGCTGGGATAACTGTAATGTTGCCGGAATGCTGAGGAGTCGACTCGACGTTCTGGATCCGGCCGATGTGATCGCGTCGATTGCCGGCCTGCAACTGCTGCCTTCCAATATTCATCATCTTTACCGGCTCGAGCGCCTCGTTGCCTACGCTGCACGTAACACCGACACTGGTTCTTCACGTTTGTCATCGTCGGCGATCCGTGGGTTGCTGGATTGCCCCGAAATCGGCGGGCCATCCGTTCGGAGTCAGGAGGATCCATTCGAAGGGTTCGTCTCCGCTGAAGTCCCGTTCTTCGCAAACACCTACCTGGTGCTACAAGGGCAAGCGACCAATAGTGCCGTGGTGGCCCGTGACCTGCTGGGCGCGGTATTCGCCAGCACTCATTCATTTCCGGTCCCATACCAACGCCGGGTAGTTTGGGCTGCCAGGCTGTTGCTTCGCACTAGTGCGGAACTCTGCCAACGCGCAGGTCTTCGCCGAAACTCCGCGGCCCCGACTCATACGGCGGACATCGCAGTTCCGAGCAGGCAGCGCCTGGCAGAACTAGCAGACCGTGTCACTTACGAGGAAGACCAACTACTACGAGGATTCAGTCAAGAAGCCACTGAGTACTTGCGCACGACGTTGATTGCCGACCTGGGTGATCACAAGCCCTGGACTGGCGACGGACTCGACTCGGCAATTATCACGAAACCGTTGCTCCGGACCCACCGCGGTGTCGTTGTGGCATCTCCATTCGAACTGATGGCAACTCTCCGCCACCTAGTGGTATCGGAGGCAGTCAGTAACTCGTGTGTGGACGTCCTCGGCGACGCGATGGCTGACCTGGCGACGTTGCGGACTCTCCGCCTCTTCTCCACTCTGTACGACCATGAGCCACAGCTCGCCGACGAATCTTCCTCACGTGTAGTCCGTTTCACGGGCGTGTTCGATGCCGACAAGTGCCTTGACCTTCGCGTGCACGTGGACACATTCGACAACTATGACCTGAATTCCGTCTTTCAAACGTGGGAGCGGGCCGAGGAACCCGAATACGCGGAAACAGGGCACCCGGACAACCGGACACTAGTAGTCAATGTCCTGTGGTCACAGGGCCGCGACGTCGGGGTGACACTTGGCACGAACGATGGGCCGACGCTATCGGGAACGTACTCCGACTTCGAGACGATCCTTTCATCGCCGCGAACGGACCAACTGTCACTGTGGTACTTCGCCCAAGCTAAGCACCGATTGCTCGCCAAGTCGCAAGTAATGCACTTCTCGCTCGTTGACCTCTACGACACATACATCGAGCATCACGAGAGCTTCTACTTCTCAGATGATGAGCCTGCAGTCGCGGTGTTTGTCGAACCGGGACGTGGTGACGCCCTTCGGCAGGCCAATGCCGAGCGTCTGGGTCTTACGTACGTGACTATCGGAAAACACACTCACGAGGCCATTCTCGTGCACGGCAATTCGTCCCCGGTGCGGCGCGTGTTCGTCGATGAATGTCTGTACTTTGCCGAACTCGGTGACTACGTAGCCTGGGTTCAGGTAACCCCCGACAACCAGGTAACGGAAGCACCTCTCGATCGCTTAGCAGAGACAGTCTGTTTCTGGATATCTGAGATCTATACAGCGGCCCCGAGAATCTTCAACGAGCTCGACTCGTGGGAAGTCCGTGTGACTCTCAAAATTGCTGATTGGAAGACGGATTCGCCAGTAGCGGACGGATCTGAGTGGATACAGCAGGAGTCGGTAGATGACGGCACCATTGCGATCTCGGTGAGTACTCCACCGGATCGAGCTGTGGGCGATCCAGTTAACTGGCTTGATCGGCGCATTCTGGAGGTTCTCATCGGCGCACTCGTGACCTTGACGCATATTGAGTCGGTAGTGGACGTCGATGCCCTGATTGAGCAGATCGCTCCGCCGGGGGAGCGCCGCATGCTGCACATAGTAGGTGCTCACGACGACCCGATCAGTTGGCCGGGCGAGCTGCCGGACGCCCGCCGAGTGGTTCCCTCGGTACTGGCATTGCTGCTGGATGAACTGGGAGCGCACTTATCAACCGTCGGTGGCCATACCGCAGGTGCCTTCGATGAAGACGAGAGAAATCGTGTACTGAACACCGAAGTTGTACCATTCTTCGGAGAGATGCTCCGCCATGATCTCAAAACCTACGATGATCATGCGGCGCTTCACTACTTGATCCGCGCTAACGAGGCACTCCTGCGCGACGCCCATGTCGAGGAACGACGGTACCCTGCAAGGCTCGCGTGCTTCGGCTCGAGCTCCGACGAGGTCGAGAAAATCGAGGAGAAGATCCGAGAGTCAGCCGCTGCAGCACTTGGATCACGATTTCTCATCGAGTACCTCTCTGCGCACCCCGCTCCGGGGAATCAACTGATCACGACCGAGCGCTACGACCGGATGCTTGCGGCGTCATCCGAAGTCGTGAACAAGGGATTCTTGTCGGATGCACTCAACGCACGGATATCAAATTCTCAGCTGTCCCTGCTGGCTTCCGGCCGACTGGGGATCGCCCGGGAAGATGATCAGTACATGTCCGCGCTGCAAGGGTTTCTCAACTCGCTGGCATCCGAGGCCCTCACGGAAGCAGCCGAATACGGAACGGCGGAGAAATCGGCTTCGACGGACGACGTTGATGATAACGACTTCGCTCAGGCCGACCAGCTTGCACAGGTCGAGTACGGATTCACCTATACCCAGCTGGCCGAGTTCGTCAGTGAATTGGTCAACCTATCCGTGGAGTTGGCCCAGCACGACGTTGGAGAACTCTGCGAATCTGCAGTCCTTCAACGGATGCGTGAGAAGTTCAGTTGGGAGGAGGACCGAATTGCATCCCTGATATCTGAACTGACGCTCAGTAGGCAGAAGAACTTCTGGGGCCAGGGCAACGACGTTCGACCTTGGAGGTATGGCCGCGCGCGTTCGTATCTGCGGAGACCGCTGGTGCTTCGCGTGAGCGGAGACGACCGACTGATCTATTTTGGGCACCGCAACATTCTCCTTGCAGCGATGTATTGGCACGGCCAGTTCGACTCGGGGCGTCTGCAGGCGAAGACTCCAGAGATGAATGCCGCTTTGAGTAGGGCGCGTGAACTCAAAGGGGACCGGTTTGAGGTATCAGTTGCATCCGTCCTAGCCGACTCCTGTCGAGGGGTTCGCCGCCGAGTTCAGAAGATCGCGGACCATGACCTGCGCAAGGTCAACGGTAAGGATCTAGGCGATATCGACATAGTCGCTTTCCATGAGGCCTCTCGAACGCTGTTGCTGGTTGAAGCCAAGGCGTTGGTGGTGGCACGTACGCCAGCAGAACTGCGCAACGAGATCGCTAATGTGCTCGATGGCGAGCACTCTGCCATGGAACGGCTACGGGGACGGTTTGAGTGGGTGCAGACCCATTTGCCGTCAGTCCGCAACGAGTTTGATCTGCCTGGAGGAAGTCTCAATGTCCTCCCGATCGTTGTAATCGACGAAGATCTGATGGCCCGCCAGTTCGAGAATAGTCCGTTCCAGATTGTCGCAATCGATCAGTTGCATACATTCGTGACCACCCTGAAAGGCAGCGGAGGATCTCAGTCCCGAAAACGACGGAAGAGAGGTAGCAATGCGAACCGCAAAAGTTAGGTAGGGCGTTGCGACTAGGGCCGGGTTCGTTTCTTGTGATCGACTAGTTGGTCGGCTGATCCTGGCGTCGCCTGCGAATGCCCGACAGCCGCGCGGCAGTATTGGTGGGACGCGCCGACCAGATGGTACTGGGCGCAACTCGCGACTGACACCTCATGTAAGCACTTCCCGGCCATTTGCCGCGGTCACCGAACAGGTGCAAGGGCGCCGATGGTTGGTCAGTCAGCAACCAGCAACTCGGCCAGTCGTTGTCAGGTGATTTCCCACGTCCAGTTGCGTGACGCTCGCCGTGTGTGAGTCTTCCACCAGGTCTCGCACGACGACGGCGGATTCAACTTCGGCGCCATCGTGTGTGTCTCGGTCGGCCGGTCGCCGATCCGGCATCGACGCCCGGCACCCACGCCTGCAAAGAGACCTACCCAATTTCGGTTGGCCGTGTCCCTAATGACATCCGAACGGTCGCTGCGGAACGATGCCGGTCCGCTGTGGTTGTTCACTGGTTCACGCCTCTCGTACTGCCCAGGCAGCAGGACTAAGGCCGTTCGGGTGGGGACTTGGGGTGTGGACTGCTCGGAGTGGTGGTCCCGCCCGACCGATGGATGCCTGCCCTGTCCCAGGGGACATGCGATCCCTCCTGATAGATCGGTGCCGACGGCGTGTCGGGGCCACCACCTGCGTACTGATCGTCACAGTTGCTGTTGTGGTCCAAGCCCGTCCGCACGGTCGACACCTCGTAGATCGCGAGCCAGGAGCTCTCAGACGAGACCGGAACCGCGCGGATCGCTGGGATCGCGAACGGCTCATCGGAGGGAAGGCCAACAGAGCCTCGTCATTAGAGTGCCGCGCGTTCTCGTTGGGTGAAGCCACGCGAAGGAGATGAGACGTCGGAAGGCAGGGACTGGTGAAACTATTCTGTGGGATTGATTGGGCCGAAAGCCACCATGATGTGGCAGTCGTTGACGGTGACGGACTATTGGTCGCCAAACTCCGGATCGATGACAGCGCTGAAGGATTCGGCAAGCTACTCGGACTACTCGCGGAGTCCGGCGACACGCCCGACGAGCCGATTCCCGTGGCGATCGAGACCTCACGCGGCCTGCTGGTCGCTGCACTGCACTGCGCGGATCGGGGAGAAACGTCTATGCCATCAACCCCATGGCGGTGGCCCGCTACCGCGATCGCCACTCGATGGCCAGGAAAAAGTCCGATCACGTGGACGCGATGACGCTGGCGAACATTCTGCGCACCGATGCGCACGCGCACCGGACGTTGCCTGCCGACAGCGACCTCGCACGGGCAATCACGGTGCTCGCCCGCGCCGCGCAGGACGCGATCTGGCGGCGCACCAAGGCCACCCAGGAGCTGCGGGCACAGCTGCGCGAGTATCACCCGGGATTCCTCGACGCATTCGCCGGCGCCGGCCACACAAACCTTGCCATGCCAGACGCCCGCGCGATACTCGCGATCGCGCCGACACCGGCACTGGGTGCACGATTGTTCAAGGCCCGCATCATCTCCGCATTACGCAAGGGTGGTCGCCAACGTCGGCTCGAGGACACCGCGGCCCGAATTCAGGACGTACTTCGCCGCCCCCAACTGCGACAACCGCTGCTGGTGGAGACGGCGTTGAGCCGTCAGACAAGCGCGTTGCTGGCAACCCTGAACATCGAGTGCGTCAATGCCGACGACCTCAATGAGGCAGCCACCGAGGCATTCCGGCAGCACCCCGACCACCGAATCATCACCAGCTTTCCCGGCCTGGGCGAGGCCACCGGCGCCAGGGTCTTGGCAGAGATCGGCGACGACCGCGGCCGGTTTGCCGACGCTCGCGGGCTCAAGGCATTCGCCGGCTCCGCACCCGTCACGAGAGCATCCGGGCGCAGCACCTGCGTTACCCACCGTCACGTGAAGAACAATCGACTTGCCGCAGTCGGCTTCGTCTGGGCCTTCGCCGCCATCCCGCGACCGGGCCCGATCAAGGACCACTATGACCGGCGCCGAACACACGGCGACCGGCACGCCGCCGCACTCCGTAACGTCTTCAACCGACTCCTGGGCCAGCTCTACCACTGTCTTCAAGCCAACCAAACCTACGACGAATCGAAGGCTTTTCCCGGCTCCGTCCATGGGGCGGAACCGGCAGCTACTTGACGACTTACGTTGATCGGAGGTCTATCAGCGGTCCGTCGACGCCACCACACCCGGCGACACCACCCCCCCCCCCGGATCATTCGAAAGACAGGGGCAAGAAGTCATACCGAACTTGGCGACCGACGGCCCCGTGCGTCGGGGCCGCCTAAACGGTAACGGGGATCATCGCTTGGCCTTTGTCCCAAGACGAGCGTGGTGCCCCGATGGCCCAGGGCTCGAATCCAACCTCTTCCGCCAATACCTCGGTACGTTGCTGACTCTAGCCAGAAATCGCCAGCAGGATCGTGCGCTGAACGGCGAAGCGTTTGGCCGCGTGGCTGTGCTCTGAGAAGAACCTTGAAAGGTAGACCCGGGCGGAATGCGAACTCCGGGCAATGCTGATGGAGTGCAGGGCAACCCGATTCAGTTGGGTGAGTGACATGGTCGACGTATTCAGCCGCGAGCTCAACCGCTTTGGGGGGCTTCGATGCAGCACGAGGGGGTTCGATTTGGTCATCGCTCCACGTTGGATTTGTCCAAATCGACCTCGACCGAATCGGCTAGAAGGTCGGCAATCTTTGAGACTGATTCTCCGACCTGCCGAACGACCCTCTCGAACGCGATGATGGACGCCACCTCGGCGATACCCAGATCAGCGAGCGCGGCCCGGGAGCCCGAGTTGCTGAGGTGCGCCACCCCTCCGCGCGAACGCATCGCGTAGAGGTCTCGCAGGACCTTGGAAGAGTCGGCCGTGTCGCCGAGCGAGGTAAGCAGTTTCCTCAGCAACGACAGCGATTTCTCGTCCTTCTCTGACCCGCCGACCACCTTCTTCAGAAGCTTTGAGTCAAGCCCGTCTACGAACACCTTCGCGATGATGAGAAGAGGGCCGATCAGCGCGGAGGGATCGTCGGTGAGTGGGCCCATGAGCGACCGGTATTGAAGCTCGAGGTCAGAGGGCAAAGGACGCCACAACTCACCACCGAGCTTCCGGCGAGCAGCGTTGTTCGCCTCCTCGCGCGCCCGACGCATCTCGCCGATCGGATCGGGTGACGATGCCGACTGGTTCAGGAAGTCCCGACGGAACCGTCCCTCTTCCATCTTTCCTTCGGGCGGGACGTTGTAACTGCGCCAGTGTCCCCACTCCTCGTGCGGGATCTTGCTCCCAATGTCGCCGAGGTACACCTCCACCAGCCCGGCGCTGTTGATGGAGATGTCGACGCCCCAGAGGTTGAAGCAGGACACCCGGAAGGGAGTCACCTCATACCTGCCAGGTTCTGCGACGTAGTCCTGGAGCACCTCCCGTTTGAAGTAGATGGGGGTGAGGTAGTGGAGGCGCGAGTTGTCCTGGTCGAAGTATGTCCCGAGTTCCTCAGGGTTGCACGAATGTGTGAGGTGCTTCCCGGTCTCCGAGTCAATTCCGTAAATGAAGCTCGGATGCTCGGTTGCGGAGTGGAACTCCTCCCACCTCGGTCGTCGAGCCGTATGCTGCCCCGACAGGACATATTGGCCGAACAGGCGCGACATCGAAGGTCGGTCACTACCGGTCAGGAAGTCCGCGACGGCATGGAAGTCGACGTGGGCCCAGCCGTTGTGGAAGTCGCTGTCGGCCCGTTCGAAGCTGCCTTCCTCGATCTTCGTCACGTACTCAACCTGAATAATCGCCGACTTTTCGGAGGTGTTGAGGAACGTTCGGAGTTCTTGGACGCGGACTTCGACTTTCCATGCTTCTTCACTTCGCTCGTAGCGGATGAGCTCGTGCTCGCGACCGGCAGCGCTGACGTAGTGCCAACCGTTGGGGACCTCAAAGGCATCCCAAAACCAAAGGAACGGATGGGATACGTCGATCTGCGGTAGGGAAGTGCCGGCGGCGTTGCGCGCCTGAATGAAAAACTCGGTGGTGACACCGCCCCGATCTTCGGCGAGGCCGCTGTCGTGTCCGCTATCTCCGCTCGGCGAACTCCAGACGCTGAATCCGCCGAGTTCTCGTCCGATCCAGGTTGTATCGCTGAGCGCGTCCTCCTCGTTGCCGGCTTTAACCAGCACGCAGCCGCGACCTCCATGCTCGTTCGAATTGAAGAAGTGCTCCTCGACGACTACCCAGCCGGACGGGTTGGAGTCGATATCGGTAAGTCGATCACTGGGCCACAGCGCCAATGGATAGTTGCCGACGGGTCGGCTCCATATGGTCGACAGGTTTGTGGCACCTTCTCCAGTCATGTAGCCGGGGATCTGCGGAATGCTCATATCCGCACCGTACGGCAGGGCCGATACTTTCTGTCAGTCCTTGCGACGTGCGTCTTACCGCCGCGAGTGTTTGCTGACGCCAGCGCCTGCAAGGCGCGCACGGCGATCATGTGAAGTGGGTTGAGACGATCACCGAGTCGGCGTACGAGTGATCGAGAACAGTTTGTGCGGCGAGTTCGATCGGGGCCGTTGGTTCGATATTGTGCCGCTGACGGCGGAGTTGGATATGTGGATTACCTCCCACCCGGAAGTACGTTCGCGACGTTCGCGGTGCGCCTCATCTGCAATGTGACGAACGCGTGATAGACCTGTGTCCGGCACAGTTGATCCTCGGGTTGGAGGTGCGCACGTGGACGGTGATGGGCGGTTCACGGTTCGAAAAGTGCCTCACTCCGACGGCACCCATTCCTCTTGGATCTTCACGCCAGATGCCGAGGTGGATCGAGCATCGCTGAACGTCCTAGCTGCCTACGGCACTTCGTCGCAGCGAACGTACGCATATGCCCTTGCCGACCACCTGAACTGGGCGAACGCCAATGGGAAATCGCCAGGCAGTATCACGCTCAAGGATCTGCTCCGCTACATGAACGGTCTGATCGGCGGCGAGGCCGGCATCCACGGTGCTGTGTGGCGCAGGCCTGAACAGCAACCGACGGTGGCCGCGTCGGCGGCGGCGACCACGGCAACGATCGTCAAGGCCTACTACCTGCGCCTCAGTGTCACGCAGAGCATCGATCCGGCCCTCGTCGAGGCACTGACCCGCCCCGGTCGGTCCAGGCGGGTCCGTGAAGCGAATCCGCTCGCGCCGACGAAGGGAACTCGGCGGCCACGCTTCCTTCCAGACGAGGTCGTTGAAACGCTTTATCGTCCAGGCAATCTGACCACGGCCCGCGACATCATGATCGTCACCTGGCTCCACGATGGCGGCTTGCGGGTTGGCGGTCTGTGCGGCCTGCGATTCGCCGATCTCCACCTGATTCGGCATCACCCGTGCGGGCAACGTGCCGAGCCGCACGTTCATATAGTCGGGCGAGACGACAACCCCAACGGTGCGCGCGCGAAGTCCTATACCGACCACCGTGCGGCCAACATGAGCAAGGACGGCTACGTCGTCGATGGAGGCATCCGCGCGGTCAGTCCCGACATGATCAGCACGTTCTACGCCTACCTGCTCGACGAGTACCATCCACTCCAGCACGCTGTCGATCATCAGCAGGTGCTCATCCATGTGCGGGGAACCACCCCGGGCGCCGCTCTGTCCACCAGCGGAGTGCGCAAGATGCTGCGCCGAGCATGCGCCCGGGCGGACTTGCCCGTCAGGATCACCCCACACGCCTTCAGGCACAAGGCAGCCTCGGCGTTATACGCGGCCTCCGACTTCAACGCTGAAATGGTCGCGCAGGAATTCGGCTGGGCCGCACCAGAGATGGTGATCAATCTCTATGGCAGGTCAGCCAACCGCGACGCCGTCCGATATCTCCAACAGGCATGGGACGCCACCGCGCGGCCTCCCACCGAACCCCACCTCGTCCCTGCCGAGGCCGCGGAATGACCAGAATCGCGACAACGGCCCGACACGTCGTCCCCGCCGAAAGCCCGGGAATCACGTTCGCAGAACGCTATGCCGCCGTCAGCCAGCAGTTTCCTGGATGGCTGGTCGACGAACCGATCAGATTTCCTCGACTGCATCCCACGTTCGGGTGGGCGTGTCGAGTGAACGGCTGCAACGCCGTCGTTCCCGACACCGATCCTCGATTACTGTGTGTCGGCCACGCCACGATCTACAGCAGGCGCACCGACGATGCCGGTCTCCAAGAGTTCGCCGACGCCGCTGAACCGCTCGCAGCCCTGACGACCGGCTGGGGGCTCGTCCGACGTGCGGGCTGCCGGATCTGCGGCGACAACCGCGAAGCGCAGCAACACCAGTACTGCATGGTCCACGCGAACAAACTGCGTCGCGCCCGAAGAAGCCCGATTGACGAATCAGACTGGGCAAGTGCGCAATCCGCGGGAGATCCCTTTCCACCGTGCGCGCTGCCCGGCTGCGTCCACGACGGAGAGCTCTCTGCCGCAGTCGGAGCCGATCGTCATCGACTGTGCCGAGGTCACCGCCAGAGCTGGCGGTCGCACCGCCAGGCACTGACCGGCGCGCCGACACCGGACGATTGGTCGCGCTGGACCGCGAAACGGTCCGTCCTCGAATCGGTCAGGTCCCCGGACACTCGCGGCCACCTCGCGACGGCGCATCTACCACCATCGCTTCGGCAAGTGATCCGCTACGCGCTGCACCGATATGCAAACACCGCCTCGCGCACCCAGTGGCGGCCGGCGGCGCTACAGGCGGTCGTTGATGCGCTCGCCGAGCACGACGTCCAATCCTTCGACGACCCCGTTGTCGCGATGCTCACCGAGCGCAGCGGACGCTGGTCCGCCGAACGACGCGTATGGCTCGACCTCGCGCCCGTGGTCCGTGCCGCGACCGTAACTCCGGAAGCGTCGCGAGCCGCGGGCTGGTTCGACCCCGCCATCGTCGGTGCCGGACCATTCCCAGGGTCGCAGGGCCAGGAAAACCGCCGCAAGGAATGGAACCTGACCGCCGTGACCCAGCCCTGGCTGCGTGACCTGCTCTGGGACTACCTGCACGACGAAGCGCTTCAGCCTGTCGGACGGAAAGGCTCGGCAAATACGATCTTCAATCGGATCGTGGGGATCGTGCTGCTCTCGCGCATCCTGCGCCACATCCGCGCCGATCGTGGTGAGGACCCCGGACAGCTGACGAACGCAGACGCTCGTGCGGTCAAAGACATGTGGGACCTGTGGTTCCGCGAGCAAATACCGATCCCTCGCCGCGTCGACGCTTCCGAGAACGACTGGGCTCCGCTCAACCATCGCAATCGCCACGTCTATATGGCGAACATGCGGATAGTGCTGCGGCACAGTCGTGAACACCGTCGAACGCCACCGTCTATGGACTCCTTCATCCTCGGGTTGCCGCAGTATCCACGACCCCACGAGAGCCCCCGCCCCCGCCCATTGACCTATGCCGACTTCCAGATGCTCGTCAGTGCAGAAAGCGTCGCGACCCTGAGCGACATGGACGACGACGATGTCGGACTCGCCGATATCTGGCTCACCCAGGCATTTCAGGGCGGCCGGATCAGTGAGACCCTCAAGCTGAGACTCGGCTGCGTCGGCCTGATCGGAGCAGCCCAACCCTATATCTGGCGTGACATCAGCAAAGTCGACCTCATCGACTACGGAATGCCCGGCGAATGGCAACCATGGGAAACTGTGCTCGGCTCACTCAGTGCAGAACTCGACGAACTCGGGCTGCTCGAAGAAGCCCAGAACCTTGACCTCAGGGCACCAGTTCACGACTACTTCCAACCGATATTCGCCACTGGCTGGCCCGTCTCACATCTGTATCGCACCGACGACGACAACGAGGCCCCGGATGACACCTCGACCGACTAGCACCACACCGGCAGGGCGCCGGCCCGACGAAGCGATCCGGCACCGGCAGAACAAGAGCGCCGAGTGCGAGCAACGAGTTCGGAAGGCCCTGACCAAGCTCGCGAAAACGAACGCGCCGTTCACCGTCGAAGACATCTGCGCGCTCGCGGGCGTCGGCAAGACTTTCGTCTACGACAAGAGACGCCCCGAACTCACCAAAGCCGTCCTGACCGCACGAGATCAGTCCCAAGCGGCGCTGCCCGGCCGGTCAGAGGAAGCGCGCGACGCCGAAGCGTCGTCCTGGCGTGACCGCGCGCTGAACGCCGAAACTCTCGCCAAGACCCTGCGTGCAACCATCAAACAACGTGACGAGCGAATCGCCGACCTCACCGGGCAGCTGTACGACCCCGACGGCAACTTCCTCGCGGACCAGAACGCCGAGCTCCGACAACTCGTACAGACCCTGAACCGGAACCTCAGTCGCGTCGAAGCCGAGAACGCCCAGCTACGACGATCCCTCGACGGCGCACGCGCCAACGTCAAACGCGAACGAGAACGCAACGTGACCCTGATAACCACGCCTTACCGCGTCCCGAGCAACGACAACCGTAGCGACCGAACGGACCCCTGATGCCGACCGTCCGACTCTGACCGACGCGATCGGACTCACCGGAATTCCGAAGTTCCTCGATGATGGTTCGCCGCCGACACCGCCCTACACGCCGCATCACTCACCACTTTCGTCGGCAACCCCGCCCGTACCATCGACGATCCCCCGACGACCTCGGACGTTTCGCCTTCCTCCTCGGTGACAACGAGGGGAATGTCGCGAACACGTTCGCCACATTCCAACCAGCACCGATCCACCTGATCGTGGCATCGCGGCAAGAAATATGTGGATCGACGACGAGGGCGAGGTTGTCGTTGTCGCGGCTGACGCAGCACGTTGTCGCTGCGTCAGCGCGTGGACGCGGGGGTGAATCTGGTGGCGACGGCGATTGCGTTGGCCCGTGGGGCGATCTGGCTGCCGTTCTGCGGGATAGTGGTGTTCGTCGGCTCACGACGGGGAACGGTGCGGCGGTGGGTCTGTATGACGCCCGATGGATGCCCTGCTGACTGGCGCGGTGTTCGCCCCGATGGTCAACCACTGAGCGAGGAAGGACACTCCACGATGACAACCACGACGGCGAACATTCCGACCCCTGCCGAGGTTTACATGTCGCAGCGCGAGCGTGCCCGAGATCGCAACTGCCATACATCGAGGAATCGATTTGGGGTGTATCTGATGCGGGACTGGGACGGCATCGATCGGTTGCCGTTGCCGTCGGCGGATGATCTGCTGCACCTGCTCGCGGAATCGCTCGGCTACACGCTCACTCGGGCAGCTCAGTGGTGACGGCGCTGGTGGAGGCCGTAGTGGTCCGTGATCCGGATGGGCCGACGAGCGTGGGTGTTCGTGGATGGTGCGCCGGTGGAGGCGGTGGAGAGTTGCGTCGATGCCGGTGCGGGTTGGGAGTGGGAGGACTGGTGCGAGCACCGGGACGAGATGCTCGCCGGTGCCTCCCCGGCGGCCCGTGAGTTGCTGCTCGAGGTGCTCGATGGTCCGCCCGGTGGGGGGTCTATGTGGAGGGCCGCGAGGATCGGCCCTGGCTGGACCCCGCGGCCTAGCCCGTCTCACCCGGCGGCGCGGCCCGCACCCGATTTTCGGGGTGCGGGCCGTGTGCTGTGTGGGGGTGTGATGGTGTTGTGACCTGGTGTGATGACATGTCCCCGGTTTGTGATGTGGATCCGCCGGCGACCTGTGTGGGGAGTGCCGGCGCCGGGGTGTGGAGGGCGCGCGGGTGTCTGTTTCATCCGTTTTGGAGTCGATTTTGAAAGTTGTTGATTTGCAATATGATTGAGTAATCAATTGGTTGATTACGCTTTACACGCATTGTGCACAAATACGAGATTGTCAGGTTTGTAATCTGTTGTAGAACAATATGTTTGGATGTTTTAAGGGTTTCGACTGTTTGGGTTGAGTGAGAGTGGGGTGGTATGCTGTGGGTATGGCATGGAGCGGCACGGGAAAGCGAGTGGGCGGCGGGTCGGGAGCACCCGCCCGCGTCCCCAGCTTCGTTGGGGTGTGGGGGACCGGATCGAACGTTTCGATCAAAGATGTAGGTGAGAACCTAATCTCGGAAACTCAGAGGAGCGAAGCGACTCGATCGGCGGCAACGGGAATCGGGCCACTGCGAGCCGCGCAGCGGCTCCCTGGCGGGGAGCGAAGCGACTCGCCCCCGTCTCCCGGTGCGGAGCACCGGGAGCAGCGC
>NZ_JASHKW010000037.1:0-47816 GCF_030056915.1 Rhodococcus sp. IEGM 1307
TCACGTGAGGCAACGAAGGGGCTTACGCGGGCATTTTGGATGAGTCAACGCGGGGTCTTCCGTTCGGGTCGCCGAAGCTGCTACTGTGCCCGACAGACAGTGACCTAAGGAAGGGCCTTACAACCGCGCAAGCGGCGACCCAGGCCCGGGTCCTGCATCCGAAGGAGTTCAGTCCCTTGGACACGGCTTCGACCGTCGTCCGCCGATCCACCGTCGAGTACGCGCCCGATCTGCTACTCGATCTCGTCCGTCCCGCCGAAGCAGAGCACCCCTTGCCTGCGATCGTGTGGGTGCACGGAGGTGGTTGGCGGCTTCAAGACCGCACTGCATGCCCAGATCTGGTGCAACACTTCGCACGGCACGGCTATGTCATGGCCAGCATCGACTACCGGCTCGCGCCCGAGACCTGCCACCCCGGCCAGCTCTTCGATGTCAGGCGGGCGGTGCGCTGGCTGCGCGCCAACGCCGCGGACCACGGCATAGACCCCGACCGGATCGGTGTGTGGGGCTCGTCCGCCGGTGGGCACCTCGCGGCATTGACCGGAGTGCATTCGGGCACAACACGATTGCCCGGGGAAGAACCCGCGACCGTCGACAGCTCGGTGCAGGCCGTCGTCGACGGTTACGGGCCCGCCGACCTGCCCGGCCTCGTCGACCTCTCCGCGGAACAGGCGCCGGGGGAGGACGATTCCCCGGAGGCATCGTTGCTCGGCGGCGCGATCCGCGACCGACTGGACGCCGCGAGATCCGCGAGCCCCGCACTGCAGGTGGCGCACGGAGCACCGCCGTTTCTGGTCATGCACGGTCTCGGCGACAACCTGGTGCCGTTCACGCAGAGCGTCGCGTTATACGACGCTCTCGTCGCGCACGGCAACGAGGCCATTCTCTATCTGATCGAGGGATTCGGGCACGGGTTCTTCAACCCGGGCCACGTCCTCGAACTCGGCCCCGACCAGACCCTCGACCAAGGCCATCTCGAACGAGATCCGCAGGCGCCCGCCTCGACTCGCGCGGTGACCGACTTCGGTCGCGCACTGACCGAGAGGTACCCCTCCGCCTCGTTCGCCGCGGTCGAGGCCTTCTTCGCGCACACACTGAAACCAGGAGCACCCACCCCATGACTACTTTCGACATTCCCGTCCTCGACGAGGTCCACGCTGCCGCTCCGCAACTCGACACCCTCCCCGGCCGCTGCGTGCCCTACGCCATGGCCGCCGGTGAAGGCGAGCGCCACGAACTCGGCGGGCAACTGATCACCGTCATCGCCCGGCCGGAGGACACCGGCGGGCAATTCGGTGCCGCATATGTCTACGGCAGCAAGGGAACCGAGACGCCGTTCCTCGCCCACGATCGCGAGCACCGCTTCCTGTACGTCACCGACGGGCGGCTGCAGATCTGGTTGCCGGGCGAATCGCACCTGCTCGTGCCCGGTGACTCGGTCACCGTCCCGGCCGGGACGCCGTACGCCTACCGCATGCTCGCGCACCGGACGCGGTTCCTGAGCTGGCTCACCGTCGGCGACGGGCACCGGTGGTCGCAAGCCACCGGTCAGGCCACCTCATCGCACGTCTTCGACGCCGAGGCGGCGCCGATGTCGGACGCGCGGCAATCCGAACTCGCGGACCGGTTCGGTGTCCGGGTCCACGATCTCGAGAAGACGGACCTGCCTGCGGTGACCGGCACGTCGTTGCCCGCCGCGGAGTCCCCCTACGTGCTGCAGGCGGGCGAAGGCGACCGCTGGGCGAGTCTCGACCAGCTGAACACCTACCTCGCACGACCGCGGAACACCGGCGGAACGTATTTCGCGATGCACACCATGGGCGGCAAGAGTGCGTACATTCCCCGTCACTTCCATCGCGAGCACACAGAGAACTTCTTCTGCATCGAGGGTCGAATTCTCCTGCACGCCAACGGCCGGGAGATCATGCTGACCAAGGGTGATTTTCTCCATGCGCCGGCCGGGACGATCCACAGTTTCGCGTTCGACAGCCATAACACGCAGATGCTCGGCCTGCTGACCACTGGCGTGTTCGAGAAGTTCTTCGAGTACATGAACGTCCCGACGGACGCGCACGTCCACACCGAGGGCGGCGACATGCAGTTCCCGGCCGAAGGGTTCGCGCGGGCGCGTGCGGAGCTGGACCTCGAGGTCGTCGGCCCGCCGCCGGCACGAGGCGACGGTCGCTGAGACCCGTCCGGCGCGCACACGTCCGGAGCGGCCGAGCTCTACACTCGTGCCATGGCGATCCAGAGCACCGTCACCCGGGCAGAGTCCCTGGTCGCCCACATCCAGGACCGGATCGCCGCGGGTGAACTCGCGCCCGGTGATCGGGTGGGTACCCGCAAGGAACTCCAGGCGGAGTCGGGGATGGCCCGCGGAACGGTCATCGAGGCCGTCCGGCTCCTGCAGGATCGGGGAGTCATCACCGTCCGGCCCGGGCCCGGCGGTGGCCTGTTCGTCGCCGAACCGTCCTCGGTGGTCCGGCTCGGCCGCACCCTGCTGACCGTCGAGGGCGACGCGGCGGGAGTCGCCGACGCCATCGCCGTCCGGGAAGAACTGGAACCCCTCGTGACGGAACTGGCCGCCCGTCACCGCACCGATGCCGACGTCGCCGACCTGCGGCAGGTGATGACCGTTCTCGAGGATTCGGCCGGCGACCCCGAGGCGTTCATCCGTGCCGTGTGGGATCTGCATCGCCGGATCGTGGCGATCGGCCCCAACCAGGTGTTGCGCGAAACCTATCTGAGCCTCGAAACCTACGTCGAGCAGCACGCGACGCGCGCGAGCCGCGAACGAAGCGCCACCAACAGCGAGTACTTCGCGCGACGGATCGACGTGCACCGCGCGCTGGTCGATGCCATCGAGTCCGGCGACCCGGCCCGAGCCCGCGCGGCCGCTCAGGCGCACGCTCACTGAGCAATCGCTTCTCGCAGCCCGTTCTCGGTTCCCGTGCTTGACAGTGGGCAGTGGTCTGTGGCTACCATCACACATAACGGTTATAACCGTTTATCGGAGGAGTTGATCCTCCCCCCACTGACCAGGAGTGTTCCGCATGAATTTCTCCACGTCCTCGCCCGGCGGCCGCGGCAGAGTGCTCGTGCCCGTCCTCTGCTGGGCTGCCCTCCTCAGCGACGGATACGACCTGTTCGTCTACGGCGCCACCCTGCCCGCCCTGATCGGCCACGCCCCCTGGTTCATCACCGCCGGGGCGGCAGGCACCGTGGGCAGCGCCGCCCTGGTCGGAGTCCTCATCGGCTCGCTGACCGCCGGCACGCTCACCGACATCCTGGGCCGCCGCCGCCTGTTCCTCGCGTGCCTGACGCTCTTCTCGACGGCAACCCTGGCCACCGCTATCGCCCCCACCTTCGAGATCTTCGCCGCCACCCGGCTGGTCGCCGGCCTGGGAATCGGCGGGTTGATGCCCACCGCCATCGCGATGGCGGCGGAGTTCGCGTCCCCGGCCTACCGGTCCCGGATCCTCGGCATGGTGCTCACCGGACCGGCGTTCGGCGGCGTCCTCGCATCGGCGGCGTCCCTGCTGCTGCTCGAGGAGTTCGGGTTCCGTCCGGTCTACGCACTCGGTGCGGTTCCGCTGATCACGTTGCTGCCGTTGGCGTTCGCGTTTCTGCCGGAGTCGCGGGCGTTCGTCGCCGAACGATCCTCCGAGGACCGGGCGTCGAAGTCGCCGGTCGCCAAACTCTTCGGTGACGGGATGGGGCGGGCCACGGTCGGTATCTGGTTCGTCGCGATCTGCAGCATGCTCACCATGTTCGGGGTGACCACCTGGCTGCCGCAGATCATGCGCAATGCCGGTTACCCGATCGGTTCGGCGGTGACGTTCCTGCTCGTCTACAGCGCCGGCGCCATCGTCGGAACGCTGCTCGCCTCCGTGCTGGCCGAACGGTTCGGTCCGAAGCCGCTGGTCCTGGCCGGGTTCTCCACGGCCGCAGTCTCTCTCGCGCTGCTGGGCACGCACCCGCCGACCGCCGTCCTGATGCTGCTGGTGGCGTTGGCCGGATTCGGCGGCCTCGGCACCCAGAACATGCTCAACGATCACATCGCGACGTTCTACCCGGCCCGGTTCAGGGCAACCGGGCTCGGATGGGCGCTCGGAATCGGCCGGGCGGGCGCGATCGCGGGCCCCACGTACGGCGCGTTCTTCGTCGCCGGTGGCGGTGCCGTCATCGTCAGCTCACTGGCATTCGCCGTGCCCGCGCTGATCGGCGGCGTCGTGATGGCCACCCTCCCTCGACGCCCCCGCGCCACCCCCGCCGCCGCGGACAACCACCTCGAAGCGGCCACCGCGCGCAGCACCGAAGTTTCCCGCTAGGACTCGCCACCGAACGGTGGCGGACGAAAAGGATGAAATAGATGAAGATTGTCGGCTACCGCAAGAAGGATCAGGACGCCGTGACCGTGGGTGTCCTCCGTGACGGCTTCGTTCGACCGCTCGCCTCACTCGAGGAATTCTGGAGCGACGCCGCCGGCTGGGTGGCACGAGCGGAACACCTCGAATCGCCCGAGATCGACGTCACGCTCGTCAGCGTGGTGCCGCCGGTGCCCGACTCCGCCCGCGTCATCTGCGTCGGCCTCAACTACAAGGCCCACGCCGCCGAGGGCGGCTTCACCCCGCCGCCCTACCCGACGTTGTTCGGGCGGTGGACCCCGTCGCTGAGCGTCGACGGAGCCCCGACGCCGGTGCCGGCCAACGAGGCGGGCCTGGACTGGGAGGGTGAGGTTGCCGCGTTCATCGGCACCCGGCTCGAAAGCGTCGACGCGGCCACCGGCCAGGCCGGGGTGCTCGGCTACGCCTGCTTCAACGACCTCACCGCCCGCAAGGCGCAGAAGCTGACCGCGCAATGGACGCTCGGCAAGAACGGCGACCGGTCCGGCCCCCTCGGCCCGCTGGTTCCCGCCGGTGAGGTCGGGGATCTGTCCGACGGTCTGCGGGTGCAGACCCGCGTCAACGGAACGGTCGTGCAGGACGGCAACACCCGGGACCTGATCTTCTCGGTCGGCGAGATCATCGCCCTCATCAGCGAGACGTTCACCCTGCACCCCGGCGACATCATCGCCACCGGCACCCCGGAGGGCGTCGGCTACGTGCGCAACCCACCGTGGCTGCTCGGGCCCGGCGATATCGTCGAGGTGGAGATCGACAAGCTCGGCGTCCTGCGGACCCCGATCGTCGATGCCAGCGGAAGGAAGGGCGCATGACCGACGTCGCGTCCGGTGTCGACCGGACACCGGTACTGATCGCCGGCGGCGGGCCGTCCGGGCTCGCGGCCGCGCTCGAACTGGCCCACCACGGGGTGGCAAGCCTGGTCGTCGAACCGAGGGTCGACGTCGACGCCGAACGCCCGCGCGCCAAGACCACCAACGCCCGCACCATGACGCACCTGCGGCGGTGGGGACTGGCCGACGAGGTGCGTGCCGCGTCGCCCCTTCCCGTCGAGTGGGCGCAGGACATCGTGTTCTGCTCGACTCTGCTAGGCCACGAGATCACCCGGTTCGAGAACGGCTTCCAGCTCGACGTCGCCACCCCGACGCTGGCGCCCGAACGCGGCCAGCAGGCACCACAACCTGTTGTGGAGACCGTGCTTCGGGAGGCGGTGCAGCGCAGCGAATTCGCCACCCTGCAGCTCGGGGCGCGGGTCACGTCGCTCGAGGAACTCCCCGACGGCACCGTCCGTGCCACGGTGGAGGGTCCGGGGCAGACCCGAACGGTCGTGGCGGACTACGTCCTCGGGTGCGACGGCGGCGCGAGCATCGTGCGCGAGTCCATCGGCGCCCGGTTCGAGGGCACGTCCGGCGAGCGCCCCAATCTCAGCATCCTGTTCCGTGCGCCGGGCCTGGCCGAGCGGGTGCCGTTCGACGGTGCCGTCCACCACTGGGTGATGGCGCCCGGGGCAGCGGGCATCGTGGGCCGGCTCGACCTGTCGGACACCTGGTGGGCGATCGTGCAGGGCGTCGACGTCCGGGACGAGGAGGTCGACGCCACCGCGCTCGTGCACCGCCTCATCGGCGAGCCGGTCCCGGTCGAGATCATCGCCACCGACCCGTGGGTGGCACGAATGTTGCTGTCCGACAGCTACCGCAAGGGCCGGGTGTTCCTCGTCGGCGACGCCGCGCATCTCAATCCGCCGTGGGGCGGGCACGGGTACAACACGTGCATCGGTGACGCCGTCAACGTCGCCTGGAAGATCGCGGCGACGCTGCGCGGCTGGGCCGGGCCGCAACTGCTCGACAGTTACGAAGCCGAACGCCGGCCCGTCGCCGCCCGCACCATCGCCGAAGCCGGAGCGCAGGAAAAGGCTCTCGCGCATCATTTCTCCACCGTCGAGATCGGTCAGGACGGTCCGGCAGCGGAGGAGGCGCGCCGCCGCACGGCAGAGGCGCTCGCCGTGAAGAAGAGCGAATTCCATTCACTCGGACTCGTTCTCGGCTACGCCTACACCGACTCGCCCGTCATCGTGCCCGATGGATCGGCGCCGCCGGCGGAAGATCCCGTCGAGTACGTGCCCACCGCGTGCCCCGGAGCGCTACTGCCGCACGCGTGGTTGGGAGACGGCCGTTCGCTCTACGACGTTCTCGGCCCGGAGTACACCCTCGTCGTGCTGGACGACGTGGGATCCTCGCGGCACACCGCCGAACTCGAACCGCTGACGGCGAAGGCCGAGGAACTCGGTGTCCCTGTGACGGTGCTGCGATTGTCCGACACCGGGGGATCTCTGGGCAGTCTCCTCGGCGCCCCCTTCGTCCTCGTCCGACCCGACCAGCACGTGGCGTGGCGGGGCGGCGACCTCGCGAGCGCCGAGAAGGCGATCGACATCGCGGCGGGATGGTGAGAACACCTCCCCTCGCCGGACGCTCCACCTCCACACTCGAGAAGGAAGATTCACGTGTCTGCTCTCCATGAGGCGCCTCAGACGGCGACCAAGCTGCTCGTGACCGCCATGGGTTTGATCGATACGTTCGACCCCCGGCAACGGGCGACCGCGATCATCGACGATTTCGACGACCCGCGGCGGTTGAACTGGGACATCATCCCCAAACCGGACCGCACCGGCATCCCGCTGCACCAGTTGGACCGTCACCAGAAGGTGCTGGTGTGGGATCTGATCCGGTTGGCCGTGCCGCTGCGCACCTTCACGAAGGTGCTCTCGATCCCCCAACTCGAGCACGTCCTCCGGGACTACGAGCAGGATTTCCTCGGACCGGCACTGCAGACCTGGCGCACCTCGGATTCGTACTTCCTGACCTTCTTCGGCCGCCCCGGCTTCGAGGACACCTGGACGCTGCGTTTCCTCGGTCACCACGTCTGCCTCAACCTGACGATCGTCGACGAGCGGTGGATCTCCGCCACCCCGGTCGCGTTGGGCGCGCAGCCCACCGAGTACGACGGGGTGCTCAAACCGCTCGCCGACGACGAGGGCCTGGCCTTCGACCTGCTGGCCTCCCTGGACGACGAGCAGCGCGGCCTCGCCGTCATCCACGACGTCGCACCGGCCGACTTCGTGACCCGGCAGGTGCCGCGGATCGGGGCCTACGAATACCCCGACCACTACGACCTCGGCATGCCCGGCTACACCATCACCGACGCCGACCGGGTCGCCCTGAAGTTCGTGCGCGATCGGCCGTCCGGGATCAGCGGCGCGAAGTTGTCCGGTGACCAGCAGCACACGCTGCTCGGGGTCGTGGACTGCTATCTCGAGCGACTGCCCGAGGAGGCCGGCGACCGCCACCGGCAGGCGCTGCGGGAGGGCGGCATCGACCGGGTGTTCTTCGCGTGGGCCGGTGCGCAGAAGCGCGGCGCACCGCACTACTTCCGCGTCCACACCGACCGGTACCTCATCGAGGCGGTCAACGCCGTCGGCGGTGGAAATCACCTGCACACCGTGCTGCGGGACTTCGACAACGACTTCGGACACGACCTGCTCGCACTCCACGCCGGGACCGACTCGAAGTGGGGCGGCGGGCACCTGAGCAGCCGGACGGTGTCCAGCGAACAGTCCGATCCGCACCTCGAAACCTGAGTGCCGCTCGGCCCCGCACAGCGCTGAGCGGGGCCGACTCCGGTCTGCCCGCGGAGTGTGAGACTCGTCAAGTTTGTCCATTTCGGTTTCCCTGTTGCCTGATCAGTGGCGACACTGGTGAAGCTGACATTTAACGTGGACGAAACAATGAGGTGGATTGTGTTGGGGCGCTCGAAGGCAACCGTGGTGTACTCGGTGTCGGGTCGACCGTCCAACCCGTTCGCGCGACCGGTCGATCGGTTCGCGGCCACCCTGAAATCCGTCATCGTCACCCTCGCGGGTGTCGCGATCGTGATCGGCACCTGGGAGTACCACCAGGAGAGTGCGCGGGCCGCGCAACAACGCGCCACCACGACCCTCGTCGAGGCCGTCACCAGCGCCGACGCCCCCATCACCCTGTCGCCGCGCGGCTCGGTCCGGACCACCCCGATGGTGAAGGCGACGTGGGCCTGGGGCTCCGAGTCTCGCACCGACAGCATCGAGGTCCCCTCGGGGACTCCGGCGGGCACCTCGAAGACCATCGCCGTCGGCGACGACGGAAGCTGGGCCGGCCCGCGGATCACGACCTCCGACGTCGTCAGCGCCGCGGTCGCGGCAGTGCTCATCACCCTCGGCGCGAGCGCGCTGCTCCTGGGTGCGGTGTGGGCGATGTTCTCCCGCGCGGTCGAACGCCGGCGCCAGCAGTACTGGGACGAGAGCATCCGCAGGCTGTTCGCGACCTACAGTCGCTGATCCTCCCGCAGGCCGGTTCGACAGGCCTCGTACCTCACCTCGGACGGATCCGAATCCACTTCGGACGACACCCGGTCGCGCTGTCCCGTGTCGGTTTCGGTGGCCTCACTCCGGGCTATTCAGGTGATGCCGAGGAAAGGTGGGAGCCATGTCCGACCGGGATGCTTCTATATTCGAAAGCGAACGCGAGCTCGACGAAGAGTCCGTCCGTAAGGCGCAGCGGACCGTCGCCCACCACTCGATCGATGCCGACGACTGCCGGATGCTGCTCGCTGCCCTCGGCATCCCCCTCGTGCGTGACCTCGAGAACGAATCATTCTCCGGCACGGCCGGCGCCGAATCTCTCTGACCGACGCGTCTCGCGAGACGGCCCCAGGCGACCGCTGCTGGGCGACAGGCGTTCACAGCGACTCCACAGCGAAGCTCGAGGGTGCCCGCACCGGCGACCGCTTGTATGGGATGTAACCGGAACAGCCCATGGAGAGGTCCTCATGACGAAGAGCCCGCGTCACCACGCCGACGAAGTGCACGAGCACGATCGCGGCCTCAGCCACGACCTGAAATCGATGTTGTCGCGTCGCCGCGCACTGTTCGTGTTCGGCGCGGCGGGTGCGACCGCGCTCGCGGCGTGCTCGTCGGCGGGATCGACGGCGACGTCGTCCTCGTCGTCGACAGGGGCCGCCGCGACCACGGCGGAGACGGTGAGCGACGGCACGTGCGTGGCGGCGGCGCCGCAGGAAACGGCCGGCCCGTATCCCGGCGACGGGTCCAACGGCCCGAACGTGCTGGTCGAGTCGGGGATCGTCCGGCAGGACATTCGCAGCAGCTTCGGCGCGTACTCCGGGACGGCGGAGGGTGTCGCGACGACCATCGAACTGAACCTGCAGGATCTGACGAAGGACTGCGCGGCCGGCGCGGGAATGGCCGTCTACCTGTGGCACTGCGACCGGGACGGCGAGTACTCGCTCTACGGTCAGGGCATCACCGAGCAGAACTACCTGCGCGGCGTTCAGGTGGCGGACTCCGCCGGCACGGTGTCGTTCACGTCGATCTTCCCGGCCTGCTACTCGGGACGCTGGCCGCACATTCACTTCGAGGTGTTCGACTCACTGGAATCTGCGGTGGCGGGCGAGGGCGCCCGGTTGACGTCGCAGATCGCAGTGCCGCAGGACGCGTGCACCACCGTCTTCGCCTACGACAGCGGGTACGCGAACAGTGTCGGCAACCTGTCGAAGGTCTCCCTGGACTCGGACAACGTGTTCGGGGACGGCTGGGATGCCGAGTTGGCCACCGTGTCGGGACAACCCGCCACCGGTATGACGATCTCGATCACGATCGGTGTCGCCGAGAAGTCGGCGAACACGCAGTCCGCGCCGAGCGGTCCCGGTGAGGGTGGCGGGCAGCCGCCGAACGGGGCACCCGGCCGGTAGCCGTCGCGGCTCGGTTCCGTCGTCCGTCAGCTGACGTGCCACCCGGGTGGTCGGTCGAGTTCGTTCCATTCGCGGGTCAGCTGAGCCTGCTGGCGGCGGGACGCGACCCAGTGGACGACGAGGAAGAGGAGGCAGTACCCGCCGGTCGCGGTCACCCAGATCCCGCACGCGACGCTCACCGCCGTGGCGGCGTTCTGCGAACCGGTCTCCGGCGCCGGGACGAGATCGCCGTTCGGGTCGAGCCAGACGCTGACGGTCTGGCCGGCCTTCGCGCCCGATTCGGTGGGAACGTCGGCGGTGTGAGTCTGCCCGTTCGCCGACCACTGCACCCGTGCGTGGGCTTGATACTGGGGTGCGGCCGGCAGGGGTTCTCCCGTGGTCCCGGTGCGGGAATCCTCGACGAGCCTGGCGGGTGTCGGGTGCTGGGTGGCGAGTTCGGCCTGCGTCTGCTGGTCGAGCCGTGAGTACGTCTCGGTTCCGTAGGCCGCGGCCAGTGGAATCATCATGAGCACGAAGAACACCCCGATGAGGACCATCGCGGAGCGGAGCCGGTCGCACCCCCGCATGAGCGGGTTGCGGCTCCATGGACCCAGACGCCACAGCCGTGTCGGCGCTGCACACGTTTCGCTCATCGCGCACCTCCGGGTGGTTGCCCACCACCATTGTGCAACCGAAACGCCTGCACGTGTAGGGCCTTCTGGCAGGTGTTCGTGCGCGGCCGGTGTGGCCGCGTCAGACCTGTCGCGAAAGGTCGGGCGACGGGGGAGCTGTCACGCGCCGATTCCGGCGAAGGCTTCGGTCAGTGCCTCGATCCCGGCCCTGACCGTGGGGCGGTCGTTGTCGGCGCGGCGGAGTGCGTAGATCTCGCGTTCGAGTGTGGGACGCACGGGGACGATCGCCACGTTGTCCGGCACCCAGACGCGGGCCAGACGCGGCACGAGTGCGGCGGCGAGACCGTGCGCGACGAATTCGAGTTGAGCCGCGAATTCGGGCACTTCGTACCTGATATCCGGTTCGACGCCGCGGTTGCGCAACGTCTGCACCAGCCAGGTGTGGTACACCGCGCCCTTCTTCCACGTCGTCCACGGCATGTCCGCGATCTCGTCGAGATCGACGTGATCGCGGGACGCCAGCGGATGGTCCCGGGACAGTGCGACGTCGGCGGAGTCGCGGTGCACCAGGGTGTGCACTGCGTCCTCGGGCAGGTGCAGTGGCATCGTGACCCAGCTGTCGACGACGGCGAGGTCGAGTTCCCGGCGCACGATCGCGGGTATGAGGTCCTCGGTCTCGCCGGCGAAGAAGCTGACCGCGAGCTGCGGGTGACGCCTGCGCAGCGTCGCCACGGCAGTCGGCACGACGACTCTGCCTGCGGAGGAGAAGGACCCGATTCGCAGTTCTCCCACCACGTCGCGGTCGAGGGAGACGACTTCGGATTCGGCCTGCGCCAGAAGCGATATCACTTCCTGCCCGCGACGGGCCAGGAGCCGGCCGGCATCGGTGAGCTGGACGCCGCGGCCCGCGGGCACCAGGAGCCGGACGCCGACCTCCCGTTCGAACTTGCCGAGTTGCTGCGACACCCCGGATGGCGTCACGTGCAGGGCGCGGGCTGCGGCGCCGATCGATCCGTGTTCGGCGACAGCGCACAGCGCGCGGAGGCGATCGACGCTCAACATAGTAGTGATGCTACTGCTTTCATGACACGACTATTCACTTGTTGTAATGGTTGGGGCCTCGGAGAATTCTCGGTGTGACTACCGCTCTCCGTTTGCGTCCCCGTGCCCTCGTCAGCCCCTCCTTCAGCGTCGCGTCCGTGGATCCGCGACTGCTGGTGCTGGCGGGTGCGGTGGCGACTTCGCTGACCGGCAGTCTCATCAAGCTGTCCGGGGTGGAGCCGGCCACGTCGACGTTCTTCCGGTGTGTGCTGGCGCTGCCCATCCTCGGTCTTTTTGCGCTGCAAGAGTTTCGGCGGTACGGCGGGATTCCGCGTCGGGTGATCGGCGCCCAGGTGCTCGGCGGCATGATGCTCGGCGTCGACTTCGCGCTGTGGGCGCGATCGATCCACCTGATCGGCGCCGGAATCTCCACCGTCGTCGTCAACGTGCAAGTCGTCGTCGTGCCACTGCTCGCGTGGGTCTTCTTCCGTGCGCGGGTGCCGGTCCGGTTCGTCGTGGCGGTTCCCTTCCTGTTCGCCGGTGTGGCTCTCGCCGGCGGAATCCTCGGCGGCAGCGGCGACGGCGATCAGCTGTTCCTCGGAACTCTGCTGTCGCTGGCGGCGGGCGTGGCCTACGGGATCTACATCTTCGTCATCGGCCGCGCCGGATCCGCACACCGGGCGTCGTCGCAGGTGTTCGTGTCGACGATCGCCGCGGGCATCGTCGGGACCGCCGTGGGATCGCTGTGGGGAACGGTGGACCTCACACCGGGATGGCCCGCGCTGGGATGGCTGGCGGCGCTGTCGCTCAGCAGCCAGGTGCTCGGCTGGGTCCTCATCGGATTCGCCCTGCCGCGGCTCGCCGCCGAGGTGGGCGCCACGTTGCTGCTGCTCCAGCCGGTGCTGGCGATGCTGTTCTCCATCGCGATCGTGCACGAGCGTCCCAGCATCGGGCAGTTCGCCGGCTGCGCACTCGTCGTCGCAGCGGTGTGGGTGGTCACCCACGTGAAGGCGGCGGACCGGCGTCCGGTGACCGCGCGAATCGCCGAATGACGCAGGGTGCGGCGTCTGCCCAGGTGTTTCACCCCGTCCGCAGTGTGGGTTCGTCGGCGGGCGGTTCGGGTGGGTGCTGTCGCTGCTTCGCCGAGTACAGCTCGCGGTCGGCGGTTCGATAGAGCGCGGTGAGTGGGTCGGCCTCGCCGGTGCACGACGCGCAGCCGAAGCTGAACGGGGTCGGGCTCTGCCGGGCGAGTTGCGCCATCACGCCGGGCAGCTCGGCGTGATGCTCGCCGACCACGCAGGTGACGAACTCGTCGCCGCCCACCCGGGCGAGAAGGGCGCCGCGGGGCATGTGCTCGGCGAGGTAGTTCGCGAGGTCGACGAGAACAGCGTCGCCCGCGGCGTGGCCGTAGTGATCGTTGGTCGACTTGAACTGGTCGACGTCGATGAGGACCAACGTCACGGAGACCTGTCCGGTGCCCGCGCCTTCGAGGGCGTGCCGGAACGCGAGCTCGAAACCGGCGCGGTTGAGCAGGGCCGTCAGTCCGTCGGTGCTGGCCGATTCGATCAGGGTCCGGGTGAGGGACCCGAACATCTCGGCCGCACCGAGTACGCAGGTGACGGCCACGACGAGAACGGCGGCCTTCACCGTTACCGTGTCCACCTCGACCGGCACCAGCGTCAACGCGGTGGGTGCGACGACGACTCCGACCACCATCAACCCGGTGAGGCATCCGACGAGGAGCCGCGACTGCCGCTTCGGGTAGAACACGACGAAATACATCGCCAGGAACATCGCCGCGATCGCGCAGAGGAGTTGGGCCACGGCGAGAACGAGACCGGACATCACGATCGGAGTGGCGAGCAGTGCCGCCGTGGTGCAGACCTGGTAGGCCCGTCGGCTCGGCCTGCGCCCGCCCCGGTGCAGCACGACGAGTGCGAACACTCCGAGAAGAACGCCGGCCGTGCGAGCGGCGACGGTCTCCGGCCGGATCGACAACCCGACCATGGGAGGGAGGACGAACCCCGCCAGATGCAGCGCAGTCGTGATCCACAGGTAGCGGCGCAGGATGCGCGGCTGATAGTCCTGCAGGACCGTGTCGACGGACGAAGCAGCGAGGGGCCTCACCCTCGCAATTATCCAGGACCGGTCCCGGATGGGGCGGGTCTCTCGTGACCGCCCCTTCCGGGAGGGCGGGTCAGCTGGGTGTGGACGCGGGGACCGGCACGGCGTCGTCGTGCCACGGCGGTGTCTGGATGCCCCCGCCGCCGTACATCGGGAGCCGGATCCCGTCGCCGTGCCGGGCGATCTGGTCCCAGGGGCGGTTGAGGCCGAACGTGCCGTACGTGCGGACCCGGGTCACGGCGTCGAGGTCGAGGGTGTCGACGAGCACTTCTTCGCCCGACCCGGCCTGCTGGCGGACGATGCCCTCGGGGTCGACGACGACGCTGGCGCCGACCCCGGCCGGGTCGGCGCCGTTCACGTTGACGACGTAGACCTGGTTGGTCCACGCGTTGGCGCGGGAGCAGACGAGTTCCATCTCGCGGTCACGGGTGGTGGTGAGGGTGGGTTGGATGATCACTTCCGCCCCGAGCCAGGCCAGTTGGCGTGCAGTCTCCGGGAAGGAGCCGTCGTAGCAGATCGCCAGGCCGATCCGGCCGGTGCCGGGGATGTCGAAGACGACGAACTCGCTTCCGGGTGCGGTCTGCTCGTACGGCTGCCAGGGGAAGACCTTGCGGTAGCGGGCCACCACCTCGCCGAGCGGCGACACGGCGATGGCGGTGTTGTAGATCCTGTCGTCGTCGCCGCGCTCGTAGAGGCTTCCGGGCACCAGCCACAGGCCGGTTTCCTCGGCGAGTGCGCAGATCCGGTCGATGTGGGGGCCGGCGAGTGGCAGCGCCACCTGGTCCATCCAGTCGGCGCGGGCCTGCAGGAGAGGCGCCTCCGCGGCCAGCACGAGTTCGGGGACCACGACGAGTTCGACGTGCGGGAAGGTGTCGCGCACGGCGCGGACCTGGTCGGCGAACCGCTGCCAGGTGGCCTCCACGTCGAACGGGACCGGGGCGGTCTGGATGGCGGCGATGGTCAGTGTGCGCATGGGTTCAGTCCTCTGTGACGGTCAGTTCGGTGACGGCGGTGCGGCCGTCTCGGAAGAAGCGGCGGAAACGGGTGCGGACGAGCAGCATCACCACGGCGCCGACGGCGATCGAGCCCACACCGAGCAGGAACACCCCGCCGATGCCGTGGAACGAGGTCGCCCCGTAGCCCGGGTCGAGCATGTCGTGGGCGCTGCGCGCGAAGGCGGCGAGCATGATCGTCCCGCCCAGTGCGGGCAGGATTCCCCGGAGGAACAGGTCGCGCGGCGAGTCGGTCAGGCGGTGGCGGAAGTACCAGACACAGGCGAGACCGGTGACGCCGTAGTAGAACGCGATGAGCAGTCCGATCGAAAGGATCGCGTCGCCGAGGAAGTTGCCGGAGACGAGCGTGAGGACGGTCAGCAGGACCGCGGCGGTCGCACCGAAGAACACGGTGGCGAACGCGGGCGTGCGGTAGGTGGGGTGGATTCGGGTGAAGGCGCGGGGCAGTGCGCCGTGGGCGCCCATGGAGAGGGTGGCGCGTGAGCTGCCGATGACACACGTGAGCAGCGCCGAGATCGCCGACACGCAGATGGCGAGTTCGACCACCTTCGACAGGCCCGCGCCGAGTACCGGCGGCCCGAGCGTGGCGAGTACGTCCCCCGCGTTGTCGGGATTGCCCAGGCCCAGCCCGTCGGTGCCGATGCCGGCGAAGCTGATCGCGGCGAATCCGGTGAAGAGGTACGTGCCGAGCAGGACGAGGGTGGAGATCACGGCGGCCTGACCGGGGATGCGGTCGCTGTCACGGGTTTCCTCGTTGACGGTGATCAGCGCGTCCCATCCCCAGTAGATGAACAGGCACAGCAGCACCGCCTCCGCGAAGGGGCCGAAGCCGCCGAACGCGAACGGGTTCAGCCAGGACAGGCTCGGTGCGGAGGCGCCGGTGCGGGCGAACGCGGCCGCTCCGAACCCGAACAGGGCGACCAGTTGCAGCCCCAGCAGCACGTACTGCACGGACGCGGCCAGTTGCAGCCCGCGGTAGGCGATGGTGGTGACCGCGGCGACGATCAGGACCGCGGTGACGATCACGGCGACGTTGTCGGACGCCAGCGAATCCAGGCCGAGCAGGGTCAGGAGGTACCCGGCTCCGACTCGGGCGAGTGCCGTCATCGCGATGAGGGTCGCGATCTGCACCACCCAGCCGCCGGAGAGCCATCCCGTGTGCGGACCGAACGCGCGGGTGGTCCAGACGAACGTGGTGCCGCAGTCCGGCATCTCCCGGTTCAGCTCGCGAAAAGCGAACGCGGTCAGAAGGATCGGCACGAAACCGAGGAGCAGGGCGGCGGGGGCGAGGTTTCCGACGACCATCGTCACGAAACCGAGCGTGACCGCGATGCTGTACGCCGGCGCGACCGAGGACAGGCCGAGCGCGACTGCGGCGAGCAGACCCACGGAGCCGCCCCGCAGTCCCTTTCCGGTGGGTGCTGGTGGTGGGTCGAGACTCGTCTCGGCGTCGGTGGGATTGGTCGACACGGTGACTCCTGAGATCGGGTTGGATTCTTTAAATAGAAATTTAAGAACAGTGTGATCTACCTGTCAATAACTGGGCAGGTATTGTCTAAATCTCCATATAGAAACCGGTAAGGATGGAGCGAGGGCGTGGCACGGAAGAAGGATCAGGGGGCCCGCCGGGCCGAACTCGGTGAGGCCGTCCAGCGGGCGGTGCTCGCGCGCGGACTGGAGGGGGTGCGTCTGCGTGACATCGCGGAGCAGGCCGGGGTCACCCCTGCGGCGGTGCTCTACTACGGCGACCTGGACGCGTTGATCTACGAGACGTATCAGCGGGCCATCGAGCGGTTCAGTCAGGAGCGCGAGCGCGTCGCCGACCAGTTCCCCGACGCGCGCGACCGCCTCCGGGCCTGCATCGACCACGGCGTCGCGAGCGGACCGGACGACGAACTGGTCCGACTGCTGTTCGAATGCTGGCCGAGATCGCTGCGCGACGCCAAGGCGGCGGCCCTGGACAGTTCGCTGACCGAGCGCCAAATCGCCGTCTACTACGGCATTCTCGTCATCGGTCAGACTCAGGGTCACTTCACGCTCACCGACCCGCCGCGCCTGCTCGCAGCGAACTTCGTGGCCATGGAGGACGGCTACCAGATGGAGGTGCTGGCCGGACGTCGCAGCCGTGGCGAGGTGATCGCCAGCCTCCACTCCTACGCGCGCGCGGCCACCGGCCACGATCTGAGCGGCTAGGCCGAGTGTGGGGAACTGTGAGTAACGGATAGGTTGGGTGCGCGTCGCCAGGCCCGGCCGCCGAGCACCGACAAGGAGCCTCCCATCAAGATCCTGCAGAACGTCTCTTCTCCGGCCTAACGACTGCCAGTGGATTTCGGAGAGGGCGGTGGCGTCCCGGCTCGAGCGTTGCAGCGATATCCTGGTAGGACGTTTTCGTGAGGTGAGCGCCGTGCTGCATCGTCAAGGGTGTCTCGTATCGGGTGAATCGGCGTAGCCGATGGTTGATGCCGATCCGTACCGGACACAGCGCGCGGTGGATGCTTCAGTCACAGCGGAGCTAGCAGCCGCCGGGCTCGAAGACGCCCAGGAAATCGGCCGCGGTGGCTTCGGCGTTGTCTACCGGTGTGTCCAGACTGAGCTGGACCGAACGGTCGCGGTGAAGGTCCTCACCGCCGACATGGAAGCGGAGAACCGGGCACGATTCTTCCGGGAACAGCAGGCGATGGGCAGGTTGACCGGCCACCCGAACATCGTCCCTGTCCTGCAAGCCGGTGCCACCGCCACCGGCCGCCCCTACATCGTCATGCCCTATCACCCGCAGGACTCCTTGCAGGTGCGGATCCGAGACCACGGTCCCCTGCCATTGGGCGACGCGCTGCGGCTCGGAGTAAAGCTGGCTGGCGCGGTGGAGACGGCGCACCGGCTCGGCATCCTGCACCGCGACGTGAAACCGGCGAACATCCTGCTCACCGACTACGGCGAACCCGCGCTGACCGACTTCGGTATCGCGCACATCTCCGGAGGATTCGAGACGACCACCGGCACCGTGACCGGCTCGCCGGCATTCACCGCGCCCGAAGTGATCGCGGGCGATCCGCCGACCTCCAGTTCGGATATCTACGGTCTCGGGGCGACGCTGTTCTGCGCGCTCACCGGCCACGCCGCGTTTGAACGGCGCAGCGGTGAACAGCTGGTTGCCCAGTTCCTGAGGATCACAACACATCCGGTGCCGAATTTACGTGAGCAGGGAATCTCCGCCGACGTGGCGGAAGTGATCGAGCGGGCGATGTCGACGAATCCGGACGACCGCCCGTCCGCCGTCCAGCTCGGCGACGAACTCCGCGAGATCCAGCTCCACCGGGGATTTGCGGTCGACGGAATGGCCGTGCAGGGCGTTACGGGGTCCTCGCCGCGGAAACTGCCGAACTCTGTCGTGCAGCGCCTGACGATGGCGCGCACCGTCGGGGACGTCAAGACGAATATTTGCCTGGAACTCACCAGTTTCGTCGGCCGACGGAACGAGGTGACAGAACTCAAGAACCTGTTGTCGGATTCTCGTTTGGTGTCGCTCACCGGGATCGGTGGTGTGGGGAAGACGCGTCTGGCGTTGCGGGTCGCGACCATCACGCACCGCGATTACGCCGACGGAGTGTGGCTCGTGGAGCTGGGCGAGCTGCGTGACGAGTCGTTGCTCGTCGACATGGTCGCCGCATCTCTCGGATTGGGTGATCACTCGGCCAGGCCGTTGATCGACGTGCTGGTGGAGTTTCTGGTGCCGCGCGAGCTGTTGCTGGTCTTCGACAACTGCGAGCACGTCCTCGGCGGGGCCGCGGGGTTGGCCGAGACGCTGCTGCGGACGTGTCCGGGATTGCGAATCCTCGCCACCAGCCGCGAGCCACTCGGTATCGGCGGGGAATCACTGCTCCGGGTGCCCCCGCTCACTGTCCCCGACCCCGACGGACGGCCCTCCCTGCAGGGGCTGCCCAGCTACGATGCGGTGACCTTGTTCGCCGATCGCGCAGCCGCAGCTGTGCCCGGATTCGAGCTCACCGAGGACAACGGTGTCGCGGTCGCCGGGATCTGCCATCGCCTGGACGGATTGCCGCTGCCGATCGAACTGGCGGCGACACGGTTGCGGGCGATGTCGCCCGAGCAGATCCTTGCGCGGCTGACCGACCGTTACACGCTGCTGACCCGCGGCAGCCGAGGCGCACCCTCTCGTCAGCAGACCCTTCGGCTGTGTATCGATTGGAGCTACGATCTGTGCACCCCGCAGGAGCAACAGTTGTGGTCTCGGTTGTCCGTGTTCGCCGGTAGCTTCGAACTCGATGCGGTGGAACAGGTCTGCGGGAATGGCCTGGCATCGTCGGATCCGCTTGACGCCGTGACCTCCCTGGTGGACAAATCGATCGTGATCCGGGTGGAATCCGGCTCGGCCGTGTGCTTTCGGCTGCTCGAGACCCTGCGAGAGTACGGGCATGAGAAGCTCCAGGCCACCGAGGAGTATGTCGAACTGCGTCGACGGCACCGCGACTGGTATGAGCAACTGACCGCCGAGGCTGAAGCCGAGTGGATCAGCTCCCGGCAACTGGACTGGATCGCACGATTCGAGCGAGAACAAGCGAATCTGCGGGAGGCGATGGAGTTCTGCGTGTCCGACAGCCCCAACATCGGACTTCGCATCGCCGCGAGCTTGCTCCCCTTCTGGCTCTCCCGGAGCTTGCTCAGCGAGGGGCGATTCTGGCTGGGCCGCGTCCTTGCACACTTTCCAGCGGAGCCGACCCTGGAGCGAATCAAAGCGGTGTACGCCGGCAGCGTCCTGGCCGAATTGCAGGGCGACCTCTCCGCGGGGGCCGCACTGGTGGAGGAGGGCCGCAGGCTGGCCGAACAGACAACCGACGCGGTGAGCCACGCATACATCGAGTACGCGGACGGCCTTCTCGCCCTTTTCAGGGGTGATCCCACACGCGCCTGCGCGCGACTGGAAAGCGCCGGCACCGTTTTCGGCACACAGGAGGACGTTTCACACGTCGGGGTGCTGCACCGGCTGGGGATGGCCTACGAACAACTCGGCGAATCCCAGCGGGCGAGTGACTGTTACGAACAGATCGTCGCGATCACACAGGCGCACGGTGAATCGATGTACCAGTCGTTCGCGCTCTGGGCCATGGGTGACGCGGTGTGGCGCCACGGTGATACCGATCGGGCAGTTCGGCTACTCGAACAGTCATTGCAGTTGACCAGGCGGGTGAATACCCCGCGCACCGCCATCGCGTGCCTCGAGACACTGGGCTCGATCGCCGCCGAAGCGCATGACGCGCGACGCGCGGTCATCCTGATGGCGGCCGCCGACGAACTCGGACGCACCGTGGGCAGCCCCACGGTGGGGTTCCCCCAATTACTCGTCTCCCGCGAGGAGTCCGAACAGAATGCCTATGGAGCGCTCGGCAAGAGCTCCATGGAGGCGGCGCGCCGAGAGGGTCGGCGCTTGGGCTTTGACGCCGCCATCGCCTATGCCCTCGGCGAACGGCTCCCGGACGCCACGTCGGATACCTCAGTGAAACTGACCAAACGTGAACGGCAGGTCGCCGAACTGATCGCCGCCGAAGGCCTGACCAACAGGGCGATCGCCGCCCGACTGGTGATATCACCCCGCACTGCGCAAGGTCACGTGGAGCACCTACTCACCAAACTCGGTTTCACCTCCCGCGCGCAGATCGCAGCGTGGGTCGTCGAGCAGGACCGGCAACCATGACACACGAAATGAATGAAGACGGAGACGGGGATTTCCTCGATCCCCTGCCCCGGTAGATATTCTGCAGTTGCGGATCTATCTATCCGCGCCAAAGCGAGGAAGGGATGAGTGCTGCTGGGCGACCGGTAATCTGGTCGCCCAGCAGGCCACCGGGTGTCAGGCCGGGCGGTCGCCTCTGAGGGTGACGCGGTGCATGCGCCTGTAGTGCGGGTGATAGTCGCCGACCGCGTAGTGTTGCGTCGACCGGTTGTCCCAGATCACGAGGGAGTTCGGTTCCCAACGGAATCGGACCTGATATTCCGGGGTCTTGGCGAGGCCCGTGAGCATGTTTCGTAGCGAGTCACTCAGCTGCGGAGGAACCCCCGAGATGCGTGAGGTGAACAACTCGTTGACGTAGACAAGTCTGCGACCGGTTTCTGGATGCTTGCGCACGACGGGATGGGTCATCGGAGGATACTTTCGGCGTGTTTCCTCGTACCGTGCTTCCCCGTCATCTCCTTGGCGGACGACGCCGGTCAGTTCCTTTTCCCAATCGTGCACGGCCTCGAGCCCGTCGATGAGGTTCTTCATCGTCTCCGGTAGCGCGTCATACGCGGCAGTCATGCTCGACCACAGTGTGTCACCACCGCAGGGCGGGATGTCCTGGGCGTGGAGGCAGGTCGCGGAATTTGGAGTCGCCTGCCAGGTCAGATCGGAGTGCCAGACGTCGGTTCCGGCTGCGCGACCGCGAGATTCGAGCACCTCGATGAACGGGTTTCCCGGAAGGGAGGGAAAGAATGCACTTACTTCCTGGGGGTCTCCGAACACCTTCGCGAATCGGAGCTGATCTTCTGGCTCGAGGTGCTGATCGCGAAGAAACAGGACTTCGTGTTCCAGGAAGGCTGTGCGCAGTTCGGTCTGGCACTGCGGTGTGATCTCGTCACGAAGATCCAGGCCGTGGATGAACGCCCCGATGGTTGGTGTTGCGCGTTCCAGGGTGAATGTTTCGTATCGTGATTCATTGCTGCTCATAGGGTTTCCTTCCGTCAGCGTGTTATCTGTTACTAGATGGGGGCGAATTCTGTGCCGCGGCGGGCGGAGCCTGAACCCCTAGAGCACAGGACGGTGAGCACCCCTTCTCCGAGAGGTTGTCCTTTCAGGAGTTGTGGGACCGATCAGAGTTCGCTGTCATTGTGAGTGCTTCCGTGCCCGAGAGGCGACGTCCATGAGGGGCATCACTCCGAGTAGGTGGGAGTGCGGAGCCCGCTCACGTTATCGGTGCCGATTCCGCTGTCGGCTTGCGTATCTTTTTTCCGGTTCGTCCGTCCGAGCACCAGTACGCAGACGAACGACAGTGCTGCGGTGACGAAGACATACAGGGAAATGGAGATGGACGCATGGGTTGCGCTGAGTAGTGTTCCGGCGATGAGCGGCGCGATGGCGCTGCCCAAGAGGTTGCCGAGGGTGGTGGCCAGCGACAGCCCGCTGTAGCGGACTCGTGCGTCGAACGCCTCGGAGAAGTATGCCGGCTGCAGCGCCCACGGGATGTATACGGCGATGGTCGCGGCGACGTAGCAGACAGCGATGAAGCCGTACGAGCCCGAGTCGAGCGCCCAGTAGAGGGGGAAGGCGAGAGAACCGATGAGGGCAAGGCCGAGCAGGAAGAGCCGTTGCCGGCCGAATCTGTCGGAGAGCGCACCTGCGATCGGGGTGACCACGAATCCGACCGCGGAGGTGACGATCACCAGAATCAGCATGGAACTTTGGCTCAGGCCGCCTGCCTCTTGCGTGTAGACGAAGTTGTACACGGTCAGGAGGTAGAAGAAGATGCCCGGCGACAGGCTGGCGCCGGCGACCAGGAGCACCTGCTTCGGATGTGTGCGAAGAACTTCGATGATCGGCAGGCGCACGACGGCGTGCACATCCTTGACCCGGTCGAACTCCGGACTCTCGGCGACCTGTACCCGGATGATCAGTCCGGTGATCACCAGTACCGCACTGAGGAGGAACGGAACACGCCACCCCCAGGCCATGAAGTGATCATCGGCCATTGCATCGAGGGGTAGGTACACGGTCATCGCCAGGATCAGTCCGACCGCCACCCCCGCCTGCGGCCAGCTGCCGAAGAAACCACGTCGGCTATCGGGGGAATGCTCCGTCGCCATGAGCGCAGCGCCACCCCATTCGCCGCCGAGCGCGAAGCCTTGCGTCAGTCGCAGCAGCACCAGCAGCACCGGAGCGAAGGCGCCGATGGTGGCATATGTCGGCAACAGGCCGATCAGTACGGTGGCGACGCCCATGATCAAGATGGTGACGACCATCATCGATTTTCGGCCCACCCTGTCCCCGAAGTGACCGAAGACGATGGCTCCGATCGGACGGGCGACGAAGCCGGCGGCGAAGGTCGAGAAGGCCAGCAGGGTTCCGATGGCCGGGTCGAAGCTGGGGAAGAAGTGATGGTTGAACACGAGCACGGCTGCGGTGCTGTAGATGAAGAAGTCGTACCACTCGATGGTTGTGCCGATCAGGCTCGCCAGTGCGACCTTCTTCGGCGAGCCTGCGCCCGCTGGTCGTGCGATTGCACCACCCATATTGTGCCTCCCGGCTATTTGACGAACATGGGTCACGCGGCGCGTGAACCCGTGGCGAATCAGAGCGTTTTAGGGCGCCTCTGTTTCTGAATAACGTGCACAGATCGAAACCACCAAATTACTTAAGTGGTCAATATCTTAATGCTGAGGCTAGTTGTGCGCAAGCTCTCATTTCTTAAAGTTTGAGCCCTCAACCTGCTGTTATGCCTAACCGCGAGACCGCAAGATTCAGACACTGAGTGACGAATGAAATAGAGCGGAAAATGGATTCCCCGGCCCGAAACGCCGCTACGCACCTCGGTGGAATCAGCCACGCATGGCCGGCACGAAGAAATAGACCGTGTGCACAGTTAACGATTTCCACTCGTGGGCGGAAAGCAAGAGAAATCCACGTCGGATTAATGTGCGAAACATGGTCAGCGGCAAGCTGGCACACCACGAACAGAAATGTCCGCAGAGATGCGGATCCTGGCGGGGTTGCCGGCACTCACCCGAGCCGCGCGGGGTGCGACCGTGTGGGACGTCAGCGTGGATTCGACCATCGCGCAGGCTCACCAGCATGCGGCGGGCGTGCGCTGGGCTCCCGAGGCGCAGTCCGTGCCGCCCGGCGAGGTCGAGATCGAGCCCGCCGACCACGCGTTGCGGCGCTCCCGAGATGGGTGGACCACCAGGACGCATCTGGCCTACCTGGCCTACCTGGCCGCAGCGGTCCCTGATCACCTCGGCCGCGGCGTCAGCGTAGTCGTCCAGGTCGAACCGACGTCCGGGATCCCCGCTGCGCCCGGATCCCGGGGCGTCCCACGCGAGCAGCCTCAGGGAACTGTTGAGCTCACCGAATTGTGGTGCGAAACTGTCGGCGCTACCACCGATTCCGCGCAGCAGGAGCACGGGACCGGTGCCAGCCCCGACTACGTGCGCCACGACGCCCGCCCGCTGTCTACCCGCCCGTTGGACGGCACCTTCCTCACCCCTGACTGATTGTGTCCACATGCATCGACCTCGACTTCGTGGGCCGGGAGTCCCGGTTGCGCAACTCGCGCTCAACCACTCTGAGTGGCGCACCTCACGAGAACTCGGTTTTGGCCGATTTCCATAATTTTTACGGCCATAATGTCCAATATGACCTCTCAGGCTGCAGCAGAACTGGACCTTGCAATTATCGGCGCGCTGCAGCTCAACCCCCGCGCTGACTGGGCGGACTTGGCGGAGGCACTTCAGTACTCGCCGAAGACACTCGCCCGAAGATGGAAGCTGTTGTCCGAGAGCGGCTCGGCATGGATCGCGGTGGCTCCGGGCCCGACCTTCCTGCAATTCGGATGTGCCGCATGGCTTGCGATCACCTGCAGACCCCAGAGCAAGCATGACGTTGCAGAAGCCCTGATTGCCGAACCAGCAGTCGACACGGTATCGAGCACATCCGGGACGTCGGACTTCCATGTGATCGTGTTCGTCTCCAGCATTGCCGACCTCACCCGTCTGCTCACCGACCGCATCGAGGTGATCGAAGGAATCAGGTCGGTGGCAACGACGGTCGTGCTCACCAACTACACAGAAGGCGCGCGGTGGCGCGTCCAGGCGTTAGACCTGGAACAGGCCAATCTTCTCCAATTGCCCCAGGCAGCGCCCACACGCAGGAAAACGATTCCATTCCTGGACGATCTCGATCGTTCTCTGCTCGGAGCTCTGGCGAAAGATGGGCGTCAAGCATGGACCACACTCGGCGAGCAATGCGATGTGACCGGACCGACCGCGCGACGCCGCGTCGAAAGGCTGATCGACGGGGGCCACGTGGCCCTGCGCTGCGAGGGAGCGAACACACTTGTCGGACCAGTCGTCGAGACGACTTTCATGATCACGACCGCACCGAGCGAGTTGAACACGGTCGGCAACCTATTGAGCCGGATTCCAAAATGCCGAATTGCAAACGCCACTACCGGAACCTCGACAATCGTCGCCACGATGTGGTTTCAGACGATCAGCGAGATCGCGCCATTCGCGGCTGCACTCACGCGAGAACTTCCGTCCATCACCATTTCGGACCGGTTCATCAGCCTCCACACATTCAAGAGGGCAGGACACGTCCTTGATCAGGATGGACGAACCACCGGATTGATCCCACGGGCCATCTTCTAGCGGGAACCGAACAACCCGTAACCAGCCGACACCCGGATCTCTTGGGGGTGACCGGTCATCGATCCGCTTCCGGAAGTTGAGTTGGGCGGCGCCGGCGGTGTTGGTTGTGGTGTTCGGGTTGGTGACGGTTCCGTGGCGTGCTGCCCGCCAATTCGCCGTTCCGTTTGTGCTGGCGTTGCGCCGATCGCCGCGCCGGCGGCGTGGTTCGTCATCGGGGTGGACCTGTTTTTCACCCCGGATTGAGCTCGCCGGTGCCACTCGGGCGGCGCGTGAGTTGCTGCTGGGGCTGTTCGACGGTCCGCCCGTCGGGACCTATGTCGAGGGCCGCGACGATCGGCCTTGGCTGTACCCCGAGGTTTAGGTCGTGTTTCAAAGGTGGTTCGGCTGTGAGTTTTCGATCAAGTGGGTGTGTCGGTGCCGCCCAGCGTCGCGGTGCCGGGGCGGGCGGACGTTACCGACGTGCAATGGGCGCGGTTGGTGCCGCTGCTGCCTCTGGGTAGGAGGGCGGGCCGTTCGCCGAAGTGCACGAAACGGCAGCTCATCGACGGGATCCGGTGGCGGATTCGGGCGGGTACGACATGGCGGGATGTGCCGGCCCGGTACGAGCCGTGGCACGGTGTACTTGTTCCGGTGTTGGCGGCGGGCGGGGGTGTGGGTGCGGCGCCGAAGTGTCGCTGCGACGCAGGAACAGCGACGTTGCGCGTGAGGATGCCGCCGTCGGGTCCTGCTCCTGTCGACGTTCCGGTCGTCGGCGTCTGTGCCGACGACCGGTGGTCTGAGGTCCGGTTGAATTCAGGCGTGCGACAACGGCGGGAGACCGGGTACGCCGCCGGTTGAGAGTGCACGAAAGACGCGTTCTGGTGTCATCGGCAACTCGGTAAGCTGGGCACCGACCGCGTCGGCGATGGCCTGGGCAATTGCCGGGGCGATGGGGAGCATGCCGCCCTCCCCCATGCCTTTGGCGCCGAAGGGGCCGGCGCCGTGTCCCTGCTCCTGGGTGATCGAGACGAACCGCTCGGGGAGGTCCTCCGCGAGTGGGACGCGGTACAGCAGGGCCTCGGCGTTGAGAAGTTCACCGTTCTCGTAGCGCATTTCCTCGAACAGGGCCTGCGCGAGTCCAAGTATGGCGGCGCCTTCATCCTGACCGCGGCAGCCGATCTTGTTGATCACCTTGCCCGCGTCTCCACTGACCGCGAGCTGAAGGACCGTAACCCTACCGGTCTCCGGGTCGACTTCGACCTCGGCTGCCGCCCACCCGATCTCGTAGAAGACACACCGGGCGGCCAATGGCGCATCGGCATCATTGCGCACCTTGTAATAGCCGTCGGCCGAGAACTCGAACCCGGTGTGGCCGAAGAACTCCATGATCCGCTCGAAAAGCGGATATACCTCGCCTGTGGGGGTGCGCACCGTCCAGTCGTCGAGCACTGAGGTGGCCGGGTCGATGGCGAACTGTTCACCGGCCCACTCGAGCACTTGTCTACGCAGGTTCTCCGCCGCGTTCCGGACGGCCTGTCCCATCACCACCACGCCGGACGAGGCGTTGGTGCCCTGATCGAAGGGGGTGTGGTCGGTGTCGATGCGCGTGTACACGACGCGGTCGCGGCTGGTGCGCAGGACGTCGGCGACGATCTGGGACATCGCGGAGTGCCCGCCCTGGCCCATTTCGGTGAGCGCGCAATTGAGGAAGACGTCGCCGTTGGCGGTCACCTTGACCCGCGCCATCGCGGGCTTGTTGCCGCCGCCACTGTCCTTGAGCCCGACGCATACCCCCATGCCGCGGTTTCCGCTGCGATCCCTGGAGTGGTAGCCGATAGCGTCCGCGACCAGACGCATTCCTTCGGCGAGGTCGGAGTCGATCCCCGCATCCCCGGGGACGAATTCTTCGCCGAGCTTTTTGAGGTTTTTCAGCCGCAGTGCGTAGGGATCGATGCCGAGTCGCTGCGCGATGAGGTCGATCTGACGTTCGCCGGCCCACGTGGTCTGGGTGGCCCCGAAGCCGCGCATGGCGCCGGCGGGCACAGTGTTCGTGGTAACCGCCTTGCAGACGGTGTCGATGTGCTGCCAGCGGTACGCGCCCGGCATCCGGTAGCCGGCCTTCTCCGCCACCGCCGGACTGTGTTCGGCGTAGGCCCCGCTGTCGAGGAGCACCGTCGATTTGCGGGCGACAAAGGTGCCGTCCGCCTTGACGCCGGCCTTGACGATCAGCTTCGCCGCGTGCTGCGACACGGTGAGGAAGCCCTCTTCCGTGCTCATGCAGAACCGCACCGGCCGGCCGCCGCTGAGCTGGGACAGGCGGATGGCGACCGGGTCGGCCTTCGGGCCGTTCTTCGCGCCGAACGCGCCGCCGAGCAGGGCGACGTGCACCCGGATCCGGTTTTCGGGGAGGTTGAATACGTGCCCGAGTTCCTGGCGGAGGTTGAACGGGCTCTGCGTCGCCGTCCAGACCTCGATCTGTTCGTCGGTTGCCTCCGCGACCGTGACGAACGGTTCGAGATGCATGTGGTTCATCCGGGAGAAAAGGAAGGTGTCCTCGAAGATGTGGTCGCACTCCTCCCACACGTCCGGTGATCCAGTGCTGTAACGGAATTCGTAGCTGACATTGTGGTCGCTGCGCAGCGACGCCGACGCGCCGTTCCGGTACGGGGGCAACCCGCCGCGCGGCTCGAGCGGATGGATTGTCGGCGACGACGGATCGAGGGCCTCGTCGACGTCGAATACCGCCGGCAGGATCTCGTATTCGACCTGAATGAGGTCCAGTGCAGCCAGGGCCGTGCGCTCATCTACCGCAGCGACGGCGGCGACGATGTCGCCGACATAGCGGACGGTGTCGGTCGCGACGACCGGCTGGTCCTTGACCATGGTGCCGTAACACGCCAGGCCGTCGGTTTCGTTGCGCGTCAGTACCGCGGTGACGCCGTTCAGTGCCTCGGCGGCGCTCGCGTCGATGGACACGATACGAGCGTGCGCGTGCGGACTACGCAGCACCTTCGCGTGCAACATGCCCGGTCGCACGATGTCGGTGTTGTAGACCGCTTTGCCGGTCACCTTGACCGCGGCGTCCGCGCGCGGCAGATCGCGCCCGGTGACCCGCTTGTCCGGAGAGGCGGTCGGCAGCGAATACACGGTGTATCCGGTGCTCGCGGCGTCGGGGTGGACGTCGTGAGTGAAGGACTCGGCTGTCGTCGTCACGCGGATTCCCCGTTCGTCTCACCGGTCAGTTCGGCAGCGCGCTCGACCGATTCGAGGATCATCTCGTATCCGGTACAGCGACAGGTGTTGGAACTGATCCATTCGCGGATGGTGCCGCGATCGGGTTGTGGGTCCTGACGCAGCAGCCCGGTGGTGAGCATCAACATCCCGGACGTGCAGAAGCCGCACTGGAAACCCCCGCACTCGGAGAATGCACGTTGCTGCGGGGACAGCGCGCCGTCGGGCGCGGCCAACCCTTCCACTGTCTCGACCGAGGCGCCGTCGATGCTGAACGCGAAGGTCGAACAGGAGGCGACGGGCAGATCGTCCACGAGCACGGTGCACGCTCCACAGACCCCGCGCTCGCAGGAACCGCGAACGCCGTTGCAGCCGTGGTTGTTGCGCAGGACGTCGAGCAGGATGGCGTTGGCGGCGACGCGCACGGTCTGCTTGACGCCGTTCAGGGCGAACTCGATGCAGGTGTCGAGTTCACCGTCGGGGGCAGCGGATCGGTCGGTCTCGTGATCGGGGTACTCGGTCATCTCGTTGTCGTTCCCTTCAGCTGCGCACACGCCGCGGTGAGCAGGCGGCGCGTCAGCACACGCACCAGGTGCCGGCGGTACTCCGCCGAGCCGGTGTAATCGGCACAATCGTCCGGTAGCTGCTGGGCAAGCTGCGCGCTCACCTCGAGCGGATCGAGTTCGCGGGCGCCGGTGTCGGCCGTCAGAGCGAATCCGTGGCGGTATTCGGAGCCCGATTGCGCGCGCACCTGCAGGGTGCCGTCGGGGTTGCGGCGCACCGCGAGGGCCACTGTCGCCGTCGGACGCATCGAACGCTCATATCCGAACCAGACGAGGTCGTCCGTTCGTACGGTGATGTCGGTCAACAGACCTCGCTGATCGGTTCCGCTGTCCGCCCACAACGACGCGACCGGGCGGGAGAGCGCGCCGGCGTCGAAGACCAGGTCCGCGCCGAGCGCCCCGAGAAGCAGCGGCATCTCGTAGCGGTACCGCCGCGCCATCAGGTTTCCGCCGACGGTCGCGGTGTAGCGGATCCGAACCGTGGCGATCGACGCCCATGCCGCCGCGAGGTCCGGGATCGCGGTGCCGACGGTCTCGTCCGTCGCACCCATGTGGTGGGTCACCATCGGGCCGATATGAAGTACGCCGGCCTCGTGACTGATGGCGCGGAGCGCATCGACCTTCTGCAGCGACACCAACGTGTTTGGGGCGCACCCCTCACGGATCTGGGCGACCAGATCCGAGCAGCCCGCGGCGATGACGGCATCCGGATGTTCGGACACGATCGCGAGGGCGTCCTCGATGGTGGTGGGGCGATGGAGCCGGAAAGGGGCCATCGCGAATTGGGTCTGCGCCACCAACCCGGCGCCGAGGGCCTGGATGCGCATCAGCGGGCTCCCCGCACGAGTGTGCGGCGCGGTATGCCATAGCCGGTATGCATGTGGTGATTCACCCCTTGTAGGGCGCGCCTTTCCACGGCCGCGGAGACGACGTCGAGTGCGGCGCGGACGGCTACCGAACAGAATCCGGTGTAGACGAACCTACGCCGATTCCGGCCCTGAAGATGCTCGCGAACGACGATCGGATCTTCGTCACCAACACAGTCGCAGGAGTCGGCCGGGTCGGTGTGGCACAGCACGGTGTCCAAGGTGCCGCGCGAGGCGTTCCTGCCGTCAGCTGGATTCTGCTCGGGGGTCGCATCGCCGCGCAAGGGCAGGGCAGTCACTGTGCCGCCGCCCTCCGCAGCCACCGTGGCAAGGCCGCTCTTGTTCATGTGCCTCGTTCCATTCGAAAGGACAACGGATGACGGTCCAAGAAGACTCAGCGCAAAGTATCTTTGCTATAAGATAGTTCTACGTTCCTGGCTCCCCGAGGTCAATAGCGCGGCCAAAGTTGTCCGGCCCGGTCATTTCGAGGATTGCGGCACCTGGAGCACACCCCTCCCCGAAGAGTTGCAGGTCACAGTCCTGGTTAGCCCCTGAAGCGCCTTCACCGCTCAGGGTTGCAATAACGTCGGGAACGCACGGGGGATCACGGCAGATCTTCGGCGAGCACACCCCGGAGCGCTCATGTGGTTTCGACCCCCTACGCAGGCGCTGCACCGGCCGACTTTGCGGTGTTCTCCGATGCAGCAGCCTGTAAAGACCCCTCCAGAACGGACAGAAGATCGGCGAGCTGCTCGCGCTGACCACCCCCGAGTCCCCCCTGCATCCGGGCCAGTTCCGCGAAGTGTGCATCCGAAACAGCGTCGACAAGTTTGCGGCCCGCCCCGGTGAGCGTCACATACACCACGCGGGAGTCGATGTCATCGCGCTCACGTAGCACCAGGCCGGCCTCCTCGAGCCGGTTCACCCGCATTGTCAGGCCACCCGTTGTCACCAAGGTCTGTTTCGCCAGCTCCCCGGCAGTGCGCCGGAACGTTGGTTCCGCACGCCGAAGGCAGGCGAGAACGTCGAACCCCGCCTCGTTCGTCCCGAACCGTTCGAACAGCTCATTGATCTGAGCCCGGTACAGCAGAAAACTCCGATGCAGCCGTCCGAAAATCTCCAAAGCCGACACGTCCAGCTCGGGACGCGTCCGAGCCCACTGCCGGATGATCTCACCGACCCCATCCGCCCGATCCGATTCGGCCACTTCACACTCCAGATTCGATACGGGCACGGTGCCGCGAATCAGTCTCGCCTACCGGCGACCGACTCACCGACAATTTCAGGACTTATCTTTGCGCAAAACTATTGTACGATCCTCGCCACCACCGCGACGGCTCCCCAGCCCCGGTCGCCGGAACCGTGACGCGAACAGAATTGCGAGGCACTCGTGAACACCGTCCTTCGCGACATCCACACTGAATGGGAAGCACACCGCGCTATCGCGGTCGCCACCGTCATAGCCACCCACGGGTCATCCCCACGAGACCCCGGCGCGATGCTCGCAGTCCACCAGGACGGAACCGTGGTCGGCAGCATCTCGGGCGGCTGCGTCGAAGGCGCCCTCTACGAAACCGCCCTCGACGTCCTCGCCACCGGGCACCCCCGAATCGAGCACTACGGCCCCACCGGCGACATCCTCGAACCCGGACTGACCTGCGGCGGATCACTGATCGTGCTCGTGGAACGAGTAGACCGCGAGACCATGCCGCAACTCGCCGACCTCATGGAACGGACGCTGCGCGACGAAACCGTCATCCTCGAGACGATCCTCACCGGACCGGAAGCAGGTACCCACCGCATCGCAAACGAACTCGACGCCCCCACCGGCCTGACCTCCTCCGGAACGCTGATACGCCGCTTCCCGTCCCGGCCCCGGATGGTGATCGTGGGTTCGACCGACTTCGCAATGGAGACCGGGCTAGTCGGTACCCGAATGGGCTACCGGGTCACCATCTGCGATGCCCGCCCCGTGTTCACGACACCGCAGCGATTTCCCGATGTCGAAGAGGTCGTGTGCGAGTGGCCGTCGGACTGGATCACAAGTGAGCGCAACAAAGGCCGATTCGATTCCCGCACAGTCATTGTCGTTCTCACCCACGACCCCAAGATCGACATTCCCGTCCTCCTCGAATGCCTCGACGAGGCCAAATGGACACAGCCCCTCGCCTACGTCGGGGCCATGGGGTCACTCACCGCCGACACCAACCGACGGCGGGACCTGGCCGCGGCCGGCCTCCGCCCAGAAAGTCTTGCCACGCTATCCAGCCCGATCGGCCTCGACATCGGCAACCGGGGGCCAGCCGAGACCGCCATCTCCATCGCCGCCGAAATCATCGCCAGCCGGTCCGCGCCAGTGTGCTCATAGAAAGATGACCCCCATCCCGGTAACCCGCGAATCTCCAGCGCCGACCAGGACCAAAACCACCAGATCGATGCGCTGCGCCGCGCCGAGGTGATCGCCAGTCTCCACTCCTACGCGCGCGCGGCCACCGGCCACGATCTGAACGGCCAGGCCGAGTATGGGGAACTGTGAGTAACAGATAGGTTGGGTGCGCGTCGCCAGGCCCGGCCGCCGAGCACCGACAAGGAGCCTCCCATCAACATCCTGCAGAACGTCTCGAGCGAGATCCGCGAGTGGGAACGCGCCGTCACGACGGTGATGCTCCGCATACGCCAGATCGGGGTGCTGATCGACCGTCTGGGGCCCGCACTCGACGACCTGTCCGAACTGCTCGACGCCGCCAAGCAGATCGCGGAGACCGCGGAGGGGCTCGCCGTGAGCGCGAAGGGCATCGACCAGAGCGCCGAGATCATTGCCCGCGACGCGGAGAAGATCGCGCAGGCGCTGCCCGCGGTCGAGCGGCTGGGAAGACTCGCAGACCGCCTACCCGGTGGGGGTAGACGGTCTGCTGCCGGGCGGTGACGGGCGGATGGAGCCCCGTCACACGGTGTCAGTGAGCGAGGTCGTGGACCTCCGTGCCGGCGAGGCGCAGCTCGGCGGGTTGTGCGTCCGGGTCGTCGGCGATCCCCGAAATCGGCATCATGGCGAGGGCCTGGTCGAACGCGTCGACGAGCCATTCCCCGGTCACCGTCACGAGCCGAGTGTCCTCGGCGGCCGGCTGCTTCTGAAAGAAAGTCACCACCCACGGGTTCTGCGCGTCCGGATCGGAACTGAGATCCCCCGGTGCGTTGGTGGCGAGCAGGTAAATGCCGCGCTCGAAATCGACCCGGACGGCGTATCCGCTGCCGGTGTTGACGACGGTGGCCGGGCGGTGGGCGGCCAGGGCCAGCGTCATGAGGGCATCGGCGTAACGAGTGGTGTGCTCCACGGTGAGTGGCATGAACGATCACCTTTCAACTTCTGTGAGCGTCGCCGCGGCAGAGCAGGCCCGGAGTTCAGTGGTCCGAAAATGCAGTTCCTCCGACAGGTCACGAGAAGATAGAAGTCAAGCTGTTCGTCGGGAGCTTCGGCTGCGAGAGCGTCGTGCGGAATGGTGCTCTCACTGTCGGCCACCTTCGAGGTGGGCGTCCTGGCACAGCGTGCACAGTTGGTACGCCCGATTGGAGCACGGACGCGCCGGGCGGTCCGTGAACTCGGTAGCTGTGTACTCAACTACGACTAACCGTACGGTGCCGGGCCCGGATACGCGACACGGGGGCGTCCGTCGGATAGCGCTGTGGCCCATGACCTGGCGTCATGGGCCACAATGTGTCGGCCTGCGGGTCGGCTCAGTGCTGCAACACCGGGTAGTCGGTGTAGCCCCTCGCGCCCTCCGAGTAGAAGGTCTCGGGGTCCGGGGTGTTGAGCGGCAGGTCTTCCTGCCAGCGCCGCACGAGATCCGGGTTGGCGATCGCGGGACGCCCGACGACGACGGCATCGGCGTGGCCGTCGTCGAGGATGGCCAGCGCTTCGTCGCGGGTGGTGACCGCCCCGAAACCACTGTTGATCAGCACCGGGCCGCCGAAGCGCGTCCGCAGGTCCTGGGCAAGGGGCCCGGACGGGTCCTTGTGCAGAATGCTCAGGTAGGCGGGCTTCAACGGAGCAATGGCGTCGACCAGCGCGCCGTAGGTGGCCCGAACGTCGTCGGCGTCCAGTTCCAGGGCGTCCTGGATGTTGTGTTCGGGTGAGATGCGGATACCCACCCGCCCGGCGCCGATGGCGTCTGCGACGGCCTCGACCACCTCGACGACGAAGCGTGCCCGGTTCGCGGGGGAGCCGCCGTACGCGTCCTCACGCAGGTTGGATGCCGGGGAGAGGAATTCGTGCAGCAGGTAGCCGTTGGCGGCGTGGATTTCGACGCCGTCCATCCCGGCTGCCACCGCGTTCCGCGACGCCTGGACGAAATCCTCGATCACGGCGGGGAGTTCCTCGGTACGCAGCGCGCGGGGCACCGGGTACGGAGCCTTCCCCTCATAGGTGCGGGTCTCACCGTCGATGGCGACGGCGCTCGGGCCGACCACCTCGTGACCGCCGGTTGTTCCCTCGTGCGTGACGCGGCCGGCGTGCATGACCTGGGCGACGATCCGTCCACCGGCCGCATGCACGGCGTCGGCGACGTTCTTCCAGCCCGCAACCTGCTCGGGTGTCACCAGCCCGGGCTGGCCGGGGAAGCCCTGGCCGGCGTGGCTGGGGTACGTGCCTTCGCCGACGATCAGACCGAGAGAGGCCCGCTGACGGTAGTGCTCGACCACCAGCGGTCCGGGCACACCGTCACGCCCGGAGCGGACGCGGGTCAGGGGTGCCATCACGACCCGATTGGGCAGTTCGAGTTCGCCGAGTGTCAAGGGGGAGAAGAGATTCACAGATATCGGTCTTTCCGTAGGCGTGTTCGGCAGCGCCGTTCTCGGTGCCGCCGCGCAGGATCGGGATCCACTGGGGGAACGGGCCTACGGGCCGGGCTATTCCGACTAGAGACGGCCGTCACTGTGAGGGCACCGTCCCCGAGTCAGGGAATTGTGCTCGCCTACAGGCTGTGGTCGCATTCGAGCAGGGCGTCGAGCCACAGCAAGGCTTCGACGAGGGCCTGCATGCGAATGAGTGCGGTGTCGGCAGGCACGGGCGGCGGGGGATCGGATCCCTCCCGATGCCTGCTCTGCAGGTGTCTCACGACGGCGGTGAACAGCCACTCGGCGGGCGCGGGCAATTCCTCGTTCAGCTCGGCGGTGTCGTGCACGACGGGTACGACGCTGATGAAGCTGTCGACGGCGTCGGTGACGCTCGAGGCCGGATCCGCGATGAGGTCGGCGATGGTCGTGACGATCCACGCCACGACCGCCGTGAACGCCGACCGGTCGCTGCCGTGGTCGCACGCGATCTGGGAGATCTCGGGTGCGAGCGCCTGGAAGTCGCGGTCGCCGACCAAGGTCAGGAGGCGACCGCCCAGTTCCGCGCCGTCGGCGCGCTGAGGCCCATCGATCATGGCTGTCCCACGGCTGGTATTCGGCGCCGTGAGCGTTATGGATGGGCCGGGGAATCAACCTCGTCCGTGCCGCTCAGACCTCTGCTGCGACGGGCGGCTTGACTCCGGCGACGGGGCACTGCGCTTCGAGGAGCACACGCTGGGCGACGCTGCCCATGAGGAGTTTGCCGACGGGGGAGCGTCGCCGCATGCCGAGGACGAGGAGTTCGGCGGCGGAGTCGTAGGACGCGTCGATGAGGTTGTCGGCGTGGGAGCGGTCGGGTTCGTTCCGCGCGATGCGGTAGTCGACGCCGGCTGCGTCCGCTTCCTCCCTCGCGGAGTGCAGTTCGGCCCCGAAGCCGGGATTCGAGGCGCTGTCGCCGTCCGCGATCACGACGAGATCGGTTGCGCGCATGCGGGCTTCGGTGAATCCGAAGGCCAGGGCGCCTCGACCTTCGATTGTCGGAACGTAGCTGAGAATGACGCTCATCGTGACCTCGGCTCGAGTACGGGGGTGGTCAGGGTGCCCTGGGCGAGGTATTCGTCGAGGTTCTGCAGGGTGAGAGCCTCCATCGCGGCCCGGGTCTCGGTCGTGCCGCTCGCGACGTGGGGGAGGAGGACGACGGTGTCGAGCGCGAGGAGCGCTTCGGGAACGTGCGGTTCGCGGGCGAATACGTCCAGTCCGGCACCGGCGAGTTTGCGTTCGGTGAGCAGTTCGACGAGCGCGTCCTCGTCGACGACGCTTCCGCGTGCCACGTTGATCAGGTAGCCGTCGGGTCCGAGGGCCTCGAGAACCTGTCGGTCCACGAGCTTTTCGGTGCCCTTTCCGCCCGCTGCGGCGACGATCAGCACATCCACCCGGGCGGCGAGTGCGGCGGCCGAGCCGACGTAGGCGAACGGGGAGCCGGGAACCTCGCGCCGATTGTGGTACGAGATCGTGCAACCGAAGCCGGTGAGGCGGGTGGCGATGGCGGAGCCGATACGTCCCAGCCCGACGATGCCGACCCGCGTGCCGCTCACCTGCCGGGTGAGGGGGAAGTTGCCCTCGGCGGGCCAGCGGCCGTCACGCACGAAGCGGTCGGCGGCGGAGAAGCCGCGGAGCGTGTCGATCAGCAATCCGACGGCGGTGTCGGCGACGCAGTCGGTGAGGACGTCGGGGGTGTTGCTCACACCGATTCCGAGTTCCTCGGCGAGCACGACATCGGTTGTGTCGTAACCGACTCCGAAGTGCACGATCGCGCCGAGGTTCGGCAGTTCCGTCATCAGTGCGGCGTCGACTCCGGTGCGGCCGGACGTCACGACCGCGGTGACGGACTCGCCGTGTTCGGCGAGGAAGCTGGTGCGGTCGTCGCCCAGCGGGAGGTCGAGTGCGTCGTACTTCTCGGCGAGCGTCGCGGTGAGGGACGGCTTCAGCGGCCCGACCTTCAGGACGCGTCCTCCCGAAACAGTTTGTACAGCAGCTTCTTTCACGGACGACTCAGCGGTCACCATCGTGCCTCCTGACGAGTGGTGACGCGACTCTCCGCGTCACCGGTTACCCGTACGTTAAGCGGCGCCCGGAATACCTGTCCAACACGTAAATAACATGGATCGATACTCAAACGGCATTGGTTGGCGGCGCGTTGACGTGCGCAGATGCCGTAACCCCCTGTATGCGCCGGTCAGGGGCCTGCCGGGGTGATCGCAGTCTCCATCAATTGTGCGTGTGACCGCCCTCACGAGCCGTTTTGGGCCGTTTTCCCCTGTTGACGCTCCTCCGGGCCGCTCATAGCGTGTGTCTACCGTCACAGGCGGGCCCTCTTCACTCGCGTCGAGTACGCGACACATCCCTACGGAGGACACCATGAGCCCTGCACGTTCGCTGCAGCAGGGAACCCGTTACCGCGCCGTCGTCGCGGCCACCGCCGCACTGACGGTGCCGGCTCTGGTCACAGGTTGCTCGGTGGCCAATTCGAGCCACAGCGACGCCGCCAGCCCCGACACGTTGCGGATCGTGCTCCCGCAGGAGCCGCCCACGCTCGAACCCTGCGACGCGTCACTCACCTCAACCGGAGTCGTCGTCCGCTCCAACATCACCGAGCCGCTGGTGGAACGCAACGCCGATACCGGCGATCTCGAACCGAAGCTCGCCGACTCATGGGAGCAGACGTCGGACACGGTCTGGACGTTCCGGATCCGTCCGGGCGTCACGTTCAGCGACGGCAGCGTCTTCGACGCCGAGGACGCCGCCTTCTCGATTGATCGCACCGTCAACTCCACCATCGGCTGCGACGTCGACGGGTACGTCTTCGGCGACGACGAACTCGTGGTGAACGCGATCGACCCGTCGACCGTGACGGTGCAGACTCCCGTCGCCGACCCGATCCTTCCGCTGCGGATCTCGTTCGTGGAGATGGTGCCCTCCACCACCGACGCCCAGGACAAGGTGCGCGATCCCATCGGCACCGGCCCCTACAAGATCGACTACTGGGATCACGGGCAGCGACTCGCGCTGGTCCGCAACGACACGTACTGGGGCATGGCGCCCGAGTACACGCGGGCGATCTACCAGTGGCGGACCGAGGGCAGCGTCCGCGCCGCGATGGTCACCAACGACGAGGCCGAACTCGCCACGTACCTCGGTCCGGAGGACGGCGCGGGCGACCTCGGTGTCGCCTACCCCAACAACGAGACGACGGCGCTACGCATGATGGCCACCGAACCTCCGCTCGACGATTACCGCGTCCGCGAGGCCATCGACCTCTCCGTCAACCGGGAGGGGATCGTCAAGGCACTGTTCCAGGGCCTCGGCGAGCCGGCCGGGCAACTCGTCGGCAGCAGCATCGTCGGGTTCGACCCCGACCTGCAGCCGACCCCCTACGACTCCGATCGCGCCGCGCAACTGGTGGCGGAGGCGAAGGCCGACGGCGTTCCCGTCGACAACCAGATCCGCCTGATCGGGCGCACGGGCCAGTTCCCGAAGATCAACGAGACCATCGAGGTCATCCAGAACTCGCTGAGCAAGGCGGGCCTGAACGTGAAGATCGAGATGATGGACACGGCCGGGCAGATGCAGTACCAGATCCGGCCGTTCCCGCAGGGCACCGGACCGATTCTGCTGATGATCCAGCACGGCAACCAGGCGGGTGACGCGCAGTTCACCGTCGACCAGTACATGCGCAGCGACGGATACCAGAGCTACTTCGGCTCGCCCGGATACGACGCGCAGATCGACGCCGCCGAGCAACTCGTCGGCGACGCCCGGCAGGACGCGTTCGCCTCGGTACTGGCCAACGAGCCGAAGGAGATCCGGCAGTTCGCGTACATCGCCCACATGAACGCGGTGCTCGCCAAGTCCCCGACCGTGCAGTACGCGCCCAACTCCGCGACCGGCGACGAGATGCGCCTGAGCGAGATGACCCACGCGGACACATCCGCGAACGGCTAACCCCTCTTCCCAGCCCCCCGGAGGAACTGAGATGTCCCAACCGAACCCGATCCGAAGGCGGTGAGTCATGTTCGCCTTCCTGCGCCGACGCGTCTACACCAGCCTCGTACCCCTCCTCGTCGTCCTCTTCGGTGTGTTCCTGCTCGCCCGCCTCACCGGCGACCCGACCAACCTCTACCTCCCGGTCTCCGCGACACCGGATCAGCGCGCCGAGTTCGCGGCCGAGAACGGCCTCGACAAGCCGGTCCTGAGCCAGATGGTCGACTACCTGTCCGGGGTTGCCCACCTCGACTTCGGCGAATCGCTGCGCACCGGTGAATCCGCCGCGACCATGGCGTTGCGGGCGTTCCCGGCCACGCTGCAGCTGGCGTTCTTCACGATGCTGCTCGCGATCATCGGCGCCATCGTGATCGGCTGCTGGGCGGCGTACCGGCCGAATTCGCTCGCCGACCGGATCTCGAGCCTGCTGTCGATGACCGCGGCCAGCATCCCCGATTTCTGGTTCGCCATCACCGGCGTGTGGATCTTCGCGGTGGTGCTGGGGGTGCTGCCCACGTCGGGTACCGGAAGCGCGCTGTCGTGGATCCTGCCGATCGCGACTCTGCTCATCCGGCCCCTCGGCGTGCTCACCCAGGTGGTCCGCGGCGCGATGGTGTCGGCGCTGTCCGCACCATACGTACGTCTTGCTCGGAGTAAGGGCGCAGGCGACCTGCGCGTCGTCACCCATCACGCGCTCCGGAACGCCGCGGCTCCGGCGCTGACGGTGGCCGGCGACCTCACCGTCGGCCTGGTCAACGGCGCCGTCGTCGTCGAGGCGATCTTCGGATGGCCCGGCATCGGCAAGCTGATGATCGACGCGATCCTGCAGCGCGATTTCGCAGTACTGCAGGCGGCGGTGCTGCTGACCGCGGTCAGCATCTTCGTCCTCAACATCCTGATCGACGCGGGCTACGCACTTCTCGACGCGCGTGTCCGTGAGAAGTCCAAGGTCTAGGAGGCCGCCGAGATGTCCATAGACAACGCACCCCGCCTGGACGGCGCCGGCGACCTCTACCCGGGCCCCGACGAGACGCCTGCCGTCGCTGCCCCCGTCGGAGAAACCGTTCCGGCACCGAAACCGTCCCGGAGCAAGGCGCCGTTGTGGCGACTGCTCCTGCGGGACCGGATGGCCACGGTCGCGGCGGCGATCCTGGTGTTCGTGTTCCTCGTCGCCGTCTTCGGCCCGTGGCTCGTCGGCGACGCCGCGACGGATCAGAACCTCGACCAGTCCAACCTCGCACCGTTCCACGTGGCGAACGGGTGGATGAACATCCTCGGCACCGACCCGCTCGGACGCAGCATGCTGGCCCGGCTGATCGTCGCGTGCCGCACCACCCTCCTGGTGGCGCTGCCCGCGGTCGCGCTGTCCTGCATCATCGGGTCCCTCGTCGGCATGTGGGCGGGCTACCACCGCGGCTGGCGGGAGACGACGGCGATGCGCGTTGCCGACGTCATCATGAGCTTCCCCTCGCTGCTGATGGCCGTCGTCGTCCTCTACGTGTTCTCGCCCAGCGCCGCGAACATCGTCCTGGTCCTGGCCATCACCCGCATCCCGATCTACCTCCGCACCGCCCGCGCGGAGTCGGCGGAACTGCAGAGCCGGTTGTTCGTGGACGCCGCCCGCACGTTCGGCGCCCGCAGCGGAGCCGTCATCCGCAGGCACGTGTTCCCCATCCTGCTGCCGACGCTGCTCACCGTCGCCACCCTCGACTTCTGCTACGTGATGCTGGCCGAGTCGTCGCTGAGCTTCCTGGGCATCGGCATCCAGCCGCCGGACATCAGCTGGGGCCTGATGGTGTCCCAGGGCCGGACGTACCTGCAGACGGCGTGGTGGCTGTCGTTCTTCCCCGGCCTCGCCATCGTGATCACCACCGTGTCGGCGACCGTGCTCGCGGCATGGGCGCGGATCGCCACCGACCCCGCCCAGCGCTGGCGTCTGACCGTCCCGCGGTCGCGTCGCTCCCGGCTGTTCCCCACCCGAAAGGTCGTCTCATGAGTGCACCCGCACCGGCTGTCGAATCGCCCGACGTCGCAGACACCGACCGCGTCGCCCTCGAGGTCGCGGATCTGACCGTCGACCTGCGCACCCCCTCGGGCACGGTCCGGGCCGTCGACCACGTGTCGTTCACCGCGCGGCGCGGGGAAACCCTCGCGCTGCTCGGTGAGTCGGGGTGCGGCAAGTCGATGACCGCGCAGGCGCTCGTCGGCCTGCTCGAACCGATCGCCGACATCACCGACGGTTCGGTCCGTCTCGGCGACGTCGACCTGGTGACGGCGAAGGCCAGGACCCGCCGCACCCTCGCCGCCACCGAACTCGCCATCGTGTTCCAGGACGCGCTGACCGCGCTCAACCCGGTGTACACGGTCGGTAAGCAGTTGGCCGAACCGTTCCGCATCCATCGCGGGCTGTCCTCGAAAGAGGCGCGACGGGAAGCGGTCTCGCTGATGGAGAGGGTAGGGATTCCCGAGCCCGAATCGCGCGTCGACTCCTACCCGCACCAGTTCTCCGGCGGCATGCGGCAGCGCCTGCTGATCGCGATGGCCGTCGCACTGAGCCCGACGGTCCTGCTCGCCGACGAACCGACGACGGCACTCGACGTCACGGTGCAGGCACAGATCATGTCGCTGCTGCGGGATCTGCGCACCGAGCACGACATGGCCGTCATCCTGATCACCCACGATCTCGCGCTCGTCGCCGAGGAGGCCGACCGCGTCGCGATCATGTACGCGGGCAACGTCGTCGAGACGGGCCCGGTCGCCGAGGTGTTCTCGTCGCCGCAGCACCCGTACACCAAGGGGCTGCTCGATTCGGTTCCCGTGCACGCGGTCCGCGGCGAAGACCTGAAATCCATCGGCGGCACCCCGCCCGACCTGCACTCCATTCCGTCCGGCTGCGTCTACCAGGCGCGCTGCCCGCTGGCCCGCGACCTGTGCCGCACCACCCGCCCACCGCTCGCCGACGTCGCCACACACGGCCGCCGCTCGGCGTGCCACTTCCCCGAGGAGATCTCGCATGTCTGAGTCGATTCTGAAGGTGCGGGGCCTCACCAAGACGTTCAAGGTGCCTGCCAACGCGGCGGGCAAGAATCAGTTGCGCGCGCTCGACGGCATCGACCTCGACCTCGCCCGCGGCGAAACGCTCGGGCTCGTCGGCGAATCGGGTTGTGGAAAGTCCACTCTCGCCCGCACGCTGATGATGCTCGAGCGCCCCGACTCCGGTTCGGTGACCTGGGACGGCGTCGACCCGTTCTCGCTGAAGGGCAAGGACCTGCTGGCGCTGCGCCGCCGGGTGCAGATGGTGTTCCAGGACCCGTACGCGTCGCTGAACTCCCGGATGTCGGCGGCCGACATCATCGCCGAGCCGTGGCGCACCCACAAGACGATGTACAAGACGAGCCGCGACCGGGCGGCACGGGTGCGGGAACTGCTGCACCTCGTGGGTCTGCGGCCGAGCGACGAGCACCGGTACCCGCAGGAGTTCTCCGGCGGTCAGCGGCAGCGACTCGGGATCGCCCGTGCCCTGGCGTTGAACCCGAGCGTCGTCATCTGCGACGAACCCGTGTCGGCTCTCGACCTGTCGGTGCAGGCGCAGGTGCTCAACCTGCTGAACGACCTGCAGAAGCAGCTCGGCATCTCGTACGTGTTCATCTCGCACGACCTGTCGGTGGTCCGGCACGTCGCCGACCGCGTCGCCGTGATGTACCTCGGGCGGATCGTGGAGACGGGTGTGACGGACGCCGTCTTCGACCGTCCCGCCCATCCGTACACCGAGGCCCTGATGTCGGCGGCACCGAAGCTGGACGCCGAATCCCGGGGCAAGCGGATCATCCTCGACGGTGAAGTGCCGTCGCCGCTGAACCCGCCGTCGGGCTGCCGGTTCCGCACCCGCTGCGCCCACGCCACCGACATCTGCGCGAGCACCGTGCCGCCCGCCGCCGTCGACGAGCGGGAGAGCGGCCACGTCGCCGAATGCCACCACCCCCGGCGTCCGATCGAACTCGGCGTTCCCGTCGCGGTCGGGTGAGCGGGGCAGGGTTCGCGATCATCGCGTTCGCCGTCTTCCTCGCCTCGTGCATGCAGGCCTCGATCGGATTCGGGATGGGGATGCTCGCCGCACCCGTCGTCGCGCTCGTCGACCCGGGCCTGCTGCCCGGGACCCTGATCATGACGGCGACGGTCGTCACGGTGATGGTGGTGTGGCGGGAACGCGACGCCCTCGATCTGTCGGGCACCGGGTGGGCGCTGGCCGGCCGGGTGCCGGGCACGATCGCGGGCGCGTTGCTGCTGGTGGTGCTGCCGGAACGGGGGCTGTCGCTGCTACTCGCCGCCGTGGTGCTGGCCGGGGTCGTCTTCGCGACGCTGGGCTGGGCACCGCCGCCGCGACGCCGGAACCTCGCCGTCGCAGGCGCCGCGTCGGGTCTGCTCGGCACGGCCACGTCGATCGGCGGGCCGCCGATGGCACTGGTGATGCAGGGGTCGAAGGGGGCGCAGCTGCGCGGCAACATGAGCGCGTTCTTCCTGGTGGGCTCCACGCTGTCGGTGGCCGTTCTCGCCGCGACGGGGTCGGTGCATCGCGAGTCGGCGGTGATGTTCCTGCTGCTGATCCCGGCGACGGTGCTCGGCTACGTGGCGTCGCGGTTCGTGAATCGCCACCTGGACGCTGCACGCCTGCGCCGGGCGTCGATCACGGTGTCCTGTGTGGGTGCGTTGATGCTGATCGGACAGCAGCTTCTCTGATGCAGTGTCTGCATCGTTCGATGCTCAACAAGTCTTGGACATGTATCGATCGGGCCACTTAGAGTTTTGGTTGTGAGGCGCCTCACGGGCGGCGCTGCGCTGTGAAGGAAGGTTTTCGGAGATGAGTACAACGAGCACCACCCCGGTCGTCACCGACATGCGAGTGGTCCCGATCGCGGGACACGACAGCATGCTCCTGAACCTGTCCGGCGCGCATGCCCCGTACTTCACCCGGAACCTGGTGATCCTCACCGATTCCGACGGCAACACCGGTGTCGGCGAGGTGCCCGGCGGTGAACCGATCCGCCGTACCCTCGAAGACGCCCGCGCGATCGTGACCGGGCGCAGCATCGGCGAGTACAACGGCGTTCTCGCCGATCTGCGACGCACGTTCGCCGACCGGGACGCGGCGGGCCGCGGCAACCAGACGTTCGACCTCCGAGTTGCGATCCACGCCGTCACCGCCGTCGAGTCGGCACTCCTCGACGTGCTCGGGCAGCACCTCGGTGTTCCCGTCGCGGCCCTGCTCGGCGAGGGGCAGCAGCGCGAGAAGGTGCAGGCGCTCGGCTACCTCTTCTTCGTCGGCGACCGCAACAAGACCGACCTCGAGTACCAGTCGGGTGCGGCGGAGTCCGACGACTGGCTGCGCCTGCGGCACGAGGAGGCGCTGACACCGGACGCGGTCGTGCGGCTGGCCGAGGCGGCTCAGGCGCGATACGGCTTCGCCGACTTCAAGCTCAAGGGCGGCGTCCTGGCACCCCGCGAGGAGGCGGCGGCCGTGACGGCGCTGGCCGAGCGATTCCCCGACGCCCGGATCACCCTCGACCCCAACGGCGGTTGGCTGCTGTCGGAGGCGATCGAGACGTGCCGCGGGCTGAAAGACGTTCTCGCGTATGCCGAGGACCCGGTCGGCCCCGAGGGCAGCTTCTCCGGTCGAGAGGTGATGAGCGAATTCAAGCGCGCCACCGGACTGCCGACCGCCACCAACATGATCGCCACCGACTGGCGCGAGATGGGGCACACCATCCGCTCCGGCGCCGTCGACATCCCGCTCGCCGACCCGCACTTCTGGACCATGAACGGATCCGTCCGCGTCGCCCAGCTCTGCGACGCGTGGGGTCTCACGTGGGGTTCGCATTCCAACAACCACTTCGACGTGTCGCTCGCGATGTTCACCCACGTCGCGGCCGCGGCTCCGGGCGACATCACCGCCATCGATACGCACTGGATCTGGCAGGACGGTCAGCGGATCACGAAGGACCCGTTCGAGATCGAAGACGGCTACCTCACCGTGCCGTCGACCCCCGGCCTCGGTGTCGAACTCGACATGGACCGCGTCGAGGCCGCCCACGAGCTGTACCGGCAGAAGGGGCTCGGCGCGCGCGACGACTCGATCGGCATGCAGTTCCTGGTGCCCGGCTGGACGTTCGACAGCAAGCGCCCGGCGTTGGTGCGCGCCTGATGAAGGTCGTCGTCGGCGATCGGAACCTGCTGCCGCATCGCGAACTGTTCGAGTCGGGGCTGCCGTCCGGTGCGACGGTGTCGTGGCATCGGACGTTCGACGAGTCGGCCATCGTCGCCGACCTCGCCGACGCCGACGTCTATGTGGGCGGCCGGTTCACCGCCGCGATGGCGGCCGCTGCGCCGAAGTTGCGCCTGCTGCACGTCGCCGGCGCGGGCACCGACAACGTGGCGTTCGCCGCGCTCCCCGCGGACACCCTGGTGGCCAACACCTTCCACCACGAGGACTCGATCGCCGAGTACATCGTGTCGGCGGCGCTGATGCTGCGCCGCGGATTCCTCCGGCACGATCGCGCCCTCCGCGGCGACGTGTGGGCCACCTCGGTGTACGACGACGCGATCGCGCAGTCCCGGTCGATGCGGGGCGCGCGGGTCGGATTCGTCGGCTTCGGTCACATCGGCCGGCGGTCGTGGAACGTGCTGCGCGCGTTCGGGTCCGAGGGCTGCGCCGTGACCGGGCGGGGAAATCTCGACGCCGCCGAGGAAGGCCTCGCCTGGGCAGGGGGCAACACGTCGCTGCTCCGGCTCCTGACGGAGTCCGACGTCGTGGTGGTGTCCGCGCCCCTGAACGATCACACCCGCGACATGATCGGCGGCGCGGAACTCGACGCGCTCGGCCCCGATGGCATCTTGATCAACGTCGGGCGCGGCCTCCTCGTCCAGGAACAGCCGCTGTACGACGCGCTGGCGTCGCGCCGGATCGCGGCCGCGGCGATCGACGTCTGGTACTCCTACCCCGACGCCGGCGGTCACGGCGCCCCGAGCGCGCTGCCGTTCCGCGATCTGCCGAACGTCCTGATGACCCCGCACTCGTCCGGCGTCACCGACCACACGTTCGTCGGCCGGGTCGGCGACATCACCGACAACATCCGCAGGCTGGACACGGGGCAGACGGTCCTGCGCACCGTCCGCCCCGGCTAGCGTGCGTCAGTAGTTACCGCAGGTCTCGGCGATCGCCAGCGCCTTCGCGCGCCACTCGACGGCCGGTCCCTCGGTAGGCACGGTGTCCAGTCGGCTCTTCAGCTGCGGGTGGGCGTCGAGGACGGCCTGGCGGTCGGCCGGGGACTTCGAGAAGAAGTCCGCCAGCTGAGCCTTGCGCTCGGGTGCCTGGTCGAGGCGCGCGGCGAGCTGCGGAGTCACGTCGTGCATCGCCGCATCGATCTGCGCGAAGCTGCACGTGGAGTTCACGAGGCGGGCGGAGTCAGAGTCGACTGGATCGGCGGAGGCGATGCCCGGGATCACGAGGGCGGCGGAGATCGCGCCGACGGCGGCGATACCGAATTGCAGACGTGCTCGTGAAACGTTCATGACGAGTCCTCCCATGTCGGTTGGTTTGCCGGGGAAACGATAGGGGCCCGAATTGTGACTTTCCTGAGGACCGTCTGAGAATTGGTGCGGCGAACTGGACTCCGAAGATGGTGCGCAACGCGAAGGCCGCACGTCAGCAGCCCACCGATCGGCGTTCGGCGTTCGGCAGGTTCGTGGAGCAGATCGAACTCCGGGTCAGCCAGGCGCCCGTCCAGCTGTGTGGGGTCATCCACAGCCCGTGGACGAGGTCGAGGGTGTCGGGTGCTGCGGTGTGACCTTTCATGACTGTGATCCTTTCGTCTCGGGTGAGGGGATGCCACGAGGTGTAGGTAGACCGCGAGCACGGCGCCGTCGATCCGCGCGGATGACTTTCTTGCCGCCGACATCGAACGGCACTGTCTGGTCGTCGTCACGTGAATGACGAGGGTGGGGACGTCGACCTTGTCGAGGTCAGCTCGGAAGTCCGTCGCCGAGAACGCGGCGATGCCTTCGTAGGCGTTGTGGTGACCCCCCTGATTTGCCTGCGACCAGAACGAGTCGCGTACACCCTGGGACGGGTGACTGTCAGGTCGGTTGCGCCGAAGAATCGAAGGCTTCGACCGGGATGCCGTCGGGGTTGTCGGCGGTCTGCAGCATGAATGGCGGCACCGCCGAGGCGAGCACGATCTGGGCGACCCGGCCGGTCCCGTGCCGTCCGGCGTATCTACTCACCTCACCACCGCCGGTCGAGAGACCGACCAGCGTGGTGTCGTGAAGGTCGAGGTGCTCGAGTAGCGCCGCGAGGTCGGTCCTGCGCTTCCCAGCTGTCCGCATTGAGCGGCCACCCGTGGCTCAGGACTACGGGCGGCCGGCACCCCGGTCCTTGTAGGGGATCTCGGTGCCGCCGAGAGTGGTGACTGCCGGTATGCCGTACTTCTCGATGAGGACTCCCCGATGAAGAGCGAGTGGCAATGGGAGCGACGGTCCCACCGTCGAGCTTTCGGACCTGCTAAACCGGCTCAGCGTGCACGCTTCTGGTCTGACGGTGCACGCCGGCACGAATGGCAGATCCGGCGGAGTTCAGCGTGCGAATCCCCGCGACCAGGCGATTTGGAATATCGCGTGCGGTTCGCGTAACTTATTCCAAGTCAGAGCGACACGGACACCGACATTCACCACCTGGTGATGCAACGAGGTTGTACGAAGTGCCTGACCAATCCGAAGTTCACCATCGTGTATGGTTGTGCTTCAACCCCGGAATGTCTTCAGCGGGTGCCGGTTTGCGCCGGTCAGTCCGATGAGATAAGCTGGAAAAGTTGCCCCGGAGCGGCTGGCGAGTGTGCCAGAAGTGATGGTGTGTGCG
>NZ_JASHKW010000038.1:0-42565 GCF_030056915.1 Rhodococcus sp. IEGM 1307
AGACACCCGCACCCGGACCGCCCTCACTCAATTCCGCAACAGCCCCCCGGACGTTAATAAGTACTCACGGGTGACGAAGTCGCCACAGTGGAGAGACGGGGCCGTGACCGGCGCCCAGGTCGTACGACGCCTCCAGGCACTTGGTGACCCATTCCTTACCGAACGCCACCGCATCGGGCACGGACCACCCGTGGGCGAGCGCGCTCGCGATGGCGGCCGCGAGGGTGTCGCCGCCGCCGTGGTCGTTGCCGGTGTCGATGCGGGGACTGCTGAACTCGAGGAACCTGTCGCCGTCGAACAGCAGATCGGTGCTCGACGCCGACGTCCGGAGATGCCCGCCCTTCACGATCGACCACTGCGCCCCGAGCGCGTGCAGCGCTTCGGCGGCCCGGCGTGCGGTCGCGTCGTCCACCACCTCGATGCCGGTGATCAACCGGATCTCGTCGAGGTTCGGGGTGACCACCGTGGCGATCGGGATCAGCGTGTTCCGCACGGCGTCCAGCGCCTCGGCGTGCAGGAGCGGATCTCCGTGCATCGACGCGCACACCGGGTCCACGACCAGCGGGACCGGTAGGTCGCGGCCGATCCCGACCTCGGTGCACACGGCGGCGACGGCCTCGATGATGGCCGTCGACGCCAGCATGCCCGTCTTCGCTGCCCCGACCCCGATGTCGTCGACGACGCACCGCACCTGCGCGGCCACCGTCTCCGGCGGAATCTCGTGGAAACCGCTGACGCCCACCGAGTTCTGCACCGTCACCGCGGCGACCGCGACGCAGGCGTGGACGCCGCACAGCGCCATCGTCCGCGAGTCGGCCTGGATCCCGGCGCCACCGCCGGAATCGGTGCCGGCGATGGTGAGGACTCGGACGGGGGTCTGGCCGTCGGGGGTCAGGGGCAGCAGCTTCACGAAGGGGACCTTACCGATTCTCTGAGGTGACGGCCTCGACGGGCAGATACACGCGACCACCTGCGTCGACGAACTCGCTCGACTTCTCGGCCATGCCCGCCTCGATGGCTTCGACCGAATCGAGTCCATGTTGCTGTGCGTACTCGCGCACGTCGGCGGAGATCCGCATCGAACAGAACTTCGGGCCGCACATCGAGCAGAAGTGGGCCGTCTTCGCCGGCTCGGCGGGCAGCGTCTCGTCGTGGAACTCCCGCGCGGTATCCGGGTCGAGGGACAGCGCGAACTGGTCGTGCCAGCGGAATTCGAACCGGGCCTTCGACAGCGCGTCGTCCCGCTCCTGCGCCCGCGGATGCTGCTTCGCGAGATCCGCCGCGTGCGCCGCGATCTTGTACGTGATGACCCCGGTCTTGACGTCGTCCCGATTCGGCAGTCCCAGGTGTTCCTTGGGTGTCACGTAGCAGAGCATCGCGGTGCCGGCCTGCGCGATCATCGCCGCGCCGATCGCGGACGTGATGTGGTCGTACGCCGGCGCGATGTCGGTGGCGAGCGGCCCGAGCGTGTAGAACGGCGCCTCCTCGCACAACTCTTCCTCGAGGCGCACGTTCTCCACGATCTTGTGCATCGGGACGTGCCCGGGACCTTCGATCATCACCTGCACCCCATGGGATTTCGCGATCCGCGTGAGCTCCCCGAGGGTGCGCAGTTCCGCGAACTGGGCCTCGTCGTTGGCATCCGCGATGGAGCCGGGGCGCAGACCGTCACCGAGCGAGAACGTGACGTCGTAGCGGTGGAGGATCTCGCACAGTTCGCCGAAGTGGGTGTACAGGAATGACTCTCGATGGTGGGCCAGGCACCAGGCTGCCATGATCGACCCGCCGCGGGAGACGATTCCGGTGACCCGACGTGCTGTCAGCGGGATGTAGCGAAGCAGTACACCGGCGTGGACCGTCATGTAGTCGACGCCCTGCTCGCACTGTTCGATCACGGTGTCGCGGTAGATCTCCCATGTGAGCGCGGTCGGGTCGCCGCCGACCTTTTCGAGCGCCTGGTAGATCGGCACGGTTCCCACGGGCACGGGCGAATTGCGCAGGATCCATTCTCGTGTCTCGTGGATGTTCTTGCCGGTGGACAGGTCCATGATGGTGTCTGCACCCCACCGCGTCGCCCACACCATCTTCTCGACCTCTTCCGCGATCGACGACGTGACCGCGCTGTTGCCGATGTTCGCGTTGATCTTCACCGCGAACGCCTTGCCGATGATCATCGGCTCGAGTTCGGGATGGCAGCGGTTGGCCGGGATCACGGCGCGTCCCGCCGCGACCTCGGTGCGCACCGTCTCGGGTGAAACACCCTCGCGTGCAGCGCAATACTGCATCTCGGCGGTGACGACGCCGGCGCGAGCGGCGTCGAGTTGGGTGCCCTCCCGGCCGGCGATCCACGGTGCGCGCAGATGCGGCAATCCCGCTTCCAGGTCGATCGTGGCGTCCGCGTCGGTGTACGGACCCGACGTGTCGTACACGTCGAGGTGTTCACCGTTGGTGAGGTGGACGCGCCGGACCGGCACCCGGATGTCGTCGCCCGAGAGCAGGTACTGCTTGGTGCTGCCCTCGATCGGCCCCGTGGTGACGGACGTGGCTGTAGATACGTGTGTGCTCATCGATGATGCTCCCTACGCCGGCATTACCCGGACAGGTTCGACGGTCGACGGCCCTAGCCGTCCTCTCAGCCCGCTGGTGCGAGCCCCCGTGGATGTGTAGTTGTCACACAAACTGTAACCGAGATCTCTGTGAGCAATCATTCGGGTGAAACTTGGACAGCAGTTCCCGGCATCGGTATAAAGGGTGATGAACATCACATTTCGATTACGACACATACCCCCAGGAGATAGCCATGCTGACAGACGCGCAGGTTGTGGACGTGATCGACAACGCCGATCAGAACCGATTCGAGCTACGCCTGAGTGGTGATCTGGTCGGCATCCTCGGGTATTTCGACCTCGCGGACACCCCGCCCGGCGCCGGTGCCGGCGTGGGCGTTGTGGCCGCTCGGCCGCCGGGCCCGAAGAGTCGAGGGCGGCAGGCGCCCGTGGTCTCGTTCATGCACACCGTGATCGTGGAGGACTTCGGCCACCGCGGACTCGCCGCCCTCATGGTGGGTCGCTCCCTCGACCTCGCCCGCGGGTACGGCTGGAAGGTCCGGCCCGTGTGCACGTACGTGCAGCGCTTCGTTTCGGCGCATCCCGAGTACCGCGACCTCGTCGTTCCGGTGGATGGCTGACTGCGGTCGGGCCACGAATCGGGCACTCGTCGGCAACGAAACGGTTCCGGGAGCAGCGATTCCGCTCGCGAGGATGCCGCCTTACTGATTCCATGAGTGGCATGGATCACATTTCGAACAGTTCCGAGTCGTCGGGGAACATCACGGCCGCTGATGCTCGCGTGCTCGACAACCCTGCCCATGAACGATTCGATCTGTGGCTGGGGGACGAGTTGGTCGGCATCCTCGGCTACCGGGACGAGGACGACATTCCCGGATTCACCGCGAAGCCGGGCGAGGTGGTCGCGTTCATGCACACGGTCGTCAAGGAAGAGTTCGGTGGGCGCGGGCTGGCCGCGGTCCTCGTGGGCGAGGCGCTCGGCTCGGCGCGTCGGCGTGGCTGGAAAGTGCGTCCCATCTGCACGTATGTCCAGCGCTACTTGGCGCTCAATCCTGAGTACCTCGACGTCCTGGTTGCCGAGTAGCCCCACTCGCGAGAGCACTGCTCTTGCCATCTGCGACTCTGCTGTGAATACTGCTCTGCATAGAGAGCGGTGCTCACAATGGAGGAGTCGTCATGACCGTGTCGGATCGGATCGAGAGTCGTACCGGGGTCGCACGGATCTGCGCCGCGGCGCTGTTCGCCCTCGCCGGCGTCCTGTTCGTCGTGTACCCCTTGGTGCGTCCCTACGCAGCGGGCGGGGCGCCGGACGGGCGGGCCGAGTTCGCCTCACCGTCGTGGCTCGTCGCACACCTCGCCGCGGTCGGCGGATTCATCGCGTTCGGGCTTGCGCTCGTCGCGCTCAGCGGACTGCTGAAAGGGACGGGCGGTGAACGGGCGGCGGTGGTCGCGGTGGCGGCGTCGTGGATCGGGACAGGGCTGACGCTGCCCTATTACGGGGCCGAAACGTTCGCGCTGCACGCCCTGGGCGGCAGCGACCTCGACGAGAATGCGGTCACAACCCTCACCGAAAGCGTGCGGATGGGGGCGGCGCAGGCGACGCTGTTCGCCACCGGTCTGCTCCTCGTCGCGGTCGGCGCAGCCGCTGCCGCCGTGGCGATCGCCCGGTCCCGGCTACTCGCCGGGTGGGCGGGGATCCCGATGGCAGTGGGGTTCGCGCTGTTCATCCCGCAGTTCTACGTCGACGCCCCACTGCGCATCGGGCACGGAGTGCTCATCGGATTCGGGTGCGCGGTTGTGGCGCTCGGTGTGCTGCGTTCTCAGTCGCCGAGGTCGACGATGACCGGCGCATGATCGCTGGCGCCCTTGCCCTTGCGTTCGTTGCGGTCGATCTCGGCCTTGTCGACGCGGCCGGCGAGGGCGGGCGAACCCAGCACGAAGTCGATGCGCATTCCCTGCTTCTTCGGGAACCGCAACTGGGTGTAATCCCAGTAGGTGTAGACACCGGGACCGGGGGTGTGCGGCCGGACGACGTCGGCGAATCCGGATTCGACGAATGCCTGGAACGCCTCACGCTCGGGTGCGGACGTGTGCGTCTTGCCTTCGAACAGCGCCGGATCCCAGACGTCCTCGTCGGTGGGGGCCACGTTCCAGTCGCCGACCAACGCGATCTGCGCGTCCGGGTTCTGCCCCAGCCACCCGACCGCGTCGGTGTGCAACTTCGCCAGCCAGTCGAGCTTGTACGTGTAGTGCGGATCGGTCAGCTCACGACCGTTGGGGACGTACAGGCTCCAGATGCGGACGCCGTTGCACGTGGCGCCGATGGCGCGGGCTTCCTGCGCGGGCGCGACCTCCGGGTCCTTGTGGAAGCCGGGCTGATCCTCGAACCCGATCTGCACGTCCTCGAGACCGACGCGGGACGCGATCGCGACGCCGTTCCACTGGCTGAGGCCCACGTGTGCGACCTCGTAGCCCAGTTCGCGGAAACGCTCGTACGGGAACTGCTCGTCCTTGCACTTGGTTTCCTGCATCGCCAGCACGTCGACGTCGGACCGCTGGAGCCAGTCCAGGATCCGGTCGGTACGGGCACGAACAGAGTTCACGTTCCAGGTTGCGATGCGCACGGCAGCCACCCTAGCGGCACTCTCCGACAGGTCGTCAGCCGCCAGGTTCGGTGGCGTAGCGGTACCGGTGGTGCGCCACGAAGCCGAGGTTGCGGTACATCGCCTGCGCGCCCTCGTTCTCGACGGCGACCTGCAGACACGCGTGGGTCGCGCCGTGTTCGCGTCCCCAGTTGATCATGTCGCCGCAGATGAGGCTGCCGATTCCGTGGCGGCGGTGAGCCTCCGCGACCTCGACCGCGGTGAGCCCGACCCACCGGCGGTCGTCGGGCGCGGACGTGACGGATCCGCGGGCGACGGCCAGCAGCGTCGAGTCGGCGGCGCCGATCCGGCCGAACCCGAGGGTGCCGCCGCGGACCGAGTCCAGCACGTCGACGGCGAAGTCGGGGAGCGCGGACCCGCGGTAGCGGTAGAGGGCGAGCCAGTCCGGATCGGGGTGATCGGTGACGGTGGTGGTTCGTGGGCCCTCGGGCAGTGCCAGGTTGTCGATGTCCGCCGCCATGACGACCACTTCGTCGCTGACGTTCCAGCCGAGCGGCACCTCGCCCAGCCGGTCGGGGATCAGCAACCGCAGGGGGCGGTCGCGCTCGGCGTACCACTCGCGCAGACGGTCGAGCGTGCCGCCGGGGGAGGCGTCGTCCAGGCTGCCCACCGGCCCACGGTCGCCGAGCGGGGCCGCCGAGTTGGCGCGTCCGGTGAAGCCGTGACCGTAGCGGGCGAGCCACCCGTCGATCCACGTGTGCTCGACACCCGGCCAGCCGTCGGCGGAGGCCAGTTCGAGGGATCGGATCTCGCTCGCGCGCACCGGTCGTGCGGGGACGGCCTTCAGCGCGACCACCCGCTCCGGATCCACCTCGACGACCGAGCCGTCCGCGGCGCGGACGATCACCACCGGGTCGACGCTCTCCAGCACCCCGATGACGTCGGTCATCGGATGGCTGTGGCCGGGTGGCAGCTGGTATCGCAGCACCACCCGGCTTCCGAGCGGAATGTCAGTCGTCATGCCCGAACGGGTCTTCGACCGTTCCCGGCACCCAGCTGAGGCCGGGAACGCCCCAGCCGGCGCGCTTGATGGTCTTCTTGGCGGCGCGCGCGTTGCGGCCGACCAGCATGTCGACGTAGAGGAAGCCGTCGAGGTGACCGACCTCGTGCTGGAGCATGCGTGCGAAGAAGCCGTGCCCCTCGATCTCGACGGCGTTGCCGTCGGCGTCGGTGCCCGTGACCTTCGCCCACTCGGCCCGCCCGGTGGGGAACTGCTCGCCCGGCACCGACAGGCAGCCCTCGACGTCGTCGTCCGGATCCGGCATGGTCTCGGGTCGTTCCGACGTTTCGAGGACCGGGTTGACGACGCAACCCCGGCGGCGCAGCGCCGTGCCGTCTCCGTCGACGTCCGGGCAGTCGTAGACGAACAACCGCAGCGGCAGGCCGACCTGGTTGGCGGCGAGCCCGACGCCGTTGGCGGCGTCCATCGTGTCGTACATGTCGGCGATGATCTCAGCGAGTTCCGCAGGTGACTGGGACACTGCCTCGGTCGGTTCGTGCAATACCGGGTCGCCCACGATCCGGATGGGGAGGATGGCCATGGTCGTCAAGGATAGTGCGGCGCGCCCGAGCCGTTCGCACTGCCCGCGGCGTTCGTCGTGGTTGAATAGTCGCTGAAGTACAGCGGTGTAATTCGTTGCTCGGTCGGCCACGCGATCGAGGAGCCGGGGGAACGTGGTTTCGCTGAGGTCGAGCGAGAGCTAGTAGTCGAGGAGTGAGATGGACGGCGCAACAGCGCGTAGTCGGACCCAGTCCGAGCGCATCGACGGCGACAACTCGGCGGGGGTCAAGGACGTCGGCGACGACGGCCTCTCGCGTCGGGAGCACGACATCCTGTCCTTCGAGCGCCAATGGTGGAAGTACGCCGGCGCGAAGGAAGAAGCGATCAAAGAGCTGTTCGACATGTCCGCCACCCGGTATTACCAGGTTCTCAACGCACTGGTGGACCGGCCGGAGGCACTCGCGGCCGACCCGATGCTCGTGAAGCGGCTGCGACGGCTGCGCGCGAGCAGGCAGAAGGCCCGCGCCGCCCGTCGCCTCGGGTTCGACGTCACGTAGCACCCGGTCGCTAAGGTCGACATCGTGAGTACTCCGAAACCCGAATCGTCCGGCCCGCCGTTACGTGCCCTCGCGATGGTGCTGATCGCCCTCGCGATTCTCTTCGCGGGTCTCGGGTTCGCCTCCCTGGGAGGCTCGGACTCGGAGGAGACCGCCGCCACCGTCACGACCACGGCGGCCGCCACGACCACTCCCGCCGCGCGCCCGACGACGGCTGCCGGAGCGGCGGGCGCCACCTCGACGTCCGCGGCGAGCACCACGTCCGGTGCCTCGAGCACCTCGAAGTCCGCCGCCGCGGCGTCGGTCCCGGTGCGGGTGCTCAACAACAGCAACGTCACCGGTCTCGCGAGTCAGACGGCCACCGAACTGATGTCCTCGGGGTGGACGGTGTCGGAAACCGGCAACTACAGCGACGGCACCATCTCCGAAACCACGGTGTACTACGGCACTTCCGCCGCCGAGAAGGAAGCGGCCACGGAGATCGCCGCGCAGCTCGGGGTATCGGCCCAGCCGCGGTTCCCGGGTATCGCCGATTCGTCCGCCGGTGTGATCGTCATCGTCACCTCCGCGCAGTAGACCGGACGGTCGGTGCACCGTCGCCGCGGTTATGATCAGATGCACTTCTTCGCCACCCCAAAGGAGCGGTTTGATGGCCTCGAGTTCTACCCGTCGGATGTCCTGGCGCATTGTCACCCCGGTGGTGGCCATTGCAGCACTCGGACTGACCGCCTGCAGTAACAACGAGGAGCCGACCGACGTTCCCGGCACCACTCCTCCCGTCTGGACCGGCGCCGCCGATCCCAGCGCCGCAGGCGTTCCCGGCGACGCCGAGAGCGGTTCCGGTGAAGCCGCGGAGAGCGGCGCGGTCAGCGCGGCGCTGAAGAACGCCGAGGGCGAAGACGTGGGCACCGCCACGTTCAAGCAGGCAGGCAGCCACGTCGAGGTCACCGTTTCCGTCAAGGATCAGACACCCGGATTCCACGGTTTCCACGTGCACTCCGTCGGCAAGTGTGAGACGAACTCCGTGGCACCAACCGGGGGTGCGCCCGGAAACTTCCTGTCCGCCGGCGGGCACTTCCAGGCCGAAGGCCACTCGGGGCACCCCGCGAGCGGTGACCTCACCTCGCTGCAGGTTCTGGCCGACGGCACGGCCGAATTGGTCACCACCACCGACGCCTTCACGGTCGAGGACCTGAAGAACGGTGACAGCGGTACCGCCGTCATGATCCATTCGGGTTCCGACAATTTCGCCAACATCCCCACCCGTTACGCACCCGCCCCCGATCAGGAAACCCTGAACACCGGGGACGCAGGTTCCCGGGTGGCCTGCGGTGTCATCGGCGCCAGCTGAGTCGCGTGACATCCCGGCTTCGGCCGGGATGTCGGTGCGCTGCCGTCCCCTGCGGCCTGTGGTTGGATCGAAACCGTGGTAGTTCCTTTTCCCGGTTCGCCGCGGCCGACACTGGGCGTCGAGTGGGAGATCGCGCTGGTCGACAGGGTCACGCGGGATCTCTCCAACACGGCCGCGGAGGTATTCGACGCGGTGGCGAATCTCGCCGGTCCCGAGGATCCGCGGATCACCAAGGAGTTGCTGCGCAACACCGTCGAACTCGTCACCGGTATCCACTCCACCGTCGGTGAGGCGATGGACGACCTCGACGAGTCGCTCGACCTGTTGCGGCGGGCGGCGAACCCGCTCGGCGTGGATCTGATCTGCGCGGGAACACACCCGTTTGCACAGTGGTCGACCCAATTGGTCACGCGCACACCGGATTACGACGAGCTGATCGAACGCACCCAATGGTGGGGCCGTCAGATGCTCATCTGGGGTGTGCACGTCCACGTCGGTGTGTCCTCGCCGCAGAAGGTGTTCCCGATCCTCAACGCGCTGCTGCAGCGGTACCCGCATCTGCTCGCGCTGTCGGCGTCCTCACCGATGTGGGCCGGCGTCAACACGGGGTACGCGAGTAATCGTGCGCTGATGTTCCAGCAACTTCCCACCGCTGGACTGCCGTACCAGTTCGCGAACTGGGGGCAGTACGAGGATTTCATCAGCGACCAGATGAAGACCGGGGTGATCACCAAGATCGGCGGGATGCACTGGGACATCCGGCCGGCGCCGCGGTGGGGCACCATCGAGGTCCGCGTCTTCGACGGCATCTCCACCCGCGCCGAACTCAGTTCCCTCGTCGCGCTCGTGCACTGCCTGATCGTCGACCTGGACCGGCGTTTCGAGGCGGGCGAGAACCTGCCCAACTTGCAGCCGTGGCACGTGAAGGAGAACAAGTGGCGGGCCGCGCGGTACGGGCTCGACGCCGAGATCATTCTCGACGAGGACAGCAACGAGCGGCTCGTCACCGACGACCTGAACGACCTGCTCGACAAGCTGGCCCCGACCGCCGTGCGACTCGGCTGCGCGGACGAATTGGCCGCCGTCGCCGAGATTCCCCGTCGCGGGGCGTCCTACCAGCGGCAACGTCAGGTCGCGGAGGCGACCGGCGGTGACCTTGTGGCCGTGGTCGATGCGTTGGTGAAGGAGCTCGGGACCTGAAAGACGGTCTCGGGCAGGACACTCGTCCACTTCCCGTTCACGTGTTGTTTACACTTGGCGGGTGTCGATCGACGATGTTGCCGTTGTACGGCCGGGTGGGTCCGTCGATCGTTCCCGCATGTTCGTGGCGGGCGGGGCGCTCGGGGTGGCGATCCTGCTGGTGGTCGTCCAATCGGTCGCGTCCATACAGGGTTTCCAGGGTCCCCTCGAAAGCCTTTTCCACGACTACGTCCTGACCCCCAAGTCGGCGTCGGTCCCGTGGGCCGGCCTCGCGCTGGCGATGGTCGGGCTCACCAATCGCCAGCGCGTCGTGGCACTCGCCGCCGCGGCCGGCATCGATATCGTGGTCGCCGCGGTGCGCTATCTGTCCGGTGGACCGCTGACCGTCGGAAACGGCGCGACCTGGGTACTCACCGGGGTGGGCGTGTATGCGGCGGTCCGCTGGACCGGCGACCACCGGCGCAGCGCCCTCAAGGGTGTCGGCCTCGGTGCGCTGCTGATTCTCGCGACCAAATTCGGCGACGCCTGGCTGCAGGTCACGATCATGGCCGGGCCGATGGTCCTCGACGAATACGCCCAGCTGGCCGACCACGCGCTGGGCAGCCCGTCGTGGCACCTGGGGCAGTTCGTCGACGCCCTCGGACCCGTCGGCTACGGCATCCTCCACTGGGTCTACATCGAACTGCCGGTCGCGGCCATCGCGGTGGCCGTCTACCAGCTGCGGAACGGCTGGCCGTCGCACTACCTGGTGCGCACGTTCCTGCTGATCGGTCTCATCGGTCCCGTGTTCTACGTGCTGTTCCCGGTGGTCGGACCGATCTTCGCGTTCGGCACCGAAGGGCTGGGGTTCCAGGTCAGCGACTACTGGCCCAACGTCGTCCCGACACCCGACTTCGCGCCCGAACCGATGTCGTTCGATTCGACGACCCCCCGCAACTGCATGCCGAGCCTGCACACGGCGTGGGCCCTCGCCCTGTTCATCCACTCCCGGCAGGGCGCCTGGTGGCTGCGCCTCGGCGGCACGTTCTGGCTGGTGTGCACGCTGACGGCGACCCTCGGGTTCGGCTACCACTACGGCGTCGACCTGGTCGCCGGCGCCGTTCTGTGCCTCACCATCGAATCCGCGTTGCGCGACCCCGAACGGGGGTGGGGCTGGTTCCGGGTCCGTCTCGTCGGAGGCGGCGCGCTGGTGCTGGCCGGACTGCTCCTCAGCTACCGCTACCTCGCGGTGCCGATGGGCCGATTCCCCGAGGTGTCCGGACCGCTCGTCCTCGGTGCCCTCGCCGCGATGAGCCTCGGGTTCTACGCGACGTTCTTCGCCCGGCCCGACACCGCACTCGCGCGGTGGGGCAGCGGCGCGAAGGCAGCGGTCACTGATGTTCTGGCGGCTCCAACTCGTTGATCATCAACAGCCCGTCCTGATCTCGCTGCTCCCGGTACGCCACCCGTCCGACGCTGTGCGCGATGACCGGCGCGGTGAACAGGGTGAAGATGCCGACGAGGATCAGCATCCAGATGTCGACGTTGCCACGCAGTTCGAGGACGGCGCCCGCGAGAACCATGATGAGACCGACCACCTGCGGTTTGGTGGCGGCGTGCATGCGGCGCAGGGTGTCCGGGAATCGCACGATGGCGATGGCGGCCGTCAGTGCGAGCAGGGAGCCGCACAGCATGAGCGTGGCCCCGATGACGTTCAGCACGGTGGTCACGACTTGTCACTCACCCGGAACCGGGCCACCGACACCGAACCGATGAACCCCACCAGCGACAACGCGACGATGGCGGGCACGATCGTCGTGTCGCCGGTGTACGCGGCCCACACGGCGAGCCCGCACATGGCGAGCGCGATCAGGGTGTCGAGAGCGACGAGGCGGTCCAGCGAGTTGGGCCCGTCGAGCAGCCGGAACGTCGTCAGGACCCCGGCGACGACCAGGATGATTCCGGATATGACCGAGACGACTGTCATGAGCTGCCCTCCTGAGTGGGGTCGTCGTACTGCAGGTCGCGGTTGTGCCAGGGGCTCGGTTTCCAGTCGGAGTCGCGTTCGAACGCCTCGATGAACAATCGTTCCAACTGCGCGACCGTGCGGTAGAACTGGCTGACCGCCTTCTGCGAGCCCATGTCCAGGACGTGCACGTAGACGATCCGCCGCACCTGGTCGATCTCGAGAACCATGGTGCCCGGAATGAGGTTCAGGACGTCGATGCACAGCGTCAGGACGAGGTCCGACTTGATCCCCAGCTGGTAGCGCAGGACCCCGGTGACGGGCGGCGGCCCGGGCCGGAGCGCGAGGTACGCGATCTGGAGGCTCGACTGGAGCGAGTAGTACACGAACATCATCGCCAGCCGGAGCAGCGGCAGGACGTGCACCCGGCCCTCCACGGGCACCCGCGGCAGCGGCATGAGCACCATGATGAGCGCACCGACGGCGAGCCCGCCGAGAATGTTGCCCCAGCTGACGTTGCCCCACAACAGGATCCACACCGCCATCAGCCACAGCAGCGCGCCGAACTGGAGAAGTCTCTCGCGTTTCATCGCGGTGCCTCCTGCGCTTCGCCGCCGGGGTGCCCGCCGAGGACGGCGTCGATGTAGATGGACCGGTTCTGCAGATCGCTCGCCGCGCGATCGCTGATCTGGATGATCTGGCCGGCGAACACCGTCATCGCCAGCCCCACGGCGACGAGGGCGACGGTGGGGATGAGCATCATCGCGGGGATACGGCCCACGTCGGCGCGGTCGTCGAACGAGATGTCGGCCTCGGACTCGTCGAGCAGCGCCGACGGGCTGACGTCCGCGAGGTCACCCTCGGGGGCGTCGGCGCGGGCCCGCCAGAACGCCTTGGTCCACACGCGGGCGACGACGTACAGCGTGAGGAGGCTGGTGAGGGTGCCGCCCGCGACGAGGATCCACGCCAGCACGCTCGCATCCGCCGAGCCGGCTTGCAGCAGCGCGACCTTGCCGATGAACCCGGAGAACGGGGGAATGCCGCCGAGGTTGAGGGCCGGGACGAGGAACACGATGGCCAGGACGGGGCTCGCCGCGGCGAGCCCGCCCAGACGTCGCAACGACGACGACCCGGCCTGGCGTTCGATCAGACCGACCACCAGGAACAGTGTGGTCTGCACCAGAATGTGGTGGGCCACGTAGTAGATGGCGCCCGACAGCCCCGACTGGGTGGACAGCGCGACACCGAACACCATGTACCCGATGTGGCTGACCAGGGTGAAGGACAGTAGTCGTTTGATGTCGCTCTGCGCGATCGCACCGAGGATGCCGACGAGCATCGTCAGGAGGCCGCACACCATCAGCACGTTGTCGAGTTCGCCCTCCGGGAAGAGCAACGTGTGCGCGCGGATGATCGCGTACACACCCACCTTGGTGAGCAGGCCGGCGAACACGGCGGTGACCGGGGCGGGCGCGGTGGGGTAGGAGTCGGGCAGCCACGTCGACAGCGGGAACACCGCCGCCTTGATGCCGAACGCCACGAGCAGCACACCGAAGATGGCGGTGCGCGTGCCGGACGGGATGCCGTCGAGGCGGGTGGCCATGTCGGCGAGGTTGAGGGTTCCGGTGGCCGCGTAGGCGAACGCAATACCCGCCAGGAAGATCAGCGACGACACCATCGACACCATCACGTACGACACACCCGCACGGACGCGGTCGGCGCTCGCACCGAGCGTCAGCAGCACGAAGCTGGCGGCGAGGAGCACCTCGAAGCCGACGTACAGATTGAACAGGTCGCCCGCCAGGAACGCGTTGGAGATGCCCGCCGTCAGCGCCAGATACGTCGGCAGGAAGATCGAGACGGGCTGGTCCTCACTGCCGTCGCGGATACCCTGACCCACGGCGTACGCCATGACGGCGAGCAACACGATCGACGAGACCACCAGCATCATCGCGGACAGCCGGTCGACCACCAGCGTGATGCCGATCGGCGAATCCCAGCCACCCACCTGAATGGCCGTCGTCCCGTCGCGGTCGGCCAGGAACAGCAGCAGTCCGGACACGACGAGGACGCCGATCAACGCGACGAGCGTGATGATCCGCTGGGCCCGCGGACGACGGCCGAGCACCAGCGTGGCCGCGGCGGCGAGCATCGGGACGAGGACAGGCAGCGGCGCGAGGGCCGTGATCATGTGCGGGGAAATGGTCACGACTTTTCCCCGATCCCGGCCTTGTCGGAGTCCTCTTCGTCGTCGAAGTCACCCTCGTGCAGGTCTTCGTAGCATTCGAGGTCTTCGAGGTTCTTCAGCTCTTCCAGGGGAATGGGGTTTCCGTCCTTGTCGAATGCGTCGCCGCTGAAACTCGGCTCGCCGGTGACCGGGTCGTCGGAGCGGTCGCGGTCGGGTGCCTCGGCGGGCGACCGGCGCCGCAGGACCTTGGTGTCCTCGGGGTCGTTCTCGACGGCGTCCTGCGTGGTGATCTTGAACGACCGGTACGCGAGCGCGAGCACGAAGCCGGCGATGCCCATCGTGATGACGATCGCCGTCAGGATCATCGCCTGAGCCAGCGGGTCGGCCATCGACTCGTGAATGGACTCGCGGCCGACGATGGGCGGATTGCCGTCCGTTCCGCCGGACGTGAGGATCAGGAGATTGATGCCGTTGCCGAACAGCAGCAGTCCCAGCAGCATGCGGGTGATGCTGCGTTCGATGAGCAGGTAGACGCCGGCCGACACCAGGACGCCGATGATGACGAGAAATCCGATGTTCGCGCTCACCGCTGGTTCACCTCGATCTGTGCGTCGAGACGTGCGCCGAGACTGCGGAGCACGTCGAGTACGAGACCGACCACGATGAGATACACACCCAGGTCGAAGAACAGGGCGGTGACCATCTTGACGTGGCCGACCAGCGGCAGCGTCACCTCGAACACCGCGGAGGATAGCGCCGGGGCGCCGAGGAACAGCGACGCCAGCGCGGTGCCCGCGGCAAGCGTGAGCCCGAGGCCCAGGATCTTGCCCGCGTCGATCGGGACAGTTTCGCCGAGTTCGTACCGTCCACCGGCGAGGTACCGCAGGACCAGCGCGAGACCGGCCGTGAGGCCGCCGGCGAACCCGCCGCCGGGCGCGTTGTGACCGGCGAAGAAGAAGTAGACCGACAACACCATGATGGTCGGGAAGATCAGCCGGGTCGTCACCTCGAGGACCAGCGACCGGTGTTTCGGATCGATGAGGTCGCCGCCGAGCAGCCACGTGGTCTCGGAATGCGACGCCGACGAATCGGCCGTGACCGCGGGAGCGTCGGACACCCGGGGGGCGCTGCCGAAGCGGCGGTTGCGGAACACCAGGCTCGCGACACCCGTGGCCGCCACCAGCAGCACCGAGATCTCACCGAGCGTGTCCCAGGCACGGATGTCGACGAGCAGAACGTTGACGACGTTCTTGCCGTTGCCGAGGTAGTACGCCGCGTCGGGGAGTCGCTCGTAGATCGGCACCGAGTTCCGCGCATTGATGGCGTACGCGCCGATCGTGGTGATGGTGGCACCGACCGCGACCGCCAGCAGTGCCCGCGGAATCTTGAATCCGATGGCCCGGCGCTCGTCGACCTCGGCGGGCAGCTTCCGGAACACGAGCACGAAGATGACGAGCGTCAGCGTCTCCACCAGGAACTGGGTGAGTGCGAGGTCGGGGGCACCGTGGAGGGCGAACAGCACACCGCAGCCGTAACCGCTGAGACCGACGAGGATCACGCTGGCCAGACGGTTGCGCATCACCGTGGCGGCGAGCGCGGCCGCGACCATCATCAGCCCGATCACGAACTGCACCGGCGAATCCCACAACCGGACGTCGGCGCCCGTATTCGTGCCGACGACGAGCAGTACCAGCGGCACCACCACGAGGGTGCCGAGGATGGTCGCCTGGGTCAGCGGCAGCGAACCGCGCTGGGTGGCGCCGGTCAGCCGCATCGACAGCGCGTCCATGCCGCGCAGCGTCGCGTCGTAGATGCGGTCGGCGTTGCCGAGCGGAGGATGCTCGAACCGCAACCGGTTGACCCAGCGCTGCGCCACGAAGAGCGCGGTGCCGACGGCGAACACCAGCAGGGTGAGCAGCAGGGCGGTGTTCATGCCGTGCCACAGGGCGAGGTGGTAGTCGGAGACGCCCTCGGCGGGCAGGGTCTGCGAGTACGGCGTCAGCAGCTTCTCGAGCTGCGGCGCCGCGAGTCCCGCCGCCAGGCTCAGTACCGAGAGAACGGCGGGCGCGCCGAGGAACAACGGTCCGGGTGCGTGCATGCCCTGCACGGCCGGGCTCGGCCGCGCGAGCCGCTTGCGACCGAAGGCTCCCCACATGAAGCGCACGCTGTAGGCGAGTGTCAGGATCGAACCGAACACCACGACGCCGACGGTGACGATCCGTGCCGGGTCGGCCAGGACGGTCGTGCTCAGCAGGGAGTCGAATGCGGCTTCCTTGCCGACGAACCCGAGGAACGGGGGAAGCCCGGCCATGCTCGCCGCGGCCAGTGCGGCGACGACCGCGAGCGCGGGCGCACGGTCACCGAGGTGCGCGAGCTTGCGGATGTCGCGGGTGCCCGTCGTGTGGTCGATGATGCCGACCACCATGAACAGCGCGGCCTTGAACATCGCGTGCGCGACCACCATCGTCATGCCGGCGAGCGCGGCGTCGCGGGTGCCGAGGCCGACCAGCACCATCATGAAACCGAGCTGGCTGACGGTGCCGAACGCGAGCACCAGTTTGAGGTCGAAGGCGCGCATCGCCCGCCACCCGGCGAGGACCATCGTCAGCAGGCCGAGCGTGATGATCGTGAACCGCCAGGGCGCCGAGTCGGCGAAACCGGGCGACAGTCTGGCCACGAGAAAGATGCCGGCCTTCACCATGGCCGCGGCGTGCAGATAGCCGCTGACCGGGGTCGGGGCGGCCATCGCTCCGGGCAGCCAGAAGTGCAGCGGCACGATCGCGGACTTCGACAGCGCGCCGATGAGGACCAGCACGACGGCGACACCGGCGAGCCAGCCGCGAGGTGCGACCTCGATCAGTTCGGACAGGTTGTACGTGCCGCTCACCTGGCCGAGGATGATGATGCCGACCAGCATGGCCAGACCACCCGCGGTGGTGACGAGCAGCGCCTGCGTTGCCGCCCGGCGACTCGACGCGCGTTCGGCGTAATGCCCGACCAGCAGGAACGACAGGACCGTCGTCAGTTCCCAGAATATGTACAGCAGCAACATGTTGTCGCTGGCGACGAGGCCGAACATGGCGCCGGCGAAGGCCACCATCTCGGCGGCGAAGATGCCGAGACGAGGTTCGTCGTCGGTGAAGTAACGCGCACAGTAGACCAGGATCAGCGTGCCGATGCCCAGCACCAGCACCGACATGATCGCGGCCAGCGGATCGAACCAGAAGTCGAGGTCCATCGACAGGCCCGGAGCCCACACGATGGACACGGTCTGCTCCGTGCCCCAGTTCGCGATCACCCAACCGAGCGACGCCAGCGGGACGAGGGAAAGAGGGTAGAAACCGTTGCGGCCGAACTTGCGCACCACAAGCGGAGCCAGAACGGCGGCAACGGCATGGGCGAGCAGAACAGCAAGCAAAAGGCACTCCGTCGGGGGTCAGCGGGCGGCGGGGTGTCGGAACGAAACGAACCGAGTCGTGTAGACCGTTCGCTTAGCTAGCGAACTGGGCTACGGGGTACATCCTACTGGGTCGGTTATTCGGACTCGCAATCGCGGCAAATCGGACTAATGGGGCGCGTGTGTTATGGGCGGCCGACCGGACTGTTCTATCTTGTGACGGTGCCCGCCGAGATCCGAACCGCCGCGCTCGCCCACATCCGCGACCGGAAACTCCTCCAGACCCGATCGGTGGGGAAGACCGCGTTCTACATGGCAGGCGGAAAGATCGATCCCGGCGAGAACGCCGAACAGGCTCTGCACCGCGAGATCCGGGAGGAACTCGACGCCCGAATCGTCGATGGGACGCTCGAACATCTGGGGGTCTTCGAGGCGCCCGCGTACGGACATCCCGAGGGCACCGACCTGCACATGACCTGCTTCCTCGCCGAACTGAGCGCCGAGCCGCGGCCGACGAGCGAGATCGCCGAACTCCGGTACTTCACCGTCGACGAATACGCGGCCATGCCCGACGTCGCGCCCGGCTCGATGCTCGTGTTCCGCCGGCTTCAGTCGCTCGGTCTCCTCGACTAGCTGCCTTCCGGGGTACTGCGCCGCTCGTGCACCGAGTAGACGCAGAACGCCACGACGAGCAGCATCACGAAGCCGACGAGATGGTCGGACGCAGCGGTCGAGGCAGGCGACGACGGCAGACGGTGTTCGCTGCTCGCGCCCGAGTAGACCACCCGGCTGCGGGGAACGGTGGTCGCCGCCACGAACACCAGCGACGCGAACGGCAACGCGAAACCGAGTACCGCGACCGGCGCCGACCCCGGCAAAGCGGTGGCGAGCGCGAAACCCGTGCCGCAACCCAGCACGGCCAGCCGGATCAGCAGAGCGACGCCGTCGTCGCCGAAGTCGGGCCACACGGCGGCGAGCAGCGGAACGACGGCGGCCAGGCAGAGTCCCCACTGCGGGCGCCGCCACTTCGGCGGGACCCGGACCGCCACCGCGATTCCCGCGGCGAGAGCGACGACGCCGACCGCCAGCAACGCCGGCGCGGGCGTCGTCACCCGCGGAGTGCGGAGGTCGTCGAGGACGAGCACGGCCGCAGCGGTGACACCGGTCGCGGCTAGCAGGAAGCGTCCGTCGATCCCCGGGAACCGGCGTGCGATCAGCACCGTGGCCGTCAGAATCACGGCGAGCGAGAACGCGACGATCAGCCAGACCGTCAGGGGCTCGCCGAATTCCTGATCGTCGATCCACGCCCCGAACAACCGGTTGAGCAGGGCGAGAGCCACGGCGCCGACCAGCGCGGTCAGCAGTGTCTTCCGGTCCGGACGCTGCACCCGGAACTGCGACCGTGCCACCACCGCCGACGCGAGCGCGAGCACGAGAACTCCGAGCAGCAGCCACTGCGGGGGCTCGCCGATCGCGGAGGTGCTCATACTCGCGGGCTCGACGTACGCGGTGTCACTGCGCGGCAGTCGCTGCACACTCGCGAGAAGGAACGCGCTCGCGACACCGAGAGTCAGCGCCAGATGCGAAACCCAGCGACCCCACACCGCGGCGACCGCCGCGCCCAGCAGGAACCCGGCAGTCGCGGTCTTCGCGAAATGCAGGGCGATCAGCGTGTCGACCCCGCCGGCATTCGGCACCGCCCAGCGCGCGCCGATCAGGGCGAGCGCGCACGCCGCCGCCAGGATCCACGACACCCGCCGGGAGCCGGACCGTTGCAGACCGGCCACCGCGACGACGGCGAGAACGAGAGCCACCACCACACCCGTCGGCTGGCTGCTGAGCCACCGCTCGATCTCCCGGTCGGACGCGTTGATCGTCCAGGCCCGGTTGCGGGGATTGGTGAGGACGAAACCGGCCAGTGCGCCGGACGCGAGAGCAGCCGCGGCCGACAGAGGTTCCCGGAAGTCCATTCGCTCACGGTACTCGAGCGGGAAGGAATGGAAATGGCGAACCCGGCGTTGGCACCGAAGGCGTGCCCGAGAACGACTTCGATCGAATACAACCGAGGCGAGGAGCCCACCTATGACGTCGATCAACGAGAAGGCCACCACCCTGCTGGGGCTGCACCAGCCCGGCAACCCGGTCATCCTGCCCACCGTGTGGGATGCCTGGTCCGCGAATCTGGCTGTGTCCGCTGGGTTTCAGGCGCTGACCGTCGGGAGCCACCCGGTATCCGACTCGATCGGCAAGCCCGACAACGAGGGGATCACGTTCGACGAGCTGCTGCACCGCATCTCGCAGATCACCGCGGCGGTGGAGTTGCCGCTGTCGGTCGACATCGAATCGGGATACGGGCTCGAGCCCGCCCGGCTGATCGAAGGTCTGATCGGCGCGGGAGCCGTGGGCCTGAACATCGAGGACACGGTCCACAGCGAGGGCGGGCGGCTCCGCGAACCGCAGGAGCACGCCGACTTCGTCGGAGGGCTGCGGCAAGCGGCCGACGCTGCCGGCGTCCACGTGGTCGTGAATGCGCGCACCGACCTGTTCGTGAAGCAGGTGGGCGACGAGTCCGACCGTGTCGACCGCGCGATCGCTCGGCTGAAGCTCGCCGCCGAGGCCGGCGCCGACGTGCTGTACCCCGTGGGCCGTCACGACGACGCCACCCAGAAGCGGCTCACGTCGGAGCTCCCGCTGCCCGTCAACGCCATCGGCCTGCCCGATCAGGACGATCCGGCGAGCTTCGGGCCGCTCGGCGTCGCGCGGGTGAGCTTCGGGCCTTTCTTCCAGGCCGCCCTCGCCGCACACGCGGCCACGCTGCTCGGCCGCTGGTCCTGACCCGTGAGTACTTGTTAACTGCGGGCGGTTAACAAGTACTCACGGGCGCGACAGCGCATAGGACTCGAGGTGCGCCACTTGCTCGGGATCGAGTGAGGGGCGCACCTTTTCGCGTGCCTCGGCCACGTCGGCCGCGGTGACGTCGGCGGCGTCGATGTTCCGGCGCATGGCGGCCAGCGCGGCTTCCCGCAGCAGCGCCGAGCAGTCGGCGGCCGAGTAGCCGTCGAGGTCGTCGGCAAGGGCGTCGAGGTCGACGTCGTCGGCGAGGGGCACCGACTTCCCGGATGTCCGCAGGATCGCGCGGCGGGCCTCGCCGTCCGGCGGCGGCACGAAAACCAGCCGCTCCAGGCGGCCGGGGCGCAGCAACGCCGGGTCGATGAGGTCGGGACGGTTGGTGGCGCCGACGACCACCACGTCGCGCAGCGGTTCGACGCCGTCGAGTTCGGTGAGCAGGGCGGCCACCACCCGATCGGACACCCCGGAGTCGGAGCTCTGGCCGCGCCGCGGCGCGAGGGCGTCCACCTCGTCGAGGAAGATCAGTGACGGGGCCGAATCCCGCGCCCGCTGGAACAGTTCGCGGACGGCCTTCTCGGACGCGCCCACCCACTTGTCCATCAGCTCGGCGCCCTTGACGGCGTGCACACTCAGATGCCCCGAACTTGCCAGCGCCCGAACGAGATAGGTCTTGCCGCAACCGGGCGGACCGTACAGCAGCACTCCGCGCGGGGGATCGACGCCGAGGCGGGCGAACGAATCCGGATGCTGCAACGGCCACAGGACCGCCTCGGTCAGCGCCTGCTTGGTCTCCACCATGTCCCCGACGTCGTCGAGGGTGAGGGTGCCGATCGCGAGTTCCTCGCTGCCCGACCGCGACAGCGGGCGGATGACGTCGAGCGCGCCGAGCAGGTCGTCTTGTGTGAGTGCGGGGTCGACGGGTTTCCTGGTGGCGCGTGAGGCGGCCCGCAGGGCCGCTTCCCGGCACAGCGCGGCGAGGTCGGCGACGACGAACCCCGGTGTGCGGGCCGCGATCGCGTCGAGGGCGATGCCGTCGGTGGGGACCTTCCGCAGAAGCAGTTCCAGCAGCGCCCGGCGGGTGGAGCCGTCGGGCAGGGTCAGGGTGAGTTCGCGGTCGCACAGGTCCTGCCCGCGCAACCTGGTGTCGACCGACTCGGGGTGCGCCGACGTCGCGACGAACGCGACCCCGACGGTGTCGACTGCGCGGCGGAGTTGTTCGACGATCAGCGCGGACACCGGCTCCGGGGTGGCGGGCAGCAGGGCATCGATGTCGGTGATCAGCAGGACGCCGCCGCTGCGGATCGCGTCGACCGCCGCGGTGACCCGCTGCAACCGTGAGTCGGCTTCCAGCGCGCCGGCACTCGGCCCGTCGAGTTCGACGAGTCGCCGGGAGGCGAGCACCGCGCGGGCGAGCGTCGCCTTCCCGACACCGGCGGGCCCGGTCACCAGGACGCCCAGATGGGGTGAGGCCCCGAGCTTGCGGAGCAGTTCGGGTTCGTCGAGTGCCAGTCCGAGCCACTCGGTGAGTTTGGCTGCCTGGGTGTGGGCACCCACCAGGTCCTCGACTGGAACCGGGGGAACCTCCTCGGCGGGCCGGACGGGCGGCGCGGGCAGCCGGGTCGGGGCCGTGGACACCGTTGCGCGCACACCCTCGCCCCACCCGACCGCGGTGTTGGGCTGCACGCTCACCGGACCACCGGCCGGGTCGACCCCGGTGACGGTGAGCAACTCGGACGTCCAGGCGACACCGAACGTCCGGGACAGTGCCTGCGTCGCGGGGGCGGTGCTGGTGCCGGGGCCCAGATCGCGGGGGAGCAGCGACACCGTGTCGCCGACCGTGAGGACCTTGCCGAGCAGGGCGTGACGCAGGGTGACGTCGGAGACGGAGTTGACGGCCAGATTCGACCCGCTGACCGTCACGGTCTTCCCGCCGTACACCGTCACCGGTGTCACGACAACCGTGCTGTTCTCGGTCAGCCCGGCGTTGGACAGCGTCACGTCGTCGAGGAGTGCAGTCCCGGTGGGGGTTCCGGTCGGCGCGCGACCTGCCACCGCGGCGGTGCGGCGCGCGCCGACGAGGGCGATCGCGTCCCACTCGCGGAGGCCGAGCGCGGCCAGGGCTTCCGGATGCAGCCGGACCACGCCGCGCCGGGTGTCGGCGGCCGAGGTGTTCAGTCGGACTGTGAGCGCAAGTTCCGGTGAGGTCACGCCGTCGAGCCTACGTGCGGGAGCGAACTATCGGGCCCGGGGACGGCGCAGTCCGAGCCGTGCGGCGGATCGCCTGCCACGGGCGTCGGGCTGACGCCGGATGGCCCGCCGCTCGGACGGCTTGATGTCCCACGTCTCGGGTCGCGCGGCTACCCACCGCTTGGAGTGGACCGCGAACGGAATGTGCCCGAGGTACACCGCGACGAGCGCGATCAGCAGGATGTACGGGTAGGTGACCAGAGCCGCCGCTGCGAGCGCCACGAGGACGAGCAGACCGGCCGCCATGTGCGGGGGCACCGACACCGTCTTCAGTGCGAGCGTGGGGATCCGGCTGACGATCAGCGCCGCGGAGATCACGGTCCACGCCACGACGACGGGATACGACGACCACCAGCCGTCGCCCCACTGCGCCGCGGCAGCCAGCGGGGTCAGCGCGACCAGGGCACCCGCGGGCGCCGGGACACCCGTGAAGTACTCGTTGGCGTAACCCGGCATGTCGTCCTCGTCGAGGAGCGTGTTGAACCGGGCCAGCCGCAGCACGATGCTCACCGCGTAGATCAGGGCGATGATCCAGCCGAAACTCTGGCCGTCCAGCAGCGTGACGTAGAGGACCAGGGCCGGGGCGACGCCGAACGAGATGGAATCGGCGAGCGAATCCAGTTCGGCACCCATCTTGCTGGTGGCGTCGAGCATGCGCGCGATCCGGCCGTCGAGCGAGTCGAGGACCGCGGCCGCACCGATCATGGCCAACGCCGTTCCCAGGTCGCCGTCGAGCGCGAACTTGACGGCGGACAGCCCCGCACACAGCGCGAGGATCGTGACCACGCTCGGCAGGAGCCGGACCGCCTGCTGGGGTCGACCCCTCCGCTGCTGCTTCGCGTTGGCGATCACGGCAGTTGAGCGATGACGGTCTCGGCACCGATCGTCCGCTGTCCTCGCTCGGCGAGCAACGTGGTGCCCGCCGGGAAGTACGTGTCGACGCGGGAGCCGAACCGGATCAGGCCGTACGTGTCACCGATCGGGAGGGTGTCGCCGACCTTGGCGTCGCAGACGATCCGGCGAGCGAGCAGACCGGCGATCTGCACGACGGCGACGTCGTGGCCCTCCGGGGTGTGCAGCAGCATGCTGTTGCGTTCGTTGACCTCGCTGGCGTCGGCGAGGTCGGCGGAGAGGAACTGACCCGGCCGGTGGACGACCTTCGTGACCTCACCGCCGACAGGACTGCGCTGGACGTGCACGTCGAGCACGGACAGGAAGATGCTGACCCGGGGGAGCGGCTCGGTGCCCATGTCGAGTTCGGACGGCGGGACCGCGGAGTCGACGAGCGCGACCTCGCCGTCGGCGGGTGCGACCACGACGCCGACACGGTTCGGCGGAACACGGTGCGGATGCCGGAAGAACGCGGCGCACGCTGCGGCGGAGGTCAGCGCTCCACGCCGGACCCACTTGCGCTTGCGGCCGAGGACGGCCACACCGAGTGGCGCGAGGACGAAGGGCAGCCCGGCCGGGTGCAGGGGCGGAACTGCTCCGCGGACGAGGTCGACGATGTGCCCGACGCTCGTGGATTGCGGGGTTCCGGGGGGTGTGGGCTTGCGTGCCACGGGCTCCTCTAACTGTGTCGGACGGACGTGCTGCCTGCGCGCCATCGCGCCGCACCCACAGATTACGTGAGCACTACCGGCTGCAACGGCATCAGGAGAGAGTACGCACTCGCGGGGTCCGATGTGTGAACGGATCGTGGCCGGATGGCGAGCGGGGTGATGGGTCCACCCACCTGGAACGTCAACTGCTCACCCGGCAGCGCGTCGACGGCTTCGAGGAGAAAACCGGTGTTCACCTGCACCTGGAAGCGCACGGGCTGCTCCGTCCCCTGCCTGCTGACGACGATCTCGCCCGACTCGAGAACGCCGAGATCCACTCGGTCGCCGGCGTCGGCGAGGAGTGCACGCAGGTCCGCCGAGGAGAAGGTGTGTTCGATTCCGCGGTCGAGGGGCGACAGACTGCGATGGTCGGGAAACGCACCGTCGACGAGGCGGGTGCCGAGCTGTTCGGCGCCGCAGCGGAGGGTGATGCTGTCGGCGCCGAGGACGACGGTCACCGTGTCGTGGCGACCCAGCAGCCCGGCCGCGTCGTCCAGGAACGTGCACGGGACGACGGCGGAGATCGGTGCGTCCGGCGGTTCGAGGAGGGGCACCGTTCCCACCGCCAGCCGGTAGCGGTCGGTGGTGACGAGCCGCAGCACGTTGTGGTCCGTTTCCAGGAGGCAGCCGCGCAACACCGGGAACGCCGAGTCCGGGTCGGCGGCGAACCGCACCGAGCCGAACGCGGTGAGGAGGTCGGTGGTGCGGAGGACGACTGTGCACTCCCGCGCCGCTCGCGCGTCGAGCAGGCGGTGAATCCTTGCCAGTTCGCGCCGGGCGTCGTCGAGCCCCTTCTCGAGCCGGCCGAGATGTCGGTCGAGGAGCCCGTGGGCATCCGTCCCGCTCAGCACGGCCGCCATGTCCTTCACCGGCACACCCACCCGGCGCATCGCGGCGACGAGGACCGCTGCGCCCACGTGCCGGTCGGCATACCAGCGGTAACCCGTGCGCGGGTCGACCACGTGTGGGGTGAGCACACCCGCCTTGTCGTAGAACCGCAGCGCGCTGACCGACAGACCGGACGCCCGGGCGAGTTCACCGATGCTGAGCACGGTGCTCACTCTGCCCTTGCGGTCCGACAGCCTCGGCGTCGAGTTCTGCGCGGAGCCGCTCGACGGCCCCGCGGATCATCCGGCCATATCCGTTGTCGGTGAGGTGTTCGCAGCTCTGCGTGGCCCGATCGAGATGGTCGCGTGCCTCGGACGACTGGCCGAGCGCGTGATGAGCGGCCGCGACGTTGAGGTGCAGCGACGGGTAGAACCCCGCGACCCGGAGCGAGGAGTGATGCTGCCGGGCTCGGTCGTCGGTCAGCGAGTCGGCGGCGGTGAGGGCTCGCAGATCCCAGCGCAGTTCCTCGGCGGGGTCGGTCTGGACGTCCGCCATGTAGTGGGCCAGCGTGGCGACGTGCAGCGGGTCCGGTGTGTCGTCGCCGGGACCGGCGAGGGCGTCCCACACCTCCTCGAAGATGCGTCGGGCGCCCTCCCGGTCACCCGCTACTGCCAGTTCCTGTCCCTGCGCGATCCTCGCCATGACGGCGTCCGGTGTGTCCATGCGGACCACGCTGGGGCCTCGACCAGGTCGAGGGTCAACCGGACTACGTGCGTTCGGCGGCCGACTTGATGCGGGCGAGAGTGGTGTTCATGCCGTTCACGAGGTCGACCTCGAAGTCCTCGTTGCCGCCGAGAACGGTCTTGACCAGGAACTGTGACACCTTCGACGTCCCGGTCGGGGCTTCACGGCGCTCGGTGACCTTGGTTCCGCCTGCCGTCGGCTCGAGTTCGTACGACCAGATGGTGCGGTTCTCGAGGATCCGGAACGCGATGGTCTTGTTCGGCTGGAACTTCACGACCTTCGACGTGGTCGGCCACACGAGGAAGCCCTTGCGGTTGATGTTGACGGTTTTGGTGCCCTCTTCGACGACGCCGCCGAGGACGCGCATCGTGCGGCACTGGGGGCTCCATTCGCCCATCCGATTCAGATCCGACACGACGGCCCACACGTCTTGCGGGGTCGCGTCGATGTCGATGCTTGCTTCGAGGGTGTTTGCCATCGGCTGTCTCCAGTCAGGGAAGGTGGTACGTAAGGTAACAATTACTTTGACGTCATGGTAGGCGCTCGTGCCGGAGAGGTGTGCGGTAGGTCACTGAATTCTCGTCCCGACCGCAGTTTTCCAGCACTTCCGCGCGCCTCATCGAAACCGTGTAACCAAAGGGGCACGATGGGCGATGAGTCAAGAGCGCGACGAAATGTCGCCGGTGCAATGGCGCAAATGGAAAGTTGTCGAGTCGGTGTTCGGAAGTGATCGGTAGTGAATGTTCATTCGATCCTGCGGTGGGACCGCAGCCCTCTCCCTCTACTCGAATCAGCCCGATTGCAAGGACGTCCGTCCTCGTGGCCGAGTGAAAAACTCGAACGTCTGATGACGCCACGCGAAATCGAGGAAGCTCTCCGCGGCCGGTTGTAGACGCCGTCGTCGCTCCCGCAATCCCGTCACTCTCCGCCCGGCCCCGGGGGAGACTGGGGGTTGTGGGAGCCGAAGAGTCTGTCGTGGTCGGAACCGGAGCGGTCTCCGCCGAAGAAGTGATCCGGGTGGCGCGTCTCGGCGCGCCGGTGCGGATCTCGCGGGACGCGATGTCGGCCATGGCGGAAACCCGGAAGCGCATCGAGGCGCTGGCCGAGGACCCGAAGCCCGTGTACGGGATCTCGACGGGTTTCGGGGCCCTCGCCACCCGGCACATCCCCTCTGCGCTCCGGACGCAGCTGCAGCGCAGTCTGGTGCGCTCGCATGCCGCCGGAAACGGCCCCGAGGTGGAACGCGAGGTCGTGCGTGCGCTGATGCTGCTGCGGTTGTCGACCCTGGCCACCGGCAGGACCGGCGCGCGGCCGGAAGTCGCGCAGGTTTACGCGTCGCTCCTGTCGGCCGGCATCACGCCGGTAGTCCACGAATACGGGAGCCTCGGGTGCTCGGGTGATCTGGCGCCGCTGGCCCATGTCGCGCTCGCGGTGATCGGTGAGGGCACGGTGCGGGATGCGGACGGGGCGCAGATGCAGGCGCGAGAGGCGATGTCCGCCGCCGGTATCGCACCGGTGATCCTCGAGGAGAAGGAGGGGCTGGCCTTGATCAACGGCACGGACGGCATGCTCGGCATGCTGCTGCTGGCGTGCGCGGACCTCCACGGGCTCCTCCGACTGGCCGACGTCACCGCGGCGATGAGCGTGGAGGCGCTGCTGGGCACCGACCGGGTGTTCGCCCCGGACCTGCAGGCGCTGCGGCCGCACCCCGGTCAGGCCCGCGCTGCTGCGAACATGGTTCGGTTGCTCGCCGGCTCGGAGATCGTCAAGAGTCACGCCAATCCCAGCTGCACCGTGGTGCAGGACGCCTATTCGTTGCGGTGCGCCCCGCAGGTCGCCGGGGCGGCGCGGGACACGCTCGCGCACGCCGAGCGGGTGGCGTCCTGGGAACTGGCGAGCGCAATCGACAATCCGGTGGTCACGTTGGACGGGCGGGTGGAGTCGAACGGCAATTTCCACGGGGCGCCGGTCGGGTACGTGCTGGACTTCCTGGCGATCGTCGTCGCGGATGTGGCGAGCATGAGTGAGCGCCGCACCGACCGCTTCCTCGACGTGGCCCGCAATCACGGGCTGCCCCCGTTTTTGGCCGACGATCCCGGGGTGGACAGCGGCCACATGATCGCCCAGTACACCCAGGCGGCGATCGTCTCGGAGCTGAAGCGGCTGGCGGCGCCGGCGAGTGTGGACTCGATTCCGTCGTCGGCGATGCAGGAGGATCACGTGTCGATGGGTTGGTCGGCGGCCCGGAAGCTGCGCCGGGCGATCGACGGACTGACCCGGGTGCTCGCGATCGAGGCGTTGACGGCCGCTCGTGCGCTCGACCTGCGTGCCCCGCTGGCGCCGTCGCCGGCGACGGGTGCGGTGCGGGACACGATCCGCGAGCACGTCGCCGGACCGGGGGCCGATCGTCACCTCGCGCCGGAGATCGAGGCCGCGGTCATCCTCGCCTCGTCCGGCGCGCTGGTCGCGAGCGCGGAGTCGGTGGTGGGAAAGCTGGACTGACCGGGGCGCTCGACGGCCGCGTTGATGTCTCGAGGCTTGCGAACTACCGTGGAATGCAGGAGATGGTCCTCATGACTCTCGCGGAGTTCGACACACGCAGGAAGACCGTCGACACGGACCGTGGTCCGGTCAGCTACCTCGATTCCGGCACCGGCCGTGTGGCGTTCTTCATCCACGGCGTCGGGACCTCCGGCTACCTCTGGCGCAACGTGATCCGTCAGCTCGAGGGCGAAAGACGGTGCGTCGCCCTCGACCTTCCGCTGCACGGTCATACCCCCGCCGCGCCCGATCAGGACTTCACGCTGGGCGCGCTCGCCGACGTCGTCGCGGCCACGTGCGACGCCCTCGGGCTGCTCGAGGTCGACGTGGTTGCCAACGACACCGGCGGAGCGGTCGCGCAGATCTTCGCGGCCCGGCACCCCGACAGGTTGTCGTCGCTGACGTTGACGAACTGCGAGACCCATGACAACGTGCCGCCGAAGGCATTCCTTCCCGCCGTGCTGCTCGCCCGGGCGGGACTGCTCGCCCGGATTGCGCGACCGCTGGCGAGGAATGTGTCGAGGGCTCGTAAGTTGTTGTACGGCAGTGGGTATCAGAACGTGCGATCACTGCCGGAGGAAGTCGTGGCGTCGTACGTCCAGCCGCTGCTCGGCACCCACGACCGAGCGTTGCTCTTCCAGCGCTGGATCGGGTCCCTCCATCCACGCGACCTACTCGCGGTCGAGCCGGACCTCGCGGCACTCGAGGTCCCCACACTCGTCGTGTGGGGCACCGGAGACATGTTCTTCCGGACGAAGTGGGCCTACTGGCTGCGCGACCTCATCCCGGGAGCACGGGAAGTCGTGGAGATCCGGGGTGGCAAGTTGTTCTTCCCCGACGAACGTGCGCGCGAGCTGGTCGTCGAACTGCGCAGATTCTGGGCAGCCCGTTCGTGAGCCGCGCTCAGCGCAGCGGGTCGAAATGCCGCATGACGCCGGGAACCTCGCCGCCGGTCATGGAGTCGGCCATCATGCGCCCGGTGAGCGGGCCCAGGGCGATGCCCCACATTCCGTGACCGCCCGCCACGTGCACGCGGGGGGAGCGGGTGGCGCCGACGAGCGGAAGTCCGTCGGTGGTGCAGGGCCGGGATCCGACCCACTCCTCCTGACGCGATTCCCAGTCGATGCCGGTGAACATGGGAGTCGCGGCCTCGATGATCGCCCGGACCCGACGCGGGTCGAGAGGCGCGTCGGGACTGCGGAATTCCATCATCCCGGCGACACGGAAACGGTCGTGCAGCGGGGTGCACGCCACTCGCTGCGTGGGGAAGTAGATCGGGTTCTTCGGCATCTGCTCGGGCTGGACGCTGAAGCTGTAGCCGCGGCCGGCCTGCACCAGGGCGCGGACACCGAACGGGCGGGCGAGAGCATTGAGGCGTGCGCCGCTGGCGATGACGACGGCATCGGCGGCGACAGCGTCGCCGGTGACCGAGACCAGGCTGGCCCCGGACTGTCCCCGATCCTGCACAGCGGCCACGTCGAAACCGGACCTGATGTCGCCGCCACGGGCCCGGACGGCGTCGGCGAGTGAGTGCACGAAGCGCGGCGGGTCGATGAAGCGCTGGTTGCGCAGCCTCAGACCGGAGTGCACGCCATTGCCGAGACTCGGCTCGAGAGAGTGGATCTCGTCCCTGTCGACGCGGTCGTACTCGACCTCGCCGCCCGCGGCCTCGACGTGACGGAACTCGTCGACGAGCGCTTCGCGGTCCTCGTCCGACTTGAACGCGGTGAGGAACGGGTCGGCGAGATGCGTGTGCTCCCGCACGCCGCCGTCCGCGAGTTCGTCGTAGGCGCCCAGGGAGATCCGGTTGACCTCGGCGTACACCTTCATCGCGTCCTCCCACCGGGAGGGCGTGCAGTGCCGGGCGAAGCCGACGAGGAAACGCACCAGGCGCAGATCGGTCGTGAAGGGAACGTAGACCGGCGACGACGGATTCAGCATCGCGCGCAGCCCGTACTTCAACACGGCGGGCTCGGGCAGCGGCAGCGTCAATGCCGGTGCGAGCCAACCCGCGTTGCCCCAGGACGCGTCCGACGCGACACTCTCACGATCGACGACCGTGACGCGCACGCCGCGCTCCTGGAGGAACCACGCCGTGGACAATCCGACGACGCCTGCTCCGACGATCGCGACATGGTCAGGGCGCTGCACTGTGCTCATGACTCCATCATGGGTCGGCGACGGCGCCGGGGGAGTAGCCGTTCGGCCAGTCCCCGACAGTGCCCCCTGTGCAATCGGCCAGGGGTCACATGCCCCGCAGCCCCGTCAGCTTCAGATGCAACATCAGGATGAGCCGGGTGTCCGCGTCGGACAGGTCCACGTCGCACGAATCGACGCAGCGTCGCAGCCGGTTCCTCAGCGTGTTGGGGTGCACGTGCAGCGCGGCGGCCGCATCGGCGACGTCGCCGCCGTAGGCGAGGAAGGCGCGGGCCGTAGCCACGAGATCGGTCCCGTGCTGCTCGTCGTGCCGGGTGAGCGCGGCGAGTGGGGTGAGCTCGCCGAGGCCGTCGAAGATGTCTGCCACACGCAACGCCAGCACGGACGCGAGACTGTCCCGCATCGTCCCGACGACACCGCCGGACCGGGCGTGCTGCAGGACGGTGAGAACCCGGTCGGCGTCCCCTCGCGACAGGTGAGCCTGGCTGGCCGTGGTCACTTCGCGTCCGACGGCGACCACGAACGCCGCCCCGCTGCGGGCGCGACCGAGGAAATTCTCGGCGAGGCGCCGGACGTCCTTCTCCGACGCGGCGATGACCACATAGATGACGTCGTCGAGCTGGGCGGCGACCGAATCGACCGCCAACGTGTCGAGGTACAGGCCGAGGGAAGCGAGCAAACCGGATGGCAGCGAGCGCCCGATCGCGACCGGGGCGGCCGCCGCGACGGTCAGCCTTCCCTCCAGCCGGAGATCGTCGGCGGCGCGGAAGGCGGGCTCGCCGCCGTTGATCAGCGCACCCACCCGATCCACCTGCATCCGGCGCGTCACGTCCACGCGTTCGCGCTCCGCCGCGATGTGTTCGGCGACAACCGGCACCGCGGACCGCAGGATCGATTCCTGTTCCGGAGTGGGGGCGGACGTCATCGCCGCCCAAATGGACCCGACCGACCGTCCCGCGTCCCGCACCGCGATCACCGCTCGGGGAGTCATGTTCGGCATCCGCATGTCCACGTAGAAGACGTCGGTGTCGCGGTGCAGGCGCTCGAAGACACCGGCGTCCGCGAGGAGTTGCCGGTACTTCCCGGGCACCTGCCGTCCCAGAATGGTCTCGATGCGGGCTTGGTCCACGGCCTGCTCGCCGCTCGAATAGGCCAGAACCGTCGAGTTCTCGTCCTCGATCGTGATCGGCGCACCGATCAGCTCGGCCAGCGACCCCGCCACCGTGAACAGGTCTTCACCGCGCAGGTCCATGTCTGGGAGCCTAGTTGCCGGGAACGGTCCGGCCCGGTCTTCGCCGCGACACCGTGTCCTCGAGACACGGGCCTCCGGGTCCTGGCGGTGGCCACCCCACACGGGCATTGTGGGGGGTATGGCGGCGGCGCAGGGCGGAACCGGAACGATGGCCGCGTGGCGCGTGGTCGCGCCGGGCCCCGTCGCGGGCCACCCGCTGGAACTCGGACGCGAGACCGTTCCCGGGCCGGGACCGGGCGAACTTCTCGTGAAGGTGCTGGCGTGCGGAGTGTGCCGCACCGACCTGCACGTGACCGAAGGGGATCTGCCCGTGCACCGGCCCCGGGTGATTCCCGGCCACGAGGTGGTGGGGGAGGTTGCCGCACTGGGTGATTCGGTGTCGGGTTCCTTCGCTGTCGGCGACCGGGTGGGAATCGCCTGGCTGCGTCACACCTGCGGACGTTGCGCGGCCTGCCTGCGCGGCGCGGAGAACCTGTGCAGGCAGTCGCAGTACACGGGTTGGGATGCGGACGGCGGATACGCCGAATTCGCGACGGTCCCGGCCGACTACGCGCTGCACCTGCCGGAGGGCTACTCGGACACCGAACTCGCACCCCTGCTGTGCGCCGGGATCATCGGCTACCGGGCACTCGAACGTGCCGCGGTCCCCGACGGCGGCGCACTGGGCCTCTACGGGTTCGGCGGCAGCGCGCACCTCACCGCCCAGGTCGCGTCGATCCGCGGCGCCCGCGTGCACGTCATGACGCGTGGGGCGGAGGCCCGTGCGCTGGCGCAGCGACTCGGGGCGACGTCCGTGCAGGGTGTGCGCGACGTGCCGCCCGAACCCCTCGACTCCGCGATTCTGTTCGCGCCGGTCGGCGATCTGGTGCCCGTCGCGATGGAGGCGCTCGCCGACGGCGGCACCCTCGCCGTCGCGGGGATCCACCTCACCGACATTCCCGCGCTCGAGTACCAGAGGCATCTGTTCCGGGAACGGCAGATCCGCAGCGTCACCGCCAATACCCGTTCGGATTCCGTCGAATTCCTGCGCATCGCAGCGGAACACCGGCTGAGTATCGACATCCACCCGTACCCACTCGACCGTGCCGACCGGGCCCTGCGCGACCTGGCCGGCGGAAAGTTCAGCGGTGCAGCAGTTCTCGAGCCGTAGAGGGAGAGAGATATGAGCGAACATGCAGGGGCGCCCGTGGTCGTCGGTATCGATGGTTCACGCGCCGCGCTCGACGCGGCGCGCTGGGCCGCGGGCGCGGCGGTCCGGCTCGACGCCCCACTCCTGCTCGCCCACACCTACCCGGACGAGGCCACGTTCTACAACGGCACCGCGATGATGATCGACGCCCAGTTCATCCAGGAACTGCGCGAGGACGGCAACTCGATGCTCGACGCCACCACCGCCGCCGTCCTGCAGGACCACCCCGGACTCGCCGTCGAGCGCGACGTCCGATCCGGGACGGCGGCGTCCCACCTGATCGAGTTGTCGAGGGCGGCGCGGATGGTGGCGCTCGGCGCGCAGGGTGCCGGCGCGGTCACCGACTACCTCCTCGGGTCCACGGTGCTCCGGACGGTCAACCACGCGCACAGCCCGGTCGCGGTCGTCCGGGGAGCGTCCACGACGGCATCCTCACCGGACACCCGCCCGATCGTCGTCGGCGTCGACGGCAGCCAGGTCAGCGAGAAGGCCGTCGAGGAGGCGTTCGCGCTCGCGTCCGCGTTCGGCGTCGGTCTGGACGTGGTGCACGCGTGGAGCGGCGAGAAGCAGCACGGCCTCGCCCATGCGTCGAAGTACGTGGACTGGACCGCCTACGAGGAAGGGGAGAAGGCCGTCGTGTCCGAATGCCTCGCCGGCATCCGGGACGAGTACCCGGACGTGCCGGTGAACGAGGTGACGACACAGGGGGTGTCCGCCGACGTCCTTCTGCGGCACGCGACGACGGCGCAGCTGCTGGTGGTCGGAAGCCACGGCCGGGGCAAAGTGATGGGTGCCCTGCTCGGATCCGTCAGCCAGAATCTGGTGCACCACGCACCCTGCCCCGTCCTCGTCTGCCGGGCTCGGCAGTGACACCGTCCGAGCCGTGCTCGGCAGTGACACCGTCCGAGCCGCGCGGATAGGCTCCTGTCATGGCTGGGGTCGAGGGTGTCCTGCTCGATATCGACGGGGTGCTGGTTACTTCGTGGCATCCGATCGACGGTGCCGTCGCCGCGGTGCGGGAGGTGCGCGAGCGCGGACTCGCGTGCGCCTACCTCACCAACACGACGTCCCGGACGTGCGACGAGATCGCCGACGCCCTGCGGTCGGCGGGCATCGAGGCCGACTCCGGCGAGATCGTCACGGCGGCCCGGCTCACCGCCGAATACGTCCGGTCGACCTACCCCGGGTCGCGGGCCTGGGTCCTCAACAGCGGCGACATCACGGCCGATCTGTCCGGGATCGAACTGGACGACGAGGACCCCGAGGTGGTGATCCTCGGTGGCGCCGGGCCGGAATTCACCCACGACGCTCTGAGCCGCGTGGTCGAGCTGATGCTCGACGGCGTCCCCGTCGTCGCGATGCACCGGGGCACCACATGGGCCACCCATGACGGGCTGCGCATCGACACGGGCACCTACCTCCCCGGTATGGAGGAGGTCGCGGGGACCAACGTCGTCTCGGTGGGCAAGCCGTCGCTCGCGGCGTTCCTCACCGCCACCGATCTGATGGGCACGGAACCGGACGTGACGGTCATGGTCGGTGACGACCTGACGAATGACGTCCTGGCCGCACAGCGGGTGGGACTGACCGGCGTGCTGGTGCGGACGGGCAAGTTCCGCCAGTCGATTCTGGACCTCGCCCCGCAGCGACCGGACCACGTCGTCGACTCGGTCGCGCAGCTGCCGAAGCTCCTCGACGAACTCGCCTGACCGCGGTCCGGGACTAACCGGCCGTGAGCGGGTACTCTCGCGGCGAATCCTCCAATTCGTCGTTCCCAGAAGGAGCTTCCATGCTCGCTGTCTCCACGCCCGTCACCTCGACCGCCTCGGCATCTCGTACTCGTATCTCGTCTCTGTTCGGCCGACGGCTGGCACGTGTGGGAGCGGCGATGGCCGTGGGTCTGGGCGTCGCGGCGGGAATCTCGGTGGCTGGTGCAGGCGTCGCCGGTGCCGCCCCCGTCAACTGTGTCTCCCCGCCGTCGGCCAACGACGTCCAGGTGTCGGACACCGCGAGTTGCGGCGCCAAGGCGTCCGAGGCCGGCGTCGCCCACGCGATGGCCGCGGACAGCGGCACCGCGGTGAGTGTCGCCAACGGACGCAGCGGCGCCACCACGTACGCCAATGGATACGGAACGTCGCTCGGTGCGTCGACCGGCTCGGGTCAGGCCTACGCGCTCGCGCTCGGCGGCGGCATCGCTCGCTCCGGTGCGGCCGACGGCACCACCACCGTCGCGATCGCCGGCTGGGGTTCGGGCGCGACTGCCGACGCGAACGGCGTCGACTGCGTCGGTGCCCTGTCCCTCGCGTTCAACGTGAACACCGGCCAGGTCTGCGCGATGCGCTGATCGCGCGGGCTCACCGGTTCCGTCCCGACCTTGCACTCACCCTGTCCGAGTGCTAAAAATGCACTTGGCACTCACGACGCGTGAGTGCCAGGTCGGGACGGTGAGACCGGGAACCAAAGACACCCCTGGTCGTCCGTCGCGGGCACCGAACTCGGCCGAAGGCGTAAATGAGGCGACCCGACTAGCGGTCGCCTTGTGTGTCACCCCCAATCCGGAGGATCACTTCGCAATGGCCAAGATCATCGCGTTCGACGAAGAGGCCCGTCGCGGCCTCGAGCGGGGACTCAACGCCCTCGCCGACGCAGTCAAGGTGACGTTGGGCCCCAAGGGTCGCAACGTCGTGCTCGAGAAGAAGTGGGGCGCCCCCACGATCACCAACGATGGTGTTTCCATCGCCAAGGAGATCGAGCTCGAGGACCCCTACGAGAAGATCGGTGCCGAGCTGGTCAAGGAGGTCGCCAAGAAGACTGACGACGTCGCCGGCGACGGAACCACCACCGCTACCGTTCTCGCCCAGGCTCTCGTCCGTGAGGGTCTCCGCAATGTCGCTGCCGGCGCCAACCCGCTGGGTCTGAAGCGCGGCATCGAGAAGGCCGTCGAGGCCGTCACCGTGCGTCTGCTCGAGACCGCCAAGGAGATCGACACCAAGGAGCAGATCGCTGCTACCGCTGGTATCTCCGCAGGCGACCCGTCCATCGGCGAGCTCATCGCCGAGGCCATGGACAAGGTCGGCAAGGAAGGCGTCATCACGGTCGAGGAGTCCAACACCTTCGGCCTGCAGCTCGAGCTCACCGAGGGTATGCGCTTCGACAAGGGCTACATCTCGGCGTACTTCGCCACCGACCCGGAGCGTCAGGAAGCCGTCCTCGAGGACGCGTACATCCTGCTCGTGAGCTCCAAGATCTCCACGGTCAAGGACCTGCTGCCGCTGCTGGAGAAGGTCATCCAGTCCGGCAAGCCGTTGGTCATCATCGCCGAGGACGTCGAGGGCGAAGCCCTGTCCACCCTGGTGGTCAACAAGATCCGTGGCACCTTCAAGTCCGTGGCCGTCAAGGCTCCCGGCTTCGGTGACCGTCGCAAGGCTCAGCTCGCCGACATCGCCATCCTCACCGGTGGCGAGGTCATCAGCGAAGAGGTCGGCCTCTCCCTGGAGACCGCTGGACTCGAGCTGCTCGGCCAGGCACGCAAGGTCGTCATCACCAAGGACGAGACCACCATCGTCGAAGGCGCGGGAGACCCCGAGGCCATCGCCGGTCGCGTGTCGCAGATCCGCGCCGAGATCGAGAACAGCGACTCCGACTACGACCGCGAGAAGCTGCAGGAGCGCCTGGCCAAGCTGGCCGGTGGCGTTGCAGTCATCAAGGCCGGCGCTGCCACCGAGGTGGAGCTCAAGGAGCGCAAGCACCGCATCGAAGATGCCGTGCGTAACGCCAAGGCTGCCGTCGAAGAGGGCATCGTCGCCGGTGGTGGCGTGGCTCTGCTGCAGTCGGCTCCCGCGCTCGACGACCTGAAGCTCGAAGGTGACGAGGCCACCGGTGCGAACATCGTTCGCGTCGCCCTCGAAGCACCGCTGAAGCAGATCGCCTTCAACGCGGGCCTCGAGCCCGGCGTCGTTGCCGAGAAGGTTCGCAACCTGCCCGCAGGTCACGGCCTCAACGCCTCGACCAACGAGTACGGCGACCTGCTCGAAGCCGGCATCAACGACCCGGTCAAGGTCACCCGCTCCGCGCTGCAGAACGCAGCGTCCATCGCGGCTCTGTTCCTGACGACCGAGGCCGTCGTCGCCGACAAGCCGGAGAAGGCCGGAGCGCCCGTGGGCGACCCGACCGGCGGCATGGGCGGTATGGACTTCTAAAGGCGGTTACGCCTCCCGTGAGTGGTTGAGGAGTCCTCGGACTCGCCCGCCACTCACGGGCACGAAGTGCTCAAAGAGCCCGGGACACCATCTGGTGTCCCGGGCTCTTTCTTGTCGGTGACCCGCCCCTTCCCGTGTGCGCGTCGGTAGATCTCGTGTCGGCTGTGGCCGTGGATTCGTTCCACGGCCACAGTGCTTTCGGCTGCTGCCGCCTGTGTCAGTGTCCGGCCGGCATCAGCATCCATGCGGCGAGGTAGACGAGGGCCGCGGTGCCGCCGGTGACCAGCGTGGCGACCACGGTGAGCAGTCGGACGAGGTTGACGTCCACCGAGAAGTATTCGGCGATGCCGCCGCAGACGCCTGCGAGCATCTTCTGGTTGTCGGAACGGGTGAACTGGCGGGGAGTGTTGCTGTCGAATGTCATGCGTCCATTCTGTTCGGCGGCATCTGCCGGCACATCGGGATGTTCCCCGATCTCGACCCTGGTCTTCGACCCTGAGTGCCCGCTCCATACCGCCGGAGGCCGCGCGTCGGTTCGGCGTCTCCCGTGGCGCGCCGCGCCGAAAAACTCGATATCCCACACTTCGTGTCAATTCGATGTGACAATAGAAACTTTTGCCATCGAATTGTTAATTCGAGACAAATCGATGCGCTCACCGGGGCAAAGAAGGGATGTTCGAATTCGTTCACGCCTCGTTACTCCGCGGGGGAATTCAAGTGCGGCGACAAGAAAAAGTCCGGAAACAATGCAGTGAGGTATGTTCCGTCGCTATTCGATTACGAGAACGTGGATTCGGAGATCGTATCCATCGCATATCCCCAGCTAGATAGGCATGTTCTGCAGATAATTGAGAAGTAGCCAGTACTGATTTGCGGGTTCGTCGTTAAGTCAACGATCGCAAATGTTTACCACTTTGTGCTTATTTGAGGAGCAAACTCGGGTACAAATGACGGAGCCCCTGATCGCGGGGGGAAGTTCGAAATCCACTGCGTCGAAAAGGAGTAATACTATGTCCGACAGCTTTCTGACTCTGCTCGAAGCGCTCACCACACTGATCGACTTCATCGGGTCCGTCGCGGAATAGGGACACCCCCGTTTCGACCCCACTTCTCGACGAGAGCTGGAGCCCACATGACATCATGTGGGCTCCAGCTCTCGCCTCTTCGGAGTCGGGCAGGTGACGTCGCAGCGAAGGAGAACGATGGTCAACCGCACTGCAGCGGGTAGGTACGGGGTGCGGCTTGCGCTCGCGGTCGCCCTGACGGCGGCGATTCCGTGCCTCGGAGTCCAGGCGTCCGCTTCCGCCGATCCGACCGGAGACGCCACTGTCGCGGACAATGGTTCCCACCTGGTGAGCACCGACGAGATCGACGACCGGCAGTTGACCATGCAGGTGTACTCGGCCTCCATGGACCGGGAGATTCCGCTGCGGGTCATCACCCCCGCGGACACGAGCGAGCCGAGGCCCACGCTGTACCTGCTCAACGGGGCGGGCGGCGGCGAGGACTCCGCCACGTGGCAGGCCAGGACCGATGTCGTCGATTTCTTCGCCGACAAGAACGTCAACGTGGTCACGCCCATGGAGGGCGCGTTCAGTTACTACACGGACTGGGAGCAGACCGACCCGGAACTGGGCAACAACAAGTGGACGACGTTCCTCACGCAGGAACTTCCGCCGATCGTCGACTCCGCGCTCGGCACCAACGGCGTCAACTCGATCGCCGGTATCTCGATGGCGGGTAGTTCGGTGCTGAGCCTGGCACAGTCGGCTCCGGACCTGTACGAGAGCGTCGGCGCCTACAGCGGCTGCGCGATGACCAGCACGGACCCCGGCCGCACGTACGTACAGCTGGTCGTCGAGGGCCGCGGCGGCGGCGACACCTCCAACATGTGGGGGCCGGAAGACGGCCCCGGCTGGACGGCCAACGACCCGTACGTCAACGCGGAGAAGCTGCGCGGACTCGACATCTACGTCAGCAACGGATCCGGACTGCCCGGGCCCGGCGACCAGCTGAACGGACCCGGGATCAACGGCGACGTCGGAACGCTCGCCAACCAGATCCTCCTCGGCGGCGCCATCGAGGCGGCCACCAACCAGTGCACCCACGCCCTCGCGGACAAGCTGAACGAACTGCAGATTCCCGCAACGTTCGACTTCCGGCCCGTCGGCACGCATTCGTGGTCCTACTGGGAAGAAGACCTGCACAAGTCGTGGCCGATGCTCGCTGCGTCGATCGGCCTGTAAACACCGGTCTCGGATGAGACTCGACCCCCGCAGATCCCGGATCTGCGGGGGTCGAGCCGTCTAGTCTGACGACGTGGAGACAGTACCGATCCAGATGCCCGACGGAACCACCACTCCGGTTCGCCTGTTTCCCGGCCCGGACGAGGCCCCCGTCATCGTGGTGTTTCCCGGCCTGGGAATTCCCGCCGGCTACTACGAACCCTTCGCCGAGGAGCTCGTGTCCCGAGGGTTCAACGCGGCGATCGGCGAGCTTCGCGGGCAGGGCGACAGTCGTCCCCGTCCGAGCAGCGCCAGCACGTACGGCTACCACGAACTGGTGGCCCTCGACTTCCCCGCGATCTTCGAGGTGGTGCGGGAGCGTTTTCCCGCCGCGACGCCCTTCCTGCTGGGACATAGCATGGGGGGTCAGCTCGGTGTGATGTACGCGGCCCGGATCCGCGGCCGGCTCGGTGGGATCGTGCTCGTCGCGTCCGGGTCGCCGTATCACCGGGGATTCCCCGGGATACACGCCCCGCGGATGCTGGTGGGCGCCGCGGCGATGTCGATGACGGCCAACCTGGCGGGGTTCTGGCCCGGCGACAAACTCGACATCGGCGGGTTCGGGCGGCAGTCGAAGGCGCTGATCACCGACTGGTCGCGATTCGCCCGCACCGGCAGGATCGAACCCGACGGCGCCGACATCGACTACGAGGAACGCATCGCCCGGCTGAAATTGCCGGTGCTGTCCGTGACCGTCGAAGGAGACGATCTGGCGCCGGAGTCCTCGGCGAAAAACCTCCTCGCGAAGCTCCCGAACGCCGACGTCACGCTGTGGCACCAGCCGAAGCCGCTGGGCCACAACGGCTGGATCCGCGACCCGGCCGGCACCGTCGACCGGATCGTCGAGTGGATCCACGACCACACCTGATCCGTGAGTACTTATTAACCGCCCGCGGTTAATAAGTACTCACGGGCGGGTGAGCTGCTCCCACAGGAACGTGAACGTGAGCGCCGATTTGAATGCGGCCTGTGCGTTGTCCGCGGCCCCGCCGTGCCCGCCCTCGATGTTCTCGTAATACCAGACCTCGTGGCCCTGCTCCTCGAGCAGTGCCGTCATCTTGCGGGCGTGGCCGGGGTGGACGCGGTCGTCGCGGGTGGACGTGGTGACGAGGATCGGCGGGTAGTCCGCGGTCGCGTCGGTGTTCTGATACGGCGAGTACTCGCTGATGAACTTCCAGTCGTCCGGGTTGTCCGGATCGCCGTACTCGGCCATCCACGACGCCCCGGCGAGCAGCAGGTGGTACCGCTTCATGTCGAGGAGCGGAACCTGGCACACGATCGCCCCGAACAGTTCCGGGTAGCGGGTGAGCATGACACCCATGAGGAGCCCGCCGTTGCTGCCGCCCTGGATCCCGAGCTGCTTCGACGTCGTGATGCCCCGGGCCACCAGGTCGCGAGCGACCGCGGCGAAGTCCTCGAACGCCTTGTGGCGACCCTCCCGCACCGCCTGGGTGTGCCACGACGGGCCGTACTCGCCGCCGCCGCGGATGTTCGCCACCACGTACGCGCCACCGCGTTCGAGCCACGCGAACCCGACCGAACCGCTGTAGCCCGGGACCATCGAATTCTCGAAGCCGCCGTATCCGTACAGCATGGTGGGGCAGGGTCCGGTGACGTCGTCACGGCGCACTACGAAGTAGGGGATCTCGGTTCCGTCGTCGGACACCGCGAAGTGCTGCGCCACCGACATGCCGTCCGCGTCGAAGAACGACGGCGCCTGCTTGACGGGTTCGAGCGGTCCGCCGACCGTGCCGTACAGCAGTGTCGCCGGTGTCGTGAATCCGCTGGAGTTGACGAAGAAGCTGTCGCTGTTGCGGGGGTCGGTGCTGATGATCCCGCTCGCCGTGAGTTCCGGTACGCCGTCGAGAGGCTTCTCCTCCCACCCGGTGTCGTTCGGTGTGAGCACCGACAGCTTGGTCTGCACGTCCGACAGTCGCACGAGGAGGAGGTGGTTCCGGGTCCACGTTCCCTGCTCGAGGGACGTGTGCTCGTCCGGGGTGAACAGTGGCGTCAGCTCGCGTGACCCGGCGAGGAAGTCGGCGTAGTTCGCGGCGAGCAGCGACCCGGCCGGGTAGACGGTGCCGTCCACGTCCCAGTCGGTGCGCGGACGGATGGTCAGCCAGTCGCGGTACACGGACGAGCCCGCGTCGTCGGGTGTGTCGATCCGGACCTTCGAGCCGTCCGGGAGCAGCTGGTAGCGCTCGGAATTGTAGAAGTCCATGGACCGGCCGACGAAGTGCCGCTCGTATCCGGGTGTGTCGTCGTACGAGGCGCCGACGGACACGTCGGTGGTCTCGCCCTCGAAGACGGTGACCGCCTCGGTGAGCGGGGTGCCGCGATGCCAGCGCTTCGCGATTCTCGGGTAGCCGGAATCGGTCATCGAGCCTTCGCCGAAGTCGGTCCCGACGTACACGGTGTCCGTGTCGATCCAGCTGATGCTGGTCTTCGCCTCGGGGACGTCGAATGCGTGGTCGCCGCCGACGAACTCGCGCTTCTCGATGTCGAATTCGCGCACCACGGACGCGTCGGCGCCACCACGCGAGAACGACAGCAGGGCACGCGACTGCTCGGGTCGCAGCACGCTGGCCCCGGCCCACACCCAGTTCTCGCCCTCCCGTTCGGCGAGGGCGTCGACGTCGAGCAGGACGTCCCACTCGGGGTTCTCCGTGCGGTACTGCTCGAGCGTGGTGCGCCGCCAGATGCCGCGCTTGTGGTCGCCGTCGCGCCAGAAGTTGTACAGGTACTCGCCGCGCATGCCGGCGTAGGGGATCCGGTCGTCCGTGTCGAGCACGTCCAGGATCCGGCTCTCGAGCGCGGAGAACTCGGCGGTCTCGGTGTACTCGGCGAGAGTGCGGGCGTTGCGCTCCCGCACCCAGTCGAGTGACCGGTCCGCGGTGACATCTTCGAGCCAGAGGAAGGGATCCGTCATGGCGCCATTCTTGCAGGCGGTGTCGTGCCTGGTCGCGGCGGCAAAGGTGTGACAGATGAGGCTACTCGTGGGTAATACGACCGCGTGGAGACAGCGATTCCGGACGGGACTACCCTGAACAACCGTGACCTCACACTATGACGTCGTTGTCCTCGGAGCCGGTCCCGGTGGGTACGTCGCTGCTATCCGCGCGGCACAGCTGGGATTGAGCACCGCCATCATCGAGCAGAAGTACTGGGGCGGTGTGTGCCTGAACGTCGGCTGCATCCCCTCCAAGGCACTTCTCCGCAATGCCGAACTTGCGCATCTCTTCACAAAAGAGGCCAAGACGTTCGGCATCTCGGGAGAGGCGTCCTTCGATTTCGGCGCCGCCT
>NZ_JASHKW010000039.1:0-41318 GCF_030056915.1 Rhodococcus sp. IEGM 1307
GTCGGGGCGCCGCGGCACGCGGAGACCCCGACCCGGAAATTTGAAACAGCCCCCCCGCGGTTAAGAAGTACTCACGGGCGGCGGAGCCGCATCGCCGAACGGATCCGACGTCCGGCCGACCAGGTCGGCGACCGATTTGAGCACCGCGGTGGGACGGTAGGGGAACAGTTCCACCGAATCCCGCGTCGAAATTCCGGTGAGGACGAGGATGGTCTGCAGGCCGGCCTCGAGCCCGCAGACGATGTCGGTGTCCATGCGGTCGCCGATCATCAGCGTGTTCGCGGAGTGCGCGCCGATGGCCCGCAACGCCGAGCGCATCATCAGCGCATTCGGCTTGCCCACGTAGTACGGGTCGCGACCGGTGGCCCTACTGATCAGTGCGGCAACGGATCCCGTGGCCGGAAGGGAACCCTCCCGGGACGGGCCGGTGGGGTCGGGGTTGGTGGCGATGAAGCGAGCGCCCCTCTCCACCAAACGAATTGCGGTGGTGATCGCCTCGAAGGAGTAAGTGCGGGTCTCGCCGAGGACCACGTAGTCGGGATCGTTGTCGGTGAGGACGTACCCGATGTCGTGCAGTGCGGTGGTGAGCCCGGATTCGCCGACGACGTAGGCGCTGCCGCCGGGGCGCTGGCTCGCCAGGAACGTCGCGGTGGCCAGGGCGGACGTCCAGATCGATTCCTCGGGAATGTCCAGGCCGGTGCGGAGCAGACGGGCGCGGAGGTCGCGCGGAGTCCTGATCGAATTGTTGGTGAGGACGATGAACGGGGTACCCGACTCCCGGAGTTCGGCGAGGAACAGGTCGGCCCCGGGAACCAGGTGCTCTTCGTGGACGAGAACGCCGTCCATGTCCATCAGATAGGTCCAGCCCGGGTGCTCTACGTCTTTGCTCACCGACTCAGTATGAGGGAGCGGGAGGGTGCATGCGCGACTATGCGAGCAGCCGGAACAGGCCGATGAGGCCGACGACGACGATGGTTCCCCGCAATGCGGTCGGCGACAGCCTGCGGCCGTAACGGGCACCGAGGACGCCTCCGAACAGCGAGCCCACCGCGATCAGGCCGGCGGCCGCCCAGCTGATCCGGTCGAAGGCCACGAGCGTGTACGCGGTCGCGGCGACGACGTTGACGAGGAGCGAGAGCAGGTTCTTCGCGCCGTTCATCCGTTGCAGGCTCTCCGGCAGGATCGCGCCCATCACACCCATCAGCAGGATGCCCTGCGCGGCGGTGAAGTATCCGCCGTACACGCCGACGGCGAACGTCCCGACGGTCAGCAGGGTGAGGCGCGCCGGGCTCAGGCCCGCCTCGTGGCTGCCGCGCTGCTTCGCCCAGGCCTGGATCTTCGGCTGCAGCACCACCAGGATCAGGGCGAGGATCAGCAACACCGGGACGACGAGTTCGAACACAGTTTCGGGTAGGTGCAGCAGTAGCCACGAGCCGAGAACCGCACCGCACAGCGACGCCGGGATCTGCCACCGCAGCCGCGGTCCCTGCCCGGCCAGTTCCCGCCGGTACCCCCACGTGCCGGACACGCCACCGGCGACCAGGCCGATCGCGTTCGACATCGTGGCGGTCACCGGAGGGAACCCGAACGCCACCAGGGTGGGGAAGGTGATGAGCGTGCCGCTGCCGACGATGGCGTTGATCGCGCCCGCGCCTACACCGGCTACCAGGATCGCGATGACTTCGAGTGGTGTCACCGAGGCGACGTTACAAGGGCCTCGGAAGGCCCGGCAGCCGGGTCGCACGACCACGGAGATGCAGGGCTGCACGCATCATCCAACCGCATCGATCTCCGTCTGTCAGTACTTCTGCGCACGGTGATTCTTGCGGCCGATCGGCACCATTTCCCCTGTGTTGCAGGGAAATACCCCGTGTTGACGGGGTTCGGGAATGCGGCTAGTGTTCGCTTCAACCATCCAGAGCGACCGAGAGACCTGGCTCGTTGACGTCGCAGCAACCCTTCCGAATTCTTCGGGTGCGGGTGCTACCGCCGGGATCGATGGAAGGCAGCACATGAACTACCCCGCGCGCCCTGCGTGGCGCAGACGGCACATCGACCTGTGCCGGACCACCTCCTGCCACTGTTGACGAGGTCTCACAGCACGCTCACCGGGCATTTCGCCCGGTGAGCGCCTGACGCGCGCCCGCATCCCGCGGAAGACGCGCCGTCCTCCTGTCCCGATACCAGGTGAAAGGCCGCCTCAGTGATGTCTGTCGTAAGTGGTGAGGAAGCGTGAGCGCCCCCGTCCGGGCGCGTTCGGCCGCGCCCCTCCATTCAGTGCCCTCCGGCGACGGGGACGCCGCGCTGGAAGTGGCGCGGAGGTGGCATCCGTGGCGGTGGATCGTCAGCGCCGCCGTGCTGGTCCTGCTCGCTCAGTTCGTCCACGGCCTCGCGACCAACCCGGGATGGGACTGGGCGACCTTCGCCAAGTACTTCACCGCCGGCTCCGTGCTGCAGGCGCTGTGGATGACGGTGAAGCTGACCTTGTGGGGGACGGTCCTCGGATTCGCACTCGGTGTGGTGCTGGCGGTCAGCCGCTTGTCGCACAACCCGGTGTTGCAGGTGATCGCCTGGGTGTACATCTGGGCGTTCCGGTCGATTCCGCTGATCGTGCAGCTCCTGTTCTGGTTCAACATCACATACCTGTATCAGACTCTGTCGCTGGGCATTCCGTTCGGTCCGGGCTTCTTCACGTTCGAGGTGAACGGTGTCATCAGCGGCTTCACCGCCGCCGTCATCGGTCTGGCCCTGCATCAGGCCGCGTACTCCGCCGAGATCATCCGCTCCGGCATCATCTCGGTGGACCACGGGCAGATCGAGGCGGCGCAGTCGCTGGGCATCCCGCGCCGACGCCAGTTCTTCAAGATCGTTCTGCCCCAGGCGATGCGCGGCATCCTGCCGAACGCCGCGAACGAGGTGATCAGCCTGTTCAAGGGCACCTCGATCGTGTCGACGATGGCAATCGCCGAACTGTTCTACCAGGTTCAGGTGATCTTCGGCCGCAACGGCCGCGTCGTGCCGCTGCTGATGGTCGCGACGATCTGGTACATCATCCTGACCACGCTGTTGTCGATCGGCCAGTACTACGTCGAGCGGCACTACGCGCGCGGATCGGCACGGGCGCTGCCGCCGACTCCGTGGCAGAAGCTCACCCGGAAGTTCGCCGAGATCCGTGACGCCGGTGTCTCCGTACCGAGAGGCGCCACGAAATGACAACCGAAGCCCATCCGGCGGAGTACGCGGTGGAAGTTCGCGGAGTCCACAAGTCCTTCGGCGCACTCGAAGTCCTGCGGGGTGTGGACCTGCTGGTCCGCAAGGGCGAGGTGACGGTGATCCTGGGGCCGTCGGGTTCCGGCAAGTCCACGCTGCTGCGCACGCTCAACCACCTGGAGAAGGTCGACCGCGGCACCATCCGCATCGACGGCGACCTCATCGGTTACCGGCGCAAGGGCGGCAAACTGCACGAACTGCGTGAACGCGACATCCTGAAGCAGCGTTCCCGGATCGGATTCGTCTTCCAGAACTTCAATCTGTTCCCTCACCTCACGGTGCTGGAGAACGTGATCGAGGCGCCGGTGTCGGCGCAGGGCCGCGACCGGGCCGAGGTCGAGGCCGAGGCGATTGCGCTGCTGGAACGGGTGGGCGTGGGTGACAAGGCCCACGAGTACCCGCGACAACTGTCCGGCGGCCAGCAGCAGCGGGTTGCGATCGCCCGGGCCCTCGCACTGCGCCCGGCGGTGATCCTGTTCGACGAGCCCACGTCTGCCCTCGACCCGGAACTGGTCGGCGAGGTCCTCGCCGTGATCAAGCAATTGGCACGGGACGGCGCGACCCTCGTGATCGTCACCCACGAGGTGGGCTTCGCGCGGGAGGTCGCCGACACGGCGGTCTTCATGGACGCCGGCGTCGTGGTGGAACAGGGCCCGCCCTCGCAGGTCATCGACAACCCGCAGCACGACCGCACCACAGCATTCCTCTCCCGAGTTCTCTGATTCTCCACACCTCGGTGTGGATCCCCGAAAGGCGCACATGTCCACCGCACGGTTCCGTACGAAAATTCTGGCCTCGGCCCTCACCACCGTCGCGCTGCTCGCCGCCGCATGCGGGGGCGGCGACGTCGAGGACGAGGGATCGGCGCCGACCTCGGCTGCCGGATACAACCTCACCGCCGACCAGAATCGCATCACCACCGACGAGGTCGAGTCGATCGCCGCGAAGGTTCCCCAACAGATTCGCGACCGCGGCACGCTCGTCGTGACGGGCAGCGCCGGCTCCGCCCCGCCCCTGCGTTTCTACGCCGACGACGACAAGACGCTCATCGGCTCGGAGACCGACTTCGCGTACCTGATCGGCGACGTTCTCGGGTTGAAGGTCGATCTCCAGGCGGCGGACTGGGCGCAGAACTTCGTCCGCATCGATTCGGGGGAGGCCGACGCGTTCATCTCCAACGTCACCGTCACCGAGGAGCGGAAGGAGAAGTACGACTTCTCGACGTACCGCCTCGACACGGTCGCGTTCGAGACGAAGAAGGACAGCGGCATCCAGATCAAGGAGCCCAAGGACGTCGCAGGTCTGAAGATCGCGGTCTCCTCCGGCACCAATCAGGAAGCGCTGCTGGTGAAGTGGAGTGAGGAGAACGTCGCGGCGGGGCTCGAACCGACCGACATCACCTACTACCAGAACGTCACCGACTACTACCTGCCCCTCGCGTCGGGCCGGATCGACGCCTACTTCGGGCCCAACCCGTCCTCGTCGTTCCACGTGGCGCAGGCCGGGGAGAGTGAGATCGCCGGAACGTTCTCGGGGGCGGGCGACGCCCTCCAGGGTGAGATCGCCGTGCTCACCAAGAAGGACAACGGACTGGTGGCCGCCGTCAACGAGGCCATCAACCACATCATCGAGAACGGTACGTACGCACAGGTTCTCGAACGCTGGAACATCGCGAGCGAGGCCGTCGGCACGTCGGTCGTCAACCCGCCCGGACTCCCGAAGACCAGCTGACAGGAGGACCAGTGACCGAGAGGACCGAATCCGTGCAGACCGTGTTCGTCGATCAGGCCGATCCGCTGGCCGCGCCGCTGCTCGAAGAACTGGCGATCGAATACAGCACCCGGTACGGGCGCACCCGCGACGAGATCTACGACGACCTCAGCACGTACCCGGCGGAGGAGTTCGCCGCACCGGGTGGCGGTTTGCTCGTTCTGGTCGACGACGGGACGTCCGTGGCGGGCGGGGCCTTCCGCCGCTACGACGACACGACGGCCGAACTCAAACGGATCTGGACCTCGTCGGCGCACCGCCGCCGCGGCCTCGGACGAATCGTGCTGCGGGAGCTCGAGGCCGCGATCGCCCGAGCAGGCTATTCCCGCATCTTCCTCACCACTGGGCCGCGGCAGCCCGAGGCGGTGGCCCTGTACCTGGCCGCGGGGTACACGGCGCTGTTCGACCGCTCCCTCCCACCGCAGGACGTCGGAATCCACGGATTCGAGAAGATCCTGCACACCCCTACCGCTCTGCCTTCCGTCTGGGCCGCAAAGGAGTACGAGTCCGTATGAAGTTTCTGCTGATGAGCCTGATCACTCACCACCCGGACCCGGTGACCGGGGAGAAGATCGGCACTGCGGCGAGGCTGCAGGAGGTCGTGGACTCCGCCGTCCTCGCCGAGCAACTGGGGTACGACGGGTTCGCGGTGGGCGAGCGCCACGAGCATCCCTTCCTGTCCTCGTCCCCGCCCGTGGTGCTCAGCGCCATCGCGGCGCGCACCAGCACGCTGCAGTTGTGGACCGCGGTGACCACGCTGAGCCTGCTCGACCCGGTCCGCGCGTTCGAGGACTACTCGACGCTGGACAACCTGTCGGGCGGCCGGTTGCAGCTCATCATCGGCAAGGGCAACGGCACCGCGCAGGCGGAGCTGTTCCACGTCACCCCGGACGACCAGTGGGACCGCAACCGCGAGGGCTACGAACTGTTCCGGCAGTTGTGGGAGAGCGAGGACGTCACCTGGGAAGGCACGTTCCGGCCGTCTCTCGAGCACGCTGTCGCCCTTCCGCGCCCGCTGCAGCGGCGGATCCGGATCTGGCACGGCAGCGCGACGAGCAAGGAGTCGGTGGATCTCGCTGCCCGCTACGGTGATCCGATCTTCTCGGCGAACGTCACGTATCCGATCGACTCGTACGCCGAACTCGTCCGGCACTACCGCGAACGGTGGGCGTACTACGGTCACGATCCCGCCGACGCCCTCGTCGGCGCCGGAACGGCCGGGTTCTACGTGACGGCGAACTCGCAGGATGCGCTGGACGTGTGGCGGCCGATTCACGCGGCTCGCCTCGACTTCGCCCGCAGCGCAGGACTTCCGGTGGTGTTCGAGACCGTGGAGGACTTCGTCGAACGCAGCTCCGCACTGATCGGCAGCCCGCAGCAGGTGATCGACAAGGTGCAGCGCTACCACGAGCAGTTCGGCCACGAGGTGATCCACCTGAGCGCCGACCGCGTCGGCAGCGACAAGCAGCACCGCGAAAGCCTGGAGCTGTTCCAGGCCGAGGTGGCAACCGGGCTGCGCGAGACCATTCCGAGCCGACCCCTCGCGGCCGGCACCGAGGAGGAAAACTCATGAGCCTGGTTCTGGGCATCGAACTCGACGGCGAGGGTGCGCATCCCGAAGCCTGGCGGCGAGCCGCGCACACACCGGACCGGTTGCTGACCGGGCGAACGGTGGCGGACCGGGTCGCGGCCGCGGAAAACGCCGCTTTCACGTTCGCGTCTTTCGACGATTCGCTCCTGCCGCCCGGCGCCGACGGGGGACCCGTGGGCCGGATCGACGCGGTGAACCGCGCAGCGTTCGTCGCCGCGACCACCAGCACGATCGGACTCGTACCGGTCGTCGGCACTACGTACGCCGAGCCGTTCCACACGTCCTCCCAGCTCGCGACGCTCGACTACGCGTCGCGCGGTCGCGGCGGCTGGATCGCGGCACGCGACACCGACCCGCGGGTCGCGAGCGCACTGGGCCGGGCCGAGGTCACCACACCCGCCGACCTCGCGCGGGAGGAACGGGACGCGATCACCGTGGTCCGGGACCTGTGGGATTCGTGGGAGGACGACGCGGTGATCCGCGACTACGCGACCGGACGTTTCGTCGACCGCGACCGATTGCACTACATCGACTTCCGGGGCGAGACGTACTCGGTGAAGGGTCCGGCCATCGTGCCCCGGCCACCGCAGGGGCAATTGGTGGTATTCGGCCGCGCGGGGCACACGGATCCGTCGCTGGTCGACGTGGTGCTGGTGTCCGGACCGACACTCGAGGACACCACCGCGGCCGCCGGGCGCGCGAAGGCCGGCGGCGCACCGCTGGTGGTCGCCGAACTGGATGTCGCGCTCGGCTCGTCGACGCCTGACCCGCCGAGCGGACGGCTGTCGTTCGCCGGCGACGCCACCGGGCTGCTGGAACTGCTCCGCGCCCTGGATACGCACGTCGACGGTGTGCGCCTGCATCCCGCCGTCGTCGACGAGGATCTTCCGGTGCTCGCGCGATACGTGGTCCCGGCACTTCTCCGTGCCGGCATCGCCCACCGCCCCGTCCCCGGTTCGACCCTGCGCAGCACGCTGGGCCTCGACCGTCCCATCACCCGATTCCAGGCCGAGCGCCTCGAAGACTCCTCTCGCTGAAAGGTTGTGGAGAACATGACCGACAACTCGTACGCCAGGCCCGGCGCCCAGGTGCACTTCGGTGTCTTCTTCCAGGGCGTCAACCACACGACGATCTGGTCCGATCCGTCGAGCGGGTCGCAGATCGACTTCGAAACGTTCCGTCGGGTGGCACTGACCGCCGAGCGCGGCCTGTTCGACGCCTTCTTCCTCGGTGAGGGCCTGCGTCTGCGGGAACAGGAAGGCAAGATTCTCGATCTCGACATCGTGGGCAGGCCGGACGCGATCACCCAGCTCTCGGCGCTGGCCGGCATCACCCGGCACATCGGGTTGGTGGCCACCCAGAACACCACCTACAACGAGCCCGCCGACCTCGCCCGGCGGCTGTCCGGGCTGGACCTGCTGTCCGGTGGCCGTGCCGGCTGGAACGCCGTCACCACGGACAACGCGTGGACCGGTGAGAACTTCCGGCGCGGCGGCTTCCTCGATCACGCCGACAGGTACGAGCGGGCCGGGCAGTTCCTCGACACCGCCCGGGCGATCTGGGATGCGTGGGTAGACGGCGCGGTCGCGACGAGCACCGACGCGCCGTCGTGGTCGACCCCGGACGGTGTGCAGGAGGTGTCCCGGCGCACGTCACAGTTCGACGTCACGGTCACCCCCACGCTGCCGCGCAGCGCGCAGGGGCATCCCGTCATCTTCCAGGCCGGCGACTCACCGGCGGGCCGGGACTTCGCGGCCGCGCACACCGACGTGATCTTCTCCCGGCACGGAACGCATTTCGACGAGGCGCTCGCCTTCGCCGAGGACATCCGGGCGAGACTGCGTCGTGCCGGCCGTCCCGAGGACGACGTCAAGATTCTGCCGGGCACGCAGATCGTGCTCGCGGAGAACGCGTCCGAGGTGGAGGAGAAGGTGCGCTGGGTTCTCGAGGGCCAGTACACCGGGCAGACGGCGTTGTCGCTGGTCGGTCAGGTGTGGGGCCGCGATCTGTCCGATCGCGACCCGGACGGTCCACTGCCCGAATTCGATCCGGTGCCCGCGCCGATCTCCGTCACCCGTGGGGCGGCGCGTGACGGAAAGGATCCGCTCGCCATCGCCCGGGAATGGCGGGCCCTGGCAGAGGCGCAGAACCTGTCGCTGCGTCAGGTTGCGATCGCGACCACCCAGCGCTCCGGATTCGCCGGTACTCCCGGGCAGGTCGCCGACGAACTCACCCGGTGGGTTCGCAGTGGGGCCACGGACGGGTTCAACATCTCGCCGTATCTGGTGCCCACCGGACTCGACGAGATCGTCGACCTGCTTGTGCCCGAATTGCAGGAGCGAGGTTCGTACCGAACGGAATACGAAGGCTCCACCCTGCGTGAACATCTCGGTCTCCGGCCCGCTCTGTCGCGGCGGGAACTCCCGCCCCGGCAGGCCGTGGGGTAACGGGGGTCCGTGTGGCGCGGCGACCGGCGATCTCTTACACTCGGTAACGACCATCCAGAGCGACCGAGAGACCTGGCTCGTTGACGTCGCAGCAACCCCCCGCCCTGCGGGTGCGGGTGCTACCGCCGGGATCGATGGAGGAACGATGTTGACCGAAGGTTTCGTGAGCGCCTGGGGGCGTCTCCACGTCGATCTCTGCCGGCTGTCCACCTCGATCTGTCACAGCTGACCTGACACCCCGATCCGTCGGGGTTCCGGCTCTTCACACCGCATCCGCGTCGGATCCGGTGTCCCTCACCTTCCTGTGCGCGTGAGCGCTGCCGAATCGACTTGGCAGCACGCACGGCACTTCTTCGAGATCACGGAGTTCTCGGTGCCATCAGTGCTTTTGTCCTCGCCCCACCGCGGTGCCCGCATCGCAGCAGGTATCGGTGCCGTTGCCGTGCTGGCCACGGCGCTCACCGCCTGCGGTGGCGGTTCCAGCAGTTCCTCCGCGGATGCGGGCCCCGCGCAGCCCGGCGGCACACTCCGCTACGGCCTGTCCCAGGCACCCACGTGCGCCGACCCCGCGCAGTCGGGCACGAATCAGACGGTCTACGTGGCTCGTCAGGTGGTGGACTCGCTCACCGACCAGGACCCGGAGACGGGCGAACTGAAGCCGTGGCTCGCCGAGAGCTGGGAAACCGGCGCCGACGCGTCCTCCTTCACGTTCCACCTGAAGGAGGGGGTGACGTTCAGTGACGGAACACCTTTCACCGCGGAGTCGGTGAAGAAGAATCTCGACGCCATCGTGAACACCCTCTCCGGCGCCAAGGCCCCGCTCGGTGCCAGCTACCTCGCCGGTTACACCGGTACCACCGTGATCGACCCGCTGACGGCGCAGGTCGACTTCGCCGCACCCAACGCGCAGTTCCTGCAGGCGTCGTCCACCCCGCAGCTGGGCATCCTGTCCGATGCGTCCGTCGCGAAGTCCGCCGAAGAACGGTGCACCGGCAACATCTCGGGCACCGGACCGTTCACGTACGCCGACTACCAGCAGGACAAGTCGGTGACCCTCGCCAAGCGCGCCGGATACAACTGGGGTTCGGACGTGTTCGGCCATGACGGCGAGGCCTACCTCGACACCATCGAGTTCAGCGTCGTGCCCGAATCCGGTGTCCGCACGGGCAGCCTGTCCTCGGGACAGCTGGACGCGATCAGCGACGCGTTGCCGCAGGACGCCCCGCAGATCGAAGGCGCGGGCGGGCAGGTGCTCACCACGTCGAACCCCGGGACCCCGTTCGGCTTCCAGCCCAACGTGACTCGCGGACCGCTCGTCGACCCCGTCGTGCGCAGCGCGCTGGTCCCGGCGATCAACCGGCAGGAACTGGTCGACACCGTACTCGGTCCCAACTTCACACCCGCCACCAGCACGCTGGCCAGTCGCACCCCGGGCTACGTGGCGCTGCCGGACGTGACGTACGACCCGGAGAAGGCGAAGTCGATTCTGGATCAGGCGGGCTGGGTTCCCGGTGCCGACGGCATCCGCGAGAAGAGCGGTCAGAAGCTGAGCTTCCCCGTTCTGTTCAGCTCCGTGTTCGCCGGCAACCAGGCCATCCTCGAACTGGTGCAGCAGCAGCTCAAAGAGGTGGGAGTGGATCTGCAGCTGAATCTCGTGTCCACTCCGGAGTCCATCGCCCGCCAGAATTCCAAGGACTTCGACGCCACCTACTACAACAGCACCCGCGCCGACGGTGACATCCTCCGCACCCAGTTCGGCCTCGACGGCCGCAACCTGAACAACCGCGGACCGATTCCCGCGCTCGACGACGTGCTCGCGAAGCAACTCGCCACCACCGACACCACCGAGCGGAGCGCGCTCGTCGCCGACGCCCAGCAACAGGTGCTCGACAACGGTCTGTGGATCCCCACGGTGGAGTTGTCGCAGGCGATCGGCGCAGGTCCCAACGTGCAGGACCTGAAGTTCGAGGCCTCGGCCCGGCTCCAGTTCTTCGACACCTGGATCAGCGGACGCTGAGCCATGATTCGCTACCTCGGACTACGCGTGCTGCAGGCGATCGCCGTCCTGTGGGCGACGTTCACCGTGTCGTTCGCCGTGCTGTTCCTGCTGCCGTCCGACCCGGTGAGCATCGCCGTCGACTCGGCGACCACCGGAACGACGGTCGACGCGGCCGCCGTCGCGGAGCTGCAGGCGCGGTACGGCCTCGACCAGCCGGTGTGGGTGCAGTACTGGAACTCGCTGAGCCACGCCGTCCGCGGTGACTTCGGGTACTCGATCGCCACCGGGCAATCGGTGACCGAGGCGATCGGGAACGCGGTCCCCAGCACGCTCGCGCTGGCGTCGGCGGCGCTGGTTCTCGCGGTCGTGTTCGGGGCAGCGGTCGCGTTCCTCGCCACCTACACCAGGGTCCACTGGGTGCGGAATCTGCTGTTCTCACTGCCTCCGCTCGGTGTCGCGGTGCCGACATTCTGGGTGGGACTGATTCTGCTGCAGCTATTCTCGTTCCGGCTGAAGGCCTTCCCGGCGTTCGGTGACCAGGGGATCGCGACGCTGGTGCTCCCCGCGGTGACGCTCGCGCTGCCGACCGGTGCCGTGATCGCGCAGGTGCTCGCGGCGAGTCTGCAGACCACGTGGCGGCAGCCGTTCATCGAAGCCGCGCGGGCGAAGGGCGCGTCCCGCTGGCAGATTCAGACCCGGAACGCGCTGCGCCTGTCGAGCATTCCGGCGTTCACCATCGCCGGTGTGCTCGTGGGTAATCTGCTGGCCGGATCGGTCGTCGTCGAGACGGTGTTCTCGCGCGCCGGCGTGGGGCGGCTCACCCAGACGTCCGTGATGGCGCAGGACATTCCGGTGGTCCAGGGAATCGTGGTGCTGAGCTCGGTCGTCTACGTACTCGTCAATCTCGCCGTCGATCTGCTCTATCCGCTGATCGATCCCCGGATCGTCGAGGGCAGGCGCAGTTCCGGCCGCAACACCACCGCGGATGTGGAGGAGAAGGTTCATGTCTGACATCCTCACCAGGGAACTGATCGAGGAGGCCGAGGGTTTCGGCGCTCCGCCGACCGAACCGCCTCCCGTGGTCGCGTCCGAGTCGGACAGTCGCGGACGCCGCGCGGTGCCGTGGTTGCGTCGCAATCTCGTGCTGGTGGCCTCGGCCGCCGTGCTCCTCGTCGCGGTCGGATTCGCGGTGGCGCCGTCGGTGTTCGCGAGCGGCGACCCGCTGGTCGGGGTGCCCGCCCAGAAACTGCAGGCGCCGAGTGCCGCGCATTGGTTCGGCACCGACAACATCGGCCGTGACGTGTATACCCGCGTGGTCCACGGTGCCGGATTATCTTTGACCGCAACGCTGTTGGCCGTGGGTATCGCGCTGGTCGTCGGTTCGCTGATCGGCCTGCTGTCCGGTGCCGTCGGAGGTGCGCTGGACGCCGTCCTGATGCGCGTCGTCGACGTCCTCCTGTCGATCCCCGCCCTGCTGCTCTCGCTCGCACTGGTGACCGCGCTGGGGTTCGGCACGGTCAACGTGGCGATCGCGGTGGGCGTGTCGCTGATCGCGAACTTCGCCCGCGTGATGCGGTCGGAGGTGCTGCGAGTACGCCGGTCGCTGTACGTCGAGGCGGCGTTCGCGTCGGGTGTCCGCTGGCACACGGTGCTGCGCCGCCACGTTCTGCGGAACTCGTACGCGCCTGTCGTGGCACTCGCCGCCGTCGAGTTCGGGATGGCGGTCCTCGCGGTGTCGTCGCTGAGCTTCCTCGGGTTCGGCGCGGTGCCGCCCACCCCGGAATGGGGCTCGCTGATCTCCGAGGGCCGGAACTACCTCGCCACCGCGTGGTGGATGACCACCCTGCCCGGACTGGTGATCGTGGCCGTCGTGCTGTCGGCGCACCGACTCGGGCATGCACTCGAACAGAGGGAAGCGCGATGAGCTCGACGACTACTGCTGCGGCAGGCACCACGGCGCCGCTACTCCAGGTCTCCGGACTGCGGGTGGCGTACGGGAGCGTGAGCGATCCCGCCGTGGCCGTGAAAGGCGTCGACCTCACGGTGTCGCGCGGGGAAGTGGTGGCCGTGGTCGGCGAGTCCGGCTCCGGGAAATCCACCACGGCGCACGCGATCCTCGGATTGCTCAGCGGATCCGGGCGGGCCGTGGCCGGCACCGTCACGTTCGACGGTGAGCGTCTCGACACCAAGTCGGAGCGCGCACTCGAGCGGATCCGCGGCGCCCGGATCGGGCTGGTTCCCCAGGACCCGACGACGTCGCTCAACCCCGTCCTGAGAGTCGGCGCCCAGGTGGCGGAGGTGCTCCGGATCCACGGTCTCGCCGACCGGCGGACGGCAGGCATCGAGGCAGTGCGCATTCTCGCCGAGGCCGGGATCGACAAGCCCGAGGTGCGGGCGAGGCAGTACCCGCAGGACCTGTCGGGCGGGCAACGGCAGCGCGTCCTGATCGGGATCGCGCTGGCGTGCAGCCCCGAACTCGTGATCGCGGACGAGCCGACCAGCGCACTCGACGTCACCGTGCAGCGCCGGATTCTCGATCACCTCGACGCGCGGATCGCCGAGTCCGGCACCGCGGTCCTGCTGATCACGCACGATCTGGGTGTCGCCGCCGACCGTGCCGACCGGATCGTGGTGATGAGCGAGGGTGAGGTGGTGGAAGCGGGCCCCACCCGCGAGATCCTCGAGAACCCACAGCACGAGTACACCCGCACCCTGCTGGCCGCGGCGCCGAGTCTCGCGGTGGGACGGGGGCCCAGTCGCGCCGCGGAGGCGGGCGGAGCCGAACCCGATGTCCTGCTGCGCGTGTCCGGGGTGTCCAAGACGTTCCGGATCGACCGGCGCACGGCCATCGACGCCGTCCAGGGCGTGTCGTTCGAGGTTCCCCGCGGGCGCACGCTGTCGCTGGTGGGGGAGTCCGGGTCCGGCAAGTCCACGGTGGCCCGGATCGCGATCCGGTTGGAATCTCCCACCGCGGGCCGCGTCGAGTTCGACGGCCGGGACATCACCGGCCTGCGCGGCGGCGCGCTGCGTGCCCTGCGCCGCCGAGTGCAGATCGTGTACCAGAACCCGTATGCGTCCCTCGATCCGAAGCTGACGATCGCGGACATCGTCGCGGAACCGCTCGGTGCGTTCGGTGTCGGCACCCGGGCGGAACGGGCGGCACGAGTCGCCGAACTGCTCGAACAGGTCGCGTTGCCGCGTACCTACCTCGAACGCAGACCGGCCGAGCTGTCCGGTGGGCAACGGCAGCGGGTCGCGATCGCCCGCGCGCTCGCGCTGCACCCGGAACTCGTCGTGCTCGACGAACCGGTGTCCGCGCTGGACGTCTCGGTGCAGTCGCAGATCCTCGGGCTGCTCGAGCGCCTGCAGCGGGAACTCGGGCTCAGCTACCTCTTCATCTCGCACGACCTCGCCGTGGTCCGGCAGATCAGCGACACGGTCGCGGTGATGCAGTCCGGCCACATCGTCGAATCGGGCACCGCGGCAGCAATATTCGACAATCCCCGCCACGACTACACCCGGCAGTTGCTCGACGCCATCCCGGGACGATCCGTCGTGCGTCCACGTTCTGCACAGCTGGAGGAATCGATTCATGCCTGAGCCACACGACCCGCTCGTCGCCGTCGATCTGTACGGCACGGGGATTCACCCGCAGTCCTGGCGTCGTCCGGACTCGCGCGCTGAGGACCTCTTCACCGCCGGCTACTGGACCGGCCTGCTCGGGCAGGCCGACTCGGCCGGAGTGGACCTCGCGTTCGTCGGCGATACCTTCGCGATCGCCACGACGGGACATGCCGATCAGCGTGGGCAACTGGACGCCGTGGCGATCGCCGCACGGGCCGTCGCGCCCACCGAGCGGATCGGCCTGGTTCCCACGGTGACTGTCACCCACACCGAGCCGTTCCACGTGTCCAAGGCCATCGCGAGCCTCGACCACGCGTCGCTCGGCCGTGCCGGATGGCAGGTGGACGTGTCGGCCGGTCAGGCGCAGGCGAATCTGTTCGGACGCAAGGACGCGCAGGATGCCGAGAGTCTGTGGGCGGAGGCGGCCGACGCGATCGAGGTCGTGAGCCTGCTGTGGGACAGCTGGGAGGACGACGCCGAGATCCGCGACGTCGCCACCGGCCGCTTCATCGACCGGGACAAGCTGCACTACATCGACTTCGAGGGCACGCACTTCTCCGTGAAGGGTCCCTCGATCACGCCGCGGTCGCCGCAGGGGCAGTCGCTGATCGTGATCGGCGCGCGGGACGAGCACTCCACCAGGGTGGCCGCCGCGCGTGCCGACGTGATCCGCATCGGCGCACCCACCGTGGACGCGGCACGTGACGTCGCGGACCGGGTGCGGTGTGCCGCCACCGAGACCGGCCGGGACCCCGCCTCGCTGCGGATCCTGCTCGACGTCGAGGTGGTGATCGCCGAGACCCCCGACGCCGCGGAACGCGACCTCGCCCAGCTCGAGAACTGGTCCGGCAGCCGGTACGAGCCCGCGTCGATTCTCCACCGCGGCGACGCGGCGGGCCTCTCCCGCCTGATCACCGACGTGGTGGGCGCCGGGGGCGTCGACGGCGTGACCCTCCGGCCGCTGGCGCTCTCGTCCGGCCTGAACGAGATCACCGAGCGCGTCCTGCCGCTGCTGCGGCCGGGCGACCGAGCGCCCGACAGCGGGGTGCTCCGGGAGCGGCTCGGCTTCGCCCGTCCCGTCAATCACTTCGCCGGACAGGACTGACATCATGAGCAACCAGCGCAAGCAGATTCATCTCGCCGCGCACTTTCCCGGCGTCAACAACACCACCGTGTGGAGCGACCCCGAATCGAAGAGCCAGATCGACTTCGACTCGTTCGTGCACCTCGCGGAGACCGCCGAACGCGGATTGTTCGACTTCTTCTTCCTCGCCGAGGGCCTGCGCCTGCGTGAGCACCGAGGCCAGATCCACGACCTCGACGTGGTGGGCCGCCCCGACACCTTGACGGTGCTCGGCGCACTCGCCGGAGTCACCACGCATCTGGGCCTGGCGGGGACGATCAACACCACGTTCAACGAACCGTACGAGTTGGCACGGCAATTCGCCTCGCTCGACCATCTGTCCGACGGCCGGGCCGCGTGGAACATGGTGACGTCCTCGGACGCGTTCACGGGGGAGAACTTCCGGCGCGGGGGATACCTCGACAAGGCCGACCGGTACGTCCGCGCAGGCGAACTGATCGAGGGCGCCCGCAAGTTCTGGGACAGCTGGGATCAGGATGCGCTGCAGATCGACCGCGCCCGGGGGGTGTTCGCCCCGGACAACTCGATCCGCGACGTCACCCACTCCGGCTCCCAATTCGACATCCGGGGGCGGTTCACGATTCCCCGGAGCCCGCAGGGGCACCCGGTGCTGCTGCAGGCGGGCGACTCCGATCAGGGCCGCGAATTCGGGGCCGCGCAGGCGGACGCGATCTTCACCATCCACGGGTCGCTCGAGGACGGCCAGAAGTTCTACACGGACGTCAAGGGCAGGCTGGCGAAGTACGGGCGCAGCGACGGTGATCTCAAGGTGCTGCCGGCGGCGACGTTCGTGCTGGGCGACTCCGCGGCGGACGCGGCCGAGCGCGCCGATCACATCAGGCACCAGCAGGTGGGCCCGCAGACGGCGATCGCGTTTCTCGAACAGGTGTGGGGCCGCGACCTTTCCGCGTATGACCCGGACGGTCCGCTGCCGGACGTCGAACCGGCCGACGACACGAACATCACCCGCGGCCGGGTGCGGCACGCGAAGGACCCCCGCGAGATCGCTGCCGCGTGGCGGGCGAAGGCGGAAGCCGAGAAACTCAGCATCCGGGAACTGATCATCGCGGTCACCACCCGCCAGCAGTTCGTCGGCACCGCCGCCGAGGTGGCCGAGGAGATCGACCGCTACGTGCAGGCGGATGCGTGTGACGGCTTCATCCTGGTACCGCACCTCACTCCGGGCGGGCTCGACGAGTTCGTCGAGAAGGTGGTCCCGGAATTGCAGAACCGCGGCAGTTTCCGCTCCGAGTACTCGGGGACGACCCTGCGCAGTCATCTCGGACTGCGCCATCCGCATCACCAGACAGAAGGAGTTCGGGCATCATGACCGCAGTCACGGCAGGCGCGACATTCGAGCAGGACTGGCAGGACTGGCATTCGGGGCGAGAGGAGTCTTTCCGCGACCCGCTGGGATGGCTGAGTCTCACCGCCCTGCACTGGCTCGTCGAGACCGACACCACGTTCCCCGATCTGCCCGGGAAGTGGCGGGCCGACGCGGACGGTGTGGTGATCACGGCGACCGCCGACGCCGGGCTCGAGGTCGACGGCGAACCCGTCGACGGCACGGCGGCCCTCGCACCTCTGGAGGGCGCACCCGGTCAGCTCGTGCGGCACGGGAGCCGCAACATCGAGGTGATCCGGAGAACCGGTGACGTCGCCCTGCGGATCCACGACCCCGAGGCGGGCACTCTCGCCGCGTTCACCGGCATCCCCACGTTCCCGCCCGCGCGGCAGTGGTCCGTGCCGGCGACGTTCACCCCGTTCCCGCAGTCCCGCGTCGTGACGACGGGTGCGGTCGTCGAGGGGCTCGAGCACCACCACACGGCGCTGGGGACGCTGACCTTCGACTACGACGGCGCCGCACACGAACTCGTCGCGTTCGCAGGCAAGAACGGTGGCCTGCACGTTCTGTTCACCGACGCCACCAGCGGGGTCAGCACGTACCCCGCGGCGCGGTCACTGGCCGTGGACGCTCCCGCCGCCGACGGCCGGGTGATCCTCGATTTCAACCGGGCGGCCAACCTGCCGTGCGCGTTCACCGACTACGCCACCTGCCCGGTCGCGCCCGCCGAGAACCGGCTGACGCTCGCGGTCGAGGCCGGCGAGAAGAACCCGCGGTAGGCATGGCCGAGAAGCAGGTCGTGCTCGGGGCGGCGGCACCCGCGGGCCGGACGGACTTCGCCGTCCTCGCGGATGCCGCCCGCACCGCGGAGCGGGGGAGATTCGACTTCTTCCTCGCCGATGGCGACACCGCGGCGAACGCGCTGGCCGGGTTCACCGACACGGTGGGGCTCGCGGCGACGCTGGACACGACCTCTGCCGAACCGTACGACGTGGCCCGCCGGCTGGCCTCACTCGATCACCTGTCCGGCGGGCGGGCGGCGTGGAACACCTGGGCTTCCGGCGATGAGTGGGCCGCGGAGTTCGTCGACACCGCACGCACGCTGTGGGATTCCTGGGCCGAGGGGGTCGTGACCATCGACCGCGGCGCGGGGCGATTCGTCTCGGATCCCACCGCAGGCGCGTTCTACCACCGGGGCAGGCACTTCGACATCGGTGGACGCTTCACCGTCCCGCGGAGCCCGCAAGCGCAACCGGTGGTGATCGTGTCGGGTGACGGCCCGCAGGCCCGGGATCTCGCCGCCCGGCACGGCGACGTGATCATCGCGCCGCTCGGCACATTCGAGGCAGGGCGCGAGTTCTACGACGACCTTGCACGCCGCACGGTCGAGGCGGGCAGGCCCGCCGATGCGGTGAAGGTTCTGTCCGCCACGACGTTCGTGGGTACCGCCACGTCCGTCGCGGACCGGATCGTCCGCTGGGTCCGCGAGGACGCAGCGGACGGGTTCGTCCTCCCCTCCTCCCTCACCCCGGACGAACTCGCCCTGTTCGTCGACACGGTGGTGCCGTTGCTGCAGGACCGCGGCGTCCTGCGTACCGAATACACCACCGTCGCGCTGCGGCGGCACCTCGGACTCGGTGCCCCGCGCAGCCATCGCGCTGTCAATCCCCGCTCTCTCCAGAAGGTGCCCTCATGACCACTCCGTTGTCCGTCCTCGACCTGTCGCCCGTCAGCGAGGGCACCACCGCCCGCACCGCCCTGCGGAACACCGTCGACCTCGCCCGGCACGCCGAAGCGTGGGGATACAAGCGGTACTGGGTTGCCGAACACCACTTCGTGGGCGTCGCCAGTTCCTCGCCGGCCGTGCTCGTCGGGATCCTGGCCGCGGCAACCAGCACCCTCCGGGTCGGCGCCGCCGCGGTGCAGTTGGGCCACACCACCGCAGCGGCAGTGGTCGAGGCGTTCGGCACCGTCGACGCGCTGTACCCGGGTCGACTGGACCTCGGGCTCGGACGGTCGGGTCAGCGGCGGGCCGAGGCGCTGAAAGCGGTTGCGGAACGCAACAACCAGCCGGCGCCGTCCCGCCGGCAGACGGAGATCCGCGACGGCGTCGTGATCCCGGCGCCGTTCGACCCGTCCGGGCTCCTGCTGTCTCCGCGGCTCACGGCGGCGCAGTCGGTACTGCAGCAGCCGGGCGCGCTGTCGCCCGCATTCGACCAGCAGGTCGACGACATCCTGGCACTGCTCGACGGCACGTACAGCACCCCGGACGGGATCGAGCTCCACGCCAGCCCCGGCGAGGGCGCCGACGTCGAGGTGTGGGTGTTCGGCAGCAGCGCGGGACCGAGCGCCGAACTGGCCGGGCGGCTGGGGCTGCCTTTCGGAGCGAACTACCACGTGAGCCCGTCGACGACGCTCGAGGCGGTCGAGGCCTACCGCGCCGCGTTCCGCCCGTCGTCGCAGCTGCAGAAGCCGTACGTCGTCGTCTCCGCCGACGCGGTCGTAGCGGAGGACGACGCGACGGCGAAGGAACTGGCGTCGACGTTCGCGCACTGGACGCACAGCATCCGCAGCGGCCACGGTGCGATCCCGTATCCCGACCCGGCGCACACGGCACCGCTCGGCGAGGCGGAACGCGCGGCGGTCGAGGACCGGCTGATCACCCAGTTCGTGGGGGCACCGGCCACCGTCGCGGACCGACTCGACAGTCTGCGAAGGCTCACCGACGCCGACGAACTGGCGATCACCAGCGTCACCCACGATCACGGCGACCGCTTGCGCTCCTACGAGCTGCTCGCAGCGGAGTGGGGACTGCCGGGCCTGCTGGCCGCCTGAGGGCACGATGATTGAACGCTGGTCCAAATGGGAATCCCACGCCCATGGACACAGCAAATACCCCTGTGCCCGAGTCCCATGACGAGCTGGTCGAGCAGCTACGGCAGTACCTGAGCTCGATCACGTCGACGGAACTCGGTCCCGACGACGACTACTTCACCCTGGGATTGGTGAGTTCGTTGCGGGCCCTGGAGATCGTCACGTACATCGAGGGCTCCCACGACGTCGTGGTCGAGGTGGAGGATCTCGATCTCGACAACTTCCGTACCGCAGCGCGGGTAGCGGGCTTCATTCGGAGAAAGCGGGGCGAGCAGCTTCGTGCGACGGACGGGGCGTCGCCGTGATCGGTATCGACACACTGGTCGCCTCCGCCGAGACCGACGCCGGCACCTGGGACGAGACCGGACTGCCGGTCGACGTCATCGAGGCTGCCGCGCGGGCGGGAGTCCTCGGGCTGGACCGGACGACGGACTGCCGGGGACTCGGCCTGAACGCGGCCGAACTCGGCTCGGTCGCAGAAAGACTCGGGGCGGTCTGCACGTCGTTGCGTTCGCTGCTGACCGTGCAGGGGATGGTGAACGCCGCCCTCGACCGGTGGGGCACCGCCGAACAGCGGGCACAGTGGGTGCCGGCCCTGGCGACCGGCGAACTCCTCGCCGGATTCGCCGCCACCGAATCCGGAGCCGGCAGCGACCTCTCCTCTGTGACTACCCGTTTCGAGGCGCACGGCTCGGATCACCGGATCTCCGGACGGAAACTGTGGGTCACGTTCGGCGAGGTCGCGGACGTACTGCTCGTCCTCGGCCGGTCGGAGGCCGGGCTGACCACCGCGCTGGTCGAAACGGACGCACCCGGAGTGTCCGTCGAACCGATCCACGGGCAGCTGGGCATGCGCGGTGCCCGGATCGCGCACATCGCGCTGGACGGCGTCGTCGTCCCCGCCGACCACCTGATCGCACCGCCGGGGTTCGGACTGTCCCACGTCGTCGGCACCGCCCTGGACCACGGCCGGTACACCATCGCCTGGGGGTGCGCCGGGATGACGCGCGGGTGCCTCGCCGACGCCGTCGCGCACGCGTCCACCCGGGTGCAGGGCAGCGCCGTGCTGTCCGAGCACGACTCGGTCCGCGCGATCCTCGGTCGCAGCTGGGTCGATGCCGCCGGCGCCCGCGCGCTGTGCGAGCGGGCCGCCGAACAACGCGACGCCCACGAGCCGAGCGCGCTGTTCACGACGATCGCCGCGAAGTACGCCGCGGCCCGCGTCGCCGCGTCGGTGAGCCAGCAGGCGGTTCAGGTGCTCGGGGCCGCCGGGTGCGTTCCCGGCAGCAGGGTGGGGCGCTTCTTCCGCGATGCCAAGGTCATGCAGATCATCGAGGGCGCGACGGAGGTCGCCGAACTCCAGATCGGTGACTACGTGCTCGGGGGAGGTGCGCCATGATGGCCGACCGACCGGTCACAGTCGACTCGGTCGCGCTCTGGTTCCCGGACGACGAGGTGACCGTTGCCGGACTGCCCGAGCTCGACGAATTGCCGATCGCGCAGCGCGAGCACGCATTGTCACTGGGCATCGACACGGTGCGGATCGGAATCGGGCTCTCCGAGGTGGATCTGGCGCACGCCGCGGCGGACGAGGCGCTCCGGAAGGCGGGCCTCGACGCCACCCAGATCGATGCGCTGCTGCTCGTCCAGGGCCGGGTTCCGCAATACCTGCTCGCGTCCGAGGCGACCCGGCTGCAGCACCGGCTCGGCGCGACCCAGGCGTTCACCACCGGTGTGGGGGACCTCGGGTGCGTGTCCGTCTCGGCGGCTTTCGCGCTCGCGTCGGCGTTGCTCCGCGGCGACCCCCGGTGCCAGAACGTCCTAGTCGTCGCGGCGGCGAAGAGCCCGACCCGGTCGCGGTACCGGTCGCCGATGACGCTTCTGGGCGACGGCGCCGCCGCGGTCCTGCTGACGACGTCGGGGACCGGGCGGTACGAACTCGTCGACCAGATGATCCGCAGCGACGGAAAATACGCCGACCTGTTCCACATCGACTACCGCGACGTCCGTGAAGCCGACTGGGTCGAGGAATGCGCCGACGAACCCACGTACTCGTTCCGCCTCGCGGTCGAGAGCCGGAAGCGGTTCACGGAGATCAACGCGGACCTGCTGGCCCGGAACGGGCTGCAGCAGGACGCGATCGGCGTCTTTCTCATGCAGAACCTGTCGCTCGGCGCGTTCACGTTCTGGCAGGAGGCACTCGACGTCACCATCGATCCCGTCTGCCGCGACAACCTGGCCCGGTTCGGCCACCTCGGATCCGTCGACGTCGCGGCGAACCTCGAGCGCGCGGCGTCCGCGCAGGTGCCCGGCGACTACTGCGTGATCATGAACAGCAGCCCGGTCGCGGCCTGGAGCAGCGCACTGCTCCGACGTCTGCCGGATCGACCCGGGCACGGGAAGTGATCGCGATGGGGCAGACGGTCAAGTGCGTGGTCTGGGATCTCGACGACACCATCTGGGACGGCGTCGTCCTCGAACAAGACGCCCCGGTGCCGAAGGCGGACGCCCTCCGCGCCCTGGACGTGCTCGACCGCCGCGGCATCCTGCACGCCGTGGCGAGCCGCGGCGAATACGAACCCGCCGCCGCACACCTGCGCATGCACGGCATCGAGGAACTGTTCTGCGCCGTCGACGTCGGCTGGGGCCCGAAGTCGGAGGCCGTGCGCCGCATCGCGGAGACACTGAATCTGGGTCTCGACACCATCGCGTTCGTCGACAACGATCCCGTCGAGCGGGCCGAGGTGTCCGAGGCGCTTCCGCCGGTGCGTTGCTATCCCGCCGAGCAGATCGCGTCGTTCCCCGACCTTCCCGAGCTGACGCCGCCCGCCGTCACCGAGGAGGCGAGGCAGCGGAGGTCGCTGTATCGCGCCGAACGGATCCGTCAGGTGAGCGAACAGGAGTTCCACGGGTCCAACTCCGAGTTCCTGGCGTCGCTCGAACTGGTCATGACGGTCCGCCGGGCGGCCGAGGACGACCTCGAACGCGCCCACGAACTGACCGTCCGGTCTCATCAACTCAACACGACGGGCCGGACTTTCGGCCTCGACGAACTGCGCCGGCTGTGCGCCTCGGACGACCACGAGGTGCTCGTGGCGTCGCTCGGCGACCGATTCGGCGGGTACGGCACGATCGGTCTCGCGGTCTCGGAGATCCGCGGCGACGATTCCGTCCTGCAACTGCTGCTGATGTCGTGCCGGGTGATGTCCCGTGGGGTCGGGACGGCGCTGATCCGGCACGTCGTCGAGCGGGCACGCGTCCACGGCAGGCATGCGCTCGCCGAGTTCGTGCCGACGGACGTCAACCGGGTGATGCTGGTGACGCTGCGATTCGCGGGTTTCGACGTCGTCGACCCGAACCCCGATCGGATGCTGCTGGTGTGCAATGACGTTCGCAGTGCTGCGGCACCGAACGCCGATCACGTCGTGGTCCTCTCGGAAGACGTGGCGCCATGACAGATGTGGTCGCGAACGGTGGGGTGATGACCGGGATCCTCCGCCAGTGCGTGCGGGTTCCCGGCCGGATCGCGATCGTGGTGGGCGACCGGGCGCTGACGTATCGCGAATTCGATTCGGCGAGCGAGGCACTGGCGCGGCAACTCGCCGCCCTCGGTGTCCGGCCGGGGCAGGTGGTGCTGATCCACCAACGGCAGAGCGTCGAGACGGTGGTGGGGATGATCGCCGCGCTGCGGCTGGGTGCGGCGTGGTGCGTAATCGAGCCCGGACATCCGGTGGGTCAGCTCCGCGCACTCCTCGGCGACATCGACTGCGGTGCCATCGTCTTCGGGTCCGCGGATCCGAAGACGTCGCCGGCGTGGATCCGGGACCTGGCCCGCAGCGCGGTCGGACGTGTTCCCGCACTGCACGACCGGGACGCCGAGCACCGGCCCGTCGCCGAACCGGCCGATCTACCCGAACACGTGCCCGCGGGCACCGCCGCCTACGTGATCACCACGTCCGGGTCGACCGGCGTCCCCAAGGCTGTCGTCGCGAGCCGCGCCAACCTCGCCAGCATGGTCGACGGCCGCAACTACGACTACGACGACGGCGACCTCGTCACGTTCTCCGCGTTCCGCCTCACGTGGGACGGTTCCCTGCTGAAGACCCTGTGGGCGTTGTGCACCGGCGGCACCAGCGTGCTCCCGGACGCTCGCGAACTGATGGACGCCGAGGCCGTCGCCGCGCTCGCCCGGACATGGCAGACCACTCACCTGGTCGCGACCCCCTCGTTCTACCGGCTGCTGCTGCCGCATCTCACCCCGCTGCGCGAGCGTCTGCGATTGGTGACGCTTGCGGGAGAGGCCCTTCCGGGCACGCTCGTCGAACAACATCGTGCGGTGCTGCCCGGGGTCCCGCTGAGCAACGAGTACGGTCCCACCGAGACGACTGTCAGCTGCCTCGCTCATCCGGTGCGCGACGTGCCCGCCTCGATCGCGCCGATCGGCAGACCACTGGGCGCGAGCACGGCCTACGTCCTCGACGCGAAACTGGTCGAGGTGCCGTACGGAGCGGTGGGGGACCTGTACGTCGGCGGTCCGCAGATCTCCGAGGGCTACGCGTCCCGCCCGGCCGCCACCGCGGCCCGCTTCGTCGCCGACCCCTTCGCGGCGCGGCCCGGTGCGCGGATGTATCACACAGGCGACCTCGCACGCGTCGATCCGCACGGCGACATCGAATTCCGCGGCCGGTTCGACGGACAGGTGAAAGTGCGCGGCGCCCGGGTCGAGAGACACGCGGTGGAGGCCGTGCTGGAGAGTCACCCCGCGATCCACCAGGCGGTGGTTCTCGCGACCGCCGACGAACACGGGGAGACGGTGTTGACCGCGTTCTGGGTGCCCGCGGCCGCGGCCACCGTACTGCCCACACCACGCGACCTGATCGCGCACTGCGCCGCGCGGCTCGTCGCGCAGGCGGTGCCCGACCGCTTCCTCGCGCTCGGCGCCCTTCCGCTCGCACCGAGCAGCAAGGTGGACGAGGTGGCGTTGCGCCGGCTGCTGCCCAGCGGAGGTGGTGGCGTTGCGTGAGCACCATACCGAGGCCGCCGGCAGCGCCGAAGCACCGTTCCCGCTGTCGTCGGCCCAATACGAGGCGTGGCTGGCCCAGCAACTGGCCCCCGACGTGCCGCTGTGCATCGCCCAGTACGTGGAGGTGCACGGCGACCTGGACGTCGACCTCCTGCGCGAGGCCACCGTCGCGACCGCCGACGAATTCGGGTCGCCGTTTCTCCGGTTGATCGACCGGGACGGTCAGCCGTTCCAGCTGGTCGATCCGTCGGCGGACCGGTCGATCGGCCTGATGGACTTCCGCGGGGACGCCGAACCGGTGAAGGCCGCCCGTCGATGGATGCGCGCCGACTGCGAGACCCCGCTGGATCCGACGCGCGATCGCCTCGTCGAATCGTCGATTCTTCGCGTCGGCGACGCGCACTATCTGTGGTACAGCAAGATTCACCACGTCGCCCTGGACGGGTACGGTGCGATGACGATGCTCAACCGCATCGCGGCCCGGTACACCGCCGAGGTGCTCGACCGGGAATTGCCGCCCAACGAGGCCGTGGACCCCCGGCATCTGTACGACGCCGATCAGCAGTACCGGTCGTCGTCCCGCTTCGCCGCGGACCGGCAGTTCTGGGCCGAACGGGTCGGCGGCCTCGGACCCGGATCAAGCCTGGCCCGACGGACGGGGCCCGCGGTCGCCACGAGCACCGACGTCACCGCGCCCCTGCCGGACGCGGCGGAGCGGGCACTCGGCGACGCCGGCGCCCACGGGACCGCGAAGATCGTCGCCGCGTTCGCCTGCTACCTGTCGAGGACGACGGGACACCGGGACGTGCTCCTGAAGGTCCCGGTGTCGGCGCGCACCACCGCGACCCTGCGACGGTCCGGCGGAATGGTGGCGGGCGTCGTGCCGCTTCCCGTGCAGATCCGCCCCGGGGACACGGTGGGGCAACTGGTGGAGCGGGTGCAACTCGACCTGATGGGCGTGCTGCGACACCAGCGTTTCGGGCTCGGCGACATCCGGCGCGACGCGGGCGCCGGTGCGGCGCAGTCGCTGTCGGGTCCGATGGTCAACGTCATGCTCTTCCACCAGGAACTCGTTCTGGGGCCGCTCGTCGGCGAATACCACATCGTCACGTCCGGGCCGGTCGAGGATCTGCTCGTCAACGTGTACCGGAGCGGCACACCGGTCCGGACCTTCGTCCACTTCCTGGCGAACCCCAACCGGTACGACGCCGACGAGGTCGGCGCGCATCACCGGCAATTCCTGGAACTGCTCGGCGACTTCGTCACGGCCGACGCGGACGCCGCGCTCACCACCGTCCACGAGGAGACGGCCCAGCTCGACTTCTGGACGCGCACACTGGCGGACGCGCCCCCGGTGCTGGACCTGCCCACCGACCGCCCGCGGCCCGCACGGCCGTCCCACCGCAGCGCCGCCGTCGACGTCGCCCTCGGCCCGGATCTGCGGCGCACGCTCGACGCGTTCGCCGCCGCACACCGCACGGACGCCGCCACCGTGACCCATGCGGTGCTGGCGCTGGTGCTGGCACGGTCGGCCCGAACCGACGACGTCGTCATCGGCAGGCGGACGGACACCGACCCGGTGGTGCTGCGGACCCACGTGCGCGGCTCGGATCGCGTCGACCAGTACGTCGGCACCGTGCGGGACGCCGACGCGGAGGCGTTCGCCCACCGCGGCGTGCCCGCCCGGCGAATCGTGGACGCGCTCGACCCGCCGCGGTCCGGGTCGCACGCACCGCTCTTCCAGGTGCTGCTCGAATTCTCGGACCCCGGAGGAGAACTCGGCGACCTCGATCTGCGCGTGACGGTGTCGGACACGACGGCCCGATTCTCCTACGCGACAGACCTGTTCGACGCCGCCACCGTGGAGGGAGTGGCTCGGCGGTTCGTGCGGACCGCCGAGGCCGCCGCCGCGGATCCGTCCGTCGTGATCGGCGACATCGACCTGGTCGAACCGGCCGAACGCGCTGTGCTGGAGGACTGGTCGACCCGTCCGGCCGATGCCGCCGAGCAGACGACACTCGGTGAGCTGTTCGCCGCCCGGGCAGCGCGGACACACGACGCCACCGCCGTCGTGTCGGGTGGCGAGCGCCTGAGTTACGCCGACCTCGACGCCCGGTCGAATCGGCTTGCACGGAAACTGCTCTCGCAGCGAGTGGGCCCGGAGTTCTCGGTCGCGGTTGCGATGCCGCGCTCGGCGGCGCTCGTCGTCGCGCTCGTGGCGGTCGTCAAGGCCGGGGCCGTCTACGTCCCGATCGACGCGGATCATCCCGGTGAACGGTCGGCGCTCGTCCTCGACGACGCCGACCCGGTGTGCATTCTGGCCACCCGGGACACCGAACGCGCGCTGCCGGCGTCGGACGTCCCCGTCCTGCTCCTCGATTCGACGGACACGGATCCCGGCGGCATCTCCGCGGACCCGCTGACCGACGCGGAACGGCCACCGGTCGATCCGGACTCGTTGGCCTACGTCGTCTACACGTCGGGATCGACGGGACGTCCGAAGGGCGTCGCGGTGTCGCACCGCAACGTAGTCTCGCTCTTCACGAGCACCCAGGATCTGTTCCGGTTCGGGGACACCGACGTGTGGACGATGTTCCATTCCCCGGCATTCGACTTCTCGGTCTGGGAGTTGTGGGGCGCGCTGCTGCACGGCGGGACGCTCGTCGTCGTCGACTTCGACACCACCCGATCGCCCGCCGCGTTCCTCGCGCTGTTGCGCCGCGAGCGGGTGACGGTGCTGAGCCAGACGCCGACGGCGTTCTCGCAGTTGATCGAGGCCACCGATACGGAGGACGGCGCGAGCCCACCGCCGCTGCGCTACGTCGTGCTCGGCGGCGAGGCGCTCGACTTCGGGCAACTCGAACGCTGGTACTCCCGCCACGGCGAGGACGCACCCGTGCTGGTGAACATGTACGGCATCACCGAGACGACGGTGCACGTCACGCACCTCCCGCTCGGCCGCGGACTCGCCGCCACCGCGTGGACGAGCAAGGTGGGGCGGCCGATTCCGGGATTCCGGGTGTCGGTGCTGGACGCGCGGCTGCGTCCGGTGCCGGTCGGTGTGGCCGGCGAACTGTACGTGGCGGGACCGCAACTCGCGCGCGGCTACCTGGGCCGCGCCGGGCTCACGGCGGCCCGCTTCGTCGCGGATGCGTCGGGCGCCCGGATGTACCGGACCGGGGACGTCGTGCGGTGGCGACGCGATGGGAGTCTCCACTACCTCGGACGCGACGACCTGCAGGTCGAGATCCGCGGATTCCGGGTGGAACTCGGCGAAATCGAATGGGTGCTGGGCCGGTGCGACGGGGTCGCGCAGGCGGTGGTGACCCTGCACGAGGATCCGGTGACCGGCCCGGCACCGGCGGCGTACGTCGTGCCCGACGCGGGTGCGATCGTCGACACGGAGGCCGTGCTGGAATTCGCCGGAGGCGCGCTGCCGTCGTACATGGTCCCGGCGTCGGTGACGATCCTCGAACGGCTGCCGCTCACCGTCAACGGGAAATTGGACCGGGCGGCGCTTCCGGCGCCCGTCGCAGCCTCTCGCGCCGAATTCGTGGCACCGGGCACTCCCGTCGAAGAGTCGCTCGCGGTCATCTTCGCCGCGCTGCTCGGCGTGCCCGCGGTCGGGATCGACGACGACTTCTTCGCGCTCGGCGGCAACTCGCTGACCGCGGCGAAGGTCGTGGCGCGGATTCAGGGTGTGCTCGGTGCGGGTGTGGGAGTGCGCGACGTCTTCGAGGCGCGGACGGTGCGGTCGCTGGCGGCTCGGGTGGGCCGGGCGGCCTCGGCGGACCGGCCGCCGCTGGTGGCGACGGACCGGTCCGCGGCGGCGCCGGTGTCGCTCGCGCAGACGCGGATGTGGTTCCTCGACCAGTTCGACACGACCTCGCCCGCCTACAACATCGCGGCGGCCTTCCGGTTGCGCGGCCCTCTCGACGACGCGGCGCTGCTCGCGGCGCTGACGGACGTCGTGGACCGGCACGAGGCGTTGCGAACGGTCTTCCCGATGCGGGGGGACACGCCGGTGCAGTCGGTGATCCCGGCGTCGGCCGCGGTGCCCGCCCTCCGCGCGGTCAGGGTGTCGGGGGAGAGCGACCTGCGGGACCGGCTCGCGGCGGCGCTGTCCGCGGGCTTCGAGGTGACCGCGCAGGTTCCGTTGCGGGCGCACCTGTTCGAGGTCGGTCCGCATGATCACGCGCTGGCCCTTGTGGTCCATCACATCGCGGCGGACGCGCTGTCGCTGGGCCCGCTGGCCCGCGACATCACCTCCGCGTACACCGCCCGGGCGCGGGGGGACGCGCCGGACTGGGTGCCGCTTCCGGTGCAGTACGCCGACTACAGCATCTGGCAGCGGGCGCTGCTCGGATCGGAGGACGATCCCGGCTCCCTGATGTCCCGCCAGCTCGGGTACTGGCATTCCGCGCTCGCCGACGCGCCGGTGGTGACGGACCTGCCGATGGACCGCGCACGTCCCGAACACCGGTCGCTCGCCGGCGCGCGGGAGTCGTTCGAGATCGGGGACCGCCTGCACCGGAAGGTGGTGGCCCTTGCCCGCGAACACGATGCGACCGTGTTCATGGTCACGCACGCCGCGTTCGCGGTCCTGGTGTCCCGCTTGGGAAGCACCACCGATGTGGTGATCGGATCCGCGGTGGCGGGCCGCGGCGAGGCCGTCCTCGACGACGTGGTGGGGATGTTCGTCAACACCCTGGCACTGCGCACCCCCGTCCACGGCGCCGACTCGTTCACCGCGCTGCTCGCCGCCGTGCGGGACTGCGATCTGGAGGCGTTCGCGCACGCGGAGGTGCCGTTCGAGCGGGTGGTCGAGGCGCTCGCTCTGCCGCGCACCACGGCCCACGCGCCGTTGTTCCAGGTCCTGTTCGAATTCCAGGACGTCGTGCGGCCCACTCCGAGCCTTCCGGAACTGGACGTGGAGGAGATCGACCTCGGTGTCTCCGTCTCCACGTTCGACCTGCAGCTGACCCTGGCCGAACGATTCGGGGAGGGCGGGGAACCCGCCGGAATCAGCGCCGGATTCACCTATGCCACCGACATCTTCGACGCCGCGACCGTCCGCAAGTTCGCCGAACGATACGTGCGGCTCCTCGACGCGGTGGTCGCCGACCCGGACATTCCACTGGCCCGATTCGATCTGCTGTCGCCCGGCGAACGCGAGGCCCTCGTCCCGGTGCGCGGGCGGCCCACCGGCACGACCCGGCTGCTGCCGGAGATCCTCTCCGCCGCGGCCGCCCGGGACCCGCACGCCGTCGCGCTGTCCTACGGCAACGCGGTCATGTCGTATCGCGAACTCGACGACTGGTCGAACCGCCTGGCCTGGGTGTTGATCCGCCGCGGAATCGGACCGGAGGACCACGTGGCGATCGGGCTCGTCCGGTCGGTGGAACTGGTGGTGTCGGTGTGGGCGGTGGCGAAGTCGGGTGCGTCGTTCGTCCCGGTGGATCCGAATCTGCCGCCGGGGAGGATCGCCGACATCCTCGCCGACTGCGGGGCGGTGGCGGGACTCACGGTCGCCGAACAGCGCGACCGGATGCCCGACGGTGTGGAGTGGCTGCTCCTCGACTATCCGGGTCCGACGCGGCGATGGGAATCCCATCCGATCACCGACGACGACCGGGTCGTACCGCTGCGACCGGGCCATCCGGCGTATCTGATGTACACGTCCGGGTCGACGGGGGCACCGAAGGGCGTCGTGATCCCCCATGCGGGGCTGCAGAACTTCACGATCGATCAGCGCGCCCGGTACGCGACGACGAATGCCTCGCGCGTCCTGAATCTCGCGTCACCCGGGTTCGACGCGACGATGCTCGAATACCTCATGGCGTTCGGTGCCGGTGCGCGACTGGTCATCGCGGCGCCGCACGTGTACGGCGGCGCCGCACTGACGGAACTGCTCGCGGCCGAGCGGATCACGCACGCGTTCGCCACCCCCGCGGTCCTGGCCACCATCGACCCGCGGGGTCTGCGCCTGCTCCGCGCGCTCGTCGTCGGCGGCGAACGCTGCCCGCCGGAGTTGCTGGCCCGCTGGGCGTCCGGGCGCACCCTGCTCGTCGGCTACGGCCCGACGGAGACGACGGTGATGTCGAACATCGGCGACCCGATGACACCCGGCGACCCCGTGCGGATCGGTCACCCGATGCGCGGTGTCCGCGAACTCGTCCTCGACGAGTGGCTGCGTCCGGTGCCGGTCGGTGTGGTGGGTGAGCTGTACGTGCTGGGGGAGGGTCTGGCGCGCGGCTACCACCGGCGGGCAGGAACCACCGCGGCCTCGTTCGTGGCGAACCCGTTCGACCACCCGGGCTCACGCATGTACCGCACCGGCGACCTGATGCGCTGGACGATGGAAGGCCGGCTGGAATACCTGGGCCGCAACGATTTCCAGGTCAAGTTGCGCGGCCAGCGGGTCGAACCGGGGGAGGTGGAGGCGGCGCTCACCCGCTGCCCTGGTGTCGCGCAGGCGGTGGTCGTGGTGCGCCGCACGCCCGCGGCCGAGGCGGTCCTCGCCGGATACGTCACCGCGGAGGACGGCGCGGACCTCGACACGACCGAGGTGCTGCAGTTCGCCGGATCCGTGCTCGCACCGTTCATGGTGCCGGCCTCGGTGACGGTCCTCGACCGGCTGCCGCTCGGGGCCAACGGCAAGGTCGACCGGCACGCACTGCCGGACCCCGAATTCGCGCCCCGCATCTTCCGTGCACCCGGCACACCGTTCGAGTCCGCGGTGGCCGACGTGTTCGCCGAGGTTCTCGGCACCGGCGTCGTCGGAGCAGACGACGACTTCTTCGCGTCCGGTGGCAACTCCCTGACCGCGACGCAGGTGGTCGCGCGGATCAACTCCGCGCTCGGCACGGACGTCGGTGTGCGGGACGTGTTCGAGACCCCGACCGTGCGGGCGCTCGCGGCACGGATCGCGCGCGAGAGCGCGGGCGGCGACGCCCGGCCCGCGGTGACGGTGCCCCGGCGCCCCGACCCGGTGCCGCTGTCCTGGGCGCAGCACCGGATGTGGCTCCTCAATCAGTTCGACCCGTCCTCGCCCGCGTACAACGTCGCGATGATCGTCCGGCTGTCGGGTGACCTCGACGTCGACGCACTGACCGCCGCCCTCGCCGACGTGGTGGACCGGCACGAATCGCTGCGCACCCGGTACCCGTACGGCGAATCGGGACCCACCCAGGTGATCGTCGGTGCGGGCCACGTCGCGCAGCTCACCGTGTCGACGTCCGACGATCCGGTACGCGACCAGATCTCGGCACTCGTGTCCGCGGGTTTCGACGTCGCCACCGAAGTCCCGATGCGGGCAAGGCTGTTCGAACTCGGCGACCGGGAGCACGTCCTCGTCGTCGTGGTGCACCACATCGCGGCCGACGGGTTCTCGATGGTTCCGCTCGCCCGCGACGTGATGACGGCCTACACCGCGCGGTCCGAGGGCTGTGCGCCGGGATGGGAGCCGCTGCCGGTGCAGTACCCCGACTACGCCGTGTGGCAGCGAGAACTCCTCGGTTCGGAGGACGACGCCGACTCCCTGCTCTCGCGGCAACTGGACTACTGGCGATCCGCTCTCGCCGATGCGCCGGCCGTGACCGACCTGCCCACGGACCGTGACCGCCCGCCGCGGCGCTCTGCCGCCGGCGACCGGGTGACGTTCGGGATCGGCGCCGACCTGCACCGGGACACGGTGGCGTTGGCGCGGACCCGGCGGTGCACCGTGTTCATGGTCGTGCACGCGGCGCTCGCCGTGTTACTCGCACGGTCGGGCGGTACCGGCGACGTGGTGATCGGGTCGCCGGTCGCCGGCCGCGGCGAGGCCGTCCTCGACGACGTGGTGGGAATGTTCGTCAACACCCTCGTGCTGCGGACCGACGTGTCGGGGACCTTCGACGAACTGCTCACCCGGGTCCGGGAGACCGACCTCGCGGCCTACGCCCACGCGGACGTGCCGTTCGAGCGGGTGGTGGAAGCGCTGAACCCGCCTCGCTCCCAGTCGCATTCACCCCTGTTCCAGGTGTTGCTCGAGTTCCGGAACACCGAACACCCCGACCTCGCCCTCCCGCACCTGGAGGCCGAAGTCCTCGAACCCGACGTGGAGGTGTCGCTCTTCGACCTGCAGCTGACGGTGCGGGAGAAGTACGACGAGTGCGGAACACCGGAAGGGATGACCGCGGGATTCACCTACGCCACCGACCTCTTCGATGCGGCGACCGTGCAGGCCCTGGCCGATCGGTTCACCAGGATCCTCGCCGCAGTCGTCGCGGATCCGAGTGTCGCCGTCGGAGACGTCGACGTGCTGGCCCCGGACGAACTCACCCGGATTCGCGAGTGGAGTGCGGCGGCCGAGACCGTGGTGCTCGATCCCCGGTTGCAGCTCACCCCCGAAGGCGTGACCGGTGCGGTGTACGTGGCCGATACGCGGGACCACCAGGCCTCGGCGCGGGTGGCGGCCACGACGTTCGTGGCGAATCCGTTCGGCGTCCCGGGCTCCCGGATGGTCCGGACGGGCGCACTCGCGCGGTGGAACCGGTCCGGACGACTGCTGAGCGTCGGCGCCACCGGATCTCCGGCACGGTCGGTCACCGACGTCGTGGAGAGTCACCCGGCGGTCCGCGAAGCGGTGGTCCTCACAACCGCGACCGGTGTCACCGCCTTCTGGGTCCCGGCGGCCGCGGCGGCCGTGCTCCCGATGGCCGAAGACCTGCGGGAGTTCAGCGCCGGACGGCTCGACGCCCGATCGGTCCCCACGCGGTTCGTCGCACTCGGCGCGGTCCCGCGAACGCCGGACGGCGAGGTGGACGAGAACGCGCTGCGCACGCTCGTCTCCGAGACGGAGCCTGCGCGCGGCGAGTCGCGGCAACGCTGGACCGCGCTGCAACGGTCGGTCGCCGAACACTGGGCGGCCGTGCTGGGCCACGACGACTTCGGTTCCGAAGACGGGTTCTTCGACGTCGGCGGCAACTCGCATCGCGTCGTGGAACTGCAGCGTCGTCTCGACGAACAGTGGCCCGGGGCTCTGCGGGTGGGCCAGCTGTTCGACCTCGTCACCGTGGCGGCGCAGGCCGAGGCGATTGCGCAGTCCACCGACACGAGCGAGGCGTCCGCGCCCGCCACCTACGAGTTCTGACCAGCAGGGAGGAGACAACCGTGAGCGTGCGACATCCCACACCGGGTGACGACGACATCGCCGTGGTCGGCATCGCCGCGCGCTACCCCGAGGCCGCGAACCTGGCGGAGTTCCGCGCCAATCTTGCGGCGGGCCGGGACTCGGTGCGCCCGCTGTCCCGGTCACGGGCAAAGGCGACCGGGCTGGGGCCTCCCTCCCACTACCACGCGATGGGTTTCGTCGAGGACATCTCCACGTTCGACTACACCTTCTTCACCCTGTCGAAACGGGAAGCGTCGCTGATCGACCCGCAGCAGCGTCTCGCACTGGTCCTCGCGTATCAGGCGGTCGAGGACGCCGGTTATTCGGTGGCCGAGTTCCGCGACAGCGCGACGGCGGTGGTGTTCAGCGCCGCCACCTCGACGTATCCGGCGATGTGGGCGGAACCGGGTGTGCTGAGCACACTGGGCAACGTTCCGTTCGCCGTGCCGGCCCGGATCGCGTACCAGCTCGGCCTCACCGGACCCTGCTACGCCGTCGATTCGGGGTGCAACGGGTCGCTGATCGCGGTGCACCACGCCTGCCGGGAGCTGCGGTCGGGTGACGCCGATTTCGCCCTCGCGGGTGGAGTCAGTCTGCGCGTGAACGGCCTCCGCGCGGACATGGCGGAGGGATCCGCGGAACTGATGTCACCCGGCGGGCGTTGCCGCGCGTTCGACGCGAACGCGGACGGCACCGCGGTCGGGGAGGGTGGGGCGGCGCTTCTCCTCACCACGATGGCCCGCGCCCGTGCGGATCGCGTCCCGGTCCACGCCGTGATCCGTGGCACCGCAACGGTGTCCAGCGGTCATTCGTCCGCAACCATCAGCTCCCCGAGCGCGCGGGCGCAGGTGGCCGTCATCTCCCGGGCCTGGCAGAAGGCGGGTCTCACCCCGGACGATGCCGGGTACCTCGAGGCCCACGGATCGGGAACTCCACTGGGCGACGCGGTCGAACTCGAAGGGATCACGACCGCGTTCCGGGACCGTTCAGGCGTCCTGCCGATCGGTTCGGTGAAGACCAACATCGGTCACCTCGACCACGCCGCCGGGGTGTCCGGCCTCGTGAAGGCGATCCTGAGTGTCGAGCACGGCGAGTTGTACCCGTCGCTGCACTTCGACCGACCCACCGGCGGAGTCGACCTCGCGGGCAACGGAATCGAGGTGGTCACCGATGCCCGGACGTGGAGCGACGAGACCGGTCCCCGGCGGGCCGGGGTGAGTTCGTTCAGCCTCGGCGGCATCAACGCACACTGCGTGGTGGAACAGCCGCCGGAGCGCGCCGCCGGATCCCGCGCGGGCACGACAACTCGGCTGGTCGGGGTGTCGGCGAAGAGCGTGGGCGCCCTCGCGACGCTGTGTGCCGAACTGGGGACGGCCGTGCGCGGGCACGACCTCGACGATGTGGTGTTCACCCTCAATCGCGGTCGCCCGCACCACGACCACCGGGTGGCGGTGCACGCACGCAGCATTGCCGAACTCTCGCAGTCGCTCGCTGCGCGCGCCGCCGAACTGGGTGCCCGCGGCGAGGACTCCGCACCGCCCACCCGGCAACGCCCCGCCGTGGCGTTGCTGCTGTCACCCGACCGGATGCCACCCGCACTGCGCGGCCGCAGCCTGCCGTCGGGGCTTCCCGCCACCGGCGACGAGGCGGACCTCCTCGCCGGCCAGATCGCCGTCCACCGGGACCTCCGCGCCGCCGGGGTCACCGTCGACGCCGTCCTCAGCGGTGGCGTGTCCCGGTACGCGGCCCGGTATGTGCGGGACACACTGTCGGCGGTGGAGGCCGCCGACATCGCCGCCGCAGCCGCGGACCCCTCGATCGACACGGACCGGCTCGTCGCCGTCGCGAAGGGCATGCTCGCGGACGGACCCGTCGTCTTCGTGGAGCCGAGCCCGGAGGGACGCCTCGGGGCACTGCTCGCCGATGCCCTCCGCGACACGCCGGACGCCGACATACTCCGCGCGCCGGACACGTCCGACGCGGTCACACACCTCCTCGCCGGGCTGTACGAGCGCGGAATCGACCTCGACTGGGCAGCCGTCGACCGCGGTGACGACTCCGCCTGGCGAGTGCGACTACCCGGACACCCACTGCGCGGTTCGCGGTGCTGGTTCGACCTCCCGGGTCGACCCGACTGGGCCGACGCCCCGGACAATCCGTCGGCGGAACCGAGCCCGCAATCGGCGACGGCCGCGCCGGAAGACAGCCTCGACTGGTTGCAGACGACACTGCGCGAGTTGCTTCACAGCGAAAGGGACGTCGGCGCCGACGACGACTATTTCGACCTCGGTGGAAACTCGCTCATCGGCATGCAACTCGTCGACCGGGTGTCGGACCGATACGGGGTCCGGCCCAAACTCATCGACCTCTACGAAAGGCCGAAGGTCGCAGACTTCGCCGCACTCCTCGCGGCCGGCACGTCCGCGTCCGGTGGGCTGCCCCCGATCGTGCCGCGGGGGCGGCACGTGATGTCGTTCGGTCAGGTACGCATGTGGTTCCATCACCAACTCGACGCCGCGACGACCATCTACAACCTGCCGATGGTCAGCGAATTGCACGGTCCGATCGACGAATCCGCCGTCCGGGGTATGTGGGACGATCTCGCCGCACGGCATCGGGTGCTGCTGTCCAACTACGTCGAGGTGGACGGGGAGCCGGAACTGCGGATCCGCGAATCCCTCGGCGACTTCTTCCGCACCGCCGACGTGTCGGGCGAACCGGATCCGGTGGCCGCGGCCCGGGCACTCGTACACGAGGTCGCGGTGGCGCCGTTCGATCTGGCCACCGACCCGCTGGTGCGGGCACTGCTCATCAGGATCGGCCCCGACGAACACGTCCTGCAGGTCACCACCCACCATTCCGTCAACGACGGGGGTTCGCCGCGGATCTTCGAGCAGGAACTGCCCGCCCTGTACGCGGCACACCGAGCCGGTCGCCGTGCCGATCTCGCCCCGCTCCCCATCGAGTACTGGGATTACGCCCTGTGGCAGCGGGAACTGATCGCGAGCGCCGCGCTCGACTCCGAACTCGAATACTGGAGAACCGTCCTGGAGGACGTTCCGCTGCTCCGGCTGCCCACCGACTTCCCGCGCCCGGAGCGGAAGAACTTCACCGGCGCGTTCCACACGTTCACCGTCTCCGAGGACCTGACACGGAGGCTTCGGGCCGTGGCGCGGAGGGAGTCCGTGTCGCTGTTCGTGGTGCTGCTCTCCGCGTTCTACCTCCTCATGGCGGGCCGCAGCCGCCAGCGCGACCTCGTGGTCGGGACACCCACGACCGGACGCAACCGGCCGGAACTGTCCGGCATGATCGGGTACTTCAACAGCACGGTGGCGCTGCGCGCCGACCTGTCCGGGGATCCGACCGTCGCGGAGTTGTGCGCACGCGTGCGTGATGTGGTGCTCGGTGCCCTCGAACACCAGGAGATCCCGTTCGACCGCGTCGTCACCGCACTGACCGGCGACCGGGACCTGAGCCGGACACCCCTGTTCGACGTCTGCCACGTCCACCAGGAACTGCCGGCGCTGCAGTCGCAGCAAGGACTCACCGAGACGCTGTTCGACCAGGAGGATCCCGCGGCCATCGCGTTCGGCGGGGTGCCGTCCGGCACGGCCAAGTTCGATCTCACCCTCGTCACCACGGAGCGGGGCGGCGAGGACGGCATGGCGGCCGGGCTCGAGTTCAGCACGGAATTGTTCACCGAGCAGACTGCCGTCGCGTTGTGCGCCGAGTACGTTCGCATCCTCGACGGTGTCGCGGATTCTCCGCGTACACAACCCATTTCCGTGTTCCTGAACGACGCGGCGCCGGCGCCGATGTCGCGATTGGTGGCGCCGCCCCTGGTCCCGGCGGATCGGCCGCGGCAGCCCTCGAACGGTGCGGAACCGCTGCGCTATTCGACCGCACGGGTCACGGCGACGCTCGACGGACAGCCGGGCCACCCGGAACTGCTCGCCGCCTGGCTCACGCTCCTCGCCTGGTACACGGCGCAGGACGAGGTGGCGGTGGGCACGGCCGCAGGACCAGAGGCATCGCCGCGGATCGTGGCCGTGGACCTGTCCGGCGACCCCACCTACCCGGAACTGGTGGAGACCGTACGCCGGGAGCTGTCTTCGGGCAGTCGCGCGGCCGATACGGCGACGCAGCACTTCCCGGTGCGCTACGACGGGGAGCGCGACGACAATCCCGAGCGGGCAGACCTGTCACCCGTCGAACTCGGGCTGTCGTGGACCCGCGGCCCCACAGCCCTCACCCTCGAACTCGACTACGCCACCGACCTCTTCGACCGGACCACGGCCACCGCGATGCTCACCGACCTCCGGCGGCTGCTTGCCGGACTCGTGACTCATCCCGACCTGCCCACCCAGGAGGTGGCGATGGAGTACGTGCACCAGGACGACACAGGCTTTTCGACGGAGGCGGCGCGATGAGTGAAGGCAGTGCGATGAGCGTCGGTGTGGTGGGGGCGGGGACCATGGGCGCCGGGGTGGCCGAATGTCTCGCGCAGGCCGGCCACGACGTGATCGTCGTCGACCCCGACCCGCAGGCCGTCGAACAGGCGCGATCTCGGATGCGCGACTCGCTGCGGCTCGCGATACTCCTCGGCCGGGCCGGTGGTCCGAAACCCGCCGAGGTCACCGCGCGGGTGCACTGGACCGGGCAGCTGACCGATCTGCGGGACGCCGCCGTCGTCATCGAATGCGTCCCCGAGCGAATCGACCTCAAGGAGAAGGTCTTCGCCGAACTGGACCGTGTGTGCGCACCCGACGCGCTACTCGCGTCGTGTACCTCCGGCATCCCCGTCGACCGACTCGCCTCGAGTACCACGAGACCGGAACAGGTTGTCGGACTGCACTTCATGAATCCCGCCCCGCTCAAGGACACCGTCGAGGTGGTGCGGGGGCCGCGGACGTCGCCGCAGTCGCTGGACCGTGCGCTGACGCTCCTCGCCACACTGGACAAGACCGGCATCGTCGTCGGCGACGGACCCGGATTCCTGCTCAACCGTGTCCTCATGCTGTGTATCGCCGAGGCGGCAGCCGCGCTCGGCGACGGTATCGCCGACGCGGAGACCACCGATGCGTTGTTCGAAGGCTGCCTCGGCCATCCGATGGGACCACTGCGGACCGCGGATCTGATCGGCCTGGACAACGTCAACGACACGATGACCGCGCTGCGCGAATTGACCGGCGACGATCACTACCGCCCGCCCGAGTCGCTCGTCGCCCTGGTCGAGGCCGGTCATCTCGGGCGTAAGACCGGGCGAGGATTCCATGAGTACCGGTGAGGTGCTGCCCCTCACCTACGACCAACTCGCGGTGCTCCGTGCCGGGGCACACGACGCCTCCTTCGGTCAGTATCTCGAACTCGACGGGCCGCTCGACGAAGACCGACTCTGCCGGGCACTGCAGAAGACGTTGGCCGAATGCACCGGCCTGCACAGTACTTTCGTGCTCGACGGCCCGGAACCCGGCCAGGTCACCGGCGCCGCGGTGACCGGCCCGGACGTCCTCGACGCCGCTGGGTCCGACGATCCCGGCCGACTCGTGACGACGTGGATCGACCACGAGCTGAACCGGCCCATGGACCCCGGCACCGGACCGCTGTACGTGCACGTCCTGTTCCGGCTGCCGCACGGCGGATACGGGTGGTTCCAGCGTTACCACCGGCTGGTGAACGACGAACCGGGCATGACGGCGATCGTCCGCCGCGCCGCCGAGGCCTACGAGACGGGGGACGCCGCTCCCACCTCGCCGCCCGAGTCCCGGCCGTTCGTGTCGCCCTCCGTCCCGCTGACCGCGGATGCGCGATACCGCGAGAGCGCCGCGTGGGCGGACGACCGCCGCTACTGGGAGCACCTGCTCGCCGGAGCGCCGCGACACGAGACCCCGCCCGGACCGATCGCCGAAGGGGAGAACCTCGGCTCGTTCACCATTCCCGCCGACGGCGCGCTCGTGCGGCTCGCACGCCGCAGCGGTGGTGGTCCCGACGCCGTTCTGCTCGCCGCGCTGGCGGTGTACTGGCACAGCCGCACCGCCGTCGAAGACGTGCTGGTCGGGCATCGGTCGCACGGGTCCACCACACCCGTGAGGCTTTCCCTCGCACCGCAACTCACGTTCGACGCGCTGACACGGCACGTGGGTCTGCAACTGCGAAGATCCCGACGACACCGGTACCTCGTTTCCGAAGATGGTGCGGCGGACTCCTGGCCGGTGGCGGGCGGCATGCGGGAACCGCTCGGCGTCGAGCGCATCGGTGAGGGTGCTGTCGCCGTCGTGAAGCGATGGGACTCCGGCGGCGACGGGATGGTCGTGGAGGTCGACGACCGCGACGGGTCCTGGACCGTCGACGTGCACGGTCCCGGCGACGCGCAACGTGTCGCCCACATTCTCGCCGCCGCGATCGGGGCACCGGATGCGCCGCTCGCCGGGCTGGATGTGTTGGGTTCGGGTGAGCGGGGTGTGTTGGTGCCGGTGCGGGGTGGGGTGGGTGTGGGGGTGCGGTTGTTGCCGGAGATTTTGGCGGGGGGTGTGGGGTTGGGTGGGGGTGGGGTGGCGGTGTCGTGTGGGGGTGTGGAGTTGTCGTATGGGGAGTTGGATGAGTGGTCGAATCGGTGGGCGCGGGTGTTGATCGGGCGGGGTGTGGGTCCGGAGTTGGTGGTGGGGGTGGCGGTGCCGCGGTCGGTGGAGTTGGTGGTGGCGGTGTGGGCGGTGGTGAAGTCGGGGGCGGCGTTCGTGCCGGTGGATCCGGGGTTGCCGGAGGTGCGGGTGCGGGAGTTGTTGGTGGATTCGGGTGCGGTGGTGGGGTTGTCGGTGTCGGGGGTGGTGTTGCCGGCGGTGGTGGAGTGGTTGCGGGTTGATGATGTGTCGGTGGTGGCGGGGGTGTCGGGGGGTGTGGTGTCGGATGGGGAGCGGGCGGGGCGGTTGGTGGGTGGGTGTGCGGCGTATGTGATGTATACGTCGGGGTCGACGGGGCGTCCGAAGGGGGTGGTGGTGACGCATGGGGGGTTGGCGAATTTGGTTGAGGAGGTGCGGGTTCGGTTTGGTTTGTGGTCGGGGTGTCGGGTGTCGCATGTGG
>NZ_JASHKW010000003.1:0-246110 GCF_030056915.1 Rhodococcus sp. IEGM 1307
GCCGCCAGCAACCCGGCATCCCGGACCTTCGCCGCCGACGAACACAGATCGGCCAAGTCGTCGCCGCGGGCCTGCAGCAGGGTCGTCGCCTCGTCCACGTTCAGAGTGGCGCCGTCGCGGGCACGTCGCAGCACCCGCCGCATGGCGGAGGCGGAGGGGGCCACTTCCTGCGCAGAGGCGCCGGACGGAGCTGGTGCCGGAACACCGGGCATGGGAAGCATCGTGGGCCGGCCGGATTCTTCACCTGAATGGGTCACCCAGCGATCATGCGCCATCGACGACGGCTACTGCCACCCAGACTCCCGCGAACCGTGCGGATCGCTATTCGCGGGGGTAGTCCTCGTCGACCGGAACCGCCCGGCTCTGTTCGGCCACGTCCGCCTCGTTCACCTCCAGTGACGACACTTCTTCGACCTCGTCGGAACTGTCGTCGTCCACGGCGAGTTCCTGCTCGAGCCGGTCTGCCTCGGGAACCTCCGGAGAATCGGCCGCATCGAATGACGTCATGTCTGCGCTCCTTTCACTTCGGGGGGTTCTCCCACGATAGGACGGTTCTCGACAGAATGCCGGGGCACGGCCAAAGTAGGGGCATGAGTGTGCCCACCACCGTCACGATGGCGGACCCGCTGTGGCGGCCCAGCCCCAAGGCCAAGCAACTGTGGGCGATCAACGCCGCCCTGCTCTGGCTTCCGCTGTTCGTCGTGCAAGTCGTCGCTCTCGTCTTCCACTGGTGGCCCGTGTGGGTACACGTCACGGTCCTCACGGTCACCGTCGTGCTCGCGGTCCTCCACGTCGCCGTCGTCCCGCTCTGGCGGTACCGGGTGCACCGCTGGGAGATCAGCGATACCGCGGTCTACACCCGCAGCGGTTGGTTCACCCAGGAACGACGCATCGCGCCCATCTCCCGCATCCAGACCGTCGACACCGAACGCGGACCCATCGACCGCATGCTCGGGCTGGCGACCGTCACCGTCACGACGGCGTCGTCCGCCGGTGCCGTCAAGATCTCCGCCCTCGATCAGGACACCGCCGACCGCACCGTCGCGCGGCTCACCGAGATCGCGGGCACCAATGTCGGTGACGCCACATGAGTGCGGCACCGGAACCGGGAATCGCTCCCCCTATCGCGCACGGCGAGGCTGCGGTCGCCGCCGAGGAGGAACAGCCCTGGTTGCGCCTGGACCGCCGGATGCTGCTCGTCCACCCCGTCAACGAGATCGTCAAACTGCTGCCCGTATTGCTGATTTCGCTGGTGATCGGCACCCAGAGCGGCAACCACGTGTGGAGTCTCGTCGCCATCGTCGTGTTCGTGGTGTTCGGCATCTCGCGCTGGTTCACGACGAGCTACCGCATCGGCCCGGTCCACGTGCAACTGCGGCAGGGCCTGTTCCGCAAACGCCTGCTGTCGGTACCACGCAACCGCATCCGGTCCGTCGACGTGGAGGCGGGGGTCCTGCATCGCCTGCTCGGGCTGTCGATCGTGCGCATCGGCACCGGCCAGCAGGTGGGTTCCAAACCCGACGCGGCGAAGTTCGAACTCAACGCCCTCTCCACCGGGCTGGTTCCCGACCTGCGGGCCGCGCTCCTCACCCGGAAGCCCTCCCCCGACGTCGAGCCGACCGCGATCGCGCGGGAGCCCGCGGTCACCGAGATCGGCCACTGGACACCGGCCTGGGTCCGCTACGCCCCGTTCTCGGTGACGGGCGTGGTGACCATCGCGGCGATCGTCGGTCTCGCGTTCCAGTACGGGATCGGCGCGAAGATCGCCCGCTCGTCGACGGTGGCCGAAGGCATCGAATCCGCTGAGCGCGTCGGGATCGCGATCGCCGTCGTCGTCGGGATCGTCGTCCTCCTGATCGCCGCCAGCGCCCTGGCGTGCATCCGGTACCTCCTGACGTACGGCAACATGGCGCTGACGGACAACGGCCGCACCCTGCACGTCAGCCACGGCCTGCTGAAGACCCGTCAGACCACCCTGGACCGCGCCCGCCTGCGCGGGACGACCCTCAAGGAACCACTCCTCCTCCGACTCGCCGGCGGCGCCCGACTGGATGCCGTCATGACCGGCGTCAGCGCCGAGAGACGGGAGTCGTCACTCCTGCTCCCCCAGGCACCGCGCGCGGAAGCGGAACGGGTGATGGCCACCGTCATCGGCGACCACCGCCAGGCCGCCGCACCGCTCACCCCGCACGGACCGGTCGCCCAGCGGCGGCGCTACACGCGGGCCCTGATTCCCGCCGAGATCGCGCTCGCCGTCGCCCTGGTCTTCGTGATCCTCGATCGGCCCGTGTTCTGGGCCGCGTGGGCCGCGATCGTCGCGCTCGCCGTCGGCGGTGTGCTGCTGGCGTGGGACCGGTACCGCGGCCTCGGCCATGCGGTGCTCCCCGGGTGGCTGATCACCCGCAGCGGCTCCCTCGACCGCGCCCGGGACAGCCTCGAAGCCGACGGGATCATCGGGTGGACCGTCCGGCAGACATTCTTCCAGCGGCGGGCCGGGGTGGCGACCATCATCGCCGCCACACCCGCAGGCACCGGAAAATACCTGGTGATCGATCTGCCTGCCGACCAGGCGTGGTCGCTCGTCGAGTCGGTGACACCCGGCGGAGGTGACGTGTGGGCGCGGCGCTGACCGACATCGCCGGTCTCGACGCGCAGCTGATCGAATGCCGAGCCTGCCCCCGCCTCGTCGAATGGCGGGAGAAGGTCGCACGCGAGAAGCGCGCGTCGTTCCGCGACGAAACCTATTGGGGACGTCCGGTTCCCGGATTCGGTCCACCCGACGCGTCCCTGCTGATCGTCGGTCTCGCCCCCGCCGCCCACGGCGCGAACCGCACCGGGCGCATGTTCACCGGCGACCGCAGCGGCGACTTCCTCTACGCCGCACTCCACGCCGTGGGACTCGCAAGCCAGCCCACCGCCACCCACATCGGCGACGGCCTCGAACTGTTCGGCGTCCGCATCACGTCCCCGGTGCACTGCGCGCCGCCCGCGAACAAGCCCACCCCGGACGAACGCGACAACTGCCGCCACTGGCTCGACGCCGAACTGCGCATCCTGCAACCCCACCTGCGGTCGGTGATCGTGCTCGGCGGATTCGGCTGGCAGTCGCTGCTCCCCGTCCTCGACGACGCCGGCTGGGCCGTCCCCCGGCCGCGACCCAAGTTCGGGCACGGCGCGCACGTCGAACTCCCCGGCGCCGAACGTCCCCTGCACCTGTTCGGCTGCTACCACGTCAGCCAGCAGAACACCTTCACCGGCCGCCTCACGCCCGCCATGCTCGAGTCGGTGCTGTCCGAGGCCGCCCGCGTCGCCGGCTTGATCGGGTGACCACACCTCCGGGGGGCGAACGGTACATCCGACCTGCCTGAAGCGCCGAAGGTGCCGTTCACCCAGCTACCGCCGGTTCGGGAGTTCCTCGATGATGTATTTGGCCATGCTGCCGAGCCGGGGGCGGGCGGGTTGCATGGTGTCGACGCCGAGGGCGGTGAGGGGCGAGGCGGTCACCGAGCCGACGCAGACGGGTGCGACCGGACCTGCGAATGCGTGCAGGAGGGGCTCGACGCGGTCGGTGTCCTTCGCGGTGCTGAGGAGCGACGACACGGCGGGTGCGCTGGTGAAGGTGACGGCGTCGACCTCGGCTCGGATGATCTGGTCGAGCAGTGTGAGCAGCGGCTGCTGGTTCTCGGGTCTGATCCACCGGTACACCGACACGGCCGTCGTCTCGGCCCCGGCGCCGGCGAGGGAGACGCTCAGGTCGGTCATCGGTTCCCATTCGGTGATGGTGCCGTGCAACTGGACCGCGACTCGTAGACCGCGCACACCCTCGGCGACGAGGTGTTGGTGCACCTCTTCGGACGATTCGGTTTCCGGCGACCACTCCTCGCGCAGGCCGACGCCGCGGACGGCGCCCTTCGCCTTGGGACCGCGGGTGATGATCCGCGCCGATTGCAGGGCGGCGAGCAGTGCGTCCTCCTCGTGCCAGGCCCGCGCCGCGTCCAGCCATCCGCGGAATCCGACGGCGGTGCTGACGACGAGTAGGTCCGGCGGCGACGCGATGATGTCGGCGGTGCGGGACCGCAGATCGGTGTCGTCGACGAGCGGCAGCACGTGGATGGCCGGTGTGTGGACGATGGCGGCCCCGTGCCGTTCGAGGAGCGTGATGAACTCGGCGGCCCGGCGTTCGGCGGTGACGGCGATGGTCAGTCCGGAAAGTTCGTCGTTCGACATTCTCCCAGTGTGACGGACGAATCGCACTAAGCTGCCCACATGATCACTGCTGTGCACACATTGGTCTACGCCGACGACGCCGAGGCGGCCCGCGACTTCTTCCGCGACGTGCTCGGCTGGTCACACGTCGACGCCGGCGGCGGTTGGCTGATTTTCCGCACCGGACCGTCCGAGATGGGTGTGCACCCCACCTCGGACGATCGGGGCGGTGAGCCGTGGTCGACGCGGCCGCACCATGAGATCTCCCTGATGTGCGACGACATCGAGTCGACCGTCGCGGAACTCGAGGCCAAGGGTGCCGAGTTCACCCGCGGAATCCGCGACGACGGGTACGGCCTCACCACGTCCGTGAAGATTCCCGGTGCGGGCGAGATGATGCTGTACCAGCCTCGGCACCCGGTGGCGTTCGAGCGTTAGGCCTTCGCCTGCGCGCTGCTGCGCGCCGCATTGGCCTGTTCGCCCGCCTTCGGGTCGGTCTCCGATTGTTTCTTCCCGACACCGTCGGCGATCCGATCGCCGAGGGTCTTGTCGACGTTGCGCCAGTACTCGAACGCCTTCGCCAGAACCGGTTCGCTGACGCCGTTCAGCAGATGGCCGACGATGTTGTCCACCAAGCGGTCCCGGGCGGCGTCGTCGAGCACTTCACGGACCATCGTCCCGGCCTGCCCCCAGTCGTCGTCCTCCCTGTGGAGCGCGTACGGCGAGCGGACCATGTCGCCGGCGCTGTACCAGGTGGCGGTCTCCCCCACCTGCGACGGGTCGGCGTGCGGGCCGCCCTTGGAATTCGGCACGTAGACCGGATCCCCGGGGTTGTGGTGCCGCATGTTGCCGTCCTTCGAGTACGAGCGGACGGGCACGTGCGGCCTGTTGACGGGCAGCTCCTTGTAGTTGGCGCCGATACGGTAGCGGTGGGCGTCCGGGTAGGAGAACAGTCGGCCGATCAGCATCTTGTCCGGGCTCGGGCCGATGCCGGGGACCAGGTTGCTGGGCTCGAACGCGGCCTGTTCGATCTCACAGTGGTAGTCCGTGGGGTTGCGGTCGAGCGTCATCCGGCCGACGGGGATCAGCGGGTAGTCGCTGTGCGGCCACACCTTGGTGAGGTCGAACGGGTTGAACCGGTAGTCGTCGGCATCCGCGAACGGCATGATCTGCATGTTCAAGGTCCAGCTCGGGTACTCGCCACCTTCGATGTGCTCCCACAGGTCTCGCGTGTGGTAATCGGTGTCCATGGACGCCATCTGGTCGCCCTCGTGCTGCGTGAAGAACTCGATGCCCTGGTCGGTCTTGAAGTGGTACTTCACCCAGAACTTGTCGCCGGCGGCGTTCACCCACATGTACGTGTGGCTGGAGTACCCGTTCATGTGCCGCCAGGTGCGCGGGATGCCGCGGTCGCCCATGAGCCACGTGACCTGGTGCGCCGACTCCGGGGACAACGTCCAGAAGTCCCACTGCATGTCGTGGTCGCGGAGGTTGTTGTCGGCACGTCGCTTCTGCGAGCGGATGAAGTCCTGGAACTTCATCGGGTCGCGCACGAAGAAAACAGGTGTGTTGTTCCCGACCATGTCGTAGTTGCCCTGGTCGGTGTAGAACTTCACGGCGAATCCACGTGGGTCGCGCCACGTGTCCGGGCTGCCGCGCTCGCCGGCCACGGACGAGAACCTGATCAGCAGGTCCGTCTTCTTGCCGGGTTGGAATAGATCGGCTTTCGTGTAGGCGGAGACATCTTCGGTAACTTCGAACCGTCCGAACGCCCCGCCTCCCTTGGCGTGCGGTTGGCGCTCCGCAACGCGTTCGCGGTTGAACTGGGCCATCTTCTCGATCAGATAGTGATCCTGGAGCAGGATCGGCCCGTCCGTCCCGATCGTGAGCGAGTGCTCGTCACTCGGTACCGGGATGCCGGCGTCGTCGGTCGTGAAGTTCTGATCTGTCATCGCGGTGCTCCTTCAGCAGACTGCTGGTCGCTACCGCGTACCCTCGCCCACCGTCGGTGAAACAGATCCGAACGCCGCCTTCGCGCTGACTTTCCACAGGTAGACCGCCGCCGGGACCAGTGAACCGATCAGGAGCAGGAGCGTCCAGACGGACGCGAGCATGAGCACGTCGCCGCCCGGACCGCCGAACATGCAGAGCAGGAAACCGAACCCCCACCCCGTGAGCGGCAGCACGCCCGTGCCCACCCGGCCGGTCGTCGACTTGGCTGCGATCACCAGCGCCAGGTTGGCGACCGCGGCGGCGAGGATGCTGATCGGGAACGGCGTGGCGCCGAGGTAGGTGGGCAGGAAGAGCACCGAGAGGACGGCGCACAGAAAACCGTCGAACACCAGCAGCGCGAGGGTGACCCTCCCCAGAACATCGAGGTGCCCGGGTTTCGCTGCGGTGCCGACGGTCATGTGTCAATAGTGGATCAGGCGACGGGCGGGTAGCCCAGCAGGGTCAGCAAATGGCTCTGCATGTCGGCGAATCCGTACAGCACGCTGTAGTACAGGTCGTGCTGGGCCGGCCACGACGGCCGGAGCGTATCGACGAACGCGACGATGGCGTTCTGAACATCCCAGTTGTACATCTATCGCCTCTCCTGACGGGTGTCACACGGACTCGACCGGGGCCGCTGCGTGACGTGGGCCACAGTGTAATACGTAAGGCTCGTCACAGATACCTGCGGTCAGTGACCGATGCCACCGAAGAGGTCCCGTTCCCTGCCGTCGGCGTCCCGCTCCCCGGCGGCGCCGCGGACCAGCACGAAGTGTTCCTCCGCCAGAATCGGCTGTGCGATGTCGTTGGAGAGCGCGTACTCGGTGCCGCTCGGCGCCACCGTCACCTGGGTGGCGTGCGCCGACAACGCTTCCCTCTTCGCGTCGAGCACGCCCCGCACGTCGATCACCGTCGTCACGTCCGCGTCCGGGACGCTCGGCAATTCGCCGGGCTCCGGCAACCGCCAGCCGTCGGGGATGTCTCCGATACGGCAGATTCCCGACTCGAGCGCGCTCGCCTCGGTCACCGTCCAGTACAGCTTTGCGACCTCCCACGGTTCGCCGCAGTCCGGGTACTGCGCCGAACCCGCCGCCTCGACGGCCGCGGTGGTGACCGTGTGCACCTGGATGTGGTCGGGGTGCCCGTACCCGCCGTCCGGGTCGTAGGTGACCACGACGTGCGGCCGCAGTTCCCGGATGACGGCCACCATCGCGGCGGTCACGGAGTCGCGGTCGGCGTTGACGAAGGCGCGCGGGTTGGCTGCCGACGCCGTGCCCGCCATGCCGGAATCACGGAAGTGCCCCGCCCCCGACAGGAACCGCGGCCTTCCCGCACCGAGACACGACAGCGCGGACGTCAGTTCGCCGATCCGGAAACCGCCGAGCTGATCGGCGGCGTCGGCGACCAGCTGCGCCCACTCGTCGCCGATCACCTCGCCTTCCTCGCCGAGCGTGCACGTCAGGACGTGAACGTCGGCGCCCTCGGCGGCGTAGCGGGCGATGGTGCCGCCGGTGGTGAGGGTCTCGTCGTCGGGATGGGCATGAACCAGCAGAAGTCGCCGCTCACTCATTCCTTGATCCTGCTCCAGTCCGCTGCGTCACTGAATATTCCGACCGGCACGGCCCCCGACAGCGACACCCCGTCGACGCCGGGTCCCGCCGCGACGAGTGTGCGGTCCTGCATGATCGGTAGCACCGCGGCCAGATCCCACAGTTTGCGGTCGGCGTCGGCGAGAGCTTGCGGCACATCACCGACCCCCCGCAGCGCGGCGTCGATGGACGGCTGAAGGGTGGGGTCGCAGACTCCCGACAGATTCGACGGGGCCTCGGCGTCCGCAACCGAATCACGTTCGGGGTCGGCGGTTTCGGTGTTCGGCTGCGTTGCCGCGACCACTGCGGGCGGGCAACTGTGACGGGAGGCCAGCGCCGTCGCCGGGTCGGATCCGGCGCGCGACCAACCCACGACCGCCCCGATCTCACCCTTGCTCAGCGACTCCCCGTACAACTCCTCAGCGGGCAGCGACGTCACGGTGGCGTCGACACCGGCGCCGCGCAACTGGTCGGCGGCCGTGTTGGCGACTGCACTGGCGGTGTCGTCACCCTCGGGTGTCCCGATGGCGAGCGTCAGCGGGACGCCGTCGCGGACGAGCCGGGTCGACGGCGCCACGCCTGTGGGAACGACGGTGCCCGTGGAAGTTTCGGCGACGTATCCGTACTCGGCCAGCTGCGCGAGCACCTGTTCGCGGCCCGGCCGTGCGGGTGCGGTCGCGGTGTAACCGGGATCGGAGGGGGCGTAGACCTGCGAGCGCGCCGGGACCGCCGCCGCCTCACTGCCGGCCCCGACGACGGCGAGCAGGTCGGTGTCCAGCAGCTCCAGAAGACTCTTCCGCACCCGGACGTCCGCGAGTTCGGGAACCCGGCCGTTCAGCGTGAGGTCGAGTCCGCGCGGTTGGAAAGACGAACCCGTCCGCACCGTCGGGATCGCCGCCAGCTGGGCGGAAGTGGCTGTGCCCCCGTGAATCTGGACGATATGCGTGTCGTTGTTGCGCATCGAGTCGGCGAGCTGCGACGGGGTGCCGTCGCGGCGCATCAGGATCTGGTCGGGCGTCGCCGGTTTGTCCCAGAACCGGTCGTTGCGTTCGAGCAGGATCTCGTCGCGTCCGCGGTCGATCGACTTGATGTGGAAGTGCCCGCCCGACACCGGGATGTTCTCGGACAGTCCGGTCGCGAAGCCGCCGGGGGAATCCTTGATGAGATGCGACGGCAGCAGGTCGGTGAAGAGTTCACGCCACGCCGGGTAGGCGGCCTTCATGACGACGCTGACCGTCTTGCCGCCACCGGACGACCTGACGTCCTCGATCAGCTCGTAGCCTGCGGGGTCGACCACGCCGGGGGCACTGATCATCTGCTGCCACAGGTAGCGGAAGTCCTCGGCGGCGATGGGCGCGCCGTCGGACCACTGCGCCTCGTTCCGCAGCTGGTACGTGACGGTGAACGGTTCCTGCGACGTGACGTCCGCGGAGATCACCAGCGAGGAGTCGGGAATCCAGGTGCTGCCGCCTGGGCGGGCAGTATCGGGCACCGGCCGGAACGGGCTCGGCAGCACGAGGGCGCTGACCGCGGAATTCGCCGGCGACTGGTCCGACAGGAGGTGCGGGTTGAATCCGCTGCCCACGTCGTCGATGGCGACGACGACGGGCTGCTTCTCGGTCGGCGACACCGTCGGCTTGGGGCTGTCGGTGCTCTCGACCGGCGGGGGCGGATCGGCGGTGCACGACGTGAGCATCGCCGTCGACACTGCCAGCAGGAGCGCGGTCACCGCCGCACCGTTCCCGCGCCTTCGGCCCCGTACTCCTCGAACTCTCGCGAGTCGACCCCCAGCAACCACCGCGCCGCCTTTCCTCAGAGATACCGGAAGGCTCCGGAAACCCACGAGCGAATGTACCTTCGGCCGGCGATCGACCGAAGGTACATTCGCCCGGTTGTGTATGACGTGGTCGGACGTGCCGACTACAGAGCAGCCTTGTCGCGGGCCTTGGAGCGTGAACGCTCACGGGCACGGTCGGTGGCCGACAGGTGCACCTTGCGCACGCGCACGACCTCCGGGGTGACCTCCACGCACTCGTCGCCGGCGCAGAACTCCATCGCGCCTTCGAGCTCGAGCTTGATGGGCTTGGCGAGGGTCTCCATCACGTCGGCGGAGGACTGACGCATGTTGGTCAGCTTCTTCTCGCGGGTGACGTTGATGTCGAGGTCCTCCTGGCGCGGGTTGATGCCCACGACCATGCCCTCGTAGGTGTCGGCGCCGGGTTCGACGAAGAACGTTCCGCGATCGGCGAGCTGGATCATCGCGAACGGGGTGACCGAACCGGTGCGGTCCGAGACGAGCGAGCCGGTGTGGCGGGCGCGGATCTCGCCGGCCCACGGCGCGTAGCCGTGGAACACGGCGTTCGCGATGCCGGTGCCGCGGGTCTCGGTGAGGAAGTCGGTGCGGAAACCGATCAGGCCGCGCGACGGGACGATGAACTCCATCCGGACCCAGCCCGCGCCGTGGTTGGCCATCTGCACCATCTTGCCCTTGCGGTTGGCGAGGAGCTGGGTGATGGCGCCGAGGTACTCCTCGGGACTGTCGATGGTGAGCTCTTCGAAGGGCTCGTGCACCTTGCCGTCGACCTGACGGGTGACCACCTGCGGCTTGCCGACGGTCAGCTCGAAGCCCTCGCGGCGCATCTGCTCGACCAGGATGGCGAGCGCGAGCTCACCACGGCCCTGAACCTCCCAGGCGTCGGGGCGACCGATGTCGAGGACCTTGAGCGAGACGTTGCCGACGAGTTCCTGGTCGAGACGCGACTTCACCATGCGGGCGGTCAGCTTGTGTCCGCTGACCCGGCCGACGAGCGGTGAGGTGTTGGTGCCGATGGTCACCGAGATGGCGGGCTGGTCGACGGTGATCCGCGGCAGCGGGACCGGGTTCTCCAGGTCGGCGAGGGTGTCGCCGATCATGATGTCGGGGAAACCGGCGACGGCGACGATGTCACCGGCGACGGCCTTCTCGGCGGGCTGACGCTCGACGCCCTTGGTGGCGAGCAGTTCGGTGATCTTGGCCTTGGTGACGACGGGCTCGCCGTCCACCTCGCGACACCAGGAGACGGTCTGGCCCTTGGTCAGCTCGCCGTTGTGGATACGGACCAGGGCGAGGCGGCCGAGGAACGCGGAGGCGTCGAGGTTGGTGACGTGGGCCTGCAGCGGCGCGTCGACGTTGCCCTTGGGTGCGGGCACGTAGTTGAGGAGCACCTCGAACAGGGCGTCGAGGTTCTCGGCGTCCGGTGCGTGACCGTTCTCGGGCTGAACCTTGGACGCCTTGCCCTCGCGGCCCGAGGCGTACAGAACGGGAAGGTCGAGGGCGAGCTCGGCGGCTTCCGCGGCCTCGTCGTCGAGGTCGGACGCCAGGTCGAGCAGCAGGTCGTGGCTCTCGGAGACGACCTCTTCGATGCGGGCGTCGGGACGGTCGGTCTTGTTGACCACGAGGATGACGGGCAGCGACGCGGCGAGCGCCTTGCGCAGCACGAAGCGGGTCTGGGGCAGCGGGCCCTCGGATGCGTCGACGAGCAGGACGACACCGTCGACCATGGACAGGCCGCGCTCGACCTCGCCACCGAAGTCGGCGTGACCGGGGGTGTCGATGACGTTGATGACCGTGACACTGCCGTCGGCGTGATGCTTGTGGACGGCGGTGTTCTTCGCGAGGATGGTGATGCCCTTCTCGCGTTCGAGGTCGCCGGAGTCCATGACGCGATCGACCAGTTCGGCGCGCTCCTCGAATGCCCCCGACTGACGCAACATGGCGTCGACGAGAGTGGTCTTGCCGTGGTCGACGTGTGCGACGATGGCAACGTTACGGAAGCTGGTGATGGTCACGCGGTGGCTCTCCTGGCTGAGTTGATTCGGCCACGCGAAAGTTCCCTCGCACGGCTTTCTGGCGGCCGCCTTGTCATCTCGATTCAGAATCCTCGTCGAGGCGATGGTAAATCGCCCAGTGCAGGCATCGCGGCCACGTGAATACTACCCGCCCGAGCGGCTACTTCGCGCATCGCCGGCTGCCCGAGCCCTGCCCGACCAGCGTAAAGTGATCTGCGCCACGTCGAATTCGGCCCGAATCGCGCGTGAGTCGGGGCCGAAAGCTGAGGGGACGCTAACCTGGGTGGAGCCGGCGATACCGGTGTTCCCCGTAGTAGGAAGGCCGAGCCGAGTATGGGCAAGGTGAAGGCCAGCAAGGTCTCGGGTCTCAAGCCGAAGAAGAAGTGCTGCCGCAGCAAGACGCGCTGCATCAAGTGCCCGGTGGTCATCATGCGCATGAAGAAGCTCGAGAACGAGGGCGCGTCCAAGAAGGAACTGAAGAAGGGGCTCAAGAAGGCCCGCGCGGCCTGAGGTCAGCCCCACCCGTTCAGGTGCAGCCGCAGGTCCGGCACCCACCCGCGGTCGTTGCCGACGAGGTCGATCTCCCCCAGTTCCCGTCCGTCCACCCACCGCAGGTCCGCGTGGTCGAGCGCGACGGGTGTTCCCGACACCAGTTCCACCCGGTACGCGCGAAGCACCCGGCCGTCGGGCAGCGGCACGTCGTCGCCGATCCGGTCGCCGCCCGACACCTCGATCCCGAGTTCTTCCCGCAGTTCGCGGCGCAGCGCGTCCTCGGCGGTCTCCCCCGCCTCCGCCTTGCCGCCGGGCAGCTCCCACAGTCCCGCGAGTTCCGGTGGCCGCGTCCGCTGCGCGAGCAACAGCCGGCCGTCGACGATGATCGCGGCCGCCACCACCTCGCCGGCGTGGTCGACAGGCCTTGCACGTTCCACTGGCACCGCACCATCATGGGGTATGGCCGAGTTGCTGTCAGACGGAGAGATCGACACCGCGCTCGCAGAACTGCCCGGGTGGCGGCGGGCGGGTGATTCCCTCGTCCGCACCGTCGAGTCGCCGAGTTTCCCCGAAGCCGTCGAGCTGGTCCGGAAGGTCGCGGAGGCGGCGGAGGCCGCGAACCACCATCCGGACATCGACATCAGGTGGCGCAAGGTCACCTACACGCTGTCGACGCATTCCGCGGGCGGGCTCACGCAGCTGGATCTGGATCTTGCTGCGCAGATCGACTCACTGGCGGGCTGACCGGGGCGGCGGCCACGGCACGCTTCGGGCGGCGCCCGGCGTAGGCCACCCAGGCGTAGACACCGAACGCGCCGACCACGTCGACCGTGCCCAGCCACGCGAGTACCGCGGGCCGGGAGATCAGCCAGATCGAGTCCTGGAAGAAGCTGAGCACCCACGGCACGCCGATGAGGGTGGTGACGAGCCAGTATCCGGCGAGGATCCGGGTTCCCAGCATCGATCCGTAGGGGCCGTGCAGCAGCCAGATCAGCATCGGAATGACCCACACCCAGTGGTGTGACCACGAGATCGGTGAGACGAGCAGCCCCAGGAGCTCGACGATGACGAGGGTGCCGAGCCGATCGTCCCGGGCGATCGCCCGCCAGGCCAGGACGGCGAGGACCACCGTGACCGCCACGGCCAGCAGCCAGAGGGCGCCCGTCTCGACGTCGTACCCGAGCAGCCGCGACAACGCGCCGCGCAGGGACTGATTCCACACCGAGCCGACCGGCCCGATGCGGTCGGCGTCGCCGAGCAGGTGGGTGAAGTACTCCCGCGCCTCCGAGCCGATCAGGAGATAGCTGACTCCGACGGTCGCGGCGAACGCGACACCCGAGAAGACCGCGGCCTTCCATCGGCGCTGCATCAGGAAGTAGAGGCCGGTGATCGCGGGGGTCAGCTTGATCCCGGCGGCGAAACCGACGAGCGCACCGGACAGCCACCACCGGGAGCTGCGGACCGCGGTCATCACGAGCAGCGCGAGGAACACGTTGATCTGGCCGTAGTCCAGCGTGGTGCGCACCGGTTCCACCCACACCCCCACCGTGGTCCACAGCACCGCGACCGCCCGCCAGTGCGGGCTGCGCGCGGCGTCACCGAGCACGAGCCCGAGGCTCATGCGCGCCAGCGCGTACAGGGCGAGGATGGTGAGCAGTTGCCAGCCGACCCCGACCAGCGGGAACGGCAGGTAGTGCAGGGGAAAGAAGACCAGCGCGGCGAACGGCGGGTAGGTGAACGGCAGCGGAAAGTCCGGTGTCACTTCCGAATAGGTGAAGTCGTAGAGACTGCCACCGCGGAGCGCCTCGGAACCGTCGACGTAGACGTGCAGGTCGACGAGGTTCATCCCGTTGGGACTCAACAGCGTCCACGCCATTCGCCCGAGCACCGACAGCACGAGAAGTACAGGCGCGCACCGTAACAGGCCGTGCAGGGCGGACGCTCCCCGGGACGACGTGGGAGAACGCTCGGATGACGGGTCGTCGGAGGCTGCTCCGTCGTCGGACGCTGCATGGTCGGACACAGTGTGGTGCTCTCCCCGTGAGGTGTGTAGATGTCTCAGCCGATCCCGAAACGGTCCCGCACAGCGTAGACGGCGCCCGCCGCGGACCCCGAGGTGTCCGTAGCCGCGCGTAACAGTTGCATCACCAATCACACGAACCACACGTGCCACAAGCTATGGTCACCGGAAGATCACCGTCGGGGTCTGTATGCCATACACTCCCACCGGGATGCCGCAGCTATCGGTGAACGAACTCGTGAGCTGTACAACCCGGGGGCGCTGTACATAGAGTGACCCCCCGAGCCGTCAGACGTGGATTGAGTTGTCGTCCACGCTGTTATGACTAAGGATGGGGAGACTGTGCTTCGAACCCGAGGTATGCGCAGAGCAGTAACTGCTCTCGCTGTTGCCGCAGCAGCCGCAATGGCAGTGCCGGCCCAGGCGAATGCGCAGCCGACGCCGCCGCCCGTGCCCGAAGGCATCCCCGTGGAGATGCTCGCATCGTTCGCACCCGCGATCATCGGCGCAGCCGCTGGTACCGAAGACATCGCCGCAGGACCTCAGGACGCGATCCTGGACCAGGCCCGCATCCTCCTCGAGTCCCCCGGCATCCCGCCGGAGCTCAAGTCCACTCTCGAGCGCGTCATCACGTTCCTCGACGGCAGCGGCGGCGGCGGCCCCGAGATCCCGCAGGAGAACGCACCCGTCATCGCGCAGTTCCTCTACCCGACGATCGGCAAGGGCTGCATCGGAGAGGGCGCCGACTCCGTGGGCACCGCACTCGCGGTCCCCGGTCCGGCCCAGCTGCCCCCGCCCGGACCCAAGGCAGGTCAGGCCGGTTTCGTGTTCACCGCCCTCGGAACCAGTTCCGTTGCCGCCGAACAGCCCGAGCCGCTGACCGTGACGTGGATCAACCTGGACAACCAGCGCCGCGCCACCCAGAACCTCACCAACGAGGCCAAGATCAACCCCGACGGACCGGCAACCCTGTCGGCGATCGCGGACACCGGCCCCGGCCGCGTCCTCGCGGTCGTGTCGGGTGGACTGACCACGCAGAAAGAGGGCGCCGCGCCGATCACGTGCAGCTTCCTCCCCACCGTCGGCATGTTCCAGGTCGCGTAACTCCTCACAGCTGACGAGTGAAGGGCCCTCCGGAAAATTCGGAAGGGCCCTTCACTCACGTCTGCACCGGTTCACTGTTTGCCGACGGCACCACCGTGGTAGACCGAGGAATGCCCTCGACGCATCACACACCCGACCACTCACTGCGATCGCGACACGCCCGGCGTTCGATACTGTCGATCCGTTCGGAGGGGTCGATTCTCTCGATCGGCTCCGCCTACTCCATCCTGTCCATCGGGAGTGTCGGCTCAGTGCTCTCGATCGGGTCGGTCGGGTCGGCCGGCTCGGCACTGAGCACCGCCTCGTTCGCCAGCCTCGGGTCTGCGCTGTCGGGGCTGTCGCGGTGGTCCCTGATGTCCTGGAGGGGGTGGCACGACTCGCCGCCGGAACACCCTCACCTCACGGTCATCGCCGAGGAACCGGACCTCGCCCGGGACGCGACCGCGCACGTCCAGTCCTGACTCGGTCCGGTCAGGACGTCCGCCCGGTGCGCGGCCAGGAGTTGCCGTCGTACTTCTCGATTTCGCCGTTGAACTTCGTCAGCAGCCGGCGCAGCTCGCCCCGGTCGTGGTCGCTCCACTCGGCGATGATGCGCTCGACGCCTTTTCGGCCCAGCGCCCGGTCGGCGTGAAGCTGTTCGAGTCCCAGCGCGGTGGCCTCGACCTTGCGGGCCATTCCCCCGTCCGGGTCGGGGACGCGTTCGACGAGGCCGCGCTTCAGCAAGGCGCCGATCTGCCGGTTGATCGTCGAGATGTCGAGCCGGAAGGCCTCGGCGAGCTGTTTCAGGCTGAGCGGATGTTCCAGTTCCAGTCGTCCGAGGAGGAGGTAGGCGGAACGGTCGAGTTGGAATCCCGCCCGTTGCGCATGGGCGTGATAGCGCGACAGCAATGTCAATTCGTTCTCGACAGCAGCCGCCACCTCGTCGCGTTCGGACACCGACACCTCCCGTAGTTACCGTCATTCTGCCCGAGGCATTATTGTGCACCATACACAAGATGTGTAGCGTGCACATCCCGATCAGGACCCGTTGACGAACAGCGCGGTGTAGAGGACCGAGGCGACGGTGTACACGAAATTGACGAGCAGCTCCATGGGAGAACCTCCGGGTTCCAGAGTGAAAAGAGTGACAACAGGTAATCGGAGTTGCGCCGAGGAGCGTTTCACGCCGTCCCATCCACCGGAAAATGCCCCACCCACGAACTGAAACGTGTTCTTATTTCCGGAGGCGCTCGCGCTCGGGTGCCGGACGAGAGAAGGGGATGCACACATGCCGTGGAGTCGTGCCGAGCTCGAAGAGGCCTTCGCGCACTACCAGCGAACCGTCAGCCGCTGCGTCGAACTCGGAGACTGGAACGGCTTCGCCGACCTCTTCACGGAGGACGCCGTGTACGTCGAGCACGCCTTCGGACACTTCGACGGACGCGAGGCCATTCGGAAATGGGTCACGCGCACCATGTCGGCCTTCCCCGGTAGCCGGATGACCGCGTTCCCGGCGAACTGGTACGTGCTCGACGAGGACCGCGGATGGGTCATCTGCGAGATCGACAACCCCATGGAGGATCCCGGCGACGGTTCGGAGCACGCCGCAGCGAACATCACGATCCTGCACTACGCCGGCGACAACCTGTGGTCGCGTGAGGAAGACGCGTACAACCCGATGAATTTCCTCGCCGCGGCCAAGAAGTGGTGTCGCGCAGCGGAAGCCGCTGGCACGCTACCCGACGACGCCCGGGAGTGGCTCACGAGGATGGGTGGGCAACCGGCGGCCTAGCGGTCACCACTGGCCGTAGTCGGGCTTGAGGATGTCGTTGAGATCGATACCGATCCCGTCGACGTTGCTCGCGTCGATCTCGTACTGGTGCAGGTGCGCCGACGGGTGGACGTACCCCTCGGGTGTGCCCCAGTCGTGCTGCCAGTACCACGACCCGAGGCCGGCGAGCACCGCCAGATCCAGCGTCGTGGAGTTGGCGTAGATGCCGGTGTTCGCCTTGCCGACCACTGACTCCCACCCGGCGAGGTACGGGGCGATCATGGTGAGGAAATCGGCGGGCGTGGGATTGTCGTCGATGGACGCGTAAATGGGTCGATCCTCGGAACCTCCTGCGGCGAGATGCAATTCGAGCCCACGCTCCGCGTGCCGCTTGCCCGCCTCGAGACCGCCGCGCCAATCGGCCGTCGGACCCTTGCCGAACTGATAGCACGAGACGACCGACAGTCCGGCGTCGAGCAACGCCTGCGCCTCGTCGGCGAGCATCGGCTTGCCTTCCATCCATTCGGCGCCGGGACGGCGGTCGGACACGTAGCGGATGGCGCCGGCATAACCGGCCTCGAGGATGGCGTCCGCCGACGGCACCCCACCGGCGTAGTCGATCAGGATGCCGAGACTGTCCGCCTTCGCGACGGCGACCGAGGACGTGGTGGACGTGAGCGCCGCGATCCCGGCCACGGCGGATCCCGCTGCCGCGTACCGGAACAGGTCTCTCCGAGAAATCTGCACTGTGGCCCCCATATCCGATCGGTCGCGCTCCGGCGTGTCTCCGACATTCACTCTCGCTCAGTCGGTATGTTGTCCGGTTTGCATTCCACCACACTCACACGGGTCCCGCCAGCCACTTGGACTACATCCGTCACATCGGACACTCGCGACCCGCGCCGAACCGGGCGGCGCAACGCGTCAGCGGAAGAACACCGCAGCCTGGTCGGCCAGATCGAGTGCCCCCTGCGGCAGGATTCCGAGCACCACCGTCACCACCACTCCGACGGCGATGGCCGCGGCGGTGAACATGCTGGGCACCACGATCGTCGGGGCGTCGCTCTGCGGCTCCGAGAAGAACATCAGGACGATGACGCGGACGTAGAAGAACGCCGCGATCGCGCTGCTGACGACACCGACGAGGACGAGCGGAACGGCACCGCCCTCGATGGCGGCCTGGAAGACCGCGAACTTGCTGACGAACCCACTCGTCAGCGGGATTCCGGCGAATGCGAGCAGGAACAGTGCGAAGACCCCGCCGACCAGTGGCGAACGCCGACCCAGCCCCGCCCACCGCGACAGGTCCGTCGCCTCGCCCCGGCTGTCCCGCACCAGGGTGACGACGGCGAACGCGCCGAGTGTGCTGAATCCGTATGCCAGGAGGTAGAACATCGTGGACGACAGACCCGCCCGGTTGGCCGCGATCAGACCGGTGAGGATGAACCCGGCGTGCGCGACCGACGAGTACGCGAGCATCCGCTTGACGTCGTTCTGCGTGACGGCCATGACCGCACCGACCACCATGGTGAGGATGGCGACGCCCCACATCACGGGCCGCCAGTCTGCGCGCAGGTCGGGCAGAGCCACGTAGAAGATGCGCAGCATCGCGCCGACGGCCGCGACCTTGGTGGCCGCCGCCATGAAGGCGGTGATCGGAGTCGGCGCACCCTGATAGACGTCGGGAATCCACGAGTGGAACGGGACGGCGCCGATCTTGAACAGCAGGCCCACCGACAGGAGCGCGGTACCGATCAGCGCCAAAGTCTTGTCGTCGGTGCCCCGGGCGAGCGCGTCCGCGATCCGCGGCAACTCGACGGTGCCAGCGTAGCCGTACAGCAACGCCACACCGAACAGGAAGAATGCCGACGAGAACGCCCCGAGCAGAAAGTATTTGAGGGCGGCCTCCTGCGACAGGAGACGGCGACGCCGCGCCAGCCCGCACAGCAGATACAGGGGCAGCGAGAGCACCTCGAGCGCGACGAACATGGTGAGGAGGTCGTTGGACGCCGGGAACAGGAGCATCCCGCCGACCGCGAACAGGGTGAGGGGAAAGACCTCGGTATGCCCCGGGGCGTTCTTGGTGGCCTCCCGTTCGGCGACACTGCCGGGGACGGCGAACGCCTGCGGGGTGAAGGCGTCGGTTCCGCCTTCCGGCTCGGCTCCGCTCGCGGCTGTGACCTCCGCGGTCGCCACTCGGACCCCACTGTCGACGCTCCGCTCGGCGATCAGCAGGATCGCGGGTATCGAGATCAGCAGGATCGTCCCCTGGAGGAACAGCGTCGGACCGTCGACGGCCACCGCGCCCCCGACCGCGGAGTCGCGGGTCCCGGCGAGCATGACGACGGCCACGAACGCGGCGGTGAGTCCCCCGAGCGCGAGGACGAGATGGCTCGAGTAGCGGCCGCGCCGGGGCAGGAACGCCTCGACGAGCACACCGGCGACGGCCACGCCGAACACGATCAACATGGGTGCCAGCTGACCGTATTCGATGTCCGGCGCTCGCAGCGTCGTGGACTGGGCGAGTACGAGTTCGGAGGTACTCATCGGTGTGTGCCTCCCTCTGGGTCCTGCCCGGCGACGGTGGGTGCAGGATCGTGCTGACCGACGGTGACGAGGACGTGGCCGACCGCGGGGGTGATGACGTCCAGCACGGGCTTGGGGTAGACGCCGAGGACGAGCAGCAGGGCGATCAGCGGTGCCACCACCGCGATCTCACGGCGCACGAGATCGCGGACGGTCTCGTTGCCCTCCTTCAGCGGCCCGGTCATCATCCGCTGATAGAGCCACAGCACGTAGATCGCGGCGAGGACGAGCGCGAAAGTCGCGACCACGGCAGCGATCTGGTAGCGCGAGAACGTGCCCACCAGGACGAGGAACTCGCTGATGAACGGTGCCAGCCCCGGCAGCGACAGCGTTGCGAGGCCCGCCACGAGGAACGTCCCGGCCATCACCGGCGCGACCTTCTGCACGCCGCCGTAGTCGGCGATGAGGCGGGTGCCGCGCCGCGACACCAGGAACCCCGCGATCAGGAACAGCGCCGCGGTCGAGATGCCGTGGTTGACCATGTACAGCGTCGAACCGGCCTGTCCCTGGCTCGTCATGGCGAAGATGCCGAGAATGATGAACCCGAAGTGCGAGATCGACGTGTAGGCGATCAGTCGCATCACGTCGGTCTGACCGATGGCCAGTACCGCGCCGTAGATGATTCCGATTACCGCCAGCACCGTGACGAACGGAGCGAAGTATGCGGACGCCTCCGGGAACATCTGCAGGCAGTACCGCAGCATGCCGAACGTCCCGACCTTGTCCACCACGGCCATCATGAGCACCGCACTCGCAGGGGTGGCTTCCACCGCGGCGCCCGGCAGCCACGTGTGGAACGGCCACAACGGCGCCTTGACCGCGAACGCGAACATGAAACCGAGGAACAGTGCCTTCAGCACGCCGGGGTCGGCGTCCAGCCCTTCGGCGACGATCACCCGGAAGTCGAAGGTGCCGCCGCCGAAGACGTCCTGACGCGCCGTCACCACGTACACCCCGATGACCGCGGCGAGCATGATCAGGCCGCCGAACAGGTTGTAGAGCAGGAACTTCACCGCGGCGTACGACCTCCCCACCCCGCCGAATCCTCCGATCAGGAAGTACATCGGGATGAGCATGGCCTCGAAGAAGATGTAGAAGAGCAGGACGTCGAGGGCGGTGAACGACACGATCACCATCGCCTCGACCATCAGCGTCAGCGCCACGTACGTGTGGGCCATCCGCCGCTGCCCGTAGTCGGGCGCGGTGTCACCGTCGTTCCACCCCGCCAGCAACAGCAGCGGCACCAGAACGGTGGTGAGGAGCACCAGGACGAGCGCTATTCCGTCCAGGCCCAGGATGTACCGGGTGCCGAACGCCGGGATCCAGGCGTGGGATTCCACGAACTGGTACTGCTCGCCGGTCGGATCGAACCGGATCGCCAGCACGACTGCCAGGCACAGCACCACCACGGACACGCCCACGGCGACGGATTTCGCGAGGGCGCGCTTGTGGACGGGCAATGCCAGGACCACACCGGCGCCGACGAGTGGCAGTACCCAGAGGGCGGTCAGCCACGGGAAGCCGCTCACCACAGCCTCACCAGCATCGTGGCGACCAGGAGGGCCGCACCCGCGAACATGAACAGCGCGTACGACCGGACGAACCCGGTCTGCAGGCGCCGCACCCGCATCGACGTTCCGCCGACGAGCGCGGCGAACCCGTTGACGGCACCGTCGACGCCGCTGCCGTCGACGGTCACGAGTGTTCGCGTCAGTTCCTGCCCGGGACGCATCAGCGCCGCCTCGTTGAACGCGTCGCCGTACAGGTCCTTCCGGGCCGCAACAGTGAACGCGGTGACGTCGGCAGGCGCGACCTCGGGGATCGGCTGCCGGGCGTACTGCCGGTAGGCCACCGCGACTCCCGCGAGCACCACCACCAGCGTGAGTGCGGTGATCGCCCACACGGGCAGGGCGGGCTCGCCGTGGTGGGCACCGACCACCGGTTCCAGCCAGTGCTGCAGGGAGGAGCCGACGGCGAGTAGGGCGCCGGCGGCGACCGAGCCCACCGCGAGCAGGATCATCGGCACCGTCATCACCCCTGGCGATTCGTGTGGGTCGGCGACGGGAACATCCCCCTTTTCGTCGCCCGCCCCGGAAGCCCACCGCGGTTGTCCGAAGAAGGTCATCAGCATCACCCTGGTCATGTAGAAGGCGGTGAGTCCCGCGCCGAGCAACGTGACCGTTCCGAGGACGACGCCCTGGACGCCCTCGGCGGCGAACGCCGCTTCGATGATCTTGTCCTTGGAGAAGAAGCCGGAGAACGGCGGAATCCCGATGATGGCCAGGTATCCCAGCCCGAACGTGACGAACGTGATCGGCATGACGGTGCGCAGACCGCCGTAGCGGCGCATGTTCACCTCGTCGTTCATGCCGTGCATCACCGAGCCTGCGCCGAGGAACAGGCCGGCTTTGAAGAAGCCGTGGGTGAGCAGCAGCATGATCGCGAACGCGTACCCGGCCGGTCCCAGACCGGCGGCCAGCACCATGTACCCGATCTGGCTCATCGTGGACGCCGCCAGCGCCTTCTTGATGTCGTCCTTCGCGCAGCCGATGATCGCGCCGAACAGCAGGGTCACCGCCCCGACGATCACCACGGCGAGCTGGGCATTCGGGGCCAGGTCGAAGATCGCGTTGGACCGGACGATCAGATACACACCCGCCGTGACCATGGTCGCGGCGTGGATGAGCGCCGACACCGGTGTCGGGCCCTCCATCGCGTCACCGAGCCAGGACTGCAACGGGACCTGCGCCGATTTGCCGCAGGCGGCGAGCAGCAGCGCGAGCCCGATCGCGGTGAGCACCCCCTCGCTGGCGGCGTCGGCACGCGTGAACACGTCGGCGAATTCGATCGAGCCGAAAGTCGAGAACATGATCATGATCGCGAGGACCAGGCCCATGTCGCCGACGCGGTTGACCACGAACGCCTTCTTCGCGGCCGCCGCCGCGGACGGCTTGTACTGCCAGAACCCGATGAGCAGGTACGAGGCGAGACCGACGCCCTCCCAGCCGACGTACAGGCCCAGGAAGTTGTCGGCCAGCACCAGCAGCAGCATCGCCGCGAGGAACAGGTTGAGGTAGGCGAAGAATCGCCTGCGCTCCGGATCGTGCGCCATGTAGCCGACCGAGTAGATGTGGATCAGCGAACCCACCCCGGTGATCAGCAGAACGAAGCACACGGACAGCTGGTCGAGTTGGAGACCGAAATCCACCTGGAGTTCGCCGACCGGCACCCAGCTGAACAGGGTCTGGTGCACGACCCGCTCGGCGGCATCGCTGCCCAGCATGTCGACGAAGAAGACGACGCCGAGCGCGAAGGAGACCAATGCCGTCGCGCAGCCGAGGAGATGGCCCCACGCATCGCTGCGGCGGCCCACCAGCAGGAGCACGGCGGCGCCGAGGAGGGGCAGAACCGGCAGCAGCCACACGGCCGACGAGAGCGTTCCGCTCATGCCGCACCGCCGATCGGGGCGTCGTCGTCGGGCAAAGTCACCTTCTCGAGGATGTGCGTCATCGGGGACCCGTCAGTTCTTGAGGAGGTTGGCGTCGTCGACGGAAGCCGAACGGCGGGAACGGAAGATGGTCATGATGATCGCCAGACCGACCACGACCTCGGCGGCCGCGACGACCATCGTGAAGAACGCGAAGACCTGACCGTCGAGGTTGCCGTGCATCCGGGCGAACGTCACGAACGCCAGATTCGAGGCGTTGAGCATCAGTTCGATGCACATGAACACGATGATCGCGTTGCGCCGGATCAGCACCCCGGCCGCACCGATCGTGAACAGCAGCGCCGACAGGTAGAGATAGTTCTCGGGGTTCATCGCCGACCCTCCTCGTCTGTCGCACCGGGTTCGGGAGTCGCGACGTCCGCGGTGCCCAGCGCCCTCGCGGGCAGGCTCGGCCGCCGTTCGAGCGACCGGCTGACGGACAGCTCGGAGAATGTGCCGTCGGGCAGCAACGCCGGTATGTCGACCGCGTTGTGCCGCGCGTACACACCCGGACTGGGCAGCGGTGTGACCCGGGCCCCCTCGCGGACGCGGTCCTGGGACAGCTCGCGCTGGTCCTTCCGCCGCTCGAAACGCTCCCGGTGGGCCAGCACCATCGCACCGATGGTCGCGGTGATCAGCAACGCGCCGGTGAGTTCGAAAGCCCACACGTACCGGACGAACACGAGTTCGGCCAGCCCCTCGACGTTGCCTCCCGCGTTGGCCTGATCGAGACCGGTGAACGCGGAGACGGACGCACTGCCGATGCCGCCGATCAGCAGGAGTCCGAATCCCAGCCCCGCCGCGATCGCGGCCACCCGCTGACCGCGGAGGTTCTCGACGAGGGATTCGGAGGAATCGACACCGATGAGCATGAGCACGAACAGGAACAGCATCATGACCGCGCCGGTATACACCACGATCTGTACGACACCGAGGAAGAGCGCGCCCTGGGCGATGTAGAACACGGCCAGGATGATCATGGTCGTCGCGAGGAAGATCGCCGAGTAGACGGCCTTGGTTGCGCTGACCACCCCGAGCGCGCCGATCACCGCCACGGTCGCGAGGACCCAGAACTGCACACCCTCGCCCGTCGAGGTCTGGGTGAAGGGTTCCGCGACCAGTTGGACCGCGGACGGCACCGTGTTCACCACGTCGGCTCTCCTCCCGCGATCACGGCCTGTCCCCCGCCGTGTCCTCGACCTCGGACTCGTCCTGAGCCGCAGCCGCCGCTCCCCCGGTCACCGTGCCGCGGTAATAGTCCTCGGCGGTGGTGCCCGGGGCCATCGGGTGCGGCGACTCGACCATGCCGGGCTCGAGCGGGGCCAGCAGCCGATCCTTCTCGTAGATCAGGCCGGCCCGGTTGTCGTCGGCCATCTCGTACTCGTTGGTCATCGTCAGCGCCCGCGTCGGGCACGCCTCGATGCACAGCCCGCACCCGATGCAGCGCAGGTAGTTGATCTGGTACACCTGGCCGTACCGCTCGCCGGGCGAGAAGCGTTCCTCGTCCGTGTTGTCGGCGCCCTCCACGTAGATGGCGTCGGCGGGGCACGCCCAGGCACACAGTTCGCACCCGATGCACTTCTCCAACCCGTCCGCGTAACGGTTGAGCTGGTGCCTGCCGTGGTAGCGGGCCGCCGTCGGCACCTTCTCCTCCGGGTAGAACTCGGTGTTCGATTTCTTGAACATCGTCGAGAAGGTCACGCCGAAACCCGCTATGGGGCCGAGGAATTTAGTCATCGCTGTTCTCCTGGGTCGATCCGGTGGAGTGCGCGCCGGTGACGGAGACGGGCGTGCGCCGGAACGCAGGCAGCGTCTGACCCGGCATCGGAGGAACCGGGTATCCACCGGCCATGGGGTCGAACGGTTCGAGTGTCTCCGGGGACAATTCGGCGCGTCCCCGCGGCTCGACCGGCTTCTCGGCTGCGCGAACGGGGCCCGGACGCAGCCGCTTCCACAACAGCACCACCACGACGAGGGCCACGACGAGGCCCGCGACGACGAGCGCGATCGTCCGGGCGTCGTACCCCTCGTTGCGGAAGGCCCGGACGGTGGCGACGATCATGACCCACACCAGCGAGATCGGGATGAGGATCTTCCAGCCGAGACCCATGAATTGGTCGTACCGCAGCCTGGGCAGCGTGGCGCGCAGCCAGACGAACACGAACAGGAAGCCCCAGACCTTCAGCGTGAACCACAGCACCGGCCACCACCCGGAATTCGCGCCGTCCCACAGGCTCAGCGGGAACGGGGCGTGCCAGCCGCCGAGGAACAGCGTGGTGGCGAGCGCCGAGACCGTCACCATGTTCACGTACTCGGCGAGCATGAACATCGCGAAGCTCAGCGAGGAGTACTCGGTGTGGAACCCGCCGACCAGTTCGCCTTCGGCCTCGGGCAGGTCGAACGGCGCCCGGTTGGTCTCGCCGACCATCGACGTGACGTAAATGAGGAACGACGGCAGCAGTAGGAAGACGTACCAGGTGTGTTCCTGGGCGGCGACGATGCCCGACGTGGACATCGTTCCGGCGTCCAGGAAGACGGCCGCGAACGACAACGCCATCGCGATCTCGTACGAGATCACCTGCGCCGTCGAGCGCAGCCCTCCCAGCAACGGGTACGTGGAGCCGGACGCCCAGCCGGCGAGGACGATGCCGTAGACGCCGATCGACGTGGCCGCGAGGACGTAGAGGACGGCCACCGGGAGGTCCGTCAGCTGTAGTGGCGTGTAGTGCCCGAAGATCGACACCGCCGGGCCGAACGGGATCACGGCGAACGCCATGAACGCAGGTACCGCGGCGATGACCGGCGCCAGGATGTAGATCGGCTTGTCCACACCCTTCGGGACGATCCCCTCCTTCAGCGCGAGCTTGATGCCGTCGGCGAGACTCTGCAACATTCCCCGCGGGCCCACCCGGTTCGGGCCCACGCGCATCTGCATCCACGCCATGACCTTGCGTTCGGCCAGGATCGTCAGAAGCGGGGTGAGGACGAGGAACACGAAGATGGCCAGGGCCTTGCCGAGCACCAGCCACCACGGGTCGTGCCCGAACAGCGCCGGGTCGGGGTAGACGCCCTCGATCGTCACAGCGGACCTCCCGGAACCATCCCGTTGGTGCCGGCCGCCCGGCGGACGTTCACGACGTCCCCCGCCCGGGCAGCCAGTTGCGGGTAGACAGCCGATCCGGGCGAGTTGAGCGGCAGCCACACCACTCGATCCGGCATGTCGGTGATCACCAACGGCAGGGTGACGGCGCCCCGTTCCGTCGTCACGGTGACCGGATCTCCGTCACCGGCACCCGACTCGGCCGCCGAGGCCGCGGACATCCGCACGACCGGCGTCCGGGCAGTGCCCGCCAGGTGCGGTTCCCCGTCCTGCAGTCGTCCCGAGTCGAGCAGCATCCGCCAGGTGGCGAGCACCGCCTCCCCCGGCCCGGGTTCCCGCCGCGGCGGTTGCGGGTGGCCGGGCGGATCCGGGAAGTCACCGTCCCAGGCGCCGAGCCTCTCCAGTTCGCGCCGTGCGGTCGCGGCGTCCGGAAGACCCAGCGGAACACCCATTTCGCCGGCGATCGCGTGCAGCACCCGCTGATCGGGCATCGACCCGGTGGCGCGGAGGGCGGCGTCGAAATCGCGTGCGCGCCCTTCCCAGTCGAGGAAGGTGCCCGGCTTCTCCATGACCGGTGCGATGGGGAACACCACGTCCGCGCGCTCGCTGATCGCACTGTGCCGCAGTTCCAGACTCACCACGAAACCTGCCGTCTCGACGGCGGCCAACGCGGCCTGCGGGTCGGGGAGATCGTCGGCCTCGACACCGCCGATCAGGAGCGCCCCCAGCGTCTTCGCCTCGGCCGCGGCGAGGATGCCCGCGGTATCCCGGCCTGCCGTCTCCGGCAGGTCTGCGACGTTCCACACCGACGCGACCTGCCGCCGCGCCTCCGGATCGTCCACCGGTCGGCCACCCGGGAGCAGTCCGGGCAGCGCGCCCGCCTCGAGCGCACCGCGTTCGCCGGCCCGTCGCGGCACCCAGGCCAGCCGGGCCCCGGTCTCGTCGGCCAGCCGGACCGCTGCAGACAGGGCCCCCGGCACCCCGGCGAGTCGTTCCCCGACCACGATGACCGCACCCGGCCTGCGCAACAGCTCGGTGACACCGGAGTCCAGATCACCCGTGCGGAGTCCGTCGAGGACCTCCGCCTCCGCATTCGGCGCGGACCGGAGCAGCCGGCCGGACGTCTTCTCCAGGCCACGGGATGTGTACGGCGCGATCGAGTAGACCGGAACGGCCTTCGCCCGCGCGGCCTTGCGCAGGCGGAGGAAGACGATCGGTGATTCCTCCTCCGGCTCGAACGCGGCGAGAAGGACGACCGGCGCGGCGTCGAGATCGTCGTACGTGACCGCGAGTCGCTGTCCCGCCACCCGGGCGGCCAGGAACTCGGCCTCCTCGCCGGAGTGCGCGCGACTGCGGAAGTCGATGTCGTTGGTGCCGAGCGCTGTTCGCGCGAACTTCGCGTAGGCGTAGGCGTCCTCCCATGTCGACCGGCCCCCGACCAGAACACCCGCGTTGCCCCGCGCGGCGGCCAATCCCCGCGCCGCGACGGCCAGGGCCTCGGACCAGGAGGCGGGTGCCAGCGTGCCGTCGTCGCCGCGGACCAACGGGGCGGTGATCCGGTCGCGCTCGGTGGCGTAGGCGAATGCCCACCGCCCCTTGTCGCAATTCCACTCCTCGTTGACCTCGGGATCGTCGCCCGCCAACCGGCGCAGCACCTTCCCCCGCCGGTGATCGGTGCGCTGGGCGCACCCGCTCGCGCAGTGCTCGCAGACGCTGGGGCTGGAGACCAGGTCGAACGGGCGGGCCCGGAACCGGTACGCCGAACCCGTCAGCGCACCCACCGGGCAGATCTGGACGGTGTTGCCGGAGAAGTACGACTCGAACGGTTCCTTCGCGTAGATCCCGACCTGCTGCAGCGCGCCCCGTTCCATGAGTTCGATGAACGGGTCGCCGGCGACCTGCTGCGAGAACCGGGTACACCGCGCGCACAACACACACCGCTCGCGGTCCAACAGGACCTCCGTGGACAGCGGAATCGGTTTGGGGAACGTGCGTTTGACCTCCCCGAAGCGCGACTCCGCGCGCCCGTTGGACATCGCCTGATTCTGCAGGGGGCACTCGCCGCCCTTGTCGCACACCGGGCAGTCCAGGGGATGGTTGATCAGCAGCAACTCCATCACACCCTTCTGCGCCTTGTCGGCGACGGGCGACGTGAGCTGGGTGTGGACGACCATGCCGTCGGTGACGGTCGTGGTGCAGGAAGCGAGCGGCTTGCGCTGCCCCTCCACGTCGACGAGGCACTGACGGCAGGCGCCGACCGGATCGAGCAGCGGGTGGTCGCAAAACCTCGGGATCTGAATGCCGATCATCTCCGCGGCACGAATCACCAACGTGCCCTTGGGAACACTGACCTCGACACCGTCGATGACAACGCTCACTGCGTCAGGGCTCGCTCCGCTCGCGGGCACCGGGGCTTTCACGCCCGCCCTTCCCTCGTCGCTCATTCGCTGCGCCCCCTCGCTCCTCGGTCCAGAACGCGCGGCCTCCGCGCCGTAACATCGCTCGCTACGCTCGCTGGCTTCATGCGTGTACTCCCGCCATGAGCGTGGACTGATGCGGGTCGAACGGGCAGCCGCCCTGCTCGAAGTGTGCGAGGTACTCGTCGCGGAAGTACTTGATGGAAGACATGATCGGGCTGGCCGCACCGTCACCGAGAGCGCAGAACGACTTGCCGAGAATGTTGTCGGCGATGTCGAGCAGCTTCTCCAGATCGGCGTCGGTCCCCTCCCCTCGCTCGAGCCGCTCCAGGATCTGCACCAGCCAATAGGTGCCTTCCCGGCAGGGCGTGCACTTGCCACAAGACTCGTGCGCATAAAACTCGGTCCAGCGCAGCACGGCACGCACCACGCACGTGGTCTCGTCGAAGATCTGCAAAGCCTTGGTGCCCAACATCGACCCGGCGGCCCCCACACCCTCGTAGTCGAGGGCGACGTCGAGGTGCTCGTCGGTGAAGATCGGTGTCGAGGAACCGCCCGGAGTCCAGAACTTCAACCGGTGCCCGGCGCGGACTCCACCCGCGTACTCGAGCAACTCCCGCAGGGTGATTCCGAGCGGGGCCTCGTACTGTCCGGGCTTCGTCACGTGCCCGGACAGGGAATACAGGGTGAAGCCGGGCGACTTCTCGCTGCCCATCGACCGGAACCACTCGATGCCGTTCACGATGATCGGCGGGACGCTCGCAATCGACTCGACGTTGTTGACGACGGTCGGTGACGCGTAGAGACCGGCCACCGCGGGGAACGGCGGACGCAACCGAGGCTGACCGCGGCGACCCTCCAGCGAATCGAGCAGCGCCGTCTCCTCCCCGCAGATGTACGCCCCCGCACCCGCATGCACGACCAGTTCGAGGTCGAAACCGCTGCCCAGGATGTTCGTGCCGAGGTAGCCCGCCGCATACGCCTCCGCGACCGCGGCCTGCAGCCGGCGCAGCACCGGCACCACCTCACCGCGCACATAGATGAAGGCGTGCCCTGCGCGGATCGCGTACGCCGCGATGATGACGCCCTCGACGAGCGCGTGCGGCGTCGCCAGCATGAGCGGCATGTCCTTGCAGGTGCCGGGTTCCGACTCGTCGGCATTGACCACGAGGTAGTGCGGCTTGTCGTCGCCCTGCGGGATGAACGACCATTTCATCCCGGTCGGGAACCCGGCACCACCACGACCCCGCAGTCCGGCCTCCTTGACGGTCGAGATGACCTCGTCCGGGTCCATGCGCAGCGCCTTCTGCAGGCCCTCGTACCCGTCGTGGCGACGGTACGTGTCGAGGGTCCACGACTCGGGCTCGTCCCAGTAGCGGCTCAGGACAGGGGTCAGCGGCATGTCAGTCTCCCTTTCGACCCGGGTCGGTGGCCGCCGGATCCGTCTCCGAGGTGGACCGCTCCGCAGGCACCGTCGCGGACGGGGCAGGCGCCGGCTGGTCCTTCGCCGATTCCGCCGCCACCGGCTCGGTGTTCCGCGACGACGGCTCCGGGATCAGCGACGTCTCCGCCGGATCCGGCGCCGTCATGCCCCGTTCGTGCGCCACACGCAGGCCGGCCAGTGTGGCGTCGCCCGCGGTGCCGCCCTCTGCCGACGCGCCGGGACGCTCGTCGGGGAACCCGGCGAGAATGCGGGCCGTCTCCCGGAACGTGCACAGCGCCGCACCGCGGCTCGGCGACACCCGCTCCCCCGAACGCAGGGAATCGACGAGTGATCGAGCCGACTCCGGGGTCTGATTGTCGAAGAACTCCCAGTTGACCATCACCACCGGGGCGTAATCGCACGCCGCATTGCACTCGATGTGCTCCAGCGTCACCTTGCCGTCCTCGGACGTGCCACCGTGCGGCAGGTCGAGATGCTCCTCCAGCGCGGCGAGGATCGCGTCGCCGCCCATGATCGCGCACAACGTGTTGGTGCACACTCCGACGTAGTAGTCGCCCGTCGGGTCGCGCCGGTACATCGAATAGAAGGTCGCCACCGCAGCCACCTCCGCGCCGGTCAACCCGAGCCGGCCGGCACAGAACTCGATCCCCGCCGGCGTTATACACCCGTCCTCCGCCTGCACCAGATGCAGCAGCGGCAGCAGCGCGGACCGCGAATTCGGGTAACGCCCGATGACGACGTCGGCATCGGCGTCCAGCCGCGCACCGACCTCCGGCGGATACTCCTCACGCGCACCCGGCCGCACCAACAGCCCGTTCTCCTCCGGCCGGGGTCCGAACTCGATGAAGACTTGTGCGCTTCGGCTCGCTACGCTCGCGGGTCCCTGGGCTTGGTCGTGCGCTCTTCCCTCGATACTCACTCGCTGCGCTCCCTCGCTCCTCGATCCAGACCACACGGCCCACCCACCGAGCTCCTTGGCAGGGGCCTCATCGGTCCACGCCCCCCATCACCGGATCGATGCTCGCAACCGCCGCAATGACATCCGCAACCATGCCGCCCTCACACGTAGCCGCCACCGACTGCAGGTTCGTGAACGACGGATCCCGGAAATGCACCCGGAACGGGCGGGTGCCGCCGTCGCTCACCATGTGCACACCGAGCTCACCCCGCGGCGACTCCACCGCCACATACACCTGCCCCGGCGGCACCCGGAAACCCTCCGTCACCAACTTGAAGTGATGAATCAGCGACTCCATCGAAGAGTCCATGATCTCGCGGACGTGCCCGGGCGAATTACCCAGACCGTCGGGACCCAACGTCAGATCCGCCGGCCACGCGATCTTTTTGTCCTCCGCCATGATCGGGCCCGGTCGCAACTTGTCGAGGCACTGCTCGACGATCTTCAGCGACTCCTTCATCTCGTCGACCCGGATCAAATAGCGGCCGTACGCGTCACACCCCGTATCGGTACTGACGTCGAACTCGTAGTTCTCGTAACCGCAATACGGCTGCGACTTCCGCAGATCGTGCGGCAGACCCGTCGCCCGCAGCATCGGACCCGTGATACCGAGCGCCATGCACCCCGTGAGATCGAGATACCCGATACCCTGCGTACGCCCCTTCCAGATGCGGTTGTCGTTGAGCAGATTCTCCATGTCCCGCAGCCGTTCCGGCATCAACGCGAGCAACTCGCGCACCTTCTCCACCGCACCCTCCGGCAGATCCTGCGACAACCCGCCCGGCCGGATATACGCATGATTCATGCGGAGACCCGTGATCATCTCGAACACGTCCAGAACCAGCTCACGTTCCCGGAAACCGAACAACATCGCCGTGACCGCCCCCAACTCCATACCACCCGTGGCCAACGCCACCAGATGCGAGGAGATGCGGTTGAGCTCCATCAACATCACCCGGATGACACTCGCCCGCTCCGGCACCTCATCCGTGATGTCCAGCAACTTCTCCACACCGAGGCAATACGCCGTCTCGTTGAAGAACGGCGACAGGTAATCCATCCGCGTCACGAACGTCACGCCCTGCGTCCACGTCCGGTACTCGAGGTTCTTCTCGATCCCCGTATGCAGATAACCGATACCGCACCGGGCCTCCGTGACCGTCTCACCCTCGATCTCCAAGATGAGCCGCAACACCCCATGCGTCGACGGATGCTGCGGACCCATATTGACGACGATCCGCTCCTCGGCGCCCTCCGAACCCGCATCACCCGACGACGCCTTCACCGCATCGACGACCTCGTCCCAATCCTGACCGGCGACAGTGAAAACCGTGTCCTCGCTCATCAGTTGTACCCCCGCCGCTCGTCCGGCGGCGCGATCTCCGCGCCCTTGTACTCGACGGGAATGCCGCCGAGCGGATAATCCTTCCGCTGCGGATGACCCGGCCAGTCATCCGGCATCTCGATCCGGGTCAACGACGGATGACCATCGAACACGATCCCGAAGAAGTCGTACGTCTCCCGCTCGTGCCAATCATTCGTCGGATACACCTCGTACAACGACGGGATGTGCGGATCCGCATCCGGTGCCGCCACCTCCAAACGAATCCGACGATTGTGCGTGATCGACAACAACGGATACACCGCATGCAACTCCCGGCCCGCATCCTGCGGGAAATGCACACCATTCACACCCAGACACATCTCGAACCGCAGATCCGGCTCATCACGCAATGCCCGCGCCACCAACGGCAAAAACTCCCGCCGCACACCGAACGTCACCTCACCCCGAAACACCACAACCGACTCGATCGCCACCTCGAAACCCACACCCGAGTCCGCCAACGCCGCCCCCAGCCCATCCGCGACCTCGTCGAAATACCCGCCATACGGCCGCGGCGTACTTCCCGGCAACAACACCGGACGCACCAACCGCCCATACCCCGACGTATCCCCACTACCCCGCACCCCGAACAGTCCCTTGCGCACACCGATCTGTTCTGTAACTCGGCTCGCTTTGCTCGCGGGTGCCGGGGCTTGGTCGTGCGGTCTTCCTTCGTCACTCACTCGCTACGCTCCCTCGCTCCTCGGTCCAGACCGCACGGCCCCGGCACCAACCGCTCGGTTCGCTTCGCTCCCTCGAACCACGGCCCGGCTCCAACCTGCCCGGTTCGCTTCGCTCCCTCGTTTCCGCGCCGGTCATCTCAGGAGGCCCTTCATCTGGATGGTGGGGGTGGCGGCCAGCGCCGCCTGCTCCGCCGCCCGCGCCACCTCCTCGCGATGAACGCCGAGCGGCATCTGCTGGATCTTCTCGTGCAAGGTGAGGATCGCGTTCAGCAACATCTCCGGCCGCGGCGGGCACCCCGGCAGATAGATGTCCACCGGCACGATGTGGTCGACGCCTTGCACGATCGCGTAGTTGTTGAACATGCCGCCCGACGACGCGCAGACGCCCATCGCCAGCACCCACTTCGGCTCCACCATCTGGTCGTAGATCTGCCGCAGCACCGGCGCCATCTTCTGGCTCACCCGGCCGGCCACGATCATCAGGTCCGCCTGCCGCGGCGACGCCCGGAACGCCTCCATGCCGAAACGGGCGATGTCGAAGCGTCCGCCTGCGGTGGCCATCATCTCGATCGCGCAGCAGGCGAGCCCGAAACTCGCCGGCCACAGCGAGCCCTTGCGGACATAGCCCGCGAGCCCTTCGACCGTGGTCAGCAGGAAGCCACTCGGCAGCTTCTCCTCGATGCCCATATCCGACTCTTCTCTTCCGACTTAGCTTTTGGATCGCTGACGGGACCGATCAGTCCCAACTGAGACCGCCACGCCGCCACTCGTACGCGTAGGCGACGGAGACGTTGAAGATGAACAGGGCCATGGCCCCGAGACCGAAGAAGCCGAGAGCATCGAAGTGAACTGCCCACGGATAGAGGAACACGATCTCGATGTCGAAAATGATGAAGAGCATGGCCGTCAGGTAATACTTCACCGGGATGCGGCCGGCACCCAGAGGCGAGAGTGTCGGCTCGATGCCGCACTCGTAGGCGTCGAGCTTGGCACGGTTGTAGCGCCTCGGACCGACGATCCTCGCCACGATCACGGAGAAGACCGCGAACGCGACCGCAATCGCCCCGAGCACGAGGATCGGCACATAGACATTCATGCCGTCTCAGCTCCCCTCTTCCCGAGCCTGTCCGCCCGATTCCCGGACGGTCGTTTCCGAAGCTACGCTCTTGTGAGTTATGCCACAGCGTACAAGGGAAGTCGTCGAGCCCGGTCGATTTGACCGTGCGAGTTCCAGGCGATCTCGAAGCACGGAAAACCCCTGCGGCACAGGCGCTCGATGCACCTTCACGCGGCGGGAAACGGAGTCAGGCGAGCCTAAGCTGAGAGGCGGGTGCGCAGCAGCGCTATGACCGCTTCGGACAACCGGATCGGGTCGAGCGGGTGCGGCACCGCGGCCTCGGCCCGCGACCAGGTGGCCAGCCAGGCGTCGTCCGGGCGGCCGGTCAGGACCAGGATCGGGGGGCAGTCGTCGATCTCGTCCTTCAACTGCTTCGCGATCCCCATCCCGCCCGCGGGCACCGCTTCCCCATCGAGGACGGCAAGGTCGATACCGCCGGCATCCATCTGCCGGATCACCACGGCTGCGGTCGCCACCTCGACGTACTCCAACTCCGGAAGGTCGGGGTGCGGACGCGTCCCCAGCGCCAGAACGACCTTCTGGCGAGTGGTCGCATCGTCGCTGTAGACGAGGACACGCAACCGATCAGGACGGCTGGTGTGGGCGGTCGCGTCGGTCACGGACCCGATGCTACCGGTACCCCGCCCTCCAGACCGGCGGCTCGCGTCGATCGAAAAACGGCGCGTCGACATCGAATTGGTTCCACCGGCGGCGCGAGCCGCCCGGCTACAGCTTCTCGGCGATGGCGAGCGCCGTCGAGCCGAGCTTCGGCAGGCGGAGATCTGCGATGGGGGTCAGCATGTTGCCGAGCCGGTTGGTGACGAAGGCGATCGACAGCCCGGAGTCGGCGTCGGCGAACGCACCCGACCCACCCAACCCGTAGTGCCCGAAAGTATTCGACGGCTGCCTGCGACGTGCCACCATCCCCGCGTGGTAGCCGAGCCGCCAGTTCATCGGAATGCCCAGGACGTAGTCGCGGGCCGTCGTCTGCACCTGACTCAGCTGCGCCACGACGTCCGGTGGGAGGAACTCCCCACCGCCGACGGTTCCGCCGTTCGCCAGCGCCCCGTACATCCGCGCCAGCGCGCGGGCGCTGAACACGCCGTTCCACCCGGGCATCACGCTGTCGTGGATCGCGGGGTTGCGGACGAGGGCATCGAATCCGGCGGGCATGCCGGCGTCGGCCACGTTGCGCAGACCGGGCAGCCGCGACATCGCGAACGACGTGGCACCCCACGGAACGCCGAACGGGTTGATGTGCGGGAAGGTCCTCGCGATCCGGGCACGCTCGGCCGGCGGCACCTCGTACCAGAACTCCTTCACCCCGAGCGGTTCGGCGACCTCGGTGCGGACCAGTTCCGTGAAGGGTTTCCCGGCCGCGCGGGACGTCAGTTCGGCGACGAGCGAACCGAACGTCACCGCGTGATAGCCGGGGACCTTCAGCCGCCGCTGATCCGGGGTTGCCGCGGCCAGTGCGGCGCTGACCAGGGAATGGTCCATCAGACTCAGCGGTCCGGGCACGAGCCCGCGTACCCGGTGCAGCCCGGCGCGATGCGACAGCAGTTCGCGCACCGTGATCTCGTCCTTGCCCTCGGCGGCGAACTCGGGCCAGTACTGCGCCACCGGCGTGTCGTAGTCGACGATCCCGCGTCCCGCGAGACGGTGCAGCACGGTGGACGCGACACCCTTGCCGGTGGAGAACGTGAGGGTGACGGTGTCGTCCTGCCAGAACGTGTCGCGGCTGGCCCATCCTGCCCACACGTCGACGACCGGTTCACCGTGGAGATAGACGGCCAGCGCGCCGCCGCCCTGGCTGCTGTCGTGGAAGAGTCGGAAGAACTGGTCGACGAGCATCCCGAAGCGACGGTCCGCGAGCATCCCGGCGGGCGGCCGTGCCCTGTGGCCCTTCAACGGCCACGGCGCCGTGGTCGTCATTACGACTTCCCTCGATCGTCTTTCACGTCAGCGACATGTGTATTTAACTTCCTCTTTACACACGAGAAGACGGTGTCGGCACCGCTTCAGGGCCTGCGTGATCGCTTCGTGGCCATACCGCAACGGGAAAGAGTGTCCGGGCGCCGGGTAGGTGACCCGGCGCTCATCATTTCGGCTCCAGCGAGTGGAAATAATCGGACCTGACCTCGACGTCCTCGACGAGACGCGTGGTGGTCTGGACACCCAGTGAATGCTCCTTCAACAGGTCGCACAGCCGGTCGCCGTCGATGAGGTCGATCGGCGGCGCACCGTCCCTCTTGGACTCCGTGCGGGCGTCACCGGTGAAGGTTCCGGTGGTGATGAGCAGGCCCTTCTCGCCGCGGCCCGCCATCGCGCCGCGGAAATCGCGCACCGCACCCGCCCCGACGCTGCCGCTGTAGCGCTTGCACTGGAAGAACACGGGGAAACTGAGCAGCGACAACTGGTACACGCCGAGTCCCTCGATGTCCCCGTCGCCGCCGCGACCGGTGACGGATGCGCTCGAGAACCCGGCCTCCCGCAGCAACCGCTGGGTCAGCCGCTCGAACGCGGGCGGCGACATCTTCAGGACCGTGTCGAGCAGGAGGTCCTTCCAGTCGGCGTCGTTCTCGGCCTCGGCGATGTTGGCATCCGGTTCGTCGTTGCGTCGGGACGCCGCCTTCGCCGATTTGCGGGCAGCATTCTTCTTGCGGTTCTCGGCGGAGAACTCGGCGTGCAGGGGGCGGATCTCGCTCTCGGCGACCTCGCGGCCCTTCTCCGTCACGCTCCACACCCCGCGCCGGCTGTTCGTGAGCAGACCCATCCCCTTGAGGTAGGTGCGTGCCCACGCCAAGCGGTACTCGATCTCGGTGCTCGGACCGTCACCGTGCAGCACCCCCTGCACGTCGGACGAAAGTCCTTCTCGCTCAACGACGGCGCTGTCGAGTTCCTCGTTGGACGCCGAACCACCGAGAGCAATGGCAGCCTGAAGCGCTGGCCAGAGGAGGTCGACGTACTGAGGAACGTGAACAGTCATGGCCACAAGCATGCCGGAATCCACCCGGCCCTCCACACACGGACCCCGATCCGATCATCCCGGGGCGAGCCGAGCCTCCGCGCGGTTCTCGAGCTGCGCCCGGTAGATCGTCTTCCCCGATCGGCGCACGATGAGATAGGCGAGGCCGACGGCGATCATCCCCGGCACCAGCACACCGACGCTTCCCGTCATCTCCGCGACCATCAGCATCACCGCGAGCGGCGCGCGGGCGATGCTCCCGAAGCAGGCCATCATTCCGACGATGACGAAGGGCGCCGGATTGTCGGGGACGCCCGGGGCGATCGGTTCCAGCAGTCGCCACACCGCGGCGCCGGTGAACGCCCCGATCACCATTCCCGGGCCGAAGATGCCGCCCGATCCCCCCGAGCCGATGGACAGCGACGTCGCGAGGATCTTCGCGAACGGCAACAGCAGCACCACCCACAACGGGATGGCCGTGAGGTCGCCGCGGGCCATCGACTGCTGGATCCAGCCGTAACCGCTGCCCAGCACCTCCGGCAACACGAGCGCCATCAGCCCGACGAGCAGTCCGCCGACCGCCGGTTTGACGATCCGGCTGCCGGGCAGACGGTGAGTGAGATCGACGGCCGTGTAGAACGTCCCGCTGTACAGCAATCCGATCAGGCCGCCGAGCACACCGATGAGCGCGAACCACACCAGCTGGACCGGGTTGTCGAAGACGTAGTCCTGAGCGGCATACCCGAACAGTGGACCGAAACCGAGGAAGCTGCCGAACACGGTGTAGCTGACGATCGACGTGACCAGCGCCGGCACGAGCACCTCGAAATCGAAGTCTTCCTTGTAGGGAATCGTGCAGCACAACACCGCGCCGCCGAGCGGGGCCCCGAAGATCGCGCCGATGCCGGAGCCGATCCCGATCGCCACGGCGATCCGACCGTCCCGTGGGGACAGGTCCAGCCTGCGGGCGAGAAGCGATCCGAAACCCGCCGAGATCTGCGCGGTGGGTCCCTCGCGACCGCCGGACCCGCCGGACCCGATCGTGATCGCGGACGCGACCAGCTTCACGAGGACGACGCGGACGCGGATCATCCGAGGGTCCCGGTGAACGGCGTCGATCGCCGCGTCGGTGCCGTGCCCCTCGGCCTCCGGCGCCAGCGTGAACACGATGATGCCCGACACCAGACCACCCAGGCACACCACGAGCGGGATCGCCCACGGTCTCGTGAACTCCCGGCTGCCGACCGCCCCACCATCGCCCGCCGCAGTGGGCGGGGTGTAGCCCCCGATGCCGACGATCAGCAGTTGCGTCGCCTCCCTCAGCGCGACGTAGAACACGACCGCTCCGAGCCCGGCGACGATCCCGATCACGACGCCGAGAACCAGCCATTTGCGGGTGTAACCCGAAGTCCGGATCCACTTTCCGGCTGACGTCCCGATCGACCGCAGAGCCCTCGACCCGGGCGCCACCCGGATCACTCCAGCTTCCCGAAGACCGTCCGACCCTCCAGGATCGTGGCGAGCACCTCGAGGTCCGCGATGTCGTCGGGATCCACCAGCAGTGGATTGGCCGACAACACGACGAGATCGGCGTGCATACCGGGGGCAATCGCCCCGATGGCGTCCTCACTCCGGAGGTGCCACGCCGAGTTGATCGTCTCGGCCCGCAGGGCGTCCGGGACGGAGATCCGTTCCTCGGGAGCGAGCACACGTCCCGACCGGGTGCGGCGGGTGACGGCGTCGGCGATGTTGCGCAGCGGGTTTGTCGGGGTGACCGGGCCGTCGTTGTGGAACGAGATCCGCTGCCCCGCCTTGATCGCGGAACCTGCAGCCGCCCAACGTGCTCCGCGCTCGGGACCGAACAGATCGTCGACGAGGACGTCGCCCCAGTAGTAGAGGTGGTCGACGAAAATGCTGCACGTGACGCCGAGTTCGGTCGCTCGGCGGAACTGGTCCGGGGTCATCGCACCGACGTGCTCGAGCCGGAGCCGGTGATCTTCACGTGGGGAGTCGGCCAGCATCCGCTCCCATGCGTCGAGTACCAGGGTGACCGCGGCGTCGCCGTTGGCGTGACAGGAGATCTGCCAGCCTTTCTCGAAGTACGGCTTGCTGATCTCGAGAATCTCGTCCGTCGTGTAATTGGCCTCACCACGCGTTCCGGCGAGGCCGAGCGACCGGGTGACGTCCGTGTCGAGGTACGGAAAGCTGGTGGCGGCGTTGCCCACCCACGGCGAGCCGTCCGACCAGATCTTGATGCCCACCTGGCGCAGCAGGTCGTTTCCGACTCCGGGTGACACGTCCGTGGCGCGCTCCGGGTTCGACATCTCGTACAGCCGCAGCCGGGTGGTGAGAGCGCCGGACCGCGCGAACGCGGTCAGGGCGCTACGGAAGCGTGGGTCGAACGCCATCTCACTGGCGGTGGTGATCCCTGCCGCGTTCATCCGCGCGCATTCCGCGGCGAGGAGCTCCGGGAGCCGGGTGCTGGCGCCGGCGAGGATCGTGGCGGCCACCGCCATCACCGCGGGCGCCTCGAACGCCGAACCGTCCAGTTCACCCGACTCGTCGCGGCCGAAACTACCGCCCTCGGGGTCCGGCGTGTCCTTGGTCAATCCGGAATCCCGCGCGGCGACGTCGTTGAAGTAGGCCACGTGGCCGGTGTTGTGCAGGATCACCAGGGACGTGTCGGGAGCGATCGAATTGAGCCATTCACGGGTCGGTTCGGGCAGTCCCTTCTGGAGCAGGGGATCCCAGCCGTTGAGGACGGCGCCGTCGGGGTGTTCGTCGACGGCGCGGCGCACGGCGTCGACCACCTCCCCCGCATCGGCGATGGTCACCGGCCTGATGTCCACCACCGGTTCGCCGAGCAACACCGCGGAGTTCAGCGGGTGGCCGTGCGCCTCGATGAAGCCCGGGAGTATGCATGCGCGGTGCAGGTCGACCGTGATCGTTGCCGGTCCGATCAGCGGGAACACCGCGGAATCGTTGCCGACGGCGGCGATCCGCCCGTCGCGCACCGCGACTGCCCGAGCGCGTGGCGCGGCGTCGTTCATGGTGACCACGTCACCGAACAGCACCAGATCGGCAGGCTTTCCGTCGTTCGTGCCCATCAGTGCACCCTCCCGTCAGACCGGGCGTGGGCGAGAGCCCACGCGCCGGCAGCGAGTGTCGACTGTGACTTCAGATTACAACTACACAGCAGGCCGTACGCAGGAATAGTGCGTAACCAAGATCAGTTGCAGACAGGCATGACCGAAACACCGCTACCCGTGGACGGGCTCTTCGAGTCGTTCGCCGTCAAATCTCTCCGGCTACGGAACCGCTTCGCGATGGCACCCATGACCAGAGCTTTCTCCCCCGGCGGCGTTCCCGGGGACGATGTGGCGGCGTACTACCGCCGACGCGCGGCGGGCGGGGTCGGACTCGTCATCACAGAGGGCACGTACATTCCCGACCCGGCCGCCGGATCGCACACCCGGGTGCCGGTCCTCTACGGGCGGGACAGCCTTGCGGGCTGGAAATCGGTGGTGGACGCGGTCCACGACGAGGGCGGGCAGATCATCCCGCAGCTGTGGCATCTGGGCGTCGAACGCGGCCCGCAGCCCCGCATGAATCCGGACGTGATCACCGCCAGCCCGTCCGGACTCGCCCTGGACGGGACCCGCCTGGGACGCGAATTCACCGCGTCCGATCTCGACGCGCTGCGCGAGGCCTGGGTGGCGGCCGCCGTCAACGCGCGCGACGTGGGCTTCGACGGCATCGAACTGCACGGGGCGCACGGCTACCTCCTCGACCAGTTCCTGTGGGATCGGACGAACGTCCGCTCCGACGGCTACGGCGGATCCCTCGAGGCCCGCACCCGATTCCCCGTCGAGGTGGTTGCAGCGATTCGCGAGGCCGTCGGCGAGGACTTCGCGATGGTCTACCGCTTCAGCCAGTGGAAGTCGAACCACTACGACTCGCGGATCGCGCAGTCCCCCGACGAACTCGCGGCCGTGCTCGCACCCCTCGTCGACGCCGGTGTCGACGTGCTGCACCCCTCCACCCGCAGGCACTGGGAACCTGCCTTCCCCGAGCTGGCCGGTGACGACGGGGAACTCGGTCTGGCGGGTTGGACCAAACGGCTGACCGGACTACCCACCATCACGGTCGGTTCGGTGGGTCTCGACGACGTGTTCACGACGGCCTTCACCTCGGACGGCGCGTCGAACACCGCCGGTATCGACCGCCTGCTCGCGCAGTACGAGAACGGCGAGTTCGATCTCGTGGCCGTCGGCCGCGCACTGCTGTCCGATCCCGAGTGGGTGCTCAAACTCCGCGAAGGCAGAACCGCCGAGCACATCCCGTACAGCAACGAGCACCGGGCGGTCCTGCACTGACCGGGCCGGTCAGCTGTCCTCGACGGTGATCTTCGCCTGATCGACGTTGACACCTTCGGGCGGGTTGGCCGTTCCGTCGACCGAGATGCGGCCCTTGTCGACGCCCTGCGCTTCGAGCGCGTTGGCGACGGCCTGGGCGCGCTGATCGGCGAGTAGTTCGGCGGCCGCTTCGTCCGAGTTGGTGGCGTACGCCTCGATCTCGATCTTGCTGTCGCCGGCCTTCATCGCGGCGGCCACCGCCTTGATCGTCACGTCCGAGACGGCGTTGAGCTCGGCGGTTCCCGACTCGAATCCGATCGGGACCGCCGCGATGGCCGAGTTGATCGCGTTCTGGGTGGCCTCGCGCGCGGTGTTGACGGCGGACGACGCCGTGGCTTGCACGCTGCTGATCGCGCCCTCCACCCGTTCGGACGCCGACGAGGTCGTCGTGGTCGCGATCGGGGCCTCGTTCGAGTCGTCGGAACAGCCGGCGGCGCCGAGCAGCGCGATGGCCGCGACCGCGATACCGGTGACGATTGTCTTGCGCATGATGGATTCCCCTATACGTCGGTATGTCCGGAAGGCGCTACACGTCGTGGGACGAGGATAGCCCCGCCGACGCTCGTCGACGGCGGTATTCGGGCAGTGTCCCGGCTCCCACATCGTGGGATCCGAGTCGTCGGATGTGAATCCGGACACGGGCTTCTCACCTGGTCGGAACCCGGTAATTCAGCCCGCGTTTCATTTCGGTTAAACCTTCGGATTGCGATCTCATTTCAATAACGGTAGGAATGAATCCGGCGCCCGCTCAGCGCCGACATAAATGCCCACAACCGAGCAAGGAGTTAAAAGCATGGATCTCGCCTTCCTGTCCGAATTCTTCTCCGCCTTCTCCGACCTCGCCGGTGCCCTGGACTTCTTCTCGGGTTCCGCCGATGCATTGGGCGGTGGCGCAGACGCCGCAACCGCGGCCTCGGCCACGATTGGCTAGCATTTCCGCTGGCACAAGACTTGAACACCCGAGACGGGGTTCGCACGCTCCAGGCGCGCGAACCCCGTCACGGCGTTGCGGGCGCCCTTCGATCGACTCAATCACGTATCTATCACGACGAGTAATCCCAGGGTGAACATGTTCATTATCCGCGTCACCAGCATTTTCGCCGGAATTGGTCGGGCGACCAATTGAGCCGAGCGTCGAAGATCAGGTTTTCCGCTTCACGGTTGATTTATTCTCGAAATAATCGACTGCACTGCATATTCTCGACACTTCCGTAACACGCGCACATCTCAGTGCACATGCGTACACTCAAATTTCGTGACCGATGCGCAGATTAGACGCCGCTCCGAGGTACGGGCCCTCGCCCGGCTGGCCCTCGAGGAAATCGGAGGCGCCGCCACCGGCATCGGCAGCATCCACCGCGCGATCTCGGATCGCGTCTTCGCCGGCGTCCGGCTCGGCGTCGGCTCCCACGCCCTTCCTGCCAAGCTGCTCCACGACGAGATCTCGGGCGCCGTGTACGCACTTGTCGCCGACACCGCGCGTCTCGGCGGCTCCCTCGCAGGTCGGTTCCTCGACCTCCCGTCGTCGGAGAACCTCGCCCCGTCCCAGACACGCCGCGGAGCCCAGGCCATCGCCGCGATCCAGGGGCTGATCGGTGACGTACTGGAAGCCGAGGGATCGCCGCTCGCCGAACCCCTGGCGATACGGGTGAACGGTGTCGCGCTCGCGCCGGACAGATCCGCGCTCGCCGACGCCTTCCCGCACGCCGGCGGCCGCATCGTCGTCTTCCTGCACGGACTCGTCGAGACCGAGGACGCGTGGGCGCTGGGCCGCCGTCCCACCTACGGTGAACGGCTCGGAACCGACCTGGGGTACACGGCGCTACAGATCCGGTACAACTCCGGCAGGCACATCTCGGACAACGGCAGGAGCCTGTCCGAACTTCTGGACGCGGTCACCGAGAACTGGCCGGTCGAGGTCGAGTCGATCGCACTCGTCGGGCATTCCATGGGAGGCCTCGTGGCCCGCAGCGCCTGCCGGATCGCCTTCCTCGACGACCGGCCGTGGGTGGACCGGGTTCGGCACGTCGTGAGTCTCGGCTCACCCCACCTCGGCGCCCCGTTGGAGCAGGCCGTCCACTATGCGAGTGCCGGCCTGGCCGCACTGCCGGAGACGCGTGCGATCTCCGGGCTCCTGCGCAGAAGGAGCGCCGGCATCCGGGATCTGAACCAGGGTTCACTCGTCGACGAGGACTGGCGCGATCGCGATCCGGACGCACTCCGCGCCGCGGCGTGCAGCGAGGTCCCACTCCTCGACGGCGTGACGTACTACTTCGTCTCCGCGACCATCACGCGCAGCCCGAGGCATCCGCTGGGTCGTCTGCTCGGCGACGGCATGGTGCTCGTGCCGAGTGCGTCCGGCCGGAACAGGACGCGGATGATCGGCTTCCGCGACGAGCACGGCATGCACCTCGCGCCCGCGAACCATTTCACGATGCTCAACCACGAGTCGGTGTACGAGAAGCTGCTCGAATGGCTGGGCACGCCGCAAGCCGGCTGACGTCCGGACTCAGGCCATGGTCGTGTGCCACACGATGGCGGCGGCCAGCGCGCCCGCACCGTTCAGTGACCAGTGCAGCGCGATGGGCGCGATCAGACTGCCGCTGCGGCGGCGGAGCCAGGTGAACACGACGCCCGCGGCTGCGGTGGCGACGACCGCCCCCAGGATGCCCAGCACCTGACCGGCAACCCCGCCTCCGAGGAACCCGGACAGTCCCTTGTTGCCCGACGTCAGTCCCAGCGACGACGCGATGTGCCAGAGACCGAACATCAGCGATCCGGCCGCGAACACGCCACGTGCGCCGTAGACCCGGCCGAGGGTGCCCTGCAGCACGCCGCGGAACGCGAGCTCCTCGGGGATGACGGTCTGCAACGGGATGACGATCATCGACGCGACGAGCGCACCGGACAGGGTGGCGTACCGGTCGGCCATGAAGAAGGGGCGGGTGATCGGCAGGGCCGCGCCGATCGCCACGACGCCGATCACGAGTCCCATCGCCGCCAGCGCGTACAACGAACCCTTTCGCCAGTGCCGGGGCGAGAGCCCCAGTTCGACCCAGCCGAGTCCGCGGCGGCGGGTGAGCACGAGCAGCACGACAGCGGCGATGGGAACGGTGGCGATGCTCGCCCACGCGGTGGTGAAGTGTGCGATCAGATTCGTGGCCACAAGGACGACCACCACGATCGCGATGTCGAGGTAGGCATGCAGCACGGGCCGCTTCGCGCGTGCACCGGACGTCTCGCCGTCGACAGCTCCGGCGTACTGGACTTCAAGGGTCATTCGGCCGGCCGATCTGGTTCGTGAACACGCATCAAGTCAAGTGTACGGATTCGTCTGTGAAACCTCTGTGAGCCACGCCACTGCGCAGGTCGAAGCATGCCCCCGCGTCACAGGGCCGCCGGAGCCCGCGTCTAGCCTGGATACGAACTTCACACAACCCGCTGTCCAGGAGATAGAATGGCCGACTTCCTCTACGAGGACTTGCTGCCCATCGGTGAGGACCCCACCGAATATCGGCTGCTGACCACCGAGGGGGTGTCGACCGTCGAAGGACCCGACGGCCGCACCTTCCTGTCCGTCGAGCCCGAGGCGCTGCGCCTGCTCACCGAGACCGCACTCCACGACATCTCGCACTACCTGCGCAGCGACCATCTGACGCAGCTCGCGAGCATCCTCGACGACCCCGAGGCATCGGGCAACGACAAGTTCGTGGCACTGGATCTGCTCAAGAACGCCAACATCTCCGCGGCCGGCGTGCTGCCGATGTGCCAGGACACCGGCACCGCGATCGTCATGGGCAAGCGCGGCCAGCACGTCCTCACCCCCGGCGACGACGAGAAGGCCATCGCCCGGGGCGTCTACGATGCCTACACCCGGCTCAACCTGCGGTACTCGCAGAACGCGCCGATCACGATGTGGGACGAGAAGAACACCGGAAGCAACCTCCCCGCCCAGATCGAGCTCTACGCCGACACGGCGACCGGCCACGAGAACGCCTACAAGTTCCTGTACATGGCCAAGGGCGGCGGCAGCGCCAACAAGTCCTACCTGTTCCAGGAGACCAAGGCGATCCTGAACCCGGACGGCATGATGCGGTTCCTCGAGGAGAAGATCCGCGCCCTCGGCACCGCAGCCTGCCCGCCGTACCACCTCGCGATCGTCGTCGGCGGCACGTCCGCGGAGTTCGCGCTCAAGACGGCCAAGTACGCGTCCGCGCACTACCTCGACGAACTCCCCAACGAGGGAGCGATCACGGGCCGCGGCTTCCGCGACCTGGAACTCGAGGAGAAGGTGCTCGAGCTGACCCGTCAGATCGGCATCGGCGCACAGTTCGGCGGCAAGTACTTCTGCCACGACGTCCGCGTCATCCGCCTGCCCCGCCACGGCGCGTCACTGCCCGTCGCTCTCGCCGTGTCCTGCTCGGCGGACCGCCAGGCCAAGGCGAAGATCACCCCCGAGGGCGTCTTCCTCGAGCAGCTCGAATTCAACCCCGGCCGGTTCCTCCCTGAGGTCACCGACGCCCAACTCGACGCCGAGACCGACGGCGTCTCCGGCACCGGCAAGGGCGCCGCCGTGAAGATCGACCTCACCAAGCCGATGCCGGAGATCCTCGCCGAGCTGTCCAAGCACCCGGTGAAGACACGGCTGTCACTGACCGGCCCGCTCGTCGTCGCACGCGACATCGCCCACGCCAAGATCAAGGAACGGCTCGACGCCGGCGAGGACATGCCGCAGTACCTCAAGGACCACCCGGTGTACTACGCCGGTCCGGCCAAGACCCCCGACGGCATGGCGTCCGGTTCCTTCGGACCCACCACCGCCGGTCGCATGGACTCCTACGTGGAGCAGTTCCAGGCCGCGGGCGGCTCGATGGTGATGCTCGCGAAGGGCAACCGCTCCAAGCAAGTCACCGACGCGTGCAAGTCGTACGGCGGCTTCTACCTCGGGTCCATCGGCGGTCCCGCGGCGCGTCTCGCCCTCGACTGCATCAAGAAGGTCGAGATCGTCGAGTACGAAGAACTCGGCATGGAAGCGGTCTGGAAGATCGAGGTCGAGGACTTCCCCGCGTTCATCGTGGTCGACGACAAGGGCGAGGACTTCTTCGCCGGTGTCTCCACCCCCACCCTCACCATCGGCAAGCGTCCCGGCCTGTAGGCGGCTCCGCCGCCCGTGCGCCTTTTTGGTAGCTGGAGCAACCAGAAAGGCGCACGGGCGCTACGCGCCTACGGCGATCTCGATGACGGGGTTCTTCGCCGGGTCGAGCCAGCCGAGGAGTGAGGTCAGCGTGTCGCGGTCGATGGCGACGCACCCTTCGGTGGTGGTGCCGTCCGTGACGTGCAGGAACATCGCCGAACCCAGGCCGGGAATGCGGGCGGCGTTGTAGCCGATCGCGACCGCGTAGTCGTACAGCGGTCCAGCCGCGTAGAGGTTCTCGCTGTTCCCACCGGGGCTCGCGTCCTGACGGACGTGCGTGTTGTAGGTCGGCGAGAGCGGATTCGCATCCCACCAGTCACGTCGATCGGACTGGAAGTACGGCATCGCCGTCTCAGGTGCGGGCTGCCGGCCGAATGCCTGCGACAGCGGGAAGACACCGGCAGGCGTGCGGGTGGAGAATTCGTTCGCCGCGCCGATTCCTTCCGCGCCGACGTCGGCGGGGACGGGGCCCGCGAACACCTTCCACGTGCCGTCCGCATTCCGTTCCCAGGCGGTCAGTTCGGCGACCACTGCCCCCGCGGACGGGGCGTAGACGGTGATCACCTGGTCCGAGCCGCCGGAGAAGACTGCTCGGTCCGGTGCCGCGGAAGCGCCGGGTACGAGCATTAGCCCGATCAGAGCCACCATCAGTCCCGCCAACCACAGTCGACCCACTCGTAACGTCGTCATGGGGCGAGTGTTCCATCCTCGGGCACTCGTCGCGAGACTTTCCCCCCGCGCTCCTACACGCGGCAGAGGATCTCGCTGTGCAGGAGCGCGAACCAGCCGTCGTCCTCCCGCACCCACGAACGCCAGCCCGCAGCGATGCGTTCCAGGTCCGCCCCGCTGGCGAGCCCCAGTTCGAGCGCCCGGTCCGCGTAGCTCGACTGCACCGAGCGATCGGCCCAGGATCCTCCCCACCATTCGCGATGCTCGTCGGAGGAGAAACACCACGTGCTCGCGGTGTTCACGACGTCGCCGAGACCCGCCCCATGTGCCCAGGCCCGCAGGCGTCGACCGGCGCCCGGTTCACCACCGTTCGCCCGAGCGATCTTCTTGTAGAGCGTCAGCCATTCGTCGAGTTCCGGTGTCGCCGGAAACCACGTGAAGGTGCCGTAGTCCGCGTCGCGGGCGGCGACGATCCCACCGGGCTTGCACACTCGCTTCATCTCGCGCAGTGCCTGCACCGGGTCACCGACGTGTTGCAGGACCTGATGCGCGTGCACGATGTCGAAGCTGTCGTCGGGAAAGTCGAGGGCATGGGCATCCGAGACCACGGTCAAGACGTTCGGGACTCCCCGCTTCGCGAACTCGTTCCGGGCGAGGGACAGCGCCTCGTCGTTCATCTCGACGGCGGTGACGACTCCGGGTGCGACGAGTCCGGCGAGGTCGGCGGTGATCGTGCCCGGCCCGCACCCGACGTCGAGCAGGGTCATGCCTGCGCGCAGGTGCGGGAGCAGATAACCGGCGGAGTTCTCGGCGGTGCGCCATCGATGGTTTCGCAGCACCGATTCGTCGTGACCGTGGGTGTAGACCGTCTCGTCGCCGTTCATGTCTTCGACGCTAGCAATGTCGACCAGATAATGGGATAGTCCTCTCACCCTTCAAGATATCGTGAATTCCGGTAGCGGCGAGTCGTGAGTGTTACGTTGTTGCACACCAACGCGGCAACCGAGGGACTGCCATGACTTTCAGCCTCGCTCTCACACCGGCGCAGAAAGACCTCGTCGAGCGGACGCACGCCTTCGCGGAGAACGTGATCCGGCCGGTGGCGGCCGAGCACGACCGCGCGCAGGAGTTCCCCTGGGACGTTCTCGAGAAGGCCGCGCAAGAGGGCTTCTACAGTCCGCTGTTCTACCGCGACCTCATCGGCGACCCGACCGGGCTGTCCCTCCCGCTGTTCATGGAGGAGTTGTTCTGGGGTTGCGCCGGAATCGGGCTGGCCGTCGTGATGCCCGCGCTGGCGCTGTCGTCGATCGGGCAGGCCGCCACGCCGGAGCAGATGCTGCGGTGGGCACCGGAATGCTTCGGCGAGCCCGGCAACCTGAAACTCGCCGCACTGTGTATCTCGGAACCCGAGGGCGGCAGCGACGTCCGCAATCTGCGGACCACCGCGACGCGCGACGGCGACGAGTGGGTGATCGAGGGCCACAAGATGTGGATCGGCAATGGGGGCATCGCCGACGTGCACGTCGTGAACGCGACCGTCGATCCGGATCTGGGCCATCGCGGGCAGGCGCTCTTCGTGATCCCCGGAGGAAGCCCGGGTATCGAACTCGTCCGCAAGCTCGACAAGCTGGGCTGCCGCGCGTCGCACACGGCGGAGCTGAAATTCCATCAGGTGCGGGTCCCCGCCGACCATCTGCTCGGCGGCGACGACAAGCTGCAAAACCGCATGCGGAAGGCCCGTGAGGTGCAGGAGGAGGTGGCCACCGGCGCGCCCCGGCGGAAGTCGGCCACCCTCGGCACGTTCGAGCAGACACGCCCCATGGTCGCCGCTCAGGCGCTGGGCATCGCCCGCGCCGCGCTCGAATACGCCACCGAGTACGCGAACCGCCGCGAGGCGTTCGGCGGCCCGATCATCGACAACCAGGGCATCGCGTTTCCGCTGGCCGACCTCGCAACCCAGATCGACGCCGCGCGACTGCTCACGTGGCGGGCGTCGTGGATGGCGGCGGCGGGCGTGGAGTTCCGCCACGGCGAGGGCTCGATGGCGAAACTCGCGGCGTCGGAGGTCGCGGTGAAGACCACGGAACGCGCACTGCAGACGATGGGCGGGTGGGGATACATCAGCGACCACCCCGTCGAGAAGTGGTACCGGGACGCCAAGCTGTACACCATCTTCGAGGGCACCAGCGAGATTCAGCGGATGGTGATCGGGCGCGCACTCGGCGCCGCGGACGGGGCCCCGCCCCTCCACTTCGATCAGCCGACCGAGGGATCCGCCTTCAACCGGCGGTTCGGCAGGGGCACGTCCGTGCGCACGAAGGCGGGCGAGTTCGCGATGTCGATGAAAGACCGGATGCCCGACTCCGCGCAGCGACTGGCGATGAAAATCCTTGCCCCGCCGAAGAAGTGATACCCGCCCGAGATCAGGTCCAGAGGGCGGCCACCAAGACGGTGACGATGCCGAGCCCACCGGTCACGTGGACCAGGTTCGGGTTCTCCTGCCCCTTCTTCTGCTTGCCCCGGACGATCTCGGCGAGCGCGACCACCACCAGTGAGAGCAGAAGCTTCACGCCGATCTTGACGTGGTTGTAGTCCTTGTCCAGCACTGCCTCCCCGAGCCCGACCAGGATCAGTCCCGTCACGAACTGGAGCCGCGCACCCCACACCATCACCTCGGAGATCCGCGGCGCTCCGAGCACCGCGAAATAACCGCCGACGAGGGCAGCCATGCCGAGCAGGTGGCAGACGAGGAAGAGGTTGTAGACGACGGTCATCTCCGCAGCCTAGCGATCTGCCCGGTCAACCGGAGACGATTCCCGCCTCGATCGCCGCCTCCCGGTACGACGCGGCCAGCGTGGCGACTGTTTCGTGAGCGTTGAGCCCGCTGGGATTGGGCACCAGCCACAACTCCACGCCCTCGAGATCGCGGGGTTGCCTACCCTTCTTCGCGGCACGCTCCCCGAAAGCCGTGCGATAGGCGGTGATTCCGGCGACGGCGACCACCCGGGGAGCGGTGTCGCGGACCACCGCGCGCAGGCGCTCGGCGCCGACGGCCAGTTCCTCACCAGACAACTCGTCCGCCTTCGCCGTGGCCCGCGGGGCCAGGTTGGTGATGCCGACGCCCCGCCCGATCAGGTGATCGCGATCCGCGTCCGACATCCCGGCCGTCGGATCGATCGGACGCTCGATGATTCCGGCGGCCAGCAGGGCCGGATAGAAGCGGTTGCCCGGGCGTGCGAAATGCGCCCCGGTCGCGGCCGTCCACAGTCCCGGGTTGATGCCGACGAACAGCAGACGGCAGCCCGGTCCGATGAGGTCCGGAACCTCCGCGTCGCGGAACGACTCCAACTCCGCACGCGTAAAGCTCACAGCCGGCCCGCCTCCGCTAATCCCGCGACGGTGTCGGCCAGGGTTTCCGCCGAATCGCGGTACTTCACACCCAGTTCGCTCTCGCTCGGCCGGTCGTCGGTGTCCGGCATCCGCGTGTAGTACTCCATCGCGGCCTCCGAGATCGGGGTGTCGATAGGGACGAACCGGTCGACGGCGTCGACCAGCCTGCCCACCAGGCGCAACGCGGCGTCCGGAATCGGGAACACCCCCATCCACTTGCCGGTGATCACGCCCAGCATCTCGGCGATCCCCGCGATCGGAATCCGGGGACCACCGAGCATGTACCGGCGGGCCCCGCCTCCCGGCTCGAGGAGCGCTGCGTGCGCGCTCGCCACCTCCCGGACGTCGACCATCGTCCACGCGGCGCCCCGCCCGGGCAGACCCCGCAGGTGGACGGCGGCCTCGACCGCCTGGGCGGCCTCACCGAACTGGGTCCCCGCCGGCGGGCCGACGATCATGCCCGGATAGGTGATCGCGATCGGTGCGCCGTCGGCCTGAAGGTCGCGGGCGTACTGCTCCACACGTGCCTTGCTCCGGCCGTACGCGTCGGGTGGCCCGCACACCGGCAGTTCGGGAGTGAGCAGCCGGGCCCCCGGCTGGAACAGCGCGGCGATACTCGAGACGTAGACGATCGGATCGAGGCCCAGCTCGACCGCGGTTCCCAGCACGTTCTGCGCACCTGCCAGGTTGGTCTGCAGCATCTCCTCCGCCCGTCGCGGGTCGACCGCGACCACGGCCGCGGCGTGGATGACGGCGTCGCAGCCGTCGAGCGCGCGGCGCACGGACTCGGCGTCCGTGATGTCACCGACCACGTGATCGGACGTGTCGAGTCCGAGTGCCGCGGCACTGGTCACGAGGCGAGCAGGATCCCGCACGAGGAAGCGCACCCGGTGACCGGCGTCCACCGCCGCCTTCGCGCTCCACGCCCCGACGAACCCTGTTCCCCCCGTGACCAATACCAGCAAGGTGAACTACACCGTCCTGGCGAGACGGTTGGCGAGCATGGTGGTGAACCGGGCCGGATCCTCGAGTTCGCCGCCTTCGGCCAGCAACGCCATCCCGTAGAGGAGCTCCGCGGTCTCCCCCAGCGCCGGATCCTCGTTGCGTTCGCCGTGCGCCTCCCGCAGCCCGGTGACGAGCGGGTGGGTCGGGTTCAGCTCGAGGATGCGCTTCGTGACGGGGACGGGCTGCCCGGATGCCCGGTACATCCGCTCCAGTGCCGGCGACATACTGAACGCATCGCCGACGATGCAGGCCGGGGACGTGGTCAGCCGCGTCGACAGTCGCACCTCCTTGACCTGCTCGCTCAGGGCGTCGGCCATCCAGGAGAGCAGGCCGGCGAAGTCCTTCTCCTGCTCCTCCCGCTCCGACTCGTGCGCCTTCTTGTCTTCCTCGGTGTCGAGATCGACCTCGCCCTTGGCGATCGACTGGAACGACTTGCCGTCGAATTCCGGCACGGCGCCGACCCACATCTCGTCCACGGGATCGGTGAGCAGCAGCACCTCGAAGCCCTTCGCGCGGAAGGCCTCCATGTGCGGTGAGCTCTCGAGCAGTTGCCGGGATTCGCCGGTCGCGTAGAAGATCTGCTCCTGACCGTCCTTCATCCGTGCCACGTAGTCTTCGAGCGAGGTCAGCTCCTCCTCGCTGTGGGTGGACGCGAACGACGAGATTCCCAGCAGCACATCCCGATTGTCGGTGTCCGACATCAGGCCTTCCTTGACCGCGCGGCCGAACTCCGCCCAGAACGTGCGGTAGTCGTCGGGCCGCCCGGCCTTGAGGTCCTTGATCGTGGTGAGGACCTTCTTGGTGAGCCTGCGCCGGATGGCACGAATCTGGCGGTCCTGCTGAAGGATCTCACGAGACACGTTGAGGGACAGGTCCTGAGCGTCGACCACACCCTTGACGAAGCGGAGGTACTCCGGCATCAGCTGGTCGCAGTCGTCCATGATGAAGACGCGCTTGACGTACAGCTGCACACCCGTCTTCCCGTCCCGCATGAACAGGTCGAACGGGGCGTGGGACGGGATGAACAGCAGTGCCTGGAACTCGAACGTGCCCTCCGCCTTCATCGGGATGACCTCGAGCGGATCGTCCCAGGCGTGGGCGATGTGCTTGTAGAACTCCTTGTACTCGTCCTCGGAGACGTCGTCCTTCGAGCGCGCCCACAGCGCCTTCATCGAGTTGATCGTCTCGGACGTCGTGGTGACCTCGTCCTCGCCGTCACCCTCCGCGGGAACCGTGCGCTCGATGTTCATCCGGATCGGCCACGCGATGAAGTCGGAGTAGCGCTTGACGAGTTCCTTGATCTTCCGTTCCGACGTGTAGTCGTGCAGGTGATCCTCGGCGTCCTCGGGCTTGAGGTGCAGGGTGACGGAACTGCCTTGCGGGGCGTCGTCGACCGCCTCGATCGTGTAGGTGGCCTCGCCGCTCGACTCCCAGCGCGTGGCCTCGCTCTCGCCGGCCTTCCGCGTCAGCAACGTCACTTTGTCGGCGACCATGAACGTCGAGTAGAAGCCGATGCCGAACTGTCCGATCAGTTCCTCGGAGGCGGCGGCGTCCTTCGCTTCCTTCAACTTGCGGCGCAGGTCTGCGGTGCCGGACTTGGCCAGCGTGCCGATGAGGTCGACGACCTCGTCGTGCGACATGCCGATGCCGTTGTCGCGGACGGTCAGCGTGCGCTGCTCCGCGTCCACCTCGATCTCGATGTGCAGATCCGACGTGTCGACGTGGAGCTCCTTGTTGCGGAAGGCTTCGAGCCGCAACTTGTCCAGCGCATCCGACGCGTTGGAGATGAGCTCCCGCAGGAACGAGTCCTTGTTGGAGTACACCGAGTGGATCATGAGGTCCAGGAGCTGGCGGGTCTCCGCCTGGAACTCCAGTTGTTCGATTTTCGTGCTCACTTCGATTCCCTTCGACAGCAGAACCCTCGACACCAGATTCGTCGTCGGAATGATAGCCCGCGGCCGAATACCGGATTCATCGCGGCGAGAGGTCCGGATATAGCTGCGCCAGGGCGGCGAGGACCTCCGGCGCCGACCTGGACCGAGACCGTCAGCCGGCGGCGTCCTCCTTCAGGGTGTGCGCGACCAGCGCGTTGGCGTGGCCGTGACCGAGGCCGTGCTCGGACTTCAGCCAGCTCACCAACTCCATGTGCTTGGTCAGCTCGGACGACCGGATGAGCGTCTGCCATTCACTGATCGGCCGACCGTACTTCTCCTCGATCGACGGGAAATAGGACGCGGGGCCCTTCACTGGTTCAGCCATGCGCGACAGGCTAGCCGAACCCTCCGACACATACTGTCCGACAAGCATCTTCGGATGTAGCGACACTCAGACGGGACGCGCCCAATCGGCGAGCTGCCGCGACACCTCCCGGTACCCCCGCTCCCCGCTCGACACAGCGATGACCAAGTCGTACGCCGGATCTTCGGGAGCATCCAGGTCGTAACCGTTCAGTCCATAGAACACGTGAACCGCCAGCCAGGACAGCCTCTTGTTCCCGTCGACTAGCGCATGGTTCCTGGTCAGGGACTCGAGCAGAACGGCAGCCTTGTCGTGAATCGACGGGTACGCCTCCTCGCCGAGCAATGACGCCTGCGGACGATGAGCCGCCGAGTCGAGCAGTCCGAGGTCCCGGACGGACGCAACGCCGAGATCCTCAGCCAGCGCGAGCAAGTCCTCGAGAGTCAGGTAGTCGATCGTCACTGAGCGAGGCGGTCCAGCAAAGTGGCATACCGGTCGCGGCCGCGACGGGACAGCGCGCGAACCCGCTCGTCATGGGTGTGTCGGGCAGCAGCCTCCACGATCGCGCGGACGGTCGCCTCTTGTTTGCTGACACCTTGAGCGTCGGCGAGAAGCGTGAGCGCGCGCTCCTGCTCCTCGGTCAGTCGCAATGTCATGGCCATGTACCAATGATACCAAAGTGGTACCAGCTGACGGCACCTCCCGGCGAATCACCACGAGCCGCCGCGAACCGCACGACTCTTTCGCGACGGAAGCCTTCTCGGGTTTGCTCGGGGATCCGTAGGCTGAGCGTATGTATCCGTCACGCGCGAAGAGAATTCCGGCAGGGTGACGTCATGGCGGAGCTGATTCTGGGGCCACTGCTGAGACATGTCGGCACGTGCGACGCGACGGTGTGGGTCGAGACGTCGGAGGCGTGCACCGTCCGGGTCCTCGGCCACGAGGAACGCACGTGGAACGTGTCGGGTCACCACTATGCGCTCGTCGTCGTGGAGGGTCTGGAGCCCGGGTCGAGCACCCCGTACGAGGTGACCCTCGACGGCCGCCCGGTGTGGCCGTTGCCGAGTGCCGTCCCGTCGATGATCCGCACGCTCCGGGAGGACGACGACACGCTGGTTCTCACGTTCGGGTCGTGCCGGTTCGCCACGATGTCCACGACGGAGGGCAACCGGCACCTCGGCGCCGACGCCCTGGACGCGTATGCGGTGCGGATGGCCGAACAGTCCCCGGACCAGTGGCCCGACGCCCTGCTGCTGCTCGGGGATCAGGTGTACGCCGACGAACTCTCCCCCGAGACCGAGGCCCGGGTCGCCGAGATCCACGACGTGAACGAGCCACCGGGGCCGCAGGTGCGCAATTTCGAGGAGTACACCTGGCTCTACGCCGAGTCGTGGACGGACCCTCAGGTGCGCTGGCTGATGTCCACCGTGCCGACGTCGATGATCTTCGACGATCACGACGTCCGGGACGACTGGAACACCTCGGAATCCTGGCGCGCCGAACTCGAGGCCACGTCGTGGTGGGAGGAGCGCATCGTCGGCGCGTTGTCCTCGTACTGGGTGTACCAGCACCTCGGGAACCTGGCGCCGAGCCACCTAGCCGAAAACGAACTGTATCAACGGGTTCGGAAGCACGGTGGCGACGTCGAGCCGATGCTCCGCGAATTCGCGTCTGCCGCCGACGAGGAAGCGGACGGGGCCCAGGGCACGCAATGGTCGTATCGCCGGGACCTCGGGGTCGCGCGGCTGCTCGTCATCGACTCGCGGTGCGGGCGTGTCCTCTCCGGCGGTCGCCGCGAGATGGTGTCCGACCCCGAATTCTCCTGGATCGAACGTCAGACCGAGGGCGACTACGACCACCTGCTCGTCGGGACGTCTCTGCCGTGGTTGCTGCCCCGCGCCCTTCACGACCTGGAGTCCTGGGACGAACGGCTCGCCGCCGGGTCCCGCGGCCCGCGGGTGGCGGCCGTGGCGGAGAAGATCCGGCGGGGGGCGGACCTCGAGCACTGGGCGGCGTTCCGTGACTCGTTCGACCGGTTGGCCCGCCTCTTCGCCGAGGTCGGCGCGGGCCGCAAGGCCGGGCCGGCCGGGCGGGCGCCGTCCACCATCTCGGTGCTGTCCGGGGACGTCCACCACGCCTACGTCGCGCAGGCGCACTACGCCGAGAAGCTGCAGTCACTGGTGTATCAGCTGACGTGCTCTCCCCTGCACAACTACGTTCCGGCCGCCATGAAAGTGGCATTCCGGATCTCGTGGCGGCGCGCCACCGAGCGGACCGTGCGTTTCATCCTCGGCCGGGTGTCGCGAGTGCCACCCGTACCCATCCACTGGTCGAAGGTCGCCGGACCGTTCTTCGGCGATCAGGTCGCGACGCTCCACCTGAACGGACGGACCGCCCGCCTCGTGATGGAACAGGCACGCAACGACCGCGACGGCACGCCGCGGTTCAAGACCATGACCGACCTCGAGTTGACGACGGGAAACGACTACTGACGCTGCTCGGCCGTCGCCTTCAGTTGTGCGAGCCCTTTCTCGAAGTCCTTGCCCACCATCTTGTCCATCGGGAAGAAGACGCCCACGATCTTGAAGAAGCGGTTGGTCTTGCCGGTCATCTGCCAGCGGACGGTGGTCCCGGCGCTGTTCGGTTCGAGGAGGAACGTCGTGACGTTGTCCGCCTTGAACGGTTTGAGGAACTTCAGGTCGAGCACGACCTTCGAACCGGGCACCGACTCGGTGATCACCATCGACCCCGCCCCCGCCTTGCGATTGCCCTCCCAGGCGTAGGCGGCGCCGACACCCGAGGCCGGGCCGGAGTACGTGCGCTTCAGGTCGGGATCGACGTTCTCCCACGGCGACCACGACTGCCACTGCCGGAAGTTGTCGAGGAGCGGCTGAACGGCGTCGGGGCTCGCATCGATGACGGTGGAACGCTCGACGAGGAAGTCGTCCGAAGCCATGCCGGTCTCCATTCGGTGTCGGGTGTGGTGGAACGGGGTCGCGCCCACCTGTCCAGGTGGAAGATAACGCCTCACCGGCGGTCGCTCGCGCGGTATCGTCGGGAGCGACCCAACGACAGTGCTGTGGTGGGGGTAGCAGTGACGACCGAGACGGATCTGATCCGCAATATCGCTCTGATGGGACATCAGGGTAACGGGAAGACGACGCTCGCGGAGGCGATGCTCTTCCGCGCCGGTGTCGTCACCCGGCCCGGACGCGTCGAGAGCGGTAACACCGTGCTCGACACCCAACCGGAAGAACACGACCGCACGCAGTCGCTGGCGCTCGGCCTGGCCTCCTTCTCGTGGGGCGACTACCGGATCAACCTGCTCGACCCGCCGGGCTACGCCGATTTCGTCGGCGACGCGATGACCGCGCTCCGGGTCGCGGACGTCGCCGTGTTCGTGATCGACGGCGTCAGCGGCCTGCAGGTGAACGACGAATTGCTGTGGCAGGCGGCCGGTGAGCGTTCCATTCCGCGCATCCTGTTCGTGAACAAGATGGACAAGGAGCGGGCGTCGTTCGACGTCGTCCTGGCCGGGATCCGCGACCATTTCGGGTCCGGGGTCGAGCCGGTCGACCTGCCCGTCGGCGAGGCGTCGGCGTTCACCGGGGTCGCGGATCTCCTCACCGAGCACGTCATCCTCTACGACAGCGGGTCCGCGAACACGAGCGACGAACTGCCCGCCGACATCGCCGACCGCGAGCACGAACAGCACGAGCATCTCGTGGAGGACGTGGTCGAGATCGAGGACGACCTGCTCTCGAAGTATCTCGACGGGGAGGACATCTCCGTGGCCGAACTCGAGCACGCGCTCCGCGCGGGTTTCGCGGCGGGCTCGCTGTGGCCGGTGCTGTGCGGGTCGGCTGTCGATGCGATCGCCGTCGACCGGTTGCTCGACTTCGTGTGCCGGATCGCGCCCGCACCGTCGGAGGTCCCGGGCATCGAGGTTCACGGCGACGGGGTCGCCGAGGTGCGGTGCGATCCGTCCGGCGACCCGCTCGCGTACGTCTTCAAGACGCAAACCGACGAATACGTCGGGCAGGTGGCGTTGGTGAAGATCCTGTCCGGCACCGTGCACGCCGACGACATTCTCGTCAACCAGCGCACCGGCGCGAAGGAGCGCCTGCACAACCTCCTTCGCGTCCTCGGTAGCAAACACACGGCGATCGACACCGCGGAAGCAGGCGACATCGTCGGCGCCATCAAGCTGACCGACGTCTCGACAGGCGACACCCTCGCCCCGATCGGCTCGTCCCTCACCGTTCCTCCGATCGTGCACCGGCGTCCCGTCTACGGGATCGCCGTGGCCGCCGAGAGCGCGGGCGACGAGGACAAACTGGCGACGGCCCTCGCCGAGCTCGTCAGCGACGACCCGACGCTGGAGGTGACCCGCGACAGCGAAACCCACCAGACGGTGGTCCGGGGCGCCGGCGACGTGCACGTGCAGGTCGCGCTGACCCGGTTGAAGCGGCGGTACGGCATCACCCTCCAGACCGAACCTGTCAAGATCGCGTACCGCGAGACGCTGCTCGGCACCGTGGAGACGGAGGGCCGCCACAAGAAGCAGAGCGGCGGCCACGGCCAGTTCGGGGTGGCGACGGTCCGCTTCGAGCCGCTCCCCCGCAACGAGGGCTACGAGTTCGTCGACGAGACCCGCGGTGGAGTGATACCCAAATCCCTCATCCCCGCGGTCGGCAAGGGGATCGCCGAATCGATGGGACGCGGAGGCCGGCACGGGTTTCCGCTCGTCGACCTGCGGGCCACCGTTCTCGACGGCAAGCATCACTCGGTCGACTCCGACGATTTCAGTTTCCGGATGGCGGGGGCACTCGCCCTCCGTGCGGCCATCGACAAGGTGGGCACCCTCGTCCTCGAACCCGTCGACCACGTCGAAGTCACGGTGCCGTCGGCGCTTCAGGGTGACGTGATGGCGGATCTCGGACGGCGCCGCGGCCAGATCGAGGGCACCGAACCGGCAGGGGACGGCGAGGTCACCGTGATCGCGTCGGTGCCGACGAGCGAGGTCACCGACTATCCGGTCGCCCTGCGCTCGATGACACACGGGCGTGGCCGTCTCGCACTGAGTTTCAAGTGTTACCAGGAGCGGCCCGAACCGCGCTGAGTCGCCGTGGAGGGCGGGGCCGGTTCGTGAGCCGCCGCTAGTGCTCTCGACCGGTCCGCAGCCGAGCGGCGAGTTCCGCGCGACTGCGGACCCCGGCCTTCGCGTACACCGATTTCAGGTGGTCCTGGACGGTGTTCACCGTGATGCCGCGGCGGTCCGCGATCTCGGATGTCGCGTAGCCGGCCATCACATCGGCGCACACGTCACGCTCGCGTGCGGTCACCGCATACGCCGCGAGCAGCAGTCCCGTCAGCTCGCCGTCGACGGCGGGTTCGAGGGTGACCACCGTCTGCGGTTCGTCGCCGCCGATCAAGGCCGTGGCGCGCACCAGAATCCAGCCACCTTCCGCGTCGCGCACCCGCGCCTTGAAGATCCCCGACCCGCTCGACCGCGCCCCGAACGTCGCGGCCCGCAACACCACGGTCAGCCTGCCCGGGGCGACCTCGTCGAAGCGGTCCTGCCAGCCGCGGGCAGCGGCCGTGAGCGCAATCGGATCGCCGGCGGCGTCGGTGACCACTACCGCGGGACCCTGGTCGCCGCGACCGGAGACCGCCGGGGGGTGTACGGACGCGGCCCGCGTCGCGACCGCCAAGCCGGGAGCCACGAGTGTGAGGAACTCGAGCTCACGGTCGGTGAAATCCGGCCCGGACCGCACGAATCCGGCTGCACCCCAGCACACGCCATTGACGCGAAACACGATTCGGACCTCGCTGCCCAGCCCCAGCGGCGCCCACACCGCGCCGTGGCGGAGGCTGTGCGCGACCTCGTCCGCGGGTAGGTCCGAGGCCCGCGCGACGGTTCGGCCACTGCGGGCGAGTTCGGCGAACGTGCCCGGATCGTCGCCGTTGTACTCGGATTCGGCGAGCAGCGGTTCGTACTGCTGCGGTATCCGGCTGCGCCCACTGGTCATCGAACTGATCGCGAGTGTCTCCGGGTCGAGCATCGCCCAGCACGTCAGGTCGCTGCGCACCGTCTCACCGACCAGTTCGATGGCGCGCTCGTGCAGCTGCGTGACACCGGCGCCCGATCCCGCGACCGCGAGCACCTCCCGGCGCAGCTTTTCCGCCCGGACCTCCAGCATGAACACAGTATGCGCTGGTCACAGGCACACCACCATCCCAGATTCCGGGGATGGGCAGCGGGGTGCACCGGTCCTACCGTCGCAGTATGTCCACCCACGTTCACGTAAACAGAGCAGGCGACGGCAGGCGCCTCACCGCGCCGGACGCCGACATCACGCTCCTGGTCGGCGGCGATCACACCGGCGGGGCGTACGAAGTCTTCCTCGTCGAAGCGTCCCGGACCGCACCGGACGGCCCACTGCACGCCGAGCCGTGGTCGAAGTCCTACCACGTGCTGCGCGGCCGGATACTGGTCCAGGCCGGAGACACCGGGTACGAACTCGCGGCGGGGGAAACCCTCGCCATCGAGGCGGGAACGATGAATACGTTCACGGTCCTCTCCGAGTCCGCCGGCTTCCTCCTCGTCTCCGCCGGGGCATCCCACAGCCGCTTCTTCGGTGATCTCGACGCAGTCGGCCGTGACAGGCACGCGCCGGGGGAAATGGACCGGCTGCTGCACGAGGTCTCCGAGCGGTACGGCGTCGAACTCACGGCCGGGTCGGGTGCGCCGTGACCATCGTCGCGCAGATCGCCACACTGGTCGCCGCGGGCGTGCACCTGCTGGCGTTCGTGTGGGAATCGGTCCTGTTCCGCAGGCCGTCGGTGCACGAGGGCATCTTCCGCATCCCCGGCAGCGATGTGCCCGCCGCCCATCTGTGGGCGTTCAACGTCGGCTTCTACAACCTGCTCCTCGGTTCCGGCGCCATCGCCGGCGTCGTCCTGTGGTGGGCGGGTCACGACACTCCGGGTCGCACCCTCGTCGTCTACACCTGCCTCTTCATGTTCCTGGCCGGCATCGCCCTGGCCGTGTCGGACCGGATGGCGCTCAGCCGACAGCGCGGGGACGGCGTCGTCGGCGCACTGTCGCAGAGTGTGCCCCCGCTGGTGGCCTTGATCGCGCTGGCGATCGGGTGACAACCCACGGCGTCCGATTGCCAGGAACTTCTCAGGGTCGACCGAACGGATCCTTACTCGCGGTCGGCATGATGGGAGCCATGTTCCAGGTGACCGTTCTCGCCGTCGGTGGCACCGGAGAGTCCCACCCCGATGACCACCGACGCCACGTCTCCGGACTGTTGCGTGACGTCACCGATGCCCTCGACGACCGGTTCGTGTCGCGGTGGGTCGGCTATCCGGCGTCGTACGGGCCGGTCGCCGCGGGCGGGCTCAGCTACCGGCAGAGCACCGAGGTCGGCGTCCGCCGCTTGATCGACGCCATGGAGGACGCTCCGGGACCGGTCATGCTGATCGGCTACTCGCAGGGATGCACCGTGATCCGTGAGGTGCTCGGGCAGATCGCCACCGGCGCCCTGCGCGCCGACAACCTCTCCGCGGTGGGTCTCGTCTCCGACCCCGAGCAACCCGCAGGGGTGGTGCCGGGCTGCCGCGGGCGCGGTGTCGCGGGCGACGGCGCCCCGATCCCCGACTCCGTACCGGTCCAGTGGATCGCGCACCCGGACGACATGATCTGCAATGCCAGCGAAGACAGCTACGTCCGCGACATCGCGGACCTCACCCGGTGGATGTCGTTTCGCGCGCTGCGGACGTGGCTCGCCCAAACGTGGGAACTGATCCGCAACAACAGCTTCCAGAACGCGACCAAGACCCGCGTCAGCCCTCGGCAGTGGCGCACCGACCTGCGTCGACTGCGGACCGCGGCGATCGAGGTGCTCGGCTACCTACCGCCGCGCCTCGCCTGGCGCGGTGTGCGCGTCGTCAATGCGCGGGGCGGGCGGCACGTCGCGTACGCCAGCGAACCCCTCGATGCGAGCGGGCTCACCGGATGCCAGATCCTCGCCCAATGGCTGCAGGTGCGGGCGACGTTCGAACCGGCCCTGCCCGTCGCGGCGTAAGGGTCGCGCCGATCAGGCGTCGCTGCGCGGACGCAGCGGAGTGAGCATCCGGCGGGGTGCACGCAGGGCCACGGCGACGGCGTCGCTGCGGGGACGGACGGCCTCCCCCGGCCCGGGCGCGACCACCAGGTCCTCGGGGCCCGGGATCGTGCCGCAGTCGGGGCATCGCCCGAAACGATCGAGTTGCGTTCCGCACTCCGCGTGCGAGAACACGCGGCCCGGGTAACTGCCGGGCGACACGTACTGCTCACCCCATTGCGACAGCGCATAGATGCTCGGCCACAGCGCCTTTCCGGCCTCGGTGAGCTCGTACTCGGGATGACCGCCGTCGGCGACACGGACGAGGACACGGGCCTCGACGAGAGCGGTCAGCCGATCCGTCAGGACGGCGCGCGAGATGTCGAGATGGGCGAGCAGATCACTGAAGCGGCGGACCCCGTAGAAACAGTCGCGCAGCACGAGCATCGTCCACCGCTCACCCACCACTTCGAGGGCGCGAGCGAGGTTGCAGTTCTGCTGCGAGTACCCGGTTCCCAGTGCCACGCCCACATGCTATCGCAATTCAGTCTTGTCACCAGACCAAATTGGTTCTAAGTTCAGTCTTGTGAACAGACCAACTGCGGTTGCCCCACCGATCCGCGCACGCACACCCCGCCCGAGGACCACGCTGGCCGTCGCGTCGCTCGGGACGTTCGTCGCCCTGGTCGCGTTCTGCGCCCCGCTCGGCAACATGCCCACCGTTGCCGCGGCACTGTCGGCAGGGCCGGCAGCGCAGACGTGGATTCTCAGTTCGATGAGCGTCGGCCTCGCCGCGGTCCTACTGACTGCGGGCGCACTCGCCGACGACTACGGCAGGCGCCGGGTGTTCCACTGGGGTGCCTGGCTTCTCGCCCTGGGCGCGGTGGTCGGCGCGGTCAGTCAGGAACCCGTCCTGTTCATCGTCGGACGACTGATCCAGGGAGTGGCGGGCGCGGCACTGATCGCGGCCAGCCTCGGCGCCGTCGCACACGCCTTCACCACGCCGGCGGCAAGGGCGACGGCGAGTGGAATCTGGGGCGCGAGCGTCGGCGCCGGCATCACCGTCGGTCCGGTCCTCGCCGGCCTCCTCGACCTCGCCGGGTGGTGGCGCGGCCTGTACTGGGCACTCGCCGTCGCATCGCTCGTGATCGGACAGGTCGCGACGCGTGCGCTCGCGGAGTCACGCTCCGCCGTCCCGAAGCGGATCGACGTCCCGGGAGCGGTCACGCTGTGCGCCGCGATGGTCCTGGTGCTCGTCGCACTCGTCGAGGGCAGGCAGGGCAACCTCGCCGCCACCGTGCTCTGCGGCGTCGGCGCTGCCGTGTTCACCCTCGCCTTCGTCGCGGTCGAGCGGCGACGACCGTTCCCGATGCTCGACCTCGCGTTGTTCCGCCGACGCGACTTCCTGGCCGCCACCCTCGCGGCCCTCGCGACCGGGGCGGGCATCATCGGTCTGATGTCGTTCGCGTGCACGTTCCTGGTCAAGACGATGCACGTCAGCACGCTGGCCGCAGCCGGGGTGATCGCGCTGTGGTCGGGCACCAGCGTCGTGGCATCGCTGCTGGCGCGGACACTGCCGGCTCGGCTCGCCGGGTCACCGCAACTCGTCCTCGGACTCGCCGGTGTCGGCCTCGCGATGCTCACGATGACGGGCCTCACCCCCGACTCGTCCCTGCTGCGCCTCGTCCCGGGACTGCTACTCGCCGGCGTCGCCAGCGGGCTCCTCAACGCCGGCCTCGGCCGCCAAGCAGTCGCCAGCGTGCCCGCCGATCAGGGCGGACTCGGCAGCGGCGCCAACAACACCGCCCGCTACCTCGGCTCGTCCATCGGCGTCACCGTCGTCAGCATCATCGCTCTCGACCCGGTAGGCACCGTCGACGGCATGGTGTCGGGCTGGAACTACGCCGCCGTCACCACGGGGCTGATCTCACTCGTCGGCGCAGGGGTGGTCGGCGTGCTCGTGCGAGGAACCGCCGTCAGACGTTGAAGCGGAACTCAGCGCTGGGCGTTTGCTGGAGTTGGCGATTGTTGGCAAATCGCACCTACCTGCGAATTCGACCGTTGATAGCGTTGGCGAGCACCGACAGGCCTCGGGAGTGCTGCGTACCCGCTGCGTACCGAGCGGTGCCACACCACTGCACTCCGATCACCCGGCGATGATCCCCATCCTCCACAGTTGATCCACTACGTCGACCAGCCAAGAAGTGACCACCGGTGGAAACGGCGACCACATGCTCCAGCTATCCCCGACCAGGTGAGTGAAGGCATCCATCTCGATCTCCCTTTCGTTCGGCACCTACCCGATCCCCATCCACTCCCGGAAGCCGGGGATCGGGATGTACCAAACGTGGTCGCCGAGCTGCTGCCAGATCCACATCTGCAGTTGCATGGTTCCTCCTTCGTTGCTGTCACCGAGAAGGGCTGGTCAGTGCCAGGAGTTCCACCACAGCACGAGCGGCACAAGGAACGGGAACCAGTAACTCCAGTCCGGGCCGAATCCGATCATCGGAATACCACCTATCTCGCGGTCACCCCGACCTGTTTCGATTATCGACCTGTCGGCGTCCGTGTGGCGACGAATGCTCGACAGCACGCCCCCGTCCATCGTGCGGACGAGGGCCTTTGCCGCCTACGGCCCTTTGACCAGGAGCTGACTGTTGTTGTAGACCGTCCAGGTGTTGCCGCCAGTGGCGAGCTTGCGGTGCCGCAGGAGCACGCTGTGTACGCCGGGCGTGAGCCCGGTCAGCACCCAGGTCTTCCGGGGCAGCATCCGCGTGGCGCTGGTCGACTTGGACTGCCAGGTTCGGGCTCTGCGCGACGCTGCCGAGGTAGAGGGTCGCGACGTACACCGTGACGCCGCCGGGGGTCTCCAGGTCCATCTCGGCCGCGACCTCGTAGGTCGTGCCGTCGACCGGCACGGTGAACGTAAACCCCATACCGGCGATGTCCGCGGCCGTCGTGCTGTCGGGCATGGTGCCCGTCGACGTCGCGCCCGCCTTGCGGAGCTTCTGGCCGTACTGGGGATGGGGGTCGCCGATCTTCCCGTGGTTGCCCGTGTGCAGCCCGTAGAAGTCGGTGCCTTCGATCCGCTCGACGTTCTTCACAGGACACCCCCGTCGGACGCGGTGACGACGTGCGGCTTTTTCATCCACGTCCGCTTCGTGTAGGCCATCCTTCATACCTCCTGTGTGTGGCTGTGCTGCTGGGGATGTCGCCGTTATCGCCTGGAGAACGACGCGACTTGCTGCGCCTGCATGAGTTGGAGCTGACGACGCATTTCCTCGAGGCTCATCGTCTGGACCTGACCGATGTTGATCGAGTTGTCGATCTTCTGCGGTGCGCCCTGCTCGACTTGGGCCTTGTCCATCTCGGCGCGCTTGTCCGCGAATCCCTTCGCGACGTCGCGTGCGGCCTGCCAGTACCGGTGCCCCGGATCGAGCAGGGTGCCCTCCATGCCGAAGATGTCCGTCGCGGCCGAGGGCACGATGTCGCCGACCTTCTCGATGAACTTCGGTCCGACCTCGGCGAGCGTTTTGTTGAACGCTGCGAAAAGGTTCCACTGGTCGTTCGTGAGAACGGCCTCTGGCTTGCCGGACTGATTGATGCCGATCGAGTTGTTCGAGAAGATCCCGCCGTTGTCGTACCAGTTGTGGTTCTCCCCGAACGCCTTTGCTGCGGTCGGGAGGCCGTACCGGTCGCGGATGTAGCGGGCGCCGGCCGCGCCCTGAATCCCTGGGTTGGGGTTCTCGTCAGGTAGGTAGGCGTCCTTCGTCGAGCCGAGGAACTGGAAGAGGCCGAACGCTCCCGAGCTTGGGTTGCGCGCGAGGGGGTTCCAGCTCGACTCCTGTCCCACGCTCGGTGCTGCGCGCAGCGCGCCGAGACAAGGTCCTCGCCGAAGACCCGTCCGAGAAGATCGCGCTCCCCCGCCGGCGCCGCGCCGATTCCGCGATGATCATCCCCACCGCAGAACAGGTCGGCGCGCTCGTCCAGGCCGCCGACGTGGACTTCGACGCGTTCGTCGGGCTCTGCGCCTACGCTGGCCTTCGACTGGGTGAAGCCGCGGCGCTACAGGTCGGCGACGTCGACTTCCTGCGTCGCGAGGTCAACGTTCGGCGTCAGGTGCAGCGAGCCAACGGCGGGGCCGTCGAGCTCCGGGCACCGAAGTACGGCTCCGAGCGCGTGATCCCCGCACCCAACGGGCTACTCGAGTTGCTGTCGCTCCACATCGCCCACTGGCGAGCTGGCACCGACCCTGCCGGTTGGATGTTCCCCGGCGAGGGCGAGCACCCCTGGCACCAGAACTCGGTCGGCTACAGATGGCGCAAGACGCGCAAAGCCGTCGGAGTCGACGATCTGCATCTCCATCACTTGCGGCACTTCTACGCGTCCGGCCTCATCGCGGCGGGCTGCGACGTCGTGACGGTGCAGAAGGCGCTGGGGCACAGCTCCCCCACCGTCACGCTGAACACCTACGCCCACCTGTGGCCGGACGCGAGCGACCGTACTCGCAACGCGGCCGAGGCACTCTTCCGGTCGTCGCTGCAGTCCGCTGCGTACCCACTGCGTACCGAGGACCCAAAACAGGGTGGTGACCAGGGGTTCTAAACGTTGAAGCGGAACTCCACCACGTCGCCGTCGGCCATGATGTAGTCCTTGCCCTCCATGCGGACCTTGCCTGCGGCCTTGGCGGCGGCCATGGATCCGGCGGCGACGAGGTCGTCGAAGGAGACGATCTCGGCCTTGATGAAGCCGCGCTCGAAGTCGGTGTGGATGACGCCGGCGGCCTGCGGGGCGGTGTCGCCCTTGTGGATGGTCCAGGCGCGGGATTCCTTGGGACCGGCGGTGAGGTAGGTCTGCAGGCCGAGGGTGTGGAAGCCGGTGCGGGCGAGTGCGTGCAGGCCGGGCTCGGACTGTCCGATGGAGTCGAGCATCTCCTGCCGGTCCTCTTCGTCCAGCTCGAGCAGCTCCTGCTCGACCTTGGCGTCGAGGAACACGGCGTCCGCGGGGGCGACGGAGGCGCGCAGTTCGGCGACCTTCGCGTCGTCGGTGAGCACGGCCTCGTCGGCGTTGAACACGTAGAGGAACGGCTTGGTGGTGAGCAGGCTCAGCTCGCGCAGCAGCGCGAAGTCCAGCTTGTCCTTCGCGCTGAACAGGGTCTTGCCCTCGTCGAGGACTTCCTGCGCCTTCAGCGCCTCCTCGTGGATGGGCTTGAGTTCCTTGTTCTTCTTCGCTTCCTTCTCCAGGCGCGGCAGGGCCTTCTCCAGCGTCTGCATGTCGGCGATGACGAGCTCGGTCTCGATCACCTCGATGTCGGATGCCGGGTCGACGCGGCCGTCGACGTGCACGACGTCGTCGTCGTTGAAGACGCGAACCACCTGGCAGATGGCGTCGGCCTCGCGGATGTTGGCGAGGAACTTGTTGCCGAGGCCGGCGCCCTCGGAGGCGCCCTTGACGATGCCGGCGATGTCGACGAACGACACCGTGGCGGGCAGGATGCGCTCGGAACCGAAGATCCGGGCGAGCTCGGACAGCCGCGGATCGGGCAGTTCGACCAGGCCGACGTTGGGTTCGATGGTCGCGAACGGGTAGTTCGCGGCCAGCACGTCGTTGTTGGTCAGCGCGTTGAACAAGGTGGACTTGCCGACGTTGGGCAGTCCGACGATTCCGAGGGTAAGGCTCACGGTCGTTGGATTCTACGGCGTCGGCGTCCGATCAACGACCATCGGCCTCACCAGCTGGAGGTATTGCTGTTCGCGACGAGGGCGATGATCAGGATGGCGTACCCGATGACGAAGACGACGATCAGCGCCACCCAGATCCACAGGGCGATCTTGCCGAGCGCCTTGGCGCGGTCGGACGCGTACTGGGCGCCCTGGTAGTCGCCCATCGCCCACTTCGGGTACACGTCGTGGACGTGGTTGAACGCGGCGAATGCGAGCGGCCAGAAGAAGAGGACGGCGGCCACCGCCCACCCGGCGTTCGAGGGCGGCAGCGGCGGTGGGCCGTACTGGCCCGGGTACGCCTGCGACTGCGTCGGCTGCTGTTGCGTGGGGTACTGGTAGCCGTACGCACCCGTGTCGCCGGGCTTCGGCGGCACCGGATTGCTCGACGATTCCGGATTGCTCGGTGACTCCGACATGACATCCCCCTGTCGTGGCAGCTGACCTCGTGCGTCCACTATCCCACCTGCCTCCCCATGTGAGTGGGAAAGTGCGCCGGAGTACGCGTCGGCACTCACGTGAGGTTCTAGTCTCAGCGAGTGACCCGCTGGTTGATCGTCCTCGCGATATGGATCCTCGGACTGGGCGCGCTCGCCGTGACCCTCGGCGTAGCCACCGGGTGGTGGTTCGCCGCGGTCGTCCTCCTCGCACTCGCAGCCCTCGGGACATGGGATCTGCTGCAACGGCGGCACAGCATTCTGCGGAACTACCCGGTGCTGGGGCACGCACGGTTCCTGCTCGAGAAGATCCGCCCCGAGATCCAGCAGTACTTCGTCGAATCGTCCACGGATGGAACGCCCTTCGACCGCGACACCCGCGACCTCGTCTACGAGCGCGCCAAGGGCACCCTCGCCGAGGAGCCGTTCGGCACCGAGCGGGACGTGCACGCCGTCGGCTACGAGTTCATGGCCCATTCGCTGCGCGCCCGGATGGCACCGCCCGAGCCGCCGACCGTCCGCATCGGCGGCCCCGACTGCGAACGGCCCTACGACATCGCGCTTCTCAACGTGTCGGCGATGAGCTTCGGCTCGCTCTCCGCGAACGCCATCGAAGCCCTCAACGCCGGGGCCGCGCGCGGCGGGTTCGCGCACGACACCGGCGAGGGCGCGATCAGCCCGTACCACCGCAAGCACGGCGGCGACCTGATCTGGGAGATCGCGTCCGGCTACTTCGGCTGCCGGACGAACGACGGCCACTTCGATCCCGGCAAGTTCGCCGAACATGCGGCCTCAGAGCAGGTGAAGGCGATTTCGATCAAGCTGTCGCAGGGCGCGAAACCCGGGCTCGGCGGTGTGCTGCCCGGGGCGAAGGTGTCGCGGGAGATTGCCGAGACGCGCGGCGTGCCGGTCGGGAAGACGGTGATCTCCCCGCCCTCGCACACCGCGTTCTCCACCCCGAACGAGCTGATCGACTTCATCGTCACCCTGCGAAAGCTCTCCGGCGGCAAACCCGTCGGGTTCAAATTGTGCGTCGGATCGCGCACCGAGTTCCTCGGCATCTGCAAGGCGATGCTCGAACGCGACGTCACCCCGGACTTCGTCATCGTCGACGGCTCCGAGGGCGGAACCGGTGCAGGCCCAGTGGAATTCGAGGACAACATGGGCATGCCCCTCACCGAGGGGCTGATGCTCGTGCACAACGCGCTCACCGGCGCCGGACTGCGGAACCGCATCAAGATCGGCGCGTCCGGTAAGGTCGCCAGCGCATCCGACATCGTCAAACGGATCATCCAGGGCGCCGACTTCACCCTGGCCGCCCGCGCGATGATGTTCGCCGTCGGGTGCATCCAGGCGCAGATGTGCCACACCAACCGCTGCCCCGTCGGGGTGACGACGCAGGACCCGGCGCGGACCCGCGCGCTCGACGTCCCCGACAAGGCGGCCAGGGTGTTCCGGTTCCAGAAGTCGACGGTGGCCGGCGCCCAGCAGATGGTGGCATCGATGGGTCTCGACAGCTTCGACCAACTGACGCCGTCGATGCTCAACCGCCGGATCGACGGCGTCGCCACGCGCACCTACGCGGAACTGTACGAGTGGCTGATGCCCGGCGAACTGCTCGAGGATCCGCCGTCGGATTGGCTCACCGACTGGATCGACGCCGATTCGTCTCGCTTCTGACGTCGTTTTTTCGTCGAACCGAACGTCGGCACAATAGGGTGACGGGGGCCACAAAAGATGTGGCATCTGTCGACGGCGTCACCCCTGGCACACAATGACGACGGGGGCGCTGGGAAGGAGTTCGCGATGGCCCTGAGAGCCGCCCCCGAATCCGAGATCGAGTACCTGAAAACGGATCCGGATCTGCCAGCGGTCGGCGTCGTGGACCGCACCCCCATCTCACCGGCGGCACGGATCACGTTCGCCGTCCTCGGCCTTTTCGGTGGCATCGCCTGGGTGATGATCGCGTTCATCCGCGGCGAGAACATCAACGCCGTCTGGTTCGTGGTGGCCGCCGTCTGCACGTACCTCATCGCCTACCGCTTCTACGCGCGGCTGATCGAACGCAAACTCGTCCAGCCCCGTGACGACCGGGCCACCCCCGCCGAGATCCTGGAGAACGGCAAGGACTACATGCCGACGGACCGGCGGGTGCTGTTCGGGCACCACTTCGCCGCCATCGCCGGCGCAGGTCCCCTCGTCGGTCCCGTCCTCGCCGCGCAGATGGGCTACCTGCCCGGCACGCTGTGGATCATCATCGGAGTCGTCTTCGCCGGAGCGGTCCAGGACTTCCTCGTCCTGTGGATCTCGACGAAACGCCGCGGACGCAGCCTCGGTCAGATGGCCCGCGACGAACTCGGCCTCGTCGGCGGTGTGGCCGCCATGATCGGCGTCTTCGTCATCATGATCATCCTCATCGCAGTGCTCGCCCTCGTCGTCGTCAACGCGCTCGCGGAAAGCCCGTGGGGCGTCTTCTCGATCGCCATGACCATCCCGATCGCCCTGTTCATGGGCGTCTACCTGCGGTACCTGCGCCCGGGCAAGGTCGCGGAGGTGTCGCTGATCGGCGTCGTGCTGTTGCTCCTCGCCATCGTGTCCGGCGGCTGGGTCGCCGACACCGGTTGGGGCGCCGACTGGTTCACGCTCTCCAAGGTGACCATCGCCTGGCTGATGATCGCCTACGGTTTCGCCGCATCCGTCCTGCCCGTGTGGCTGCTGCTGGCCCCGCGCGACTACCTGTCGACGTTCATGAAGATCGGCACGATCATCCTGCTGGCCATCGGCATCCTGGTCGCGCAGCCCACCATCAAGATGCCCGACGTCACGACGTTCGCCATCCAGGGCAACGGCCCCGCGTTCGCGGGCTCCCTGTTCCCGTTCCTGTTCATCACGATCGCGTGCGGCGCGCTGTCCGGCTTCCACGCCCTCATCTCCTCCGGCACCACGCCCAAGCTGCTGGCGAAGGAAAAGCAGATGCGGCTGATCGGATACGGGGGCATGCTCACCGAGTCGTTCGTCGCGATCATGGCGCTCGTCACCGCGTGCATCATCGACCAGCACCTGTACTTCGCGCTCAACGCGCCGGCCACCCTCACCGGCGGGACCCCCGAAACGGCCGCCGCATACGTGAACGGCCTCGGACTGTCCAGCCCGAACATCAACCCCGACACCCTCTCGCAGGCCGCGGAGAACGTGGGCGAGGAGTCGATCATCTCCCGCACCGGCGGTGCCCCGACGCTCGCGTTCGGCATGTCGGAAGTGCTCAGCCAGTTCCTCGGCGGCGCCGCCCTCAAGTCGTTCTGGTATCACTTCGCGATCATGTTCGAGGCGCTGTTCATCCTCACAACCGTCGACGCAGGCACCCGTGTCGCCCGGTTCATGCTGTCGGACTCGCTCGGCAACTTCGGTGGACCCGCCCGCAAGTTCAAGGATCCGTCGTGGCGCGTCGGAGCCTGGGTGTGCTCGCTGGCCGTCGTCGGACTGTGGGGCGCCATCCTGCTCATGGGCGTCACCGACCCGCTCGGCGGCATCAACACCCTGTTTCCGCTCTTCGGCATCGCGAACCAGCTGCTCGCCGCGATCGCCCTGACGGTGGTCCTCGCCATCGTCATGAAGAGGGGTCTCTTCAAATGGGCATGGATTCCCGGCGTTCCCCTCGTCTGGGACCTGATCGTCACCATGACGGCGTCCTGGCAGAAGATCTTCTCCGGCAACACCGCCGTCGGCTACTGGTCCCAGCACGCCGCGTTCAAGGAAGCGAAGGAAGCCGGCAAGACCAGCTTCGGTTCCGCCAAGACCCCCGAGGCCATCGACGCCGTCATCCGCAACACCTTCATCCAGGGCACCCTGTCGATCGTGTTCGCCGCACTCGTCCTCGTCGTCGTGGTGGCCGGAGCGCTCGTCTGCATCAAGGCATTCCGGGCAGGTGGACTGCCGACCACCGAGTCACCCGAGCAGCCGTCGAAAATCTTCGCTCCCGCCGGGTTCGTCCCCACCGCCGCCGAGAAGGAACTCGACAAGGAATGGAACGAACTCATCGCGTCGGGCGTCGTGCGCGCACCCGGTGCTGCACACACTCACACGGACAGGGCACATCACCATGATGAATAGGGTTGTGGGGGCCGTCCGGACCGCCTGGTGGTGGACGGGGTCGCTGATGGGCGACCACGACTACAGCAGGTATGTCGAACACCTTCGCCGGAACCATCCGGACGCCGAGGTGCCGACCGAGCGCGAGTACTGGAAGGCGCGCTACGCGGACGCCGACGCGAACCCGGGCGCCCGCTGCTGCTGACCTCACCGGGCCGTCCCGGCGTCCCCCAGTACTGTCAGTACTGATCGGCTGAGCAGACACGGCAGGGAGGACCATCTGTGACGGAGAAGGAAGCCCCGGCGCCGTCCGGGACCGCAATCACGAAACCGGACCGCGGGCATCTCATCGGGGTGGGTGCGATGTGGGTGGCCAAGTGGTCGCTGGTCCTCGTGGCCATCTCGCTGGGCGCGTTGTTGTTCGGGTGGATCATCGAAAAGCTGTGGGTGATCGTCCTCCCCGTGCTGCTGGCCGTCGTGGTGTGCACGGTGCTGTGGCCGCCGACGCGGGCGATGACGAGACGGCGTATCCCCCCGGCGGCGGCCGCCGCGACGTCGCTCGTCGTGTTCATCGCCGTCGTCGCCGGAATCATCGCGGGCATCGTGCCGTCCGTCGTCAACCAGGCACCCGAGCTGGCCAACAAGGCCACCCAGGGCATCAACCAGGTGCAGGACTGGTTGAAGGGTCCGCCGATCAACCTGCAGGACGATCAGATCGACCAGGGCATCCACACGATCGTCGTGAAGGTGCAGGAAAGTGGGACGGTCATCGCGTCCGGTGTGTTCACCGGGGTCAGCACCGCCAGCTCCCTGCTGCTCACGCTCGGCCTCGTGCTGGTGCTGTCGTTCTTCTTCATCAAGGACGGCCCGCGGTTCATCCCGTGGCTGCACTCCGTCGGCGGCGGCCGCGCGGGCCGTCACCTCGAAGTGGTGCTGGGCCGCATGTGGGACACGCTCGGAGGGTTCATCCGGACGCAGGCACTGGTCAGCCTCATCGACGCCGTCTTCATCGGCGCCGGACTGCTCATTCTCGGTGTGCCGCTTGCACCGGTCCTCGCGATCCTGACGTTCATCGGTGGCTTCGTCCCGATCGTCGGTGCGTTCGTCGCCGGTGCTCTCGCCGTGCTCGTCGCGTTGGTGGCCAACGGTCTCACCACCGCCGTGATCGTGCTGATCATCATCCTCGTGGTGCAGCAGATCGAGGGCAACGTGCTGCAGCCCGTACTCCAGAGCAAGAGCATGAAACTTCACGCCGTCGTGGTTCTGCTCGCCGTGACCGCCGGTGGCTCCGTGTTCGGGATCGTCGGCGCCTTCCTCGCGGTGCCCACCGCCGCCGTCGCCGCCGTGGTGGTGCGCTACATCGGTGAGCAGATCGACGAGCACAGCGCCGAAAGCAACATCGCCGACGCCGTCGCCGCGAACGACGACCTCGACGACGCCGAACGGGAGGGCGTCACCGTCGACGAGGCCGCCGTCGCGCCCAAGGCGGACTGACCGGCACTCAACCCGCGACGACCTCCACCGTGGAGCCGGTGCGTCCGCGAATCACGTGCAGCCGGCTCGGGATTCGCTGACGCATCTCGTCGACGTGACTGACGATCCCGACCACCCGGCCACCGTCACGAAGCTCGTCGAGGACGCCCATCACCGAGTCGAGGGTGTCCGCGTCGAGGGTGCCGAATCCCTCGTCGATGAACATCGTGTCGAGGACAACGCCTCCCGACTCCGCCGCGACGACATCGGCGAGACCGAGCGCCAGCGACAGCGACGCCAGGAACGACTCACCGCCGGACAGGGTCTTGGCCGAACGCACCACTCCGGTGTAGTCGTCGCGGATGTCCAGCCCCAGGCCACCGCGGCGGCCTCGCGGACCGGCCTCGTCGCTGTGGACGAACTCGTACCGTCCCGCCGACATCCGGCCGAGCCGCGCGGATGCCGAGACGGCCACCTCTTCCAGCCGGGCCGCCAGCACATACGACCGCAGCGACATCTTCCTGGCGTTCTGGCCACGGCCCGCGATCACCTCGGCGAGGGCGGCCAACTCCTCGTGCGCGGCCTGCATCGGCGCGATCGCCTCGGCGGCCTTGTCGAGTTGACCGACGAACCGTTCCAGATCGAGCAGTCGGCGCTCGGCGTCGGATGCCGCCGCGACGGCGACGTTCACGACCTCCGCGGCCATGTCGTGCGCGTGCTGGACGGACGCCAGTTCCACGGGATCTGCCTCGGCGACGGCAACGACCTCGGGGTCGTCGAGCACGCTGCGCGCCCCGACCTCGGCGTCCCGCGCCGCCGTGAGGAGGGCCTCGATCTCACCCTGACGGGCGGCCGTCCGGACCGCGGCCACGGCGTCGGCAGAGCTGTCGAAACCGGCATCCCCGGCCAGTGTTTCGGCCTTGGCCGCGAGTTCACGGGCCGCCGACTCGGCTCCGGCACCGGCGTCCCGCGCGTCGAGCAGTTCGGATGCGGACTCCGCAAGCGCGTCGAGTCGTGCGCGGCGTGCCTCCACGCTCGGGTCGTCGCCCGCCGCCTCGCTCACCCGGGCCCGGATCTCCCCGAGCTGTGTCGTGTTCGCCGTGATCCTCTCGGCCACGGTGGCGGCGTCGACGCCCAGGTCCCGGGACCGTTCCTGCAGGTGACTCTCGCGGTCCCGCAGTTCGGTGAGTGATGCGGACCGACGCTCGACCTCGTCGCCGAGCGCAGTCGCCTCCCCCACCGCCGCCTCCGCGGTCGTGAGTGCCTGCGCGAGTTCGTCCGCGTCACCGTCGCCGCCGCGCTGGACGAGCACGTCGATCGCGCGCTCCACCGCGCCCAGCTTCTCGGTCGCGGTCGTCAGCGCCGCCGCGGCCTTCTGCTCCGCCGCGAGGGCCTTGTCCTCGTCGGCCTTCGTGACCGACAGCTCGGACGGTTCGGCAGGCTGCGGGTGCTCGGGCGAACCGCACACCTGGCACGGGACACCGTCCTCGAGCGTGCCTGCCAATTCGGCGGCCATGCCTGCGATCCGACGTTGCAGCAGGTCGAGCCAGTGCTCGCGCGCGTCCTGGTGCTGTTGCCGGGCATCGAGCACGCCGCGCTCGAGCCGATCACGCTCGGCCCGGCGGGTGCGGAGATCCGCCGCCGCCGAGGCAGCGTCGGCCGCCCGGTCCCGGGCATCGACGAGCGCGGGCACTGCGTCGCGGGCCTTCTGCGCCGAGTCGAGCGCCTTCTCCGCTTCCCTCAGAGCGAGCGGCAATTGTTCCCGCTCCCGGGACAGCGCGTCGCCGGCCTCGGCGAGTTCGACCTGCCGGGCACGTAGCCGCTTCAGTTCGACAGCGAGCCGGTCGGCGGCGACGGATTCGGCGAGTGCCCCGTCGAGGCGCACGATCTCGTCACGCCAGGCCCGGATACTCGACCGGATGTGCTCCCGTTCGTCGGCGGTCGGAGGCCACGGCAACTCCGCCACGAGATCGGCGCCGCCCACCGTCGAACGCAATCCGTCCGTGATCGCCTCGACGTTCCGCGCGGCGGCTGCGGCCTTGGCCCGGGCGGCGTCGGCGTCGCGTGCCACGGTCGCGACCGGTGCGGCCCGGCGCGCATCCGCCAATTCGGCGACGAGGACCGCCCGCCGGTCCGCCTCCGCTGCGTGGGCCTCGAGTTCCGCCTCGGCTCGCCGCCTGCGGTTCTGCAGTTCGAGGACACGGCGCGCCTCCGCGAGCGCATCTTGGGTCACCTTCGCCTGGCTCTTGGCCTTCTGCAGGTCGTCCGCGGCCAGGTCGCGGGTCTCGCGCGCCTCGGCCTCGAGCTTGTGGGCCCAGGTCACCGGATCGGCGTCGGCGCCCCCCTCGATGCCTGCGGCCGTCCCGACCCGCGCCAGCAGGACGTCGACGGCCCGTTGATGCTCGTCCAGGTCGTGGGCGCTGGTACGCCTGCGGGCGAGGAACCACTCCTCCACCGTCCCGAATCGGGTGGTGTCGAACAGCCTCTCCAGAAGCTGACCGCGTTCCTCGTTGTCGGCTCGCAGGAACTTCGCGAACTCTCCCTGCGGCAGCAGGACGACCTGGAAGAACTGGTCGGCGCTCATGCCCATCAGCCGCCCGACCTCGTCGGCGATGTCGGGGATCCGTGACAGGTTCTCCCCGCGGCCGTCGAGCCAGGTGAGCGTGGCCTTCGCGTTCTCCTTGATGGTCCCCGACCCACGGCGCTTGGGACGCTCGAACTCCGGGCTGCGGACGAGTCGCAGATGCCGGCCCGCGATCGTCGCCTCGAGCGTCACCGTCGGAACGGAACCGGCGGGCGCGTGGTCGGACAGGAGGCGCTTGCCGTCCTTCCGTGCCCCGGGCACCGTGCCGTACAGCGCGAACGCCACCGCGTCGAGGACTGTCGTCTTACCGGCGCCGGTATGACCGTGCAGCAGAAAGAGCCCGTCCGCGCCGAGCCGATCGAAGTCGACTTCCACGGATCCTGCGAACGGCCCGAAGGCTTCGACCTCGAGTCGATGCAGCCTCATGCCGTCTGTTCCAGCGCGACGACCTCGGCGGTGTCTTCGCCGGACCGGCCGGCGAAGCCGAGTGCGGCCTCCACCAATCGGATCTCGCCGGTCGACGGTTCGCTGCGCACGTCGGTGAGGAAGCTGCGCGTGATCTGCAGATCGCTGCGCCCGTGCACCTTGTCGCGGTAGCGCAGATCGTCGCCGCCCTCGGGGCGTTGCCACTCGAGGTGCACGGCGAACGGGAATCGGGTCTGGAGTGAGCGCATGGCGTCGACCGGGCGTTCCGGGTCGGTGAGCACCGCCGACACGTAGCAGTCCTCGGCGTCGCGGAACGCGTCGTCCTCGAGCAACGCCTGCACCGTCCCGGTCAGTTGCCGCAGACCACGGACCACCGGCAGGTCGACCCGCTCGACGGCCCGCAGTCCGTCGGCGTCGAGATCCACGAGGTAGACCGCCTTGCTGTGGGTGCGCTCGCCGAAGGAGTACGGCAGCGGCGAACCCGAGTACCGGATGTTCTCGGTGAGAGTCTGCGGCGAGTGCAGGTGGCCGAGCGCGACGTAGTCGACCCCGCCGAAGGCCGACGCCGACACCGTCTCGACGCCGCCGACGGAGATGGACCTCTCCGATCCGGTGGCCTCCGCGCCCACGACGAACGCGTGCGCCAGGACGACGGACCTGGTGCGCGGACCGGTGTCGTTCCGCCCGTCGAGGTCGGCACGGACACGGTCCATCGCGGCGTCGAGGATCTCGGCGTGCGAGCGGGCGGTCGGCACGTCCAGTTGCGCGCGGGTGATCTCGGGCTCGAGATAGGGAATGCCGTAGAACGAGACGGGACCGTGCGCGTCCTCGAGCACGACGGGCGAGCCGATCCCGGCGACCGTCGTCATGAGGTGCAGCCCGCCCGCGCGGGAGAACGCGGCACCCGCCCCGAGCCGCGCCGCGGAGTCGTGGTTCCCGGACGTGGCGACGATGACCGCACCGGCGTCCCGGATCGCTTCGAATCCGCGGTTGCACACGGTGACGGCGTCGGCGCTGGGGATCGACCGGTCGTACACGTCACCGGGAACGACGACGACGTCCACGCCGTGCTCGGCGACGAGGGCGGCGATCGCGTCGAGCACACGGGCCTGGTCGGTGAGCAGGTCCACCCCGTGGAACGTGCGTCCGATGTGCCAGTCCGAAGTGTGCAGGATCCTCATGTCCCGAGACCGTAGAGCACCGTGCCGACAACCTCGAACACCTCGGCCGCGTGGCGTCCGGGCGATTCGACATGTCGGTGGGGCGGTGCACCATGAGCCACATGAATGCACTCGCTGCACTCGGAATGCTCCTGGCGCTGGCCGCGGGCACCGCCCTCGGGTGGCTGCTGCACGCGGCGCGGAGCGGTGATCGGGCGGCGCGTGCGGAGGCACAGCTCGCCGCGCTGCGCGAGAACGAGGCCCTGCTGCAGCAGTCGCTCGGCGCGGTCAGCGAGGATTCCGCCCGCCGCCACTCGGGTGCGATCGGCGAGCAGATCTCGCGACTGGTCGGGCCACTGCACGAGGCCGTCGGCGCCCTGGCGGAACAGGTGGACCACGTCGAACGCAACCGCCTGCACGCGTATGCGGGGCTCAGCGAGCAGGTCGAAGGCATGTACCGCACCTCTCAGATGCTGTCCACGCAGACGAGCCGGCTGGTCACGGCGCTGCGGGCGCCGCAGATCCGGGGCCGGTGGGGCGAGATCCAGCTCGAGCGGGTGGTCGAACTCGCCGGGATGGTCCGGCACTGCGATTTCGACACCCAGGTGTCGAAGGACGGTGTCCGTCCCGACCTGCTCGTGTACCTCGCGGGCGGCAAGCAGATCGTGGTCGACGCCAAGGTCCCGTTCGCGGCGTACCTGGACGCCGCGCAGACGGAAGACCCGGCCGCCCGGGAACAGCACCTCTCCAGACACGCCCGGCAGCTGCGGACGCACGTCGACCAGTTGGCCGACAAGACGTACTGGGAGTCGTTCGACCCGACGCCGGAGTTTGTGGTGCTGTTCGTGCCCGGTGATCCGTTCCTGGACGCGGCGCTGACCGCCGACTCCGGGCTGCTCGAGCACGCGTTCTCGCGGAACGTGATCCTCGCCACCCCCACCACTCTCATCGCCTTGCTGCGGACCATCGCGCACACCTGGCGCCAGGAGGCGCTGTCGCAGGACGCCGCGAAGATCCACCAACTCGGCCGGGAGCTGTATTCGCGGCTGGGCACGGTCGGTGCACATCTCGACCGCCTCGGCTCACAACTCGGCAAGTCCGTCGACTCGTTCAATCTCACCGTCGCGTCGATGGAGTCCCGGGTCACAGTCACCGCCCGCAAGCTCCACGACCTCGATGTGTTCGACGGCGATGTCACCGAGGTCAGCGCCGTCGATTCGTGGCCGCGACGCACAAATCTCGAGGATCTCTCAGGCTCTACCGGTCACGCCAACGAGGCTAGTTAACAAGTTGCCGCTACTGTCGTTGTGTGTCTGCAACCCAACGTGCTCGCTCTGGGGTGCCGCTCGACAGGCGGTCGATTGTCCCTACGGTCCCCGGTCTCCCCTGGTGGGGTGTCATTCTCCTGGCCGTCGGAGTCACCTTCGTCGGATTCGCTGTCGATGCGGCTCGTGGCACGGAACTCACGGCTGCGTTCTCCACGTTCTATTTCCTCGGCTGCGTTCTCGCCGTGGCTGCTGCCGGCAATCGGGCGCTGTTCACCGCGATCGTCCAGCCGCCGCTGATCCTGTTCGTCGCGGTGCCGCTCGGGCAGAGTCTCATCGCGGAGGAGAACAGCACCGCACTGAAAGACCTGGCGATCAACGTCGCATATCCGCTGGTCAACCGTTTCCCGGTGATGCTCGCCGCCACCGTGGTGACCCTGCTGATCGGTGGCCTCCGCCTCTTCCTGCTGCAGCAACGCAAGACCGGTCCCGCCCGCACGTCCGAGCGGCGACGCGCGCAGCGGGCGCCACGCGCCGCCCGCCCTCGGCGCGCAGCCGAGGAGTCCGAGCAGTCTCCGCCGTCGCGCCGGGCGCGTGACAGGGACGCTGCGCGGGAACACCCCCGCTCGGGGCGACGGGCAGCCACCCCACCGCCTCGCCGATCGTCGTCGTCGGGGGGACGCACCACGCCCCCACCACCGATGGTCGACCGGGCAGCGCAGGCACCCCGCTCGGCGCCTCCGCGCACCAGTCAGGCGCCGCGTTCGGTCCCGCCGCGGACGACGCCGCGACCCCGGCCGAACCCCGACGTGCCGGCCCACCCCATTCCGCAGGTGCGTTACCGCGACCGGTACGAGCCGCCGTTCGAGACGGAGCAGCCCCGCTAGAGCAGGGACGCGGCAGGTAGCGGGCCGATCAGGTCCGCGCGGCGCGCAGCTCGCGCGGCAGTGCGAAGACCAGCGTCTCGTTGGCCGTGGTGACCGGCTGGACGTCGTGGAATCCGTGCTCGTCGAGCAGATCGATCACACCGCGCACCAGGATCTCCGGCACGGACGCACCGGACGTGATCCCGACCGTCCGGACGCCGTCGAGCCAGGCCGGATCCACTTCGCGCGCGTAGTCGACCAGGTACGACGCCTTCGCGCCCGCGTTCAGTGCGACCTCGACGAGACGAACGGAGTTCGAGGAGTTGCGGGATCCGACGACGATGACGAGGTCGCATTCGGGTGCCATCGCCTTGACCGCCACCTGACGGTTCTGGGTGGCGTAGCAGATGTCGTCGCTCGGCGGGTCCTGCAGATTGGGGAAACGCTCCCGCAGCCGGGCGACCGTCTGCATCGTCTCGTCGACGCTCAACGTGGTCTGCGACAACCAGATGACCTTCGATTCGTCGCGGACCGTCACGGCGTCGACGGAGTCGGGTCCGTCGACCAGTTGCACGTGATCGGGGGCCTCACCGGCGGTGCCCTCCACTTCCTCGTGGCCCTCGTGGCCGATCAGGAGGATGTCGAAGTCGTCGCGGGCGAAGCGCTTGGCTTCCTGGTGGACCTTCGTGACCAGCGGGCACGTGGCGTCGATGGTGCGCAGGTTGCGCGCCGCGGCCGATTCGTGGACCGCGGGAGACACGCCGTGGGCGGAGAACACCAGCAGCGCGCCCTCCGGAACCTCGTCCGTCTCGTCGACGAAGACGACACCCTGATCGGTGAGCGTCTCGACGACGTGCCGGTTGTGGACGATCTCCTTGCGGACGTAGATCGGGGCGCCGTGCTTCTCGAGCGCCTTCTCCACCGTCTCGACGGCGCGGTCCACGCCGGCGCAGTAGCCGCGGGGCTCCGCGAGCAGTACCCGCTTCTCGCCGTCGGCACGCGACGCCCCCGAATCTGCCGAACGTGTGATACCCACATTGAGTGGAACAGCCGAAGACATGGTTCCAGACTACGGGTCACCCCGAACGGACGACACTTTCGCGGGGTCTCGGCCGGGTAGTGTGCGCATCGTCGCACCGAAGTCGTCGGCGCTGTGGGCACGTCGGCTACCCAAACGTGCCGTTGTCAGGCAGGCTGTGGGAATGATTCGTCCCCCCTTCGTGGCGCGTGTCGCCGCTGGAATCGCCGTGACGGCCGTCGAAGAGGCCAGGAAGCTGCCGACCACCGCAGCGACCCTGCCCATGACCGCGGTCAGTCAGGTGCTGCAGACCACGATGCGTGTTCAGCAGTCCATGACGGCGCTGGCCATCAAGGGCGACCAGGCTTTCGCACTGATCAACTGGACCCACGACGACGAGCAGCCGGCCTGGGCCGTCTTCGACGACGACACCGATCCGGAACCCGTTGTCGACGGCGTGACCGACGAGCGGCCGGCCGGACCGGGCCGGTTCGCCCTGTACTCGCTGAGCCCGCAGGAAGAGAGCACTCCCGAGAAGGTCTCGACCCCGAAGGCTGCTCCCGCCGCCACGACCAACGGCTCGGCCCCCGTGACGTCGGCGAGCAAGAAAGCCGCGACCTCCGCGCCGACGGTGGCCGAACCCGAGATCGCCGTCGTACTCGACTACGGCACGCTGACGCTCGCCCAGCTGCGGGCGCGCCTGCGCAGCCTGTCCGTCGAGGACCTCACGACGCTGCTGGACTACGAGAACGCGACCCTGGCACGCGCGCCGTTCCAGACCATGCTGACCAACCGCATCACCTCCGCCAAGGCCAAGTGACCTCCGCACAGCCCCGCGCAGCCAGTACCGGACCGAGTACCGCCGAGCAGCCCTGGCCGGTCCGCACCGTGTCGGCCAAGGTCGCACAGTGGATCGACCGGCTCGGGAGTGTCTGGGTCGAGGGGCAGATCACCCAGATCAACGCGCGTCCGGGAACCCGGACCGCGTTTCTTGTGCTGCGGGATCCGTCCGTTGACATGTCGTTGTCGGTGACCTGTTCCCCGCAGCTGTTGCAGAACTCCCCCGTCCCGCTCACCGAGGGCAGCCGGGTGGTGATGTTCGGCAAGTTGTCGTTCTACACGGGCCGAGGGTCGGTCTCGCTGCGGGTGACGGAGATCCGCGCGATCGGGATCGGTGAACTCCTCGCCCGAATCGAGCGGTTGCGCGCGCTGCTGGCCGCGGAGGGTCTGTTCGACCCTCGGCTGAAGCGTCCGCTGCCGTTCCTACCGGGCACCATCGGGCTGATCACCGGTCGCGCGAGCGCCGCCGAGCACGACGTCCTCAGTGTGGCGCAGCGCCGCTGGCCCGCCGTGCGCTTCGAGGTGCGCAACACCCCGGTGCAGGGCGCGACCGCCGTTCCGCAGATCCTCGACGCATTGAAGGAACTGGACGCCGACCCGCACGTCGACGTGATCATCCTCGCGCGCGGCGGCGGCAGTGTGGAGGATCTGCTGCCGTTCTCCGACGAGACGCTGTGCCGCGCGATCGTTGCCTGCCGAACACCGGTGGTCAGCGCCATCGGCCACGAGCCGGACAGTCCGCTCAGCGATCACGTCGCCGACCTGCGGGCCGCAACACCGACGGATGCCGCCAAGCGGGTGGTGCCGGACGCGGTCGCCGAGCAGGCACTCGTCGGCGAATTGCGGTCGCGGAGCGCGGCTGCGCTGCGCAACTGGGTGCAGCGCGAGTCGCACCTGATCTCCCAGCTGCGGAGCCGGCCGGTACTCGCCGACCCGCTGCGCGCACTCGACCACCGGTCGGACGAGGTCGAGCGACTGCGGGAGGCCGGGCGACGCGACGTCAGCCGGGCGATCGCCGCGGAAAGCACCACGATCGAGCACCTTCGTGCACGGCTGACGACCCTCGGGCCCGCCGCGACCCTGGCCCGCGGCTACTCCGTGGTTCAGCGGATCGTGCCCGACGGCGATCCCGAGGTACTGCGTTCGGTCGACGACGCCCCACCGGGCACCCAGATTCGCGTTCGAGTCGCCGACGGCGCAATCCGTGCCGCGGTGATGGGAAAGGACAAGTAGGACATGAGTAAGCCCACCGGAAACGACACCGACATCGCGGAGCTCGGTTACGAGGCGGCGCGCGACGAACTCGTCGACGTGGTCAAGGTGCTCGAACAGGGCGGCCTCGACCTCGACGCGTCACTCGCACTGTGGGAGCGGGGCGAGGCCCTGGCCAAACGCTGCGAGGAACACCTCGCCGGGGCGCGCAAGCGCGTCGAGACGGCCCTCGCCCACGCCGAGGACGAGGGCTGACCCTCCCTCGATCGTCAGGCGGCGAGGATCGGGGCGTCGGCCGCGGCGGTGGTGAGCTGCTCGAACGCCTCGGGTGACGCACTGCCCGTCACGAGGAGCCGGACGTCGCCGAAGTCGGAGACCCAGATCGGCTCGACACCCTCCCCGCCGTACACGATCCAGCTGTGACCTGCGACGTCCTCGGTTCCCGTCGCCGTACGCGGACCACCGGCGACAAACGGCACGAGCACCGTCTCGACGGCATTGCTCTGCGTCAGCTGGATGTAGCGGCCGGCCTCGGTGATGAATCCGACGGTGCTCGAATCGCCGCCGCCGTCGCCGCTGACGATGCTGCGGCTGCCCGAGTTGGGCGTCCAGCCCTCCGGCGTCTCCGGCTTGCGCACCGGGAACGGCAGGTCCTGGGCGTCGTACTTCAGCGCCGCGTCGACGTCGAAGCTGGGGATCGGGCCACTGGTGGGCCCGCCCGGGCTGAACGTGCACTGGCTGGCGATACCCGCGATCAGTACGCAGAACAGGACAAGGGGTACGAGCGACCACACCATGTCGCGGTTGTTGTGCAGGATGCGGGGTTTATCGGATGCCACGCCCACCAGTATCCAGGGTCGGTCCCGGAACAACGATTCTCGGTCCCGTGATTCGCGCCCCAGCAGCGCACGTCACACTTCTTTCTGGGAGAATCAGCAGGCGAGATCCACCCGACACTCGGCGGCCGACGGCCACCGACACAGCGTCGACGTACAACGTCGACCGTGACTGCACCAGGAGGCACTGCCCATGACGGCTAGCACCACTTCGAGTCGCCGCGAGGCCCCGGACCGAAATCTTGCTCTGGAATTGGTCCGAGTCACCGAGGCTGGTGCGATGGCTGCCGGTCGCTGGGTCGGCCGTGGCGACAAGGAGGGTGGCGACGGCGCCGCCGTCGACGCCATGCGCCAGCTCGTGAGCTCCGTCTCGATGCGCGGCGTCGTCGTCATCGGCGAGGGCGAGAAGGACGAAGCCCCGATGCTGTTCAACGGCGAAGAGGTCGGCAACGGCGACGGACCCGAATGCGATTTCGCCGTCGACCCAGTCGACGGAACCACCCTGATGGCGAAGGGCATGCCCAACGCGATCGCCGTCCTCGCGGTCGCCGAGCGCGGCGCGATGTTCGACCCGTCTGCCGTGTTCTACATGGAGAAGATCGCCGTCGGCCCCGACGCCGCCGATGTCATCGACATCACAGCGCCCGTCGCCGAGAACATCAAACGCGTCGCGAAGGTCCGCAAGGCGTCCCCCTCCGACGTGACGGTCTGCATCCTCGACCGTCCGCGGCACGCCCGGCTCATCCAGGAGGTCCGGGACACCGGCGCCCGGATCCGTCTCATCTCCGACGGCGACGTCGCGGGTGCGATCGCCGCCGCGCGTCCGGAGTCGGGCACCGACATCCTGATCGGCACCGGTGGCACGCCCGAGGGCATCATCGCCGCAGCCGCCATGCGCTGTATGGGTGGTTCGCTGCAGGGCCGGCTGGCCCCGACCGACGACGCCGAGCGTCAGAAGGCCATCGACGCAGGCCACGACCTGGACCGTGTGCTCACCACCGAAGATCTCGTGTCGGGTGAGAACGTCTTCTTCTGCGCCACCGGCGTCACGGACGGCGACCTGCTCCGCGGTGTCCGCTACTACGGCGGCGGCGCCTCGACCCAGTCGATCGTGATGCGGTCGAAGTCGGGCACCGTCCGCATGATCGACGCGTACCACCGTCTCGAGAAGCTGCGCGAGTACTCGTCCGTGGACTTCACGGGCGAAGACGGCGCCGTTCCGCCGACGTTCTAGGCAGCTCCGCTGCCCGTGCGCCTTTCCGGTAGCTCCGGCTACCGGAAAGGCGCACGGGGAGCGCCCCACGACGCGCTCGGAAGTGGCATGTTTGACGCATGACCGAGAGCAACGAGCAGCAGTACCGGATCGAACACGACACCATGGGCGAGGTGCGGGTGCCCGTGGATGCCCTGTGGCGCGCGCAAACTCAGCGCGCCGTCGAGAACTTCCCGATCAGCGGTCGAGGTCTCGAGCGCACCCAGATACGTGCGATGGGTCTGCTGAAGGCAGCCTGTGCGCAGGTCAACAAGGATCTCGGCCTCCTCGACGCCGAGAAGGCGGATGCCATCATCGCGGCGGCGGGCGAGATCGCCGAAGGCAAGCACGACGATCAGTTCCCCATCGACGTCTTCCAAACGGGCTCGGGCACCAGTTCCAACATGAACGCCAACGAGGTGATCGCGTCGATCGCCGCGGCGAACGGTGTGGTCGTCCACCCCAACGACGATGTCAACATGTCGCAGTCGTCCAATGACACCTTTCCCACCGCGACGCACGTCGCGGCCACCGAGTCCGCGGTGAAGGACCTCCTCCCCGCCCTCGACCACCTGCGCCTGGCCCTGCTCGACAAGTCCACCGAGTGGAAGAACGTCGTGAAGTCGGGCCGCACCCACCTCATGGACGCCGTCCCGGTGACCCTCGGCCAGGAGTTCGGCGGTTACGCCCGTCAGATGGAGGCGGGGATGGAGCGGGTCGTGGCCTGCCTTCCCCGACTCGGTGAGCTGCCCATCGGCGGCACCGCGGTCGGAACGGGGCTCAATGCCCCCGACGGGTTCGGCCCGAAGGTCGTCGCCGAACTGGTCAAGGCGACGGGTGTCGACGCCCTCACACCGGCGAAGAACAGTTTCGAGGCGCAGGCGGCGCGGGACGGGCTGGTGGAGGCGTCCGGCGCGCTGCGCACGATCGCGGTGTCCCTGACCAAGATCGCCAACGACATCCGCTGGATGGGATCGGGACCGCTCACCGGTCTCGGCGAGATCCGACTCCCCGACCTGCAGCCCGGCAGTTCGATCATGCCCGGCAAGGTCAATCCGGTGCTTCCGGAGGCGGCCACCCAGGTCGCCGCTCAGGTGGTCGGCAACGATGCCGCGGTCGCCTGGGGCGGTGCCGCGGGCGCATTCGAGCTCAACGTCTACATCCCGATGATGGCGCGGAACCTGCTCGAATCGTTGAAATTGCTGGCCAACGTCACGCGGCTGTTCGCCGACCGGTGTGTCGTGGGGCTCGTCGCGAACACCGAGCACCTCAAGACCCTCGCGGAATCGTCGCCGTCCATCGTGACGCCACTGAACTCCGCGATCGGGTACGAGGAGGCCGCGGCTGTCGCCAAGCAGGCGCTGAAGGAGAAGAAGACCATCCGCGAGACCGTCGTCGCCCGCGGTCTGATCGGCGACAAGCTGAGCGAGGAGGAACTCGACAAGCGTCTCGACGTGCTGGCGATGGCGAAGGTCAAGGACTGACCCTGCCGACGGAGAGGGCCCGCACTCGCCGGAGTGCGGGCCCTCTCGCGCAGAAGTCCTACAGCAGCGCGGACAGCTCGTCGCGGGCCTTCTCGCCCTCCGGGCCGAGATCGGAGCGCCCAGCGATGTTCCAGGAGCGAAGCAGCGGCGCGAACACCTTCTCCCCCTGCTGGGCGGGGTCGTAGATGCCGGCCTCGGCGAGCACGGCGGTGCTGTCGGTTCCGCCGGGCAGGGCCACGCTCGGCACGTCGAAGGCCTCGATCCGCGATGCGATGGCCCGCATCGTCTGGTCGGGTACCAGCTCGAACGCGGCCTCGACGATGTTCCGGTAGAACAGCGACTGCAGTTCGTCGTCCGTGGCCAGCCGCTCGGCGATCACGGCCACCAGCGGGTCCTCGCCGAGTGCTGCCGTGTTGTGATGACGCACCGCCGCGGCCTTCTCCTCGAACGCGGAGTTCGCGAGCATCTCGAGCAGGTGCATCGGCGGCATCGCGTAGCCGCGGACCATCTCGTCCATCCGGGCGCGCTCGAGGGCGACGGGGTCGACGGCGCGCGTCACCATCAGGTAGTTCCGGAGCACGATAGAGTGCCGGTTCTCCTCCGCAGTCCAGCGGCCCACCCAGCGCCACCACGGGCCCACCTGGGCGAGGTGCTTGGCGATCTCCCGGTGGTACGCGGGGACGTTGTCCGCCACCAGCACACCCACCGTCAGTGCGAGCGCCTCGACGTCGCTCAGGGTCGACTGATCTGCCGACCAATCCGTTCCACCCATGAACGCGAAGTTCTTGCCCTGGTCCCACGGGACCAGATCGTGCGGCTGCCAGCCGTCCGCCTCGGCGATGTGACGTGTGAGGTTTTCGTCCACCACCGGGGCCAGCTCACTGAGCAGCTGCGAGTCATTCTTTTCAATCGGCATCCGCACACCGTAGCGTCCGCGCCCGGGCGCCGGGTCGACCACTGGTGAATTCGACGGGAACAACGGCGGCGTTGTGACGAAAACAGCCTGGTCATGGGCTTGCAGTCGTTACGCTGGCAGTTCACGGTTACCCCGGGCCCGAGCAGAGGATCACCCATGCGCAGACAGCGGAACCTGACGATACTTCTGTCGGCTCTCGCGCTCGGCGGGTCACTGGTGACGGGTTGCGGCTCCGACGCAGACGACGCCGGTTCCGTCTCGACGTCCGGCGCGAACCCCACCTCGGAGTCGTCGCAACCGAACCCGGGGACGGTCGCGGGCGTCGATATCCCGGACGGTCAGATCGACGACGCCGTGGGCCGTCTCGACGACCTGGCGAACGAGCTGATGGAGAGTTCCGGACTTCCGGGCATGGCGGTCGCCGTCGTCCACGGTGGGCAGACCGTGTACGCGAAGGGATTCGGCGTGCGCGAGGCCGGCACCGATCAGAAGGTGGACGCCGACACCGTGTTCCAGCTGGCGTCGATGTCGAAATCGGTGGGGTCCACGGTGGTGGCCCACCAGGTCGATGCCGGTGTCGTCGGCTGGGACACTCCCGTGGTGTCCAAGTCGCCCGGTTTCGCCCTCGCGGACCCGTGGGTCACCGAGCACGTCACGGTGGGCGATCTGTACTCGCACCGGTCCGGGTTGCCCGACCATGCCGGCGATCTGCTCGAGGACCTGGGTTACAACCAGCAGCAGGTGCTCGACAAGCTCCGGCTCGAACCGCTGAACCCGTTCCGGATCACCTACGAGTACACCAACTTCGGCCTCACCGCGGCGGCGGAGGCCGTCGCGGCGGCGTCCCGGACGGACTGGGCCACGCTGTCCGAGCAGACGATCTACCAGCCGCTGGGGATGTCGTCCACGAGTTCGCGATTCGCCGACTATCAGGCCCGCAGCGACCGCGCTGTCGCGCACCAACTCGTCGACGGCAAGTACGTCGCCGACGCGGTACGCGACCCCGACGCGCAGTCCCCCGCAGGCGGGGTGAGCTCCTCCGTCAACGACATGGGCAAATGGCTGGCGATGCTGCTGGCCGACGGAACGTTCGAGGGCAAGGAGATCGTGTCACCCGAGGCACTGCTCCCCGCGGTCAGTCCTCAGATGGTGTCCAGCCCACCGCGGTCGATGGACAGCCGTCCGGGGTCGTACGGGTACGGGTTCAACGTCTCGACCACCCCGGCAGGGCGGGTTTCCCTCAGCCATTCGGGCGGGTTCCAGCTCGGGGTGGCGACGAATTTCGTCGCGATACCGTCCGCCGACGTCGCCATCGTCGCGCTGACCAACGGGTCGCCCATCGGCATCCCCGAATCCCTCACCGCCGAGTTCGCCGACCTCGTGCAGTTCGGGGAGATCCGCGAGGACTGGAGGTCGTTGTACCGGCAGGCCATCGCGCCGATGGACGAGCCCGAGGGCAGTCTCGTCGGCCAGACGGCCCCCACGAACCCGGCACCGCCGCAGCCCCTCCCGACCTACGCAGGCACCTACGGCAACCCGTACTGGGGTCCCGCCGTCGTCACCGAGAGCAACGGTGCGCTGACGCTCCAACTCGGACCCGCCGGGCAGACCTTCCCACTCACCCACTGGGACGGCGACACCTTCACTTTCACACCCCGCGGTGAGAACGCCCCACCCGGAACCATCTCGAAGGCCACGTTCGCCGGCAACAACGTCACACTCGAGTTCTACGACACGGAAGGCCGGGGGACATTCGTCCGCTGAGCCGACACATCGACCGGGAGAAGATCATGAGCACGAACTCGCACGCACCCACGGGAACCGCTCGAACGGACACGGCAGATGTCCAGGTGGTCCGGGCATTCCTGGACGCACTCGTCGCCGGCGACCCGGACGCCGCGCAGCAGTATCTGCACCAGGACATCGTGTGGCACAACGTGTCCCTGCCCAAGATCCGCGGCCTCGGCTCCGTCATGCGGATACTCCGCGGAATGAGCCGCCCCGGTGTCGGATTCGACGTGCGCCTGCACCACATCGCCGGCGACGGTACGGCCGTGCTGACCGAACGCACGGACGTCCTGATCTACAAGCGGCTGCGCAGCGAATTCTGGGTGTGCGGCACGTTCGAGATGAAGGACGGCAAGATCGCCGTCTGGCGCGACTACTTCAGCAACCGAGACTTCCTGTGGGGCACGCTCAAAGGTATCGTGCGCGCCTTCTGACGTTTCCGCCCGATGCCGCACGGACCGTGCGACATCGGGCGGATCACGCTGCGGGGCAGGCGCCTACGGCGTCGGCCCGAACTCCTCCAGCATCTCCGTCACGAGCGCCGCGATCGGCGAACGCTCACTGCGCGTCAACGTGATGTGCGCGAACAGCGGATGCCCCTTGAGCTTCTCGATCACCGCGGCCACACCGTCGTGACGTCCGACCCTCAGGTTGTCGCGCTGCGCGACGTCGTGAGTGAGGATCACCCGGGAGCCGGTGCCGAGCCGGGACAGCACCGTGAGCAGCACGTTGCGTTCCAGGGACTGCGCCTCGTCCACGATCACGAACGAATCGTGCAGTGACCGGCCGCGAATATGCGTGAGCGGCAACACTTCCAGCATGCCGCGGCTGATCACCTCGTCCATCACCTCGGTGCTGGCGAGGCCGTCGAGAGTGTCGAAGACCGCCTGGGCCCACGGGCCCATCTTCTCGCTCTCACTACCCGGCAGGTAGCCGAGTTCCTGCCCACCCACCGCGTAGAGCGGCCGGAAGACAACGACTTTCCGCTGGGTACGGCGCTCGAGCACCGCCTCCAGCCCCGCCGTCAACGCCAGCGCCGACTTGCCGGTGCCCGCCTTGCCGCCCAGCGACACGATGCCCACACTGTCGTCCAGCAGGATGTCCAGGGCGATCCGCTGCTCGGCCGAACGTCCGTGCAGACCGAATGCCTCACGCTCCCCCCGCACCAACTGCACCCGCTTGTCGGCGTTCACCCGGCCCAGTGCGCTCGACGAACCGCCCAGCAGCCGAATACCCGTGTGGCACGGAAGTTCCCGAGCCTCCTCCAGATCGACGACACCCTCGGAGAACAGTTCGTCGATCGATGAGGACGCCACATCCAGTTCGGTCATACCCGTCCAACCGGACGGAACGACGTCGTGGGCGTGGTACTCGTCGGCGGGAAGACCCACCGCACCGGCCTTCACACGCAGCGGGATGTCCTTGCTGACCAGGACGACGTCACCGCCCTCGGCCTCGAGGTTCAGGGCGCAGGCCAGGATCCTCGAATCGTTGCTGTCCGTGCGGAATCCGACCGGGAGAACCGACGGGTCGGTGTGGTTCAGCTCGACCTGCAGGGTGCCGCCCTCGGTGCCGATCGGCACGGGCTGGTCGAGACGACCGTACTCCAGACGGAGGTCGTCGAGCATGCGCAGCGATTCTCTTGCGAACCATCCCAACTCGTGGTGGTGCCGCTTCCCTTCGAGCTCGCTGATCACGACGAGGGGAAGCACCACACGGTGCTCGGCGAACCTGGTGACGGCCCAGGGGTCGGACAGCAGTACGGAGGTGTCGAGTACGAATGTACGAACTGCAGAATCCGACGATTTCCTGGGGGCGGCGGACGAACGTCCGACGCGGGCTGAGACGGAGCGTGAAGCAGTCACGTTGGCTCCTAGGTCTGCGTGGCACCCACGCAAACTCGGTTCGCTGGACCGGTCCGTCCCTGGTGTGTCACCACACGAGGGCCGGGCGCCGGCCCCCTCGCACTGAGTGTGTCAGCCACGATCAGGACCTCCCGTACAAGCAACTTCCCCGCTGCCTGTTACCCCCGACGGTACTGCCAAACACGCCGGACGGCCGTGCGAGCGGCGGGCGTGTCGGTGAACATCAAGTTACGCGGAGGCGCCTGCGGCGCCCGTGCGTGGTTAACGAGTCCTTGCACTCGCAGGCCACGCACGGGCGGTGGAGCCGCCTAGATCAGGCGCCAGTCCTCGAGTCCCTCGTACAGCGGGAAGTCGGCGGCGAGCTTGGACACGCGAGACTTCAGCGTCTCGACGTCGGACGATCCGGCGAGTGCGGTGCCGATGATGTCGGCGACCTCGGTGAACTGCTCGTCCCCGAATCCACGCGATGCGAGCGCCGCGGTGCCGATCCGGAGGCCGGACGTGACCATCGGCGGGCGCGGGTCGAACGGCACCGCGTTGCGGTTGACGGTGATGCCGACCTCGTGGAGAAGGTCCTCACCCTGCTGGCCGTCGAGCTGCGAGTTGCGCAGGTCGACGAGCACGAGGTGCACGTCGGTGCCGCCGGTGAGGACGCTGACACCCTTGTCGACGACATCGGCGCCGGTCAGACGCTCGGCGAGGATCTTGGCGCCGGTCAGGGTGCGCTGCTGACGGTCCTTGAACTCCTCGGTGCCCGCGATCTTCAGGGAGACTGCCTTGGCGGCGATGGCGTGCATCAGCGGCCCGCCCTGCTGGCCGGGGAAGACGGCGGAGTTGAGCTTCTTCGCCCACTCCTGCTTGGCGAGGATCAGGCCGGAGCGCGGCCCGCCGAGCGTCTTGTGGACGGTGCTGGACACGACGTCGGCGTAGGGCACGGGCGACGGGTGCAGCCCGGCAGCGACCAGGCCCGCGAAGTGCGCCATGTCGACCCACAGGTACGCGCCGACCTCGTCGGCGATCGACCGGAACGCGGCGAAGTCCTCGTGACGCGGGTACGCGGACCAGCCGGCGACGATGACCTTCGGCTGCGCGGCGACAGCGATCTTGCGGACCTCGTCCATGTCGATGCGGTGGTCTTCCTTGCTGACCCCGTACGACTCGACGTCGTAGAGCTTGCCGGAGAAGTTCAGCTTCATGCCGTGCGTGAGGTGGCCGCCGTGCGCCAGGTCGAGGCCGAGGAGCTTCTCACCCGGGTTCATCAGGGCCATCAGGACCGCCGCGTTGGCCTGTGCGCCGGAGTGCGGCTGGACGTTCGCGAAGTCGGCGCCGAACAGTTCCTTGGCGCGGGTGCGGGCGAGATCCTCGATGACGTCGACGTGCTCGCAGCCGCCGTAGTAGCGGCGTCCCGGGTATCCCTCGGCGTACTTGTTGGTGAGGACGCTGCCCTGAGCCTGGAGGACCGCGCGGGGAACGAAGTTCTCCGACGCGATCATCTCCAGCGTGTCGCGCTGACGGGCCAGCTCACCTGCCATGGCCTGGGCGACTTCGGGGTCGAGTTCGGCGAGGGGGGCCGTGTTGACGTCGGTACCGGGCACAGCGGTCATCGAGGGATCTCCAAGCTGGATGCGGAAACGAATGCTCCCAGTCTACGAAGTATCCGTGAGGACTTCCTAACCGCCCGCGGTGAGGTACCCCTCACCGGCGCGCAGGACGCTGGGAACGAGCGGCTCGTCGAGCAGTCGACGGAACCGCTCCGACCGCTCCGCGCCGACGGGCACCTCGGCCAGCCAGCCGCCGAGCAGGCGGTATCCCTCCACGTAGGTGCTGGTGTACGCCCGCCACAGCGGCGAGGACAGGAACCGCAGCGACTGCCGGGCCCGCTCGGGGGTCGACAGACTCCACCGCTGCAGGAACGCCGCGACGTCGTCGTGGCTGCGACCCTCGTCGTGCAGCATCATCGCCGCGTCCTGCCGCACACCGAGCAGCTGCCCGGACGCCCCGGACAAACGTTGCGCCTGCTCACCGTCGAATCGCAGGCCGAGGTCGGCGTAGATTTCCTGCGCCCACAGCCCCCAGTCGGACCCGACGATCGATTCGAGCGCGAGGTCCGCGAGGCCCTCGGCCATCAGGCACTGCGGGGTGTTGACGACGAACAACGTCTGCTCGAGCTGTCCCGACCCGACGAGTCCGGCTTCCTTGCGGCAGTGCTCGGTGTGGTGGCCGGGGTACGACTCGTGCGCGATCAGCCGCGGCAGGTTCGACATGTGCTGCTCGAGGTCGGAGTTGATCGCGACCCGGGACCGGTAGTCGCCGAGGTAGTAGTTGAACCCCGACCACGGCTTGTCGCCCACCACCTCGTACTCCACGACCTCCGAGTCGGGCAGTGCGTAATGCTCCCGCACGAGGTCGCGCAGGGCACTCGAGAAGGCGTCGACACATTCCTGCAACCGGTCCGCGGGGATCTCGTCCTTCGCGCGGTGGGCCTGGATGCGTTCGGCGAGCGGCCCCGTTCCGGGCAGCACGGCGTCCATCTTGCGGTGCGCCTCCCGGTACTGCTCCTCGTCGCCGCGTTCGATGCGGACGTCGAAGTACGCCTCGACCTCGTCGACGAAACCGACGTCGTCGCCCGCGAACTTTCGCCCCGAGCATTCGAGGGCACGGAGATGGACGTCGAGGAACCGGGTCCGCTCCTCGGACAATCCGGCCGACGGCAATTCCGCGCGGAGGTTCGCCGCCGTGCGCGCGAGGTCGCGCGGATCGGGCTTCGGCGCGTTCTCCACCTGCCTGCGCAGCGCGGGATCGCCGGTATACGCGTCGACGAATCCTTCCTCCAGCCGGTCGAAACCCAGCCCGAGCAGCAAGTATTCGCGTACGAACGAAACGGATTCCATGCCGTCCGACCTTAGTCGCAGACGCGTGTTCCCGACCCGCCGACAGCGCAGCCTGTGGCACCAAGCACAATCCGACTATGCAACCGCTACTCGCCAGCGCAACGACGACGGCAGAGATTCTGGGCATGGACCGCTCACTCCCCCGTGTACCCGAGTGTGAGCGGAACTGATGGCGCGGACGAGCGAGTCCAGTCCGTACGTCGAATTCGACCGGAAGCAGTGGCGCACACTGCGTAAGTCGACGCCACTCGTCCTGACCGAGGAAGAGCTGTACGGACTGCGGGGCCTCGGCGAGCAGATCGACCTCGAAGAGGTCGCGGAGGTGTACCTGCCGCTGTCGCGTCTCATCCACCTGCAGGTCGCGGCCAGGCAGCGACTGTTCGCCGCGACCGCGACGTTCCTCGGCGAGAAGCACCCCGACCAGCAGGTGCCGTTCGTGATCGGCGTCGCCGGCAGTGTGGCGGTCGGCAAATCCACCACGGCCCGTGTCCTCCAGGCCCTCCTCGCGCGGTGGGAGCACCACCCGCGCGTCGACCTGGTGACGACGGACGGCTTCCTGTATCCGACGGCCGAACTGAACCGCCGTGGGATCATGCACCGCAAGGGCTTTCCCGAGAGTTACGACCGCCGGAAGTTGCTGCGGTTCGTCACCGAGGTGAAGTCGGGGGCAGAGGAAGTGGCCGCACCGGTCTATTCACACATCTCGTACGACATCATCCCGGGCCAGTACCACCTGATCCGGCAGCCCGACATCCTCATCATCGAGGGTCTCAACGTGCTGCAGACCGGACCACGGCTGATGGTGTCGGATCTGTTCGACTTCTCGATCTACGTCGACGCCCGCATCGAGGACATCGAGAACTGGTACATCCAGCGTTTTCTCGCGCTGCGGAAGACGTCGTTCTCCGACCCCGACGCGCACTTCCACCACTATGCGGGATTGTCCGACCGGGACGCGACGGCTGCCGCTCAGGAGATCTGGCACAACATCAACCGGCCGAACCTCGTGGAGAACATCCTGCCGACGCGTCCGCGTGCCACGCTCGTGCTGCGCAAGGACGCCAATCATTCGATCAACCGGCTGCGGCTGCGGAAGCTGTAGGTGAGTGGCGAAGTGTGTTCCGGCACGCTTCGCCACTCACGTCAGACGCCGAAGCGGCGGTGCCGGGCGGCGTAGTCGCGGAGCGCGCGGAGGAAGTCGACGCGGCGGAACTCGGGCCAGTACGCCTCCGTGAACCAGATCTCGGAATAGGCGCTCTGCCACAGCAGGAACCCCGACAGCCGCTGCTCCCCCGACGTGCGGATCACGAGGTCGGGGTCGGGCTGGCCGGACGTGTAGAGGTGACCGTCGATGCCGTCGACTGTGATCGATTTCACCAGTTCGTCCCCCGACAGTCCCGCGAGGAGTTTCTCGCTCAGCAGCGACTGCACGGCGTCGGCGATCTCCTGGCGGCCGCCGTAGCCGATCGCGACGTTGACGTGGGTGCCGGTGCGCCCCTCGGTCCCGGCAGCCGCGTCACGCAGACGCCGCGACTGCTCGGCGGGCAGAAGGTCGAGGGCGCCGACGATCTTGACGCTCCAGTTCTTGTCGGGGCCGGAGATCTCCTCGACGACGTCCGTGATGATCTCGAGCAGCGTGTCGAGTTCCCCGGGGTCGCGGCGCAGATTCTCGGTGGACAGCAGGTAGATGGTGGCCATCTCGATGCCCGCGGCGTCGCACCACCCGAGCATCTCGGAGATCTTCAGGGCACCCATGCGGTGGCCGTGACTGACGTCCTCGAAGCCGTTTTCCCGGGCCCACCGCCGGTTGCCGTCGCACATCACGGCAATGTGCCGAGGGTGCTGTAGACCGTCGAGCCGCTTCAGTAGCCGACGCTCGTAGATGCTGTACAGCAGTCCTCGCGCACTCACCTGGAGATCACCATGACACGCAAGAGTACGCCGCACCCGAAGGTGATCCGCGACGGCCGTCACACAGCACACGGCTTGCCGCTACCGACGGGTACGCTCTCACCACAAGCTAACCTACGGTTGCGTAGGTTAGCGCCACGCACAGCGAGAAGAGGTGTTCAGTGACCGCTTTCGGCCTCGACGAACTGCCCGTCAAACCCCGACTGCGAGGGTGGATCCACCTGTGGGCGTTCGGCGTCTCCGTGATCGCCGGCATCGTCCTCGTCACTCTCTCCGGCACCCAAGTGTCCGGGAAAGCGGCGCTCGCCACCGCCGTCTACAGCCTCACGGTGTGCGGTGTGTTCGGGGTCAGCGCCACCTACCACCGCATCCACTGGAACACCGTCAAGGCCCGCACGTGGATGAAACGCGCGGACCACTCGATGATCTTCCTGTTCATCGCCGGCAGCTACACCCCGTTCGCGGTACTGGGGCTTCCGCCCGACACGGGCCGGACGCTGCTGATCGTCGTGTGGGCGGGGGCGCTCGCCGGGGTCGCACTGAAAATGCTGTGGCCGACGGCACCGCGCTGGGTCGGGGTGCCGCTCTACCTGCTGCTCGGCTGGGCCATCGTGCCGGTCGCACCCGAACTGACGCACGAGGTCGGCGTCGTACCGATGGTGCTGCTGCTGATCGGCGGCATCCTGTACTCGGTGGGCGCGATCCTCTACGCCACCAAGTGGCCCAACCCCTGGCCGACCACGTTCGGTCATCACGAGTTCTTCCACGCCGCCACCGTCATCGCGGCCCTGTGCCACTACATCGCCGTGTGGCTGGTGGTGTTCCGGTAGGCCGGACTACCGGCTCAACGCAGCACCCAGGTCCTCGATCGTCGTCACCGGGCGGTCGCACACGAACCCGCGGCACACGTACGCCGCGGACGCGCCGCCGACCAGCGGCCGGTCGGCGAGCAGCGGTGACGAGTCCGGTGCGCCGCCTACCACGACGGCACCACCGGGAGCGAGTCTGCGCGCCTCCCGGAGCAGGGCGGAATCGCCGTCGGTTGCGACGGCCACCTGGATCGGGCCGCGCACCGACGCCTCCGCCACTGCGAGCCAGTGCCCGGCCGATCGCGGTGCGCGCTCCAGAAGCAGTGCCACCCGGTCGAGCGATTCGGCGGCCGCGGTCGCGTACCGTCCCGACGCCTCCGCGTCGGCCACCGCAGCCGCGGTGAGCAGCGCCTCGACCAGACACGACGCCCCGGACGGCGTCGCACCGTCGACCGGGTCGCGGGGACGGGTCACCAGGGACTCGGCGTCGTCGGCGGTGTCGAACCAGCTTCCCGGCCGCTCGTCGTCGGCGAAATGGATCAGGGCGCGGTCCAGCAGCGCCTGCGCGTGCGTCAGCCACTCACTGTCGCCGGTCGCCTGATACAGCGCGAGGAGGCCCGTCGCCAGGCAGGCGTAGTCCTCGAGTACCCCCGCCGATTCGCCCACCGACGTTCCCAGGGACGCCCTCCGCAGGCGCCCGTCGACGACGTGCAATCCCAGCACCGCACGCGCGCAGTCGGCGGCCGCGGCCACCCACTCCGGCCTGCCGAGCCCGGCACCGGCCTCGGCGAGCGCGGTGATCGTGAGTCCGTTCCAGGCGGTGACCACCTTGTCGTCGCGTCCCGGCTGCGGCCGCATCGCACGCCGGGCGAGCAGCGTGCCCCGGATCCGGCGCCAGCGGTCCCAGTCGTCCGGATCGTGCGGAAGCTGCAGGACGGACGTGCCCGCCTCGAACGTCCCGTCCGCAGTCACCGCGAACACCCGGGCCGCCCACTCCCCGTCCTCGGTCCCGAGGATCTCGACGAGCTGCCCAGGGGTCCACACGTACGTGAGTCCCTCGACACCCTCCGTGTCGGCGTCGAGGGCGGACGCGAACGACCCGTTGTCGGTGCGCAGATCGCGCAGCAGGAACTCGACGGTCTCCTCGGTGACCCGGACGGCCAGGTCCGAGCCCGTGCGCCGGCCCAGGTGCGCGTACGCGCGCAGCAGCTGGGCGTTGTCGTAGAGCATCTTCTCGAAGTGCGGCACCACCCACGCGGCGTCGACCGAATAGCGGGCGAAACCGCCGCCGAGCTGGTCGTAGATGCCGCCGCGCGCCATCGCCGACGCCGTCCGCGCCACGACGCCGAGCACCTCCTCGGCACCGGACCGCTCGTACGTGCGCAGCAGGCCTTCCATCAGCGCGGACGGCGGAAACTTGGGGGCTCCGCCGAACCCGCCGCGGTCGGCGTCCTCGTCCCGCAGCACGGCTCCGGCGGCCGCATCCAGCAGGGCCGCGTCCACTCGGACATCACCCTCGGGGATGCCGCCGGCTCCCCGCCGCAGTTCGGCGACCACCGAGGCGGCCGCGTCGTCGACGTCACCGCGGCGGTCCCGCCACGTGTCGGCGATGGCGCTCAGCAGCTGGGTGAACGACGGCATGCCGCCGCGCGGCTCGGCCGGGTAGTAGGTGCCGCAGTAGAACGGGGCGCCGTCGGGAGTGAGGAAGCACGTCATCGGCCAGCCACCCTGACCGGTCATCGCGACGGTGGCGTTCATGTACACGGCATCGAGGTCGGGACGCTCCTCACGGTCGACCTTGACGCACACGAAATGCTCGTTCATCAGCGACGCCACCGCCTCGTCCTCGAAGGACTCGTGGGCCATCACGTGGCACCAGTGGCACGCCGAGTATCCGATCGACAACAGGATCGGGACGTCCCGCTCGCGCGCCCACTCGGTCGCCTCCGGACCCCACTGCTGCCAGTGCACGGGGTTGGCGGCGTGCTGTCGCAGATAGGGGCTGGTGGACCCACCGAGTGTGTTCTGTGCGCGTGGGTCCATCTCCAGCTCCTGTTCGACTATTTCTGCAGGTTGGGTGGGGTGTCCGTGGGCTTCGGCGGTTCGGTGCTGCTCGCCCCGCCACCGTGGATCGCGCCGCGGTCGGTGCCCTCGTCCACTTCCTGGTCCGGTTCGGGATGCTCCGGCTCGAACGTCTCGGGCAGATTCTTGAGCTTCTTGTTCATCGAACGCACCAGCAGCACCACACCCGCGAGCAGCGCGAGAATGACGACGAGGCCGATGGGCGACGCCTTGCCGAACTCGGGGCCCGACGGGGTGCTCGGCGTCTGCGCCAGGACGTCCGCCGTGCCGGCCAACAGGTTCACGGTCAACGCATTCACGGCTGTCCGTCCTCGGTGATGCCCGCGAACAGGTCGTTCTCCGGGATGGAGGTGGTGACCCGGGTCTTGGCGAGTTCGAATTCCTCGGTCGGCCAGATCTTCTGCTGGATTTCCAGCGGAACCGCGAAGAACGAGCCGTTCGGATCGATCTGCGTCGCGTGGGCCCGCAACGCGTCGTCACGCTGCGGGAAGTAGTCGCCGCACGTGATCTGGGTGGTGACGCGTGCCATCAGGTCGCCCTGCTCGGTCTTCCACTTCTTGAGCCACTCGGCCATCGGGAACTCTTCGCCCCGGCGGTCGTACTCCTCCTGGAACTGCAGCAGACGCTTCCGGATGAAGCCGTGCGAGTAGTAGACCTTCTGCACCTTCCACGGTTCCCCGGCGTCGGGGAACCGCTCCGGGTCGGCAGCGGCCTCGTACGCGGCCATCGACACCTCGTGGCAGCGGATGTGATCGGGGTGCGGGTAGCCGCCGTTCTCGTCGTACGTGGTCATGACGTGCGGACGGAACTCGCGGATCACCCGCACCAGGGCCTCGGTCGACTCCTCGAGCGGAACGAGCGCGAAGCAGCCCTCCGGCAGCGGCGGCTTCGGGTCGCCCTCGGGCAGACCGGAGTCGACGAATCCCAGCCACTGGTGCTGGACTCCGAGGATGCGCGCGGCCTCGGCCATCTCCTCGATGCGGACCTCGTGGATGCGGTCACGCACCCCGGGCACGTCCATCGCGGGGTTGAGGATGTCGCCACGTTCACCCCCGGTCAACGTCACGACCTTCACTTCGTTGCCCTCTGCGGCGTAACGGGCCGTTGTCGCGGCACCCTTGCTCGACTCGTCGTCGGGATGGGCATGGACGGCCATGAGCCGGAATCCGCTCACGTATTCGTTCACCTCAACTTCGCCAGTAGCCGTTGCCGGCTTGTCCGTGTCGCGCGCTCTCGCCCTCCGCCATCACTGACGGCGCACTGACGCACGTCCTCTATAGTTCCACCCGAGAGTTCCGCTTGCAGCCGTGCCCCCGCTCGAGTGCTGTGAGTTACGTGGAACCGGAGCTGTACGAGAGTTGAGAGATGACGAGAACGCTTCCCCCGGGCCGATACACAGCCGCAGCAAAGCCTGCGCGCCCGAAGCGCTGGCTCGTGTGGGCGCTGACCGCGGCGGTCGTGGTCGTCGGTGTGATCGTGGCGTTCGTCGCCTACGACAAGTTCGCCGTCTCCGAGATCGACAGTGAGGCCACGTCGTTCGATCTGGTGAGTGATTCGCAGCTGGACATCACGTTCACCGTCACCCGTGAGGATCCGTCACAGGCGGCGGTCTGCATCGTCCGCTCCCGGTCCAAGGACGGTTCCGAGACCGGTCGGCGCGAGGTCTACATCGCCGGCGGCGAGGACCAGACGGTGAAAGTCACCGCCCCCGTCTACACGTCGCGCCCGCCCGCGATGGGCGACATCTACGGCTGCAGCCTGGACGTTCCTGCCTATCTGACCCGCGGCTGACACCGGCGCACCCGAGCGACCGTTCGGGTTATTCGGGGTTTGCGCTCCCCGATCGTGCTAGAATCGCCTGGTACACGGTTCCGGTTTGGAACCGTGTATTGCTGCATTGGCGGCAAGGCGGAAATCGAACGGCCCCGGCCGTCGAATTCCGCCGAGCCGTTGATCACTGCTGTTGCAGTGGTCTGTCGAGGGAGCCCGGCGGCTCCAACTACGAGGGAGTGATCGAGATGACCGAGACCCAGGTGACCTGGCTGACCCAGGAGTCACATGACAGGCTCAAGAGCGAACTCGACCAGCTCATTGCCAATCGTCCGGTCATCGCCGCCGAGATCAACGAGCGTCGCGAAGAGGGCGATCTGAAGGAGAACGGTGGCTACCACGCGGCCCGCGAAGAGCAGGGCCAGCAGGAGGCACGCATCCGCCAGCTTCAGGAACTCCTGAACAGCGCGAAGGTCGGCGAAGCGCCCACCCAGTCCGGTGTCGCACTGCCCGGTTCCGTGGTGAAGGTGTACTACGACGGCGACGAGAAGGACACCGAAACGTTCCTGATCGCCACCCGCGAAGAGGGTGCACGCGACAACAAGCTCGAGGTCTACTCCCCCAACTCCCCGCTGGGTGGGGCACTGCTCGAGGCGAAGGTCGGCGAAACCCGCGAATACACGCTGCCCAACGGCAGCAGCATGAAGGTGACGCTCGTCAGCGCGGAGCCGTACCACAGCTGATCTCGGATCCACCGCCGAAAACTCCGGTCCGGGCCCAGTGCCCGGGCCGGAGTTTTCTGCTGTGACACCCGGGATCGGGATCAGAAGACCCTGCGGGCCTTCATGTCGGCGAACACGGGGCCGATGCGCACCACGTCACCCGTCGTCGGGGCGTGCAGCATCTGGCCGTTCCCGACATAGATCGCCACGTGTCCCGGACCACCCGACTGCCAGTTACCGAACAGCAGGTCACCGGGCCTGGCCTGCGACAGCGGCACCTCCACACCCACATGCCACTGCGTTTCCGACGTGCGGGGCAGTTTGACGCCGGTTGCGGCGTACACAGCGAACGAGGTCAGTCCGGAGCAGTCGAAACCGCCGCCGGACGGTCCGTTGATGTTGCCGCCGCCCCACACGTACGGCAGCCCGATGAACCGCATGGCCGCCTCGACGACGCGGCTCGTGTCACCGGCGGCCGCACCGTAGAAGAACGGCGACAGCATCCGCGCGAACGACTCCTCCAGCGATCGGATCCGCGCGACGTACGGCTGCGTTTCGTGCTCGTAGTCGAACTTGCCTGCGGGCATGCCACCGGCGGTCCGGACCGCACCCGCCCCGGCGTTGTAGGCGGCGATCGTGAGGTCGAGGGTGTCACCCTTGACCACACCTTCCTTCTTCCAGCCCTCGATCTGCCCGAACAGGTCGCACAGCATCTGACCGGACGCCATCATCGGGTCGGCGACGCCGTTGATGTCGACCTTGCCGTCGCCGTCCGCGTCCTTGCCGTACTTGGCCCAGGCCGGGGGCATGAACTGGCCGGGTCCGCGGGCGCCCGCCCGGGACACCGGTGAGTTCGCGCCGTAGCGGAAGCCGTTCTCGACGGAGTACAGGGCCGCCAGGGTCGGCGGCTTGATGCCCTCGCACAGCGACCCGGCCTTGCGGATCCACGGAGCGAAGACGGCGATGGCGCCGACCGGCGCGAGCGAGACACCGGGGAAGCCGGCGGGGACGGACGGGATCAGCGATCCGAGTCCGCTGATCAGGGCCGGGACCCCGGGCAGAGCGGCGAGGCCCCCGATCGCCGTGCCGACGTCGGGGGCGCTCATCGCGGGCGGCTGGTCGAGTGGAGTGTCCGGGAGTGCCAGTGGGGGAACCGGGGCGGGCGGCGGCGCCGCCTCGACGGCGGGCGGCGGTGGAATGTAGGGGTCGGTTGCCTGCTTCACCACATCCGAGGCCTGGGCCACCATCTGCTCGGCCTGCACGCGGGCCGGTTCCGGGAGGGTCGATATCGCGTCGTTTACTTGTTTCTGAACGTCGGGTGAGGCCTGCTCGACCACCTGAATTGCTTCGGCTGCTTGATCTTTCACCGGCTGCGGTATGTCCGCTCCCTGAACGATTGCCCCCGCTGCGGTGGTGATCGCCACGATGATCGCCGCTGCATCAACTGACATACGTGCGCTCCTCCTCCTCGGTGCACCTAACCGAGTGAGTTCACGTTACGACGGGGCACAGCAGGTGCGAGGCGATTCTGCGGGATTGATCCGTTTCCTACCGTGACCTGCGGGAGCGCGGCACCTGGCGAATCACGTCGCCTCGGTCACCCACGCACCGGCACGAAACGTTCGCTGAGGATCGCGACCAGGTCGGCCGGATCCGTGGTCTCGTCGTCCAACATCTCGAGGAGTGTCGTGCGCTGAGCCGGCGCGATCGGTTCGATTTCTCCGAAGATCTGCCATGTGTCACCCGCAGGGACGACGCGGGCACAGATCAGATTCCCGACGTGCAATTGCCGGCTCGCGGTACGTTCCCTGATCGCGTGCAGGTCACCGGTGCGCAGGTCCCGCGGTGTCAGACCCACACCCGGCCGGACCTCCTCCACCTCGTGCACCGACCGTTCGATCTCCTGCCACTGCCGTGCGAGTGCTAACTCGTCCGGGGGCAGCAAGTCGCCACGGCTGTCGACGAAGTCGGTGAACGCACCGCCTTCGAACAGCGCGACGTCGGCAACCAGCGGGTCGTCCAACGCCTCGAACAGCGCTTCCTCACCCACCCAGTACTCGGACCGAATTTCGGCGAACTCCAAGATCCGATCCCGCCAGCCGAGCTCCTCCGCGTGCAGCTTCGACTTCTGGTACAGCCACGCGGCCCGCTCGGACAACGGATGGTCGCCCTTTCCGAGGTGACATATCTTGTACTTCTTCCCCGACCCGCACCAGCAGGGATGGTTTCGGCCCAGTCCCGGCCTGGGAGTCGGCTGACTGTCTCGTCCGCGAACCTGTCCGCGCCCTCGTCCGCGACCGAGAACTCGAATCCATCGACGTCGGGCTCCCCGGATGCGAGGTGCAGGATCGGCTCGAAATCCTCCACCTCCACGACGTCGGCCGAGATCTCCCGCGCGGTGAGGCGGTGTGTGAGGACGCGGCCCGCGAGCAGAACGTCGAGTGCGACCTTTCGGTCGTCGGGGAGAATCCCGAGAAGCCGCGCGTCGAAGTCCTCGACGAATTCGATCAGCTCGTCGATGTCTCCCCTACCCGAATCCGCAAGCGCGACCGTCAGCTCCCGGTCGGAAAGGGGGCCGCGCTCCCGCAGCAAACCCATAGCGGCATCGAGCAGTTCGTCATGGTCTGCGATCACGGATCCGATCGTAGTGACGACTCCGTCACGCCGACGGCTGTCCGGCACGACTGCGCACAACTGCATGTGACACGCCGGGCGTGCGCTGCACTAGTGCGCACTCGGCGAGGAGAGACAGATTCTTCCCAGGTTGTTCTAAGGTTCTTCGGGGAAGCTGGTCGGCATGAGTGAAGACCGACGGATTTCCCGCCTGCTTCCCGTTCGCCGCGTCCTGGCGGCAGCCGGAATCGCCGGACTGGTCGCCGGTGGTGGTATGGCGGCGGCAGCGGACCCCGCGACCCCCGATTCGACGGTGGCCGCGCCCCTCGTCTCGGCCGGATTCGGCACTCCGGACGCCGTGTCCAGCGGTTCCTGACATCGCGCGACCGGAGAACCACCACATGACCAGCGCACGCAGCGCAACCGAATGGTCCACCTGGGGTGTGCACGCACGCATCGTCGTCACCGACCCCGACGCCCTGAGCTCGGCGTCGAACCTGATCCGCGGTTACCTCGCGGCCGCCGATGCCGCCGTCAACCGGGACCGCGCGGACGCCGAGATCCGCTCGCTCGACGAGGGCCCGAACACGGTCACCCCGATGTTCGCCCGGTTCCTCACCGACGCCCTCGCCGCAGCGCGGACCACGGAGGGCGCACTCGACCCCACGGCGTCGGCCCCCGCACCCCAGTCGTGGCGGTCGATCACCGTCGACGGCACCGAGGTCACGCTCCCCGCCGGGGTGGAACTCGACCTGACGGCCACCGCGCGGGCGAGTTCCGCCGACCACTGCGCATCGACGACGGCGGAACTTCTCGGGTGTGGCGTCCTGGTGGCGCTCGGCGGAGACATCGCCACCGCCGGGACCACACCACCGGGCGGCTGGCAGGTCCAGGTCCAGGACCTGCCGGGCGACCCCACCTGCCAGGTGTCGATCCCGTCGGGTGCGGCCGTGGCGACCGCCAGCACCGTCAAGCCGCTGCACCCCGACTCGATCTCGTTGTGGCGGACCGTGTCCGTGGTGGCCGGGTCGTGCACCACCGCGCACGCGTCCAGCACGGCCGCGGTCGGGATGGGCGGCGGTGCGATCGACTGGCTCACCAACCTCGAGCTGCCTGCCCGGCTGGTGGATCAGGAGTTCCGGGTGACCACCCTGGGCGGGTGGCCGAGCTAGGTCCGCCTACTCCTGCAGGCGAACCGCGTACTGGGCGTCGCGCAGGGCGTCGAGGAGATCCTGCCGGTGGCCGGGACCACGGGTCTCGACGGTGAGGAACACCTCCACCTCGTCGAGCGCGAGCGCACCGCCGGTGCGAGAGTGGACGACGTCCACCACACTGGCGCCGTTGCCGCTGATCACGCCGAGGAGACTGACCAGACCACCCGGTCGGTCCGGAATGGTCACGTGCACACCGAGATACCGTCCGGCCGCCCGGAGACCGTGATTGACGACGTGGGTGAGCAGCAACGGGTCGATGTTGCCGCCGGACAGCACCGCGCACACCTTCCCGGTGAGTCCCAGCTCGTCCGTCGAGCAGCTGATCAACGCGGCCACCGCCGCCGCGCCCGCAGGCTCCACGATGAGCTTCGCGCGTTCGAGGCACAGCAGCAGCGCCCGGGACAGGGCGTCCTCGCTGACCGTGACGATGGCGTCGACCTGCGAGCCGACGTGGGCGAAGGGCACGTCGCCGGGCCGGCCGACTGCGATGCCGTCGGCCATGGTCGACATGGTCTCCAGCGGTATCGGGCGGCCCTCCGCCAGCGAACGCGGCCAGGCGGCCGCCTGCTCGGCCTGGACGCCGACGATCCGCACGTCCGGCCGGGTGGCTTTGACCGCCGCGGCGATGCCCGCGATCAGCCCACCGCCGCCGGTCGGGACGACGAGGGTGCCGACGTCGGGTTCCTGCTCGAGGATCTCGAGCCCGACGGTCCCCTGCCCGGCGACGATGTCGACGTGATCGAAGGGATGGATGAGGACGGCGCCGGTCTCGTCCGCGAACTCCTTCGCGGCGACGAGCGCGTCGTCCACGGTGTCGCCGGTCAAGTGGACGGTGGCGCCGTACGCCTTGGTGGCGACGAGTTTCGGCAGGGGTGCGCCGGTGGGCATGAACACGGTGGACGGGATGCCCAGTTCCGTGGCCGCCCAGGCCACGCCCTGCGCGTGATTGCCGGCGCTGGCCGCCACGACCCCGCAAGCCCGTTCCGCGACCGACAGATTCGCGATCCGGTTGTACGCACCGCGCGGTTTGAAAGACCCTGTGCGCTGCAAGTTCTCGCACTTCAACGACACGACGTGCCCGCAGCGTTCCGACAGCGCCCGGGACGCGATCACCGGCGTCCGGCGCATGACGGGGTCCAGCAGCTTACGAGCTGCTCTGATCTGATCCAGCGTGACAGGCTCCACGCGGGCCAGCATAAGGCCTTCGGCCCGTGCGCCTTTTTGGTAGCGGCGGCAACCAAAAAGGCGCACGGGCGGCGAAGCCGCCTACTACTTCAGTGCCTGCTCGATGTCGCCCACGAGGTCGGCGGCATCCTCGATGCCGACGGACAGACGCACCAGGTCGTCCGGAACCTCGAGCAGCGAACCGGCGGTGGAGGCGTGGGTCATGGCACCCGGGTGCTCGATCAGCGACTCGACGCCGCCGAGCGACTCGGCCAGCGTGAAGATCTCGGTGCGCGAGCAGAAGTCCAGCGCGGCCTGCTTGCCGCCGGCGAGGCGGACCGAGATCATGCCGCCGAAGCGGCGCATCTGCCTCTCCGCGACCTTGTGGCCGGGGTGCGACTCGAGTCCGGGGTAGATGACCTGCGACACCGCGGAGTGCCCGGTGAGCAGTTCGACGACCTTCTCGGCGTTGTCGCTGTGCCGCTCCATGCGCAGGGAGAGGGTCTTGATGCCGCGGAGCGTGAGGAACGCGTCGAAGGGGCCGGGGACCGCGCCTGCACCGTTCTGCAGGAACGCGAACGCCGTGTCGAGTTCCTCGTCGTTGGTGACGAGTGCGCCGCCGACGACGTCGGAGTGTCCGCCGATGTACTTGGTGGTCGAGTGCAGCGCGACGTCGGCGCCCAGCTGCAGCGGCTGCTGCAGGTACGGCGAGGCGAACGTGTTGTCGACGACGATCTTCGCGCCGGCCTCGTGCGCGATGTCGGACAGTGCCTCGATGTCACCGATGTTGAGGAGCGGGTTGGTGGGCGTCTCCACCCATACGAGCTTGGTGTTGGGGCGGATGGCTGCCCGGACCGCGTCCACGTCGGACACCGCGGCGGGCGTGTACTCGATGCCCCACTGGGTGAAGACCTTGTCGATCAGGCGGAACGTTCCGCCGTAGGCGTCGTTCGGGATGACGAGGTGGTCGCCGGGGCGGAGCGCGGCACGGAGCAGGCAGTCGGTGGCGGCCATGCCCGAGCCGAAAGCGCGACCGTAGGTGCCCGACTCGAGGGCGGCGAGGTTGGCCTCGAGCGGTCGTCGGGTGGGGTTGCCGGTGCGGGCGTATTCGAATCCGTTACGCATGCCGCCGACGCCGTCCTGCGCGAACGTCGAACTCGCGTAGATCGGGACGTTGACGGCGCCCGTCTGCGGGTCCGGGTCGAATCCTGCGTGCACGGCCTTGGTGGAGAACCCCTGCCAGCTGATGTTGTCCGCTTTGCTGCGCTGCTCACTCATGGCCCCCAGCCTAGTGGGGACCTAATTCTCCAGATACTCCGCGATCGCGAACGCGACGTCGAGCTTGGTCGCGTCGCTGACGGAGGGGTCGAGCGCGTTGACGATGATGCTGTGTTCCGGGGTGAGCAGCGCCATGGCCACGACGTCCAGGACCACCCCGCCGAACTCGGCGGAACGGGGGTCGGGGACGACGTTGGTTCCGTTCCGCATCTCGACGAGGACGGCGGGATCCGTCACCTGCGGCTTGACCGACGCGGTGATGGTGCTCATGACGTTGGTCGGTCCCTTGGACCACGAGCACGTCGGATCGGTCGATCCGGGCAGTACGGCCTCGGTGAGATGCGGCCGGTCCGACACCAGGCGGCCGAGTGCCTTCGTCAGCGCGGTGCAGTCTGCGGATGCCTCCGAAGGCGACGTACCCGAAGAGACCGAGTCGATGTCCGACTGCGCGACCGCGGCACCCTCGATGCTGTTCCCGCATCCGGCGGCGGCGAACCCGAGCAGGACGGCCGGGACCACCAGAACACGACGCAGACGAGCACCCACTGTGATTCCCCCTCACGGACACCGCACCGGCGCCCCGCTGTGCACCGTACGTTCCGTGCGCAGCGGGGACCAGTGTTGTCTAGGAACCGGCGCTGAGGAAACCGAGAAGGTCGTGGCGGGTGATGACCCCGGCGGGCTTGCCGTCGTCGACGACCATCAGCGCGTCGGTGTCGCCGAGCGCCTTCGTGGCGGCCGACACGGGCTCGCCGGAACCGATGAGCGGGAACGGCTTGCTCATGTGCTTCTCCACCGGGTCGGCCAGGTGCGCGCGGCCCTCGAACACGGCACTGAGCAGGTCGCGCTCGGTGACGCTGCCCGCCACTTCACCGGCCATGACGGGCGGCTCCGCGCCGACGACGGGCATCTGGGACACCCCGTACTCGCGGAGGATCTCGATGGCGTCGCGCAGCGTCTCGGACGGGTGGGTGTGGACGAGGTCCGGGAGTTCGCCGGACTTGCCGCGCAGCACGTCGCCGACGGTCTTCTCGTCGGGTTTGCCGTCGAGCGGGGTGCGGAGGAATCCGTAGGACGCCATCCACTTGTCGTTGAAGATCTTCGAGAGGTATCCGCGACCACCGTCGGGCAGCAGGACGACGATGACGGCGTCGGGGCCCTCGCGCTTGGCGACCTCGAGTGCGGCGACGACGGCCATGCCGCAGGAGCCGCCGACCAGCAGGCCCTCTTCGCGGGCGAGACGTCGGGTCATCTCGAAGGAGTCGGCGTCGGACACGGCGATGATCTCGTCGGGGATGGACGGGTCGTAGGCGCTCGGCCAGAAGTCCTCGCCCACGCCCTCGACCAGGTACGGACGGCCGGTGCCACCCGAGTACACGGAACCCTCGGGGTCGGCGCCGATGACCTTGACCTTGCCGTCGGACACCTCCTTGAGGTAGCGGCCGGTGCCGGTGATGGTGCCGCCGGTGCCGACGCCCGCGACGAAGTGGGTGATCTTGCCGTCGGTGTCGGCCCAGATCTCGGGGCCGGTGGTCTCGTAGTGGCTCTGCGGGCCGCCCGGGTTGGAGTACTGGTTGGGCTTCCAGCCGCCGGGGAGCTCGCGTGCGAGCCGGTCGGAGACGCTGTAGTAGCTGTCGGGGTGCTCGGGCGCGACCGCGGTGGGGCACACCACGACCTCGGCGCCGTAGGCCTTGAGGACGTTCCGCTTGTCTTCGCTGACCTTGTCGGGGCAGACGAACACGCACTTGTATCCGCGCTTCTGGGCCACCAGGGCGAGGCCGATGCCGGTGTTGCCGGACGTGGGCTCGACGATGGTCCCGCCCGGCTTCAGCTCACCGGACGCCTCCGCGGCGTCGATCATCTTGACCGCGATGCGGTCCTTCGAGCTTCCACCCGGGTTGAGGTATTCGATCTTGGCTGCAACGGTCCCGTGGTTCTCGCCGATGACAGAAGAGAGCTTGACGAGAGGGGTGTTGCCGATCAGGTCGACGACGTGTTCCGCGATGCGCATGCCTCCATGCTCCCAGATGCCCTGATCCGATGCTCACAGACGTCCGGCACGGGGGCCCTGATCCGACTAGATTGGTGCGGACGCAGTCCGCTGGAACCCGTGAGATGAGCACCAGGTAGCGGAAAGGTGAGACCAGTGCCCAAGAGGACCTGGCAGAGCGGAGTGAAGGCCGGCGCCGCGGCTGTCGTGGCAGGTTCGAGCGCAGGCACGCTGTCGTGGGTGGCGTACTCCTATCTGATGTCCCAGGCGACGGCGGCCCGCGGTGTGATCGGGCGCAACGTCGCCAAGCCGCCGGAGGCCGACGGCGTCTACTCCCCCGGCGACGCCGTCCCCGAACGCTGGCTGCGGACCACCCCGTACGACGTCCATCTGATGATCTTCGGCGACTCCACGGCCGCCGGGGTGGGATGCCTGTCGGCGGACGAAGTTCCCGGCGTGCAGATCGCGAGGCGCCTCGCCGACGAGACCGGCAAGCGGATCCGGCTGAGCACCAAGGCCATCGGCGGCGCCACGTCCCGCGGACTCAGCGGGCAGGTGGACGCGATGTTCGTTGCCGGACCGCCGCCGGACGCCGCGGTGATCCTGGTCGGCGCCAACGACGTCACATCGAAGAACTCGATTCGGGCGTCGGCGCGCAGACTCGGGGAAGCGGTGGAACGGCTCCGCGCCCGCGAATGCGCAGTCGTCGTCGGAACGTGCCCCGACCTCGGGGTGGTGACCGCGATCCCCCAGCCCCTGCGGACCGTCGTCCGGACGTGGGGGTTGCGCCTGGCGAGGGCGCAGGCGGCCGCGACCAGCGCGGCGGGTGGCCACCCGGTGGCGTTGGCCGACCTGCTGGCGCCGGAGTTCCTGGCGGCCCCCGACCGGATGTTCTCCTCCGACCACTTCCACCCGTCCGCGGCGGGGTACGAACTGGCGGCGATGCAGATCGTGCCCGTTCTCGCGACCGCTCTGGGCATGTGGCACGGCGGACCGCTGCCCGACCTGCCCGAGGTGTCGGAGGCCGCGGAATCACGCAAGCTGTCGACCCGAATGACCGCCTCGCTCAACCGTTTCCTGTGGCGACTCAGTGCCCGGCGACGCACACCTGCCCGCCTCGACGAACTCCTCGCGATCGAGGAGGCGTCCGCGTCCAGGACGCGACGGGTCGCTGAGTGAGATGGCGATGTCCCCGGTGCCGCCCGGCAACGTAAGTTGTCGGGAAGGCCACAGAACGGGTGGTCTGCAACACAGTGCAGACCCCCGCAGTTGACAAAGGAGTTTTCATGCCCGAGGCAGTCATCGTCTCCGCAGTACGCTCACCGATCGGCCGAGCCATGAAGGGCTCACTCAAGACCATCCGCCCGGATGATCTGACGACGCAGATGGTGGCCGCGGCTCTGGCGAAGGTCCCCGAACTCGATCCCACCGAGATCGACGACCTGCTCCTCGGCTGCGGCCAGCCCGCAGGCCAGTCGGGGTTCAACATCGCCCGCGTCGTCGCGGTGGAACTGGGCTACGACTTCCTGCCCGGCGTCACCGTCAACCGCTACTGTTCCTCCTCGCTGCAGACCACCCGCATGGCACTGCACGCGATCAAGGCCGGCGAGGGCGACGTGTTCGTCTCCGCCGGCGTCGAGTCGGTGTCCAGCTTCGTCACCGGCAACGCCGACGGCCTGCCGAACACCAAGAACCCGAGGTTCGCCGACGCCGAGGCGCGTACCGGCAAGCTCGCCGAGGGCGGCGTCGCCTGGACCGACCCGCGCGAGGACGAGCAGATTCCCGATGTCTACATCGCGATGGGCCAGACCGCCGAGAACGTCGCCTCGGCCACCGGCATCACCCGTGAGGAGCAGGACCGCTGGGGCGTCCGCTCCCAGAACCGCGCGGAGGAAGCGATCAAGAACGGCTTCTTCGAGCGGGAGATCACCCCGGTCACCCTCCCCGACGGCACCGTCGTGTCCGCCGACGACGGCCCGCGCGCCGGCACCACCTACGAGGGCATCAGCCAGCTCAAGCCGGTGTTCCGGCCGGACGGCACCGTCACCGCCGGCAACGCGTGCCCCCTCAACGACGGCGCCGCCGCGCTCGTCATCATGTCCGACACCAAGGCCAAGGCCCTCGGCCTGACGCCGCTGGCCCGCATCGTGTCCACCGGGGTGTCCGGACTGTCCCCCGAGATCATGGGTCTCGGCCCGATCGAGGCCGTCAAGAAGGCCCTCGCCATCGCCGGCAAGTCCATCTCCGACATCGACCTGTTCGAGATCAACGAGGCGTTCGCGGTCCAGGTTCTCGGATCGGCTCGCGAACTGAAGATCGACGAGGACAAGCTGAACATCTCCGGCGGCGCCATCGCCCTCGGTCACCCGTTCGGCATGACCGGTGCCCGCATCACCAACACCCTGCTCAACAACCTCCGCGAGCAGGACAAGACGTTCGGCGTCGAGACCATGTGCGTCGGCGGCGGGCAGGGCATGGCCATGGTCCTCGAGCGCCTGAGCTAGGCCCTCCGGGCCCGTGCGCCTTTTTGGTAGCGGTAGCGACCAGAAAGGCGCACGGGCGCGAAGCGCCTACCCGAGGATGTCGGTGGCCTTGTGGTCGGCGTCGACGCCGTCGGCCATGACCACCAGTCCGTCGGAATGCTCGGCGCGGAGCGGGAGGATCTCCCGGTACGCGTCGGACGTGTACCAGCCTTCGAGGTGCTCGCGGTCGGGGAACTCGATGACGATGAACGCGCCGTCGGACGTTCCCTCGACCACGTCCTGGCGTCCGCCGTGGACGATGAACTTGCCGGAGAACGGGCGGAGGGTGCCGTCGATGCGTTCGAGGTATTCGACGATCTGCGGACCCATGTCGACGTTCTCGAGGTGGGCCATTCCGTACGCGCTCATGTCGTGCACCTTCGGGTGGGGCTGGTTGCTGCACACGACATTCCTCCGCCGGGGTACGCGCGTCGATTACCTCCGAGGTAATCGAACCGGGCCCGCACAACAGAGAAGGCCCCCGAGAGCATGCTCTCGGGGGCCTTCTCGTGGAACTGCTAGTCGCTGTTGAAGTAGCTCAGGAGTCGCAGGATCTCGACGTACAGCCACACGAGGGTGACGGTCAGTCCGAATGCGACGCCCCATGCGGCCTTCTCCGGCGCCTGGGCGCGGATCAGCTGGTCGGCGGCGTCGAAGTCCAGCAGGAAGCTGAATGCGGCGATGCCGATGCAGACGAGGCTGAAGATGATCGCCACGGGACCGCCGTCGCGGAGGCCGAGGCCGCCTTCGGTGAAGAAGCTGGCGATCACGTTGCCGAGGGCGAGGACGACGACACCGATGAGGGCGCCGATGATCATCCGTGTCAGGCGGGGTGTGACTCGGATCGCGCCCGTCTTGTAGACGACGAGCATGCCGAAGAACACGCCGAACGTGCCGAGTACGGCCTGGGCGATGAGCGCCGCTCCGCCGACTCCGCCGAACGTGATGTCGGTGAACATGAACGACAGGGCGCCGAGGAACAGGCCCTCCGCAACCGCGTAGGCGAGGACGATGCCCGGGTTGTCCATCTTGCGGCCGAACGTGGCCACGAGGACCAGCACGAGACCGACGAGGCCACCACCGATGACCAGCGGGGTCGCGAGGTTCGCGTCGTTGCTCACCAGGAAGTAGGAGATGATCGCCGATACCGTGAGCACGCCGAGCGTGACACCCGTCTTGGTGACGACGTCGTCGATGGTCATCGAACGGTAGTCGGGGCCCGTCCGGTAGGGCTCGGCCTGCGTGTACTGGGGCTGGCCGAACTGCTGCGTGACCTGCGCTGCGCCGGCCGTCGTAGATCCGAACGAGGCGTATCCGCCGCTGCCCTCTTGTTTGGGCAGGTTGCGGAACACCGGGTTACTGGTGGTGCGCACCGTGCACATCCCTTCTCGTGGCTCGCCGGGTGGATCCGGGTTTCTTGTACGTTGAACGTCCCGCACCCACCGCAAGTTCCCGTTCGTCGCTTTCGGGTCGGACAATTCGGACTCTACCGGTGCCGTGGGGACACCCGCCAGACGAGGCACGGGTCGGCGCGGCGGTCAGGCCACCGATCGGGTGACGGTGAATTTGGGATTCCGGCCGACGACGTCCGTCGGACCGACGAGCCGCTGCAACCGGCCCCGGTACCCGAGATGCGAGTTGTACACGGTCCACAGCTCTCCGCCGGGCCGGAGCACCCGCCCGGCTTCGGTGAACATCTTCGACGCGCCGCCGGTGTGGACGGCCGCGCCGACGTGGAACGGCGGGTTGCACAGGACGACGTCCTGGCTGTCGGTGGCGAGGGTGGACATGGCGTCGTCGCGCAGCGTGCTGACCCGTCCGTCGAGTCCGTTGGCGCGGGCGGTGGCGGCCGCCGACGCCACCGCGGCCGACGACTGGTCGGTGGCGATCACCGACACTTCCGGGAGGAGCCGGGCGAGGCTGACGGCGAGAATGCCCGTTCCGCAGCCGAGGTCGACCGCGGCCCGCGCACCGGGGTTCACGCGCGGAAGGAAGTCGAGGAGGTACCGGGTCCCGATGTCCAGCTTGGGGCCGGCGAACGCTGCCCCGTACGAGACGACGTCCAGCCCGATCTCGGCGAGATGATCGGTGACGGGGTATGTCTGCTGCGCCACCTCCACCGGACCCCTCGCGATCAGCACCCGCGACTTCTGCCTGCCGAGGGTCGCGCGGACGTCGGAGAACGAGCGCCCGAGCACGTCGTTCATGGCGGTGGAGATGTGCTTGTTGCGTCCACCCGTGTAGACGACGACGGACGGGTCGGCGTGGCGGGCGATCGCCTCGGCAACCTCGGTGAGTTCGGCGAGGCTCCGCGGCAACTGCATCAGCACGACCGTTGCGCCCGCGAGCAGCTCCTCACCGAGCGCACACGCCCGGTAGCGGTCGGCGAGCCCGACCGTCGCGGCGTTGGCGGCGAGCGCCAGTTCGCCGGTCAGCGGGTCCTGGTGCACGCGGATCCCGGTGGAGCCGTTCGCCGCCGCGGCGCCGAGGGTGAGCGCACCGTAGTGGTCGCCGATCACGGCGAGCGCACCGGCAGGTGCCGCCGACAGGGCAGCCGCGGCCTCGTCGAGGATCAGCCGGTCGGCGGCGTCGACGGCCGTCAGGTTGGGGGCCTCGACGTCGGGACGGCGGCGGAGGCGGGCGAACAGTGCGTCCCGGTCGAACACTTCGGAGTCGAGCACGTTACTGCGACACCCACTGCGCGACGTTGGCGACGGGTTCCCGGTGGGTGCGGAATCCGTTGACGGGGTTCTCGGTGTCGGGGTAGCCGAACGAGATCGCGCAGACGACCCTGCGGTCCTCGTCGAGCGAGAAGAAGTCGTGGATGAACCGCGAACTTCCCGCGACGGCGGCCTGCGGGATGGTCGCGACCCCGAGGCTCTGCGCGGCGAGGAGGAACGTCTCGACGTACAGGCCGCAGTCCACGGCGCCGTACGTGCCGAGTGCCTCGTGGGTGGTGACGATCGCGACGTGCGGCGCGCCGAACAGGTCGAAGTTCTTCATCGTCTGCTCGGCCGACGCGGCCCGGTCGCCGGGCGCGATGCCGACGCTGGAGTACAGCTGCATGGCGCACTCCCGGCGGCGTTGCTTGTGCTCGCCGACGTATTCGCGGGGCCACTCGAAGTCGGACTCCTGCGGGTGGGTGCGGACGTACTCCGCCAGCCCGGAACGGAACCGCTCGGTCCCCTCCCCCTCGGTGATCGCGACCTGCCATGGCTGCGTGTTGCACCACGACGGTGTCTGCTGGGCGAGCTCGAGGATCCGCTCGATCACCTCGCGCGGCACCTGCGTCGGTAGGTAAGCCCTGCAACTGATCCGCGCGTCGAGGAGCTGGGCCAGGGTCCGCTCGGCCAGGCTCGTGTCCGCTGCCGCAATGCCGGTATCCGTCACCGTCGAATTCTCCTCGGGTCTACTCGTTCTCGAACACCGCTCTCTGTGTCGTGCGACCGCGATATGCTGGCGTCAGTGCACCGAGAAGGTGATTTCATTGAGTGTGCCACGACACCCGGGAAGCAGTTCCGGGCCGACCGACTCGGATCCGCAGGCTACCAAGCGGATCGTCGTGACCGACATCGTCGCGGAACTGTCGTCGGAAGGATTCGACGACGCCCGCGAGATCGGCCGGGGAGGGTTCGGGGTCGTCTACCGCTGCCTTCAGACAGCGCTCGACCGCACGGTCGCGATCAAGGTGCTGTCCTCCGATCTGGACGGCGAGGACCGCGAACGCTTCCTGCGGGAGCAGCGTGCGATGGGAAAATTGTCGGGGCATCCCCACGTGGTCGACATCCTGCAGTCCGGGGTGACGCGCAGCGGCAGGCCGTACATCGTGATGCCGTACCACTCGCGCAATTCGCTGGACGCCTGGATTCGCCGTGAAGGGCCGCTGCCGTGGAGTGAAACGCTGCGCGTCGGTGTGAAGCTGGCGGGCGCTCTGGAGACGGCGCACCGGCTCGGTACCCTGCACCGCGACGTGAAACCCGCCAACATCCTGCTCACCGGATACGGCGAACCGCAGCTCACGGACTTCGGCATCGCGCGGGTCACGGGCGGATTCGAGACCACGTCGAGCATGATCACCGGTTCGCCCGCGTTCACGGCGCCGGAGGTCCTCCGGGGTGACGCACCGTCCGCGGCCTCCGACGTGTACAGCCTGGGCGCCGCCCTGTTCTGCCTGCTCACCGGGCATGCCGCGTTCGAGCGGCGGAGCGGGGAGCGGCTCGTCGCGCAGTTCCTCCGTATCGCGACGCAACCGGTTCCGGACCTGCGGGGCGAGGACATTCCCGACGACGTGTGCGCGGCCGTCGAGCGCGCCATGTCCGAGGAACCGACCGACCGCCCGGCTTCGGCCGCGGAGTTCGGCCAGGAACTCCGCGACATCGAGCGCAGGCACGGGCTCGATGTCGACGAGATGGCGCTCCCCGCCGCGGCCGACGAGTTTCCGCGCACCGAGCACACGTCGACGCCGACCACGCAGTCCTCGACGTCCGGGCACAGTCGCAGCTACCGGCGGCGGTCGGGTGCCACCCCGCCGAGCGCCGCGGCCCGCTTCCGGCCGCCGACCCCGATGCGGTCCCTGGTGGAGCGCACCCGCCTCCTGGATCTGCTCCGAATGGGTCAGAGGAGGCGGTTGACGCTCATCCACGCGCCCGCCGGCTTCGGGAAGAGCACGGTAGCGGCCCAGTGGCGCGACGTGCTGATCGAGGACGGCGCCGCCGTCGCCTGGCTGACGGTGGACAACGACGACAACAACGTCGTGTGGTTCCTGTCCCATCTCGTCGAGGCGATCCGCCGGGCCGAGCCGACCCTGGCGGACGAGCTGGGGCAGGCGCTCGACGAGAACGGCGCCGAAGCGGAACGGTATGTGCTGACCTCGCTGGTGAATCAGGTCCACGACAGCAGGCGTCACGTGGTGGTGATGATCGACGACTGGCATCGCGTCACGTCGCCGGACACGATCGCCGCGATGGACTTCATCCTGGAGAACGGCTGCCACCACCTGCAGATGGTGGTGAGCAGCCGAAGCCAGGCAGGGCTTCCGCTGGCCAAGATGCGGGTGCGTGACGAGCTCGTCGAAATCGATTCCGTGGCTTTGCGCTTCGACATCACCGAGTCACAGCGGTTCCTGGTCGACCTCGGTGGACTGCACCTGGAGGACTCCGACGTGGAGGCACTGGAGGAGACCACGGACGGGTGGGTGGCGGCGCTGCAACTGGCGTCGCTGTCGCTGCGTGATCGCACCGATCCCGGCGACCTCATCCGGCACATGTCGGGCCGGCACCACGCGATCGGAGAGTACCTGGCGGAGAACGTGCTCAGCACGCTCGAGCCTGCGCTGCTCGACTTCATGCTGGCCACGTCCGTCACCGAGCGGGTGTGCGGCGACCTCGCCTGCGTGCTGGCGAACGTGACCCGCGGTCAGGCCCTGCTCGAGCAGGTCGAATCGCGCGACCTGTTCCTGCGCAGCCTCGACGAGGACCGGGAGTGGTTCGAATACCACCATCTGTTCGCCGAGTACCTCCGCCGGCGCCTCGAACGCGATCATCCGTCGCGCATCGCGGACCTGCACCGCGCGGCCGCGCACTGGTTCGCCGACCACCACTACGTCAGCGACGCAGTGGATCACGCGTTGGCGGCGGGCGATCGCGACGTGGCCGTCGCGGTGGTCGAGGAGCAGGGCATGTACCTGGTGGAGCACTCGCGGATGGTTGCGCTGCTCGGCCTCGTCGACAAGTTGCCGCGGCCGCTGGTCGAGTCCAGTCCCCGCATCCAGATCGCGGTCGCGTGGGCGAACATCCTCCTGCAACGGGTGGCGCCGACGCTGCGGTCGCTGTCGTTGGTCGCGTCGGCCCTCGAGTCCTCGACACTGAGTGACACCGAGCAGGCGGACATCCGAGTCGAGGCCGACATCGTCCGCGCCGTGATCGCGGTGTCGTCCGATCGCATCGCCGGAGTCCCCGACCTCATCGCCGAATGCCTGGCCCGCCCGGAAACCTTACGCGCGTGGGTGGTTTCGGCGGGGTCGAATCTCGCATCCGCCGTCGCGATCGCCCAATTCGATTTCGTGGAGGCGCGCCGCCTGCAGGAGTGGGCGACCGGGTACCACCAGCGGACCGTCGGACCGTTCAGCACGATGTACGGGTACAGCTTCGCCGGCATCGCCGCGATGGAACAACTCGACATCGCCGCGGCCGAGGACAACTTCCGGCTGGCCGTGCAGACCGCGACGAAGTCGGCAGGCACCCACTCGCATGCCGCACGACTTGCAGGCGCACTCCTCGGCGAGCTGATGTACGAACTGGGCCATCTCGACGAGGCCGAACGACTCCTCGACGAGAGCTACGAGCTCGGGCCCGAGGGCGGCATAGTCGATTTCATGATCGCCCGCTTCGTCACGGGCGCGCGACTGAAGGCGGGGCGTGGCGACGTCGTGTCCGCTGCCCGCCACCTCGACGAGGGTGCGTCCGCGGCGGCGTCGCTGGGACTTCCCCGGCTGCGGGCCCGGGTCGAGAACGAGCGAGTCCGGCTCGGTCTGCCCGCGTCACCCCAGCCGGCGGCCGGTGACGGGAAGGCGACCCGGGTACCCGATTTCGGTTTCGCCGAGATCGTTGCGCAGCTCGACGACGCCACCGAGATCCGGAAGCAGTCGGCCGTCGAGCCCGACGTCGCGTGTCGCCGCGCCGAGGAATGGGTGCGCCGGGTCGAACGGGAGAGCCGGCCGAGGGCGGCCATGCAGGCCAGTCGCCTGCTCGTCGCATGCCTGGTCGCGGCGGGCCGGGTCGACGAGGCCAAGCCGGTGCTCGCGTCCATCGCAGCGACGTGTGCACGAATCGGCTTCGTGCGCTATCTGATCGACGGCGGGCCGCGCATGGTGCCCGCGCTGACGGCTCTCCTCGAGGACAGGCGGGCCGGCCGCTGGCAGTCCGACTGGCCGAATGTTCCGGAAGAGTTCCTGGTTGCGGCGCTGGAGACGGCGACCCCGATCGAAAGTTAGCCCGCGCTTTCTTGACTAATTCAAGAAACGGTGGTGCAGTGTGACCGTGAACACACACGAGGGCGGGAGGCGACCACCACCACGTCGCACGCCGTGAGTGTGGTTCGATCCGCCACGTCGACTGCCCGTCGGCGAAGCCTCTTGCCCGACAGTCAGTTCCAGAAAACCCAGAGCGACAGCCAGCAACGAAGGGATCCACTGTGAGCCGAGAGACCACTGCGAACACCAGCGACAAGCTCACCACGGCCGTAGGCGCACCCGTGCCCGACAACCAGAACGTCGTGACCGCCGGGCCACGCGGGCCGCAGTTGCTGCAGGACGTCTGGTTCCTCGAGAAGCTCGCACATTTCGACCGCGAGGTCATTCCGGAACGTCGCATGCACGCCAAGGGTTCCGGGGCGTACGGAACGTTCACCGTCACGAACGACATCACCCGGTACACCAGCGCGAAGATCTTCTCCGAGGTCGGCAAGAAGACCGAGCTGTTCGCCCGCTTCTCCACCGTCGCCGGTGAACGCGGCGCCGCCGACGCCGAGCGCGACATCCGCGGCTTCGCGGTCAAGTTCTATACCGAAGAAGGCAACTGGGACCTCGTCGGCAACAACACCCCGGTCTTCTTCTTCCGCGACCCGCTGAAGTTCCCCGACCTCAACCACGCCGTCAAGCGTGACCCTCGCACGAATCTGCGGAGCCCCGACAACAATTGGGACTTCTGGACGTCGCTGCCCGAGTCGCTGCACCAGGTCACCATCGTGATGAGTGACCGCGGCATCCCCTCGTCGTACCGGCACATGCACGGATTCGGTTCGCACACCTTCAGTTTCATCAACGCCGAGGGCGAACGCTTCTGGGTGAAGTTCCACCACCGCGTGCAGCAGGGTGTCGAGAACCTCACCGACGCCGAGGCCGAGGCCCTGGTCGGCGCCGACCGCGAGAGCCACCAGCGGGACCTCTTCGACGCCATCGAGGCCGGCAATTTCCCGAAGTGGAAGCTGTGCGTGCAGATCATGCCCGAGGCCGACGCCGACACGGTCCCCTACCACCCGTTCGACCTGACGAAGGTGTGGCCGAAGGCCGACTACCCGCTCATCGAGGTCGGCGAATGGGAACTCAACCGCAACCCCGACAACTACTTCGCCGAGGTCGAACAGGCAGCGTTCAACCCTGCGCACGTCGTGCCCGGCATCAGCTTCTCCCCGGACAAGATGCTCCAGGGCCGGTTGTTCTCCTACGGTGACGCGCAGCGCTACCGCCTCGGTGTGAACAACTACCAGATCCCGGTCAACGCGGCCCGTTGCCCGGTGAGCAACTTCCACCGCGACGGTGCCATGCGGGTCGACGGCAACAACGGTGGCACCCTGCACTACGAGCCGAACAGCTACGGCAAGTGGCAGGAGCAGAGCCGGTACCGCGATCCCGCGCAGGGCGTGGGCGCGTTCGCCGACCGGTTCAACTTCCGCGAGGACGACGACGATTACTTCTCGCAGCCGCGCGTGTTGTTCAACAACATGAGCGACGAGCAGAAGCAGGTGTTGTTCGAGAACACCGCGCGGGCCATCAACGGCGCGTCGCAGCAGGTCGTGCAGCGGCACATCGACAACTGCACCCAGTGCGACCCGGCCTACGGCGAGGGCGTCGCGAAGGCGATCTCCGCGCTGGGCTGAGAACACCCGGGTCCGCCCGGTCCGGGATCGCCCCGGACCGGGCGGACTCTTCTGCCACGAACAGGGTCCGCCGCGGCATATCGTGGACTTCCGGACTCTTTTCGTGGGAGGACTGATGACCGATCCGTCGCCGCAGGACGGGACCCCCCGTTTCAGCGGTCTGCGTGCCCTGTTCGTCAACTGCACCCTGAAGCGGTCTCCCGAAGTGAGCAACACCCAGGGGCTGATCGACCGCAGTGTCGGCCTGATGGAGCAGGAAGGGGTCTCGGTCGACCAGATCCGGGCGGTGGACCACGACATCGCGACCGGCGTGTACCCGGACATGACCGAGCACGGATGGCCGAGCGACGAATGGCCCCCACTGTTTCAGCGGGTGCTGGACGCCGACATCCTGGTCCTGGCCGGTCCGATCTGGCTCGGCGACAACGGTTCCGTCACGAAGCAGGTGATCGAGCGACTGTACGGTTGCTCGTCGATTCTCAACGACCACGGCCAGTACGCCTACTACGGGCGCGCCGGGGGTTGTCTGATCACCGGCAACGAGGACGGTGTCAAGCATTGCGCGATGAACGTCCTCTACAGCCTCCAGCATCTCGGATACGTGATCCCACCGCAGGCAGACGCCGGATGGATCGGTGAGGCCGGCCCGGGCCCCTCGTATCTCGACGAAGGGTCGGGCGGCCCGGAGAACGATTTCACCAACCGCAACACCACGTTCATGACGTACAACCTGATGCACGTCGCCGCGATGCTGAAGCAGGCCGGCGGGTTCCCCGCGTACGGAAATCAACGTTCGGAGTGGGATGCGGGTTGCCGCCCCGACTTCGCCAACCCGGACTACCGCTGATCCGTCCCATCCGAGAGGGAAATCATGTGCCGATTGTTCGGGTTGTCCGCCGCCCCTCATCGCGTCCGCGCCTCGTTCTGGCTGCTGGACGCCCCGGACAGCCTGGCGCAGCAGAGTCACCGCGAGCCGGACGGCACCGGACTCGGCACGTTCGCGGAGGACGGAACTCCGATGGTGGAGAAGCAACCGCTCGCCGCATACGAGGACACAGAGTTCGCGCAGGAGGCGAAGCATCGGTATTCGGCCACGTTCGTCGCGCACATCCGTTTCGCGACCACGGGTGACCTGCTTCCCCAGAACACCCATCCGTTCGCCCAGGACGGTCGCGTCTTCGCCCACAACGGCGTGGTCGAGGACCTGCCGAAACTCGAGGCGGAACTGGGCCCCGACCTCGCGCTCGTTCACGGCGACACCGACTCCGAACGCGTCTTCGCCCTCGTGACCAGTCACATCGGCAGGAACGGCGGCGACGTCACCGCCGGCATCACCTCGGCCGCCCGATGGCTGGCCGACAACGTGCCGATCTACGCGCTCAACATCCTGCTGACCACACCCGGCGAACTGTGGGCGCTACGGTACCCAGACACCCACGACCTGCTTTTCCTCGAGCGGCGCGCGGGCGGTCCGAGCGGTGGTCGCCACCTCCAGCACGCGAGCACTCCCGGCCGGATCCGTGCCAGGTCCGAGCATCTCGCCGAGCATCCGGCGGTGGTCGTCGCCAGCGAGCAGATGGACGAGGATCCCGGCTGGACGCCGCTGCAGTCGGGCGAACTGCTCCACGTCGACCGCGACCTCACCGTCACCCGGGAGGTGATCGTCGATCGCCCACCCCGTTACCCGATCCGCCTCGCCGACCTCAATGCCCGCGCCGCGGCCGCGCAGACCGAGAAGTAATACCGGCGTCGATCAGAACTCGATCCGCACGTGCTCGCTGACGGGGCGGGCCTGGCACGCGAGGATGTAGCCGCTCGCGATGTCCTCGGGATCGAGGATCGACGCGTTGTCCATGTCCACCTCTCCCTGGACCACCGTGCATGCGCAGGAACCGCATTCGCCCTCGCGGCACGAGAAGGGGACGTCGAGGCCCTTCGACAGCATGACGTCGACCAGTGTCGCCTGGCGCGGCCAGCTCAGGTTGTGCGCTTCGCCGTCGAGTTGCACCTCGACCGTCGACGTTCCCGCTTCCGTGTCCGGCAGTTCCTCGACCACAACCTCTGCAAACGGATCCCCGGACAGGGAGGTGAACACCTCGGCGTGCACCCGGTCGCGCGGGACGCCGGCGAGTGCGAGCGACTCGTGGATCGCGTCCATGAAGGGACGCGGTCCGCACAGGTAGGCGCGGTGATCCCGGAACCGGTCCGACAGATTCGCCAGCTGGCGCGGTGTCGGCAGGCCCTGCACGCTCTCGAGCCAGTGGACTACGGTCAGCCGGTGTTCGTGGCGGGCCGCGAGCTCCCGCAACTCGTCGGCGAAAATGACCGACTTCTCGTCCCGGTTCGCGTACACCAGAACGACTTTCCCGTTGCCTTCGCTGAGCGCCGACTTGAGGATCGACATCACCGGGGTGATTCCGCTGCCCGCGGCGAACAGGATCAGGTCTTCGTCCAGGCTGGCCGGAGTGAACACGCCCGCGGGAGGCAGGACCTCGATGCGGTCGCCGACGCCGACGTTGTCGCACAACCAGTGCGAACCGTACCCGCCTGCGGTGCGTTTGATCGTCACCTTCGGCAGGTCGTCGGTGAACGGCGAACTGGCCAGCGAGTAGCACCGGGCGACGGATCCCGTCCGGTCGCTCGGGATGCGCAACGTCAGGAACTGCCCGGGCTTGTAGGCGAATTCGTGCCGACGCTCGTCGGGGACGTCGAACACCAGCGACCGGGCGTCGGACGTCTCCTCCACGACAGCGGCCACGGTGACCACTACTGATCGCGAACTGCGTGGTGTTTCAACGGTCGTCATCGCGACGGTGCCCTCTCGCTACGGTAATTCGATCCTGCCGAAACTAGTGCACATCGACGGCGGCGGCCGCAGCTCTTCCCGCTGTGCGGGACCCGGATCATCGCCGTCACCCCCAACGGGACTGCCCGCCGTCCAGGGGGATGGTGGCCCCGGTGAGGTACCCGGCGTCGTCGCTCACCAGGAACACGACGGCGCGCCCGATGTCGGTTTCGGCGTCGCCGACGCGTCCGAGCGGGATGCCCGCCACGAACTCCGCCGCCTCGTCCGGGTTCCGCTCCATCCACCGCGCGAGGGCCGGACTCTTGGCGTGCGGGGCCACGGACAGCACCCGGATGCCGTCCCGGCCCCACTCGCACGCCGCCGACCTGGTCAGCGAACGCATCCCCTCCTTGATCGAGCCGTAGGCGCCGTAGTTGCTCGCGTCCCAGCGCACGGCCGCCGACGTGACGAGGTTGACGATCACGCCGCCACCGCGCGACTTCATGTGCGGATGGCACGACTGCATCATGCGCAGCGTCGCGAGTGGTCCCGTCGCGAAGGACCGCTCGTACTCCTCGTCGATCACCGACAGGATCGGTCCCGGTGTGCAGTCGTTGGCGTTGTTGACCAGGATGTCGACGCCGCCGAACACGTCCACGGTCCGCTCGACGGCGGACTCGATGTCCGCGCGCCTGCTGACGTCGCACACCACCGGTTCGCCGCGGGCGCCGAGTTCGGCGAGTCGCTCGCACGTGCCGTGCAGTTTCGATTCGGTCCGGCCGGCGACGGCGATCGCCGCGCCCTCCCGGGCGAGGGCCAGGGCGATTCCCTGCCCGATCCCCTGACCCGCACCCGTGATCAGCGCGACCTTGCCGTCGAGTTTGCCCATGTCCACTCCCGTTCCCCTACTATCGAACCAAGCATTTGCTTGTTCTCGGCTTCGTGCCGATTCACCCGATCTCGTTCGAGCGCCAGTTCTCCTCGCGCTCCCTCACTCCGAAGGTTTCCCGTGACAATCCCCCCTCCTCTCGATTTCAGTGGCCGCACCGTCGTCGTGACCGGCGGAACCAAGGGCATCGGTTTCGTCGTCGCCGAATCGTTTCTTGCCGCGGGTGCGAACGTGCTCGTGTGCGGCCGGACCGCACCGGACACGCTGCCCGCGCGCGGTGAGCGCACCGCCGCGTTCCGCGCGACCGACGTCCGCGACCATGCCGACGCCGCCGCTCTGATCGACGAGGCCGTCGCGCGGTTCGGCCGCCTCGACGTCCTCGTCAACAATGCGGGTGGTTCGCCCGACGCCGACGCGGCCACCGTCTCGCCGCGGTTCGTCGAGAAGATCGTCGCGCTGAATCTGCTGGCGCCCTTCACCGTTGCCCAGGCCGCCAACGCGGTGATGCAACAGCAGTCCGACGGCGGTGCCATCGTCAACATCGGCAGCGTCTCCGCCCACGATCCGCAACCCGGCACCGCCGCGTACAGCGCCGCGAAGGCCGGCCTGCTGGTTCTGACGAAAGCGCTTGCGCTCGAGTGGGCTCCGAAGGTCCGCATCAACCACATCACCACGGGTCTCATCCGCACCGAGAGCGCGGCGTCCGTCTACGGTGACGACGGCGGCGCCGCCGTCACCCGGACCCTGCCGATGGGGCGGATGGCGGTGCCGTCCGACATCGCGGACGCCTGCCTGTTCCTGGCGAGCGCGCAGGCGTCGTACGTGAGCGGCGCGGATCTCGCCGTCCACGGCGGCGGCGAGTATCCCGCGCGGTATCTCGCCACCCACTCCTGACCTCCTCGCCGAATGTCACATCGGTTCAGTTGAACTGCGCCGATGTGACATTCGGCGACGAAAGGACGAACGTGCGGTCAGCCGAATGCGGCGCGAGCGCCGGCGATGAGCGGCCGGTCGTCCCGGACGAGTTCGAACGACGCATCACCCGCATCACCCCACGCCCGCAACGACGGCGCGTCGCCCGGGTAGACCGGTGCGGCGAACCGTCCCTCCAGCCGGACGAGGTCGGCCGGGTGGACGTCCAGCGCCCGCGCGAGTTCCAGCGTGCTCGCGGCGAGGGTGCACAGCCCGTGCATGATCGGCCGGGGCTGCCCGATCCGCTCGGCCGCCGCCGGGTCGATGTGGATGTGGTGCCGGTCGCCGGTCAGCCGGTACAGCGCCGCCTGGTTCGCCGCGGTCTGCAGCACAGTCGTCGAGACCGGTTCCCCCCCGGGCCGAGCCGGTTTCGCGGGACCGCGATCGCCACCGAAACCGCCGGCACCGGGCGCGAACAACGACCAGGTGGCGACGAAGAACTCGGACTCGACGCGCACCTCGAACACGGCCGCCGAACCCTTGTCCCACACCTCGCCGACCGACGCCGACAACGCGATCTCACCGCGACGCGGAAGCGGCGCGAGCACCGCCAGTTCCTGCGATCCGTGCAGCGCCGTCTTCGTGTCGAAGGCGCCCCGCGACCCCAGTTCGTCCGGCGCCCACTGTGCCAGGGTGAGAGCGAACGTCGGCAGCACCCGCAGACGCTCCTCGAAGACGAGGTCCAGTTCGGTGGCCCGCGCACCCACCGACAGTGCGTACAGGATGGCGTCGCGCTCGTCGTACCTCACGGTGCGGGTGCCGAGGTCGGTCCCTCGCCACGCTCCTGCCGTCGTGCGCTCGGTTGTCGTCATGATCAGTCCTCTCTGCCCAGGATCAGGCCGCTGGTGGGCACGGCGGTGCCCGCGGTCACCAGCACGTTGCCGATGCCGTCCGGTTGGGTGGTCGACGTTCCCCGGATCAGGCGAACCGCCTCGGCGATCCCGTTGACGCCGTGCAGATAGGCCTCGCCGATCTGGCCGCCGTGGGTGTTCGCCGGGAGTCGGCCGCCGACCTCGAGGTTGCCGTCCCGGATGAAGTCCTTCGCCTCGCCCGGGTCGCAGAACCCGAGTTCCTCGAGTTGCGGGAGGACGAGCGGAGTGAAGTGGTCGTAGAGGATCGCCGCCGAGACGTCGTCGGGCGTGAGACCGCTCTGCCGGTAGAGTTGCCTGGCCACGAGGCCCATTTCGGGTATTCCGGTGATGTCGGGCCGGTAGTAACTGGCCATCATGTGCTGGTCCTTGCCCGAGCCCTGCGCGGCGGCCTTGACGATCGCCGGGATGGTGCGGAGGTCCTTCGCGCGTTCGGCGGAGACGACGACGAGGGCCTGGCCGCCGTCGGTTTCCTGGCAGCAGTCCAGCAGGTGCAGCGGTTCGGCGATCCACCGCGACTTCTGGTGGTCGTCGAGGGTGATGGGCCGCCCGTGGAACCAGGCGGCGGGGTTGTCGGCGGCGTGCTTGCGTGCGACGACCGCGACCCGGCCGAAGTCCTCACTCGTGGCGCCGTACCGATGCATGTACCGACGGGCGAACATCGCCACCCACTGGGCGGGCGTCGACAGTCCCTGCGGGGTCAGCCAGGCGTACGCCGCCCGGTCCGCGGTGCTGTCCATCGGGCGGTCGTGCTGCCCGAGTCCGTAACGCACACCGGACCGTTCGTTGAACGCGCGGTAGCAGACGACGACGTCCGCGATGCCCGTGGCGACGGCCATCGCCGCCTGCTGGACCGTGGCGCACGCGGCGCCGCCGCCGTAACCGGTGCGGGAGAAGAACTTCAGCTCACCGATGCCCGTGTTGCGGGCGACGAGCACCTCCCCGTTCATCTCCGCGGTGTACGTGGACAGTCCGTCGACCTCGGACGGGTCGATGCCCGCGTCGGCGAGTGCGGCGACGATCGCCTCGCACGCCAGTTGCAGTTCGCTTCGTCCCGAGTGCTTGGAGAATTCGGTGGCGCCGATGCCGACGATGGCGGCGGCGCCCGACAGGGGGCTGGTCACAGGTCTCCTCGTGCAGGCCAGGCGACGACGACGGTGCCGGTGGCGTGATCACCGAGGCTGTTCGCGCCGCGGATCTTCACGGTGACGAGGCCGTCGTCCTTCGCGACCACCTCTCCGGTCAGGGTCATCGCGTCGCCGGGGTAGTTGGGGGCACCGAGCTTCACCGCGATCCGGCGCAGCGACGGGCCCGGTCCGGCCCAGTCGGTGACGAACCGCCCCACCAGCCCGTTGGTGGTGAGGATGTTCATGAACACGTCCTTCGACCCCCTCTCCACCGCCAGCGCCGGGTCGTGGTGGACGTCCTGGAAGTCGCGGGTGGCGAGGGCGGTGGCGACGATCAGGGTGCGGGTCAGCGGTATCACCAACTCCGGCAGCCGGTCGCCGATCGTGACGGCGTCGTAGGTCGTGGCGCCGACGGTCGCGGTCATGCGACCACCTCGACCCCGGCCGCCAGCTGCGCGCCCAGACGTGCCAGGTCAGAGCCGGCTCCGCCGAGGGTGGCGGCGAGCTGTTTGCCCCACAGCAGGTGCCGGTGCACCGGGTAGTCGGTGTCGACGCCGATTCCGCCGTGCACGTGCTGGGTGCGGTGGACGACCCGCTGCCCGCCGTCGGTCGCCCACCATTTCGCGACCAGCACAGCGGTTCCCGGATCTTCCCCGCTCGCGAGGAGCCACACGGCCTGCCACAGCGTCACCCGCATGGCCTCGAGGTCGATGTAACAGTCCGCGAGCTGATGGGTGACGGCCTGGAACGTCGCAAGCGGGCGGCCGAACTGGGTGCGCCCGTTGAGGTACGTGACGGCCTGACGCACCGCGCCTTCCCCCACGCCCAGTTGCAGGGCAGCGACCGCCAGTTCCGCTCGTTCGATCAGCCACCGCACCGCGCTACCGTCCGCCGGGCCGACCGGTTCCGCGGGCGCCGCGTCGAACGTGACGTTCGCGCAGATCTCGTGCGTGGTCGACTCCGCCTGCTGCGCAGTCACGCCCGCGGCCCCCGGGCGCACCAGGAACAGCGCCGGACCGCTGTGTGTGGTCGCGGAGACGAGGAGGCGTTCGGCCAGGTGCGCCACGGGCACCGCGGCCTTGGCGCCGTGCACCTGCCACCGGCCGTCCACCTCGCGTGCCGTCGTCGCCGGATCGCCCGCGACGTACGGTCCGAACTCCTCGAGCCCGACCGTGAGGATCAGGCCGCCGTCGGCCGCCGCGGGGACCAGCGCGGCGCGTTGGTCCGGCGTCCCGAACTCGGCGATCGCGAGCGCGCCGAGCATGTGTGGCCACAACGGAACCGGCGCCACGGTCCGGCCCTGCTCCTCGAGCAGGACGTACAGTTCGGCGAGTCCCATGCCGCCGCCGCCGAGATTCTCGGGCAGGGCGATGCCGAGCAGCCCGGTGGTGGCCAGTTCGCGCCACAGTTCCCGGTCGATCCGGTCGGCGCTCGATTCGACGTCCTTGATCCGCTCGGGTCGCGACGTGGCAGCGAACACGTCCGCGGCCAGTCCGCGCACCGCTTCCTGCTCCTCGCCGAATGTGAAATCCATCAGTGGTCCTCCGATGCAGCGGGCCGGAACGCGGGAAGTGTGAGTTCCGGGTCGGCGTCGATCCAGTCCAGTTCCACGGGCATTCCGATGTGCACGTGACCGGGTTCGACGCCTGTCATGTTGGCGATCAGGCGGGTGCCTTCCTCGAGTTCGATCACCGCGACGATCAGTGGGTAGTCGAAGGCATCGATCTTCGGGTGGTGATTGACGACGAACGTGTAGACGGTGCCCCGCCCCGACGCGTCGACGGTGTCCCACTCGATGGAGCGGCACTCCCCACACATCGGTCCGGTCGGGTGCCGCAGCACACCGCAGCTCGTGCACCGCTGAATGACGAGGCGGTGCTCGCGTGCGGCCGCGAACCAGAAGGCGTTGTCGTCGTTGAGAGCGGGCCGCGGGCGAAGCGGGCGCGGGGCCGGACGTTCGGCAGGCCGGAATCGGAGTGTCCGCCACCGCTGGGTTCCGACGATCTCGCCGTCGCCGTTGCGGTACGTCTTGAGGGTGGTGACGAAATGTCCGGCACCGAGACCGGTCTGCTTCTCCGCGGAGACGGACTCGACCACCTCGGTCGTGCTCACCCGGTCGCCGGGGCGCAGTTCGGCGAAGTATTCCTGGTCGGAATCGGTGGCGACGACGGACGTGAATCCCGCCTCGTCGAGTGTGGCGATCAGTTCCGTCCAGACCGGTGACGGGTCGGCGCCGGACATCTTGTCGGCGAATGTGCGCATCGTCCACACCTGCAGCATCTGGGCGGGTGCGACGGCGCCGCCGCGGCCGGTGGCGCGCGCGGCGTCGTCGTCGAGGTAGACCGGGCTCGTGTCGCCCATCGCCTCGGCCCAGTGCCGGATCATGGGCGTGTTCACCGGGTCGGGACCCCAGGTGGCCGGGACGATCGTCCGTCCCTCGAAGGCGCGGAGCCGGGTGAGGAGTTCGCTCATTTCACCCTCGTCTCGCGGGCGAGTCCGAGGCCGAGGGTGCCGACCATGTCGCGGAGCACCTCGTTGACGCCGCCGCCGAACGTGTTCACCACGCTTTGACGCGAGATCTGTTCGATCTGGCCGGCGAGGATCGCGCCCGGCGAACCCGGACGCAGCCGTCCGGCGGCACCGAGGATCCCGAGCAGCGTGCGATAGACGTCGACGTGGGTTTCGGTGCCGTACGTCTTGGTGGCGCCGGCGTCGGCCCCCGACAACGCATCCCGCGCGACCGCGGCGGTCATCTTCCAGTTCAGTAGTCGCATCGCCTCGAGCTTCGCGTGCGTGCGCGCGAAGTCCATCTGCACCCACGGAGTGTCGAGTGCCCCGTTCTGCCCGGCCCAGTCGAGGACCTGGTGCCACAGGCCGAGCGTGCGGCCGCCGAGCGCGGCGAGCCCGATGCGTTCGTGATTGAGCTGCGCGGTGATCAGCTGCCACCCGCCGTCGACGTCGCCCACGACGTCCTGATCGCCGACCCTGATCCCGCTGTAGTAGGTCGACGTGACCGTCAGCCCGCCCACGGTGTGGATCGGTGACCAGCTGAAGCCTGGATCGTCGGTGGGAACGATGAGGATCGAGATGCCCTTGTGCTTGGGGGCATCCGCATCGGTGCGGCACGCCAGCCACACGTAGTCGGCCGTGTTGGCGCCACTGGTGAAGATCTTGTTGCCGTCGACCACCCACGTGTCCCCGTCGCGCACGGCCCGGGTCTGCAGCGAGGCGAGGTCGGTGCCGGCTTCCGGTTCGGTGTAGCCGATGGCGAAGACGATGTCGCCGGCCAGGATTCCGGGAAGGAACCGCGCCTTCTGCTCCTCGGTGCCGTACTTCATCAGGGTGGGGCCGACCGTGTTGACGGTGACGAACGGGAACGGCAGTCCGGCGCGTTGCACCTCGTCGAAGAACACGAATTGGTCTTCGATCGACCGTCCCTGTCCGCCGTACTCCACCGGCCAGCCGACACCCAGCCAGCCGTCCTTGCCCAGCAGCCGCGCGATGTCGCGGAAATGCTCTCCGCCCACACCCTCCTCACCCGCGGTCCGCCGCGTCTCCTCCGGCAACAGCGCCGCGAAATAGGCGCGCAACTCCCGCCGGAGTTCCCGCTGCCCGGGCGATTCCCTCACATCCATCGGCGTTCTCCTCAAACCTGTTCGTGGCTGTCGCCACGGGTGTTCTGGACGCTAACCAGCACTCCCACGCCTCGGTGCCGATGTCTCGGTCAGCGGGAGGCGGCTGTCGCCGATGCCGCACGTCCGCTGGAATGGTGGAATGGCCACCGGATTCGCTCTCACCGAACTCACCGCCCGCTATGCGCGGGCCGTCGACCGGCGCGAGGCGGCGACGCTCGCGGCGTTGTTCGACCCCGACGCGACGTTCGTCCTCCCGCCCGCGTTGACGGGCACCGGCGCGGCAACGGAACTCCGCGGCAGCGGCGTGCTCGCGTCCGCCGTCGTGGACGCGGTCTCGCATCTGCAGTCCACCCGGCACGTCGTGCACCAGCAGGTGATCGACGTGGACGGGTCGACGGCGTCGGGCGAGACGTACTGCACGGCACACCACGTCTATGCCGGACGAAACGGATTCCGCGACAACCGGATCGCGTTGCGCTACCACGACCGGTACGTGCTCGGCGACACCGGCTGGCAGTTCTCCCGGCGCGAACTGATCGTCGACTTCAGCGAGGACCTGCCGGTCACCGTGCCGGACTGAGCCCCAACCGCGCCGAGCAGGCGGCCATCTCGTCGATGACCTGGCCGAGGGACTGCGCGTGCCGGGACGCCGACAGCACGAGCCGATTCGCGCCCAGGTCCCGGGACCGGTCGAGTGTGGCCTCGTCCAGCCGCGGCAGCGTGGCACCCAGCACGAGGTCGACGTCGGCGGGATCGCGGCCGGCGTCCGCTGCCGCCGCCCGCATCCGGGAAATCGCCCGGTCCAGGTCGTCGCCGGCCAGGCCGAGCGGCTGGAACCCGTCGCCGAGCCGCCCGGCCCGCCGTGCGGCCGCCGGGCTGTGTCCGCCGATGAAGAGCGGCACTCCCGAATTCCGGTGGGGTTTGGGCCAGCTCTGGGCACCGCGGAAGGAGAAGTGTTCACCCGCGAAGTCGACGGCGCCGGTACCCGACCACAGCGCCCGCATCACCGCGATCGCCTCGTCGGCGACCGCGCCGCGCCGGTCGAAGTCGCCGCCGCAGGCCTCGATCTCCTCGCGCATCCAGCCGAGACCGAGGCAGATGCGGAGACGCCCCGCGGACAGCCGGTCCAGGGTGGCGAGACGCTTCGCCAGCACCACCGGGTGGTGGTTGGGCAGCACCAGCACTCCCGTCGCGAGTCCCAGGGTCGTCGTGGCGCCGGCGACGAACGACAGCAGTTCCAGCGGGTCCGGCAGGCTGCAGTCGTCGGGCAGGTGCGACTTGCCGGTGGGCGAGTACGGATAGGCACTCGCCGTGTCCGCGATAACGACCGAATGCTCGACGGCGGAGATCTCGTCGAATCCGAGTGATTCGGCGGCCCTCGCGAATTCGAGTATCCATTCGGGCTCGCCCGCCCGTCCCAGCTCGACGGGAACCACCACACCCAGTTTCATGTCACCCTCACCGTCACACGTGCAGGAATCGTTGCCGGCCGTGCGTGTGGAACTCCTGCTCCAGCGCGGCCTTCTCACTGTCGGTCATCTCGTGGTACTCGGGAACACCGCGTCCCACCCACCGGAAGACCGGATCGTCGCAACGCCAGCGCTGTTCCTGCAGCGTTCGTTTGAGCACCTTGTTCGATCCCGTCACCGGCAGGTCCGTCGACACCCGGACGAAGCGCGGTGCGGCCTTCGTGCCCAGGTCGTCCTGGCTACCGAGGAACGTGGCGAACTCCGCCGGATCGAAATCGGTCGGATCCGACACCTCGACGGCCGCCATCACCTGATCGCCCGACCGCGGGTCCGGGACGGCGAACACGCCGGTGGCGACCACTTTCGGGTGGCGGCGCAGAATCCGCTCCACCATCAACGCCGAGGTGTTCTCCCCGTCCACGCGGATCCAGTCGCCCTTCCGGCCGGCGAAGTAGATGAAGCCGGCCTCGTCGACGTACCCGAGGTCGCCCGTCCAGTACCAACCGTGCCGGATGCGGTCCGCGATCGCGTCCTCGTTCTTGTAGTAGCCCTCGAACCGCGACGCGCCGGCCTTGTCGACCATTTCGCCGATCGCCTCGTCCGGGTTGAGTACGCGACCGTGCTCGTCGAGCCGCGCCCGCGCCTTTTCCGCGCGGGTGTCGGGGTCGACGATGACGATGTTCTCATTCGCGGGTCTGCCGAGCGCACCGTCGGGGGCGTCGGGGTCGAGCGTCACCGAACCGGCGCCCTCGCTCGAGCCGTACCCTTCGTACAGTTCGGCGCCGAACCGGCGGACGAATTCGGTCTTGTCCTCCGGGGACGCCTCGGTCCCGAAACCGCGGACGAGCGTGTTGTCCCGGTCGTCGGGTTGCTCCGGTGTGGCCATCAGGTACGCCAGCGCCTTGCCGACGTAGGTGAAGAACGTGGCGCCGAAGAACCGGACGTCGGGCAGGAATCCGGACGCGGAGAACTTGCGCGGCAGGCAGACGGTGGCGCCGTTGGCGAGTGCGGGCGCCCACAGCGCCATCAGCGCGTTGCCGTGGAACAGCGGCATGCAGCAGTAGTCGACGTCCTCGCGCACGTGCCCGTACTTGACGGTGTTGGCGTACGCCAGCCGGGCGAGCCGGCCCTGACTGCACCGCACCGCTTTCGACGTGCCGGTGGTGCCGGACGTGAACAGCAGAAGGAACAGCGTCGACGCGTCGATCCCGGGATCCCAGGCCGGACTCTCGACGGTGTGGGACGCGACGCGTTCGGTGTAGGCCGGATCGTCGACCAGCAGAAACCGGTCGTCGGACAGCCCGAGGTCGAGACCGGCGAGCTGCGCCTTCCCCGCGGTGTCCGTGACGATCAGCTGGCAGTCGACGTACCGGATCTCGGCCTCGAGTTCCGCGCCGCGGCGGGTCGGATTGATGCCGACGATCGTGGCGCCGGCGAGCGCGGCGCCGCCCAGCCAGAACAGGAACTCGGGGGTGTTCTCGAGCAGGACTCCGACGTGGAACGGTCCGTCGCGCCGCAACGAGGACGCGACGGCCCCGCGGGCCGCACTCTCGCGGACCACCTCGTCCCAGGTCCAATCCTGTTCCCTGGTTCGGACTCCCAGCCTGTCGTCACCCAGCCGGTCGAGCAGCATCTCGGCGATCGTGGTGCGTTCCAACTCCATCTCTCCTGTCGACACGGTATGCACGCTCACGGCACGCGGAGCACGCAGTGGGTGCCACCGTAGATCGCCGTCATGCACTTGTTGCAGTGAATGCACAGACCGGGGTTGTGGGTCTCGTCCGTGATCCGGTTGACGAGGTCGGGTTCCCGCAGGAGTGCCCGTGCGACGGCCACGAACTGGAATCCTTCCTCCATCGCGAGGTCCATGGTCGCCTTGCCGGTGATGCCGCCGAGTAGGACGAGCGGCATCGTCACGGCGGCTCTGATCTGGCGGGCGTCCTCGAGGAGGTAGGCGTCACGATAGGGGTATTCCTTCAGGAAGTGCTTGCCAACCAACCGGATTCCGAGTTTCGTCGGCTGCGGCATGACGGCGGCGAACTCACGGAGCGGCGCGTCGCCCTTGAACAGGTACATCGGGTTCAGCAGGGAACTGCCCGCGGTGAGCTCGAGCGCGTCCAGCGAACCGTCCCGTTCGAGCCACCGCGCCACCTGGATGGCCTCGTCCACCCAGAAGCCCCCGGGCACACCGTCGTCCATGTTCAGCTTGGCGAGGATCGCGATCCTGTCCCCCACCGCGTCGCGGACGGCGCGGGCGGTCTCGAGCGCAAACCGGGCGCGGTTCGCCAGGGATCCGCCGTACTCGTCCGTGCGCTTGTTGACCTTCGGGCTGAGAAACGAGCTGATCAGGTAGTTGTGGCCGAAATGGATCTCCACGGCGTCGAACCCCGCCTCCACCGCGCGGCGAGCCGCGTTGGCGTGTGCCTCGACGATCCGGGCGATGTCTGCCATAGAGGCCGGCTTGGAGAAGTTCTGGGTCGTCATCCGGAACGCGCGGGACGGGCCCAACGCCGGGGATCCGATGTACTTCGCGGCCGCGACCGGTCCCGCGTGGCCGATCTGCGCCGACACTGCCGCGCCCTCGTCGTGGATGGCGTCGGTCAGCTTCCGCAGGCCCGGCATCGTCTCGTCGGTCCACTGGATCTGGCCCGGCGACGTCCGGCCGTCGGGGGCGACCGCGCAGTACGCGACGGTCGTCATGCCCACGCCCCCGGCGGCGGGCTGCCGATGGAATTCGATGAGCTCGTCGGTGACCAGCCCCTTCGGGGTCAGCCCCTCGTACGTCGCTGCCTTGATCACACGATTGCGCAGAGTGATCGGCCCGAGTGTGGCCGGGGCGAGCGGATCGACCTTCACTGTGGGCGGGTCGAGATCTATCGTCATATGAGTTCCTCCAGCTGCGATTCGCTGTCGAACGTAACGGCGCCGGGATGTCGCGGATCGCGGCAGTCTCGCTGAGTGGTAACCACGTCCGGGCGCCCGTCACGGCGTGCCATCTTGTGTCGGTACGAGTGCCCGAGGACGAAAGGTCGCCCCGATGACTGCCCCTACAGATCCACAGTTGCACCTGGATCAGGTGATGTCCCGTCTCACCGGACCTGGTGGCCGGTTCGAACTCGTCGAGGAGCCGGTGCTCGGCACCCGGATGCCGGTGATGAAGAACCGTGGGCGGTCGGTGGGCGAACTCCTCACCACGTCGCTCCGGTGGGGCGACCGCGACTACCTCGTGACCGCCGACCGCCGCATGTCCTACACCGAGCACGCCGCCGCGGTCGCGGCCCTCGCGACGGCGCTGCGCGACGACCACGGCGTCCGGAAGGGTGACCGGGTGGCGATCCTGGCCGCGAACACCCCCGAGTGGGTGGTCGCGTTCTGGGCCACGCAGGTGCTCGGCGCCATCAGCGTCGGGTTGAACGGCTGGTGGGTTCCGCGGGAAGTCGAGTACGGACTGACGCACAGTCGCCCCACTGTGGTGGTCGCCGACGCGAAGCGCGCCGAGACGCTCGCGGCGGTCGGCACCGACCTTCCGGTCCTCACGATGGAGGAGGATCTGCCCGCGCTCTTCGCGCGGTACGCAGGGTCCCCGATGCCGCACACCGACGTCGACGAGGACGATCCCGCCGCCATCCTCTACACCAGCGGCACGAGCGGCAGACCCAAGGGAGCGTTGCACTCTCAGCGCAACATTCTGGCCGTCGTCGACTACCACCGGTTCAGCGATGCCGTGGTCGGCGAGTTCAGTGGACGCCCTGTCGATCCGGCGATGCCGAGTCCGCTTCGCTACCTCCTGACCTCTCCCCTGTTCCACATCGCGAGCCTGCACAATCTGGTGGTTCCGCGGCTCGCGACGGGCGGCGCGGTCGTCATGCACCAGGGCGGATTCGACGTGGACGCCGTGCTCCGACTCGTCGAGCGGGAACGGGTCACCAACTGGGGAGCGGTGCCCACGATGGCGTCCCGCCTGGTCGAGCACGACGACCTCGACAAGTACGACCTGTCGTCGCTCACGTCGTTCTCGCTGGCGTCCGCACCGTCGTCGGTGGCGTTCAAGGAACGGCTGCGCGAGAAGGTGCCGTTCGCGCGCAACGCCCTCGTGGACAGTTACGGACTCACCGAGTGCAGTACCGCGATCGCCGTCGCCACCGCCCCCGAACTCGAACAGTTTCCGGGCACTCTGGGCCGTCCGATCATCACGGTGAGCATGGAGATCCGCGACCCGTACGGGGAGTGGCTGCCCGACGGCGTCGAGGGTGAAGTGTGCGTGCGCAGCCCGTTCGTGATGCTCGGCTACTGGGAGGACGAGGCCGCCACCGCTGCGGCGATCGCGCCGGGCCGATGGCTCCGGACCGGCGACTACGGACTCGTCGAGAACGGTCGCCTGCGGCTGACCGGACGTCGCTCGGATCTGATCCTGCGCGGCGGGGAGAACGTGTATCCCACCGAGATCGAGCAGTGCCTCGACGAACACCCCGATGTGCTCGAGTGCGCGGTGATCGGGACGCCCCACGAGGATCTGGGGCAGGAGGTGGCGGCCGTCGTGGTGTTGCGACCGGGGGCCGCGGCCACCGAGGCGGAACTGCGCGAGTACGCCGCGGATCGCCTGTCGTATTTCAAGGTCCCGACCCGCTGGCGGATCACCACGGACCTGTTGCCCCGCAACGCGACCGGCAAGATGGTCCGCCGGGACATCACCGTCTGACACCGGCAGCTGAGCGCCGGATGTCACAGTGGTGCAGGCGAACTGCACCACTGTGACATTCGGCGAACACAAACCGCGAACCTCAGCGAATGAGGTTGCCGAGGTCGACGGGAATCTGCGCCCCGGTGATGTATTTCGCCTCGTCGGAACACACCCACGCGACGACGGCGGCGACGTCCTCCGGCTGGGTGATGCGGTAGGGCAGCGAATTCTGGTAGATGGAGCCGAGCGTCGACGCGTACCGGGCGATGAGCGGGTGCAGGTCGCGCACCTTCATGCCGGTGTCCACGCCCGCCGGGTGCACCGTGTTGACGCGGATGCGGTGCTCCCCGAGCTCGTTCGCCATCGTCTTGGCGAGCCCAGTGATGCCGTGCTTGGTGGCGACGTAGTGGCCGGTGAACGGGGTGCCCTTCAACCCGGACACCGAACTGGTGAAGACGACGGCGCCGCCCTCACCCTGTTCGATCAGATACGGAACCGCCGCCTTCGCGGTGTGGAACGTTCCCGTGAGGTTGACGTCGACCGTCTCCTGCCATTGCTCGGCGGTGATCTCCCACGACAACGCCCCTGAACAGATGCCCGCGTTCGCGATCACGACGTCGAGGCGGCCCAACTGCTCGATGCCGTCGGCCAGGGCGCGCGAGAGTCCGTCGAAGTCGCGCACGTCCGCGGTGGCGGAGACGATCCGCCGCCCGGTGGACTCGACGAGCCGGACCGTCTCGGCCAGGTCGTCCCGGGTGGCGCCGGGATAGGCGGTGGACGCGAATTCGGTGCAGGCATCGATCGCGATGACGTCGGCGCCCTCGGACGCGAACCGGACGGCCTCGGCGCGGCCCTGCCCGCGCGCCGCGCCGGTGACGAAGACGACCTTGTTCTCGAAACGGCCGGGTGACGTCATTGTCTGCTCCTGATCGGGGTCATCGTGGGCGGGGCACGGTCTTGTCGACGAACAATCCCTCGACCGAGACGCACACCTGGCCGTCCGCGGTCCGGATGTCACCGACGGTGGTGATCTTGCGGCCGTCGACCGACATCAGCTTCCCGGTCAGGGTGAGCGGTTCGAACAGCGGCGTCGGGCGGTGGTAGCGGGTGCTCAACTGCGCTGTCATGCCGGCTTTTCCACCCCAGGCGTTGGCGACGCCGAGGACGTGGTCGAGCAGGAGCGCGGACACGCCGCCGTGGACGTGCCCGGGCGGCCCTTGGTACGGGATGGTCAGTGTGACGGTGCCCCGGACCGATCCGTCGGACAGCCCCTCGAGGACCACGGGCGGTGCAAGCGCGTTCTCGGGTCCGGTGACGGGATCGTGCCGGGTGACGCCCTCCCCGTTCCACATGTCGATCAGCCGATCGGCGACGGCGGGCGCGTGTTCCTCGAGGTGCCCGGCGATGCTGTTCAGCTCTTCCGCGACGCGGTCGAGGTTGGCGTTGCCGCGATCGGTCCGCAGCAGCGCGTCGACCACGCGCCGGGCGGCCTCGGTCGCCCGGTCGACGGCGGAACCGTCGGGCGGTGACGTCAGCACCGTTCCCGACGGGCTGTTCTCGAACGTGGGGTGCGTACCGACGCTCATCCGCTCACCTCCATCGTCGCCTGGGTCAGCACCGGTTGCCCGTCACGGTCGGGGCACGTCGCGCGCAGGGTCAGCCGGTCGCCGTCGTGCCAGACCGCGGTCTCGACGGTCTCGCCCGGGTACAGCGAGCCCGCGAACCGCACCGCGTAGTGGCGCAGTCGCGTGGGATCGCCGTCCAGCATTCCGTCGACGACGGCCTTGCACACCACACCGTACGACGCGAGCCCATGCAGGATCGGCCTTTCGAACCCGGCCGCGGCCGCGAAATCGGGGTCCGCGTGCAGCGGGTTGAGGTCGCCGCTGAGCCGGTAGAGCAGGGCCTGCGCCGTCCCGGTGCGCGACACCATCACCTTGTCGGGTTCGCGGTCCGGCACCGTGGCCACCGACTCGGGTCCCGGGGAGCCGCCGAACCCACCCTCATCGCGGGCCCAGATCTGCATCCCCGTGGTCCACAGCGGGTTCCCGCCCGAGTCGGTGGCCGTCTGTTCGAGCACGATGACGGCAGCCTTGCCCTTGTCCCACACATCGGTCACCCGCGAGGACACCCGGGCCTCACCCGACGGAGGAATCGGCGCGTGCACGGTGAGCGACTGGCCGCCGTGAAGGATCTTGCGCAGGTCGATGTCGATGCCGGGCAGGCTCAGCCCGGCAGCCGGTGCGTCGCCGGCCGAGATCCCCTGCCCCGCGACGAGCGCGAACGTCGGCAGCACCTGCAAGTCCTTTTCGTACACCCAGCGCAGTTCCCCGGGGTCCTGTGCGTTCTCGCCGGCACCGAGGCCGAGGTGGTAGAGAATCACGTCGCGCTCGGTCCACGACACGTCGCGTACGGACGGTTTCACGGTCAGCGCGGCCTCCACGTCGATCGCCATGCCAGGTCACGCTCCCTTTCCGGGCTCGGGGTCGCGGGGCAGACCCAGCAGTCGTTCGCCGATGATGTTGAGCTGGACGTTGGTGGTGCCGCCCGCGATCGACATGCACTGCGAGTTCAGGAACATCTGCGTGCCGGACGTGCGGGGCTGGTCGCCGAGCAGGGCGCGCGGTCCGGCCCAGTCCATCGCCACCTCCCACACCTGCTGGATGTGTTCGACACCGAGCAGTTTCGCGACCGACGACTCGGCGCCCGGTTGCCCGCCCGCGATCGATCGCAAAGTGGTGCGCAGCCCCATCAGGCCGCCGGACTGTGCGTCGCAGAGGACCTTGCCGAGCACGGTCAGCTGTTCGTCGTCGATGCCGCCGGGCAGTTCGCCTGCCAAGGTCAGCAGAGCCTCGCCGCCGGAGCCCAGGGAGGAGTCGTGCGACAGCGACACCCGCTCGTTGGCGAGGGTCGTCCGGGCGAGCTTCCAGCCGTCGCCCGGTTCGCCCAGCAGAAGTTCGTCCGGGACGAACACGTTGTCGAAGAACACCTCGTTGAACAGGGCCTCGCCGGTGATCTCGCGCAGCGGCCGGATATCGAGACCGTTGCTGCCCGACATGTCGATCAGGAAGTACGACAGTCCCTTGTGTTTGGGCACCGAGCCGTCCGTGCGGGCGAGGCAGATGCCCCAGTCCGCGTCCCGGGCCATCGACGTCCACACCTTCTGCCCCTGCAGCATCCAGCCGCCGTCCACCTTGGCGGCCCTGGTGGTCAGGCCGGCGAGGTCCGATCCGGCGCCGGGTTCGGAGAACAGCTGGCACCAGACGAGGTCGCCGCGCAATGAGGGGGGCACGAAGCGCTGCAACAGTTCTTCGCTGCCGTGCGCGATGAGCGTGGGCACCACCCAGTTGCCGATGATCATGTCGTGGGGCTTCAGCGCGGCCGCGCGCAGTTCCTCCGCGATCACGAGTTGTTCCACGGCGCCTGCACCCCTGCCCCACGGTGCGGGCAGGTGCGGTGCGGTGTAGCCCTTCTCGGCCAGGTACGTCCTGCGCTCTGCCTCGCCCATCGCGGCCGCGGGCGCGAGTTCCGCGAGAACGTCGGCGCGGATGCCCTCGGCGTCCGGAGGTAGGTCGATACCGAGCACCCGGCGGGCGCCGCCCAGGGTCGCGCGGGCAACGCGTCGCCGCCACGATGCGGTGGACCCGAGCAGGATCCGCAGCGATTGCGCTCGGCGCAGGTACAGGTGGGCGTCGTGTTCCCAGGTGTAGCCGATGCCGCCGAGCACCTGGATGCAGTCCTTGGTGACGGAGAACGCAGCGTCGAGTGCGGTGGCCCCGGCGACCGCGGCCGCGAGTGATGCCTCCGCCGCACTGCAGCGCGGCGCAGCCGTGGCGGCCCTGGCACTGCTTCCGGGATTCATCGCACGGGCCGCGTCCCACGCGCACACGCGGGCCTGCTCCGCGACGCTGAGCATGCGGGCCACCCGGTGCTTCACCCCCTGGAACTGGCCGATCGGGCGGCCGAACTGGTGGCGCACCTTGGCGTAGTCGGCGGCGGTGGCAACGGCCCAGTCGGCGACACCCGACGCCTCGGCGGCGAACAAGGTGGCCGCGAGATCGCGAACGCGTTGCGAATCGATCTGCAGCACATCGTCTTCGGCGATCGACAATCCGTTCGCCGCCGCGGTCGCGTTGCGACGCACCACGTCGTGGCTGGGCAGGTCGGTGACGTCGAGCCGGTCGCGGGCGACCACCACGAAGACGGTCTCGTCGCCATCGGTTGCCGCGAGCAGGAACAGGTCGCCCACCTGCCCGCCGAGGACGTACCCGGACTCACCGTCCAGCGTCACCACTCCGCCGTCCCGGACGAGACGCAGCGAGCCCGGCTGCAGGGCCACCGCGCCGAGGGTCGAACCGTCGGCCAGCCCGGAGAGCTCACCCGTACGCCCGGACTCGTGCAGGACGGCACCGAGCAGCACGGTGGGGAGGAAGGGACCGGGTAGCAGGACCCGGCCGAGTTCCTCGGTGACCACTGCCAGTTCCACCAGCCCGCACCCCGCCCCGCCCACGTCCTCGGGCAGGTGGAGTCCCAGTACGCCCAGGTCTGCCAACGACTTCCAGAACAGCGGTCGTTGCTCGGTCTTGGCCTCGACGGCCTCCCGGAGCACGGCCGGGGTCACGGTCCGCGTGGCCCAGCCCCGCACCGAGTCGCGCAGGTCGCGCTCTTCTTCGGTCAATCCCATTGTCATGTCGGCCTCGTCGATCGTTCGGGGTCAGATGCGTTCGATGATGGTTGCGGTGGACAGCGCGCCACCGGCGCACATCGTGACCAGCGCGGTGGAGGTGTCGGAGCGCTCCAGTTCGTGCAGGGCGGTCGTGATCAGCCGGGCCCCGGTGGAGCCCACCGGATGTCCGAGTGCGATGGCGCCACCGTTGACGTTCACCTTCGACATGTCGGCCCCGTGCACCTGCGCCCACGACAGCACGACGGACGCGAACGCCTCGTTGATCTCGACGAGATCGATGTCGCCCAAGGACATTCCGGCGCGTTCGAGGACCATGCGCGTCGACTCGATCGGCCCGTCGAGGTGGTAGTACGGGTCGGAGCCGACCATGCCGGACGCGACGATCCTCGCGCGCGGCCGCAATCCGAGTTCGCGGGCACGGCCGCCGTCCATGAGCAGGACGGCGGCGGCGCCGTCGCTGATCTGGGACGAGTTGCCCGCGGTGTGGACGTGGCCGTCGATCACGGGCTTCAGGGCCGACAGGGCCTCCGCCGTCGTCTCGCGCAGTCCCCCGTCCCGGGTGACCACCGCGAGTTCACCGGTGGGTGTGCCGGACTTGTCCACGACGGGAGCGGTGACGGGAACGATCTCGCGGTCGAACCGTCCGTCCGCCCAGGCCTGGGCGGCGCGTCGTTGCGACTCGAGGCCGAACGCGTCGACGTCGCCGCGCCCGAGTCCGCGCAGTTCGGCGATGCGCTGGGCGGACGTGAACTGGTCGCCCATGTCGATCGACCAGTCGTCGGGGTACGGGTTGCCGGTCTCCGGTGTGACGGCCTGGCCGAGGAACACCCGGCTCATCGCCTCGACACCGCACCCGATTCCGGCGGAGATCTGGCCGGACGCGATGAGACCCGCCACGACGTGCACGGCCTGCTGGGACGATCCGCAGGCGCAGTCGAGCGACGTAGCCGCCGTCGCGTACGGCAGTCCCGCGTGCAGCCATGCCTGCCGGGTCACGTTGTTGGACTGCTCACCGGCCTGGGTGACGCATCCGCCGACAATCTGCCCGATGTCCGCCGGGGCGACACCGGCACGTTCGAGGACACCCCGCTGTGCGGCGCCGAGCAGTGCGGCGGGGTGTAGTCCGGACAGCGCCCCGCGCCGGCGCCCGATCGGTGTCCGTGCCGCGTCGACGATGACGGCGTTGCCCATGTTCCGCTCCTTGGGTTCTTCTGGCTCGCGGACGCGCCCGCGGCTAATTTTTGAAATGTATTCTATTTTTGAGGAGACATCAATGCCCTTTGCCGTGCGAAATAGTTCTCCGCGCAGCTCAGAGGCCAGGAATGAATTTCACTTCGATCTCTACGGTGAGGCCGCCCCACGCCGGCGGGCTGTCAGCGATGCGACAGATTGACCAGCAGCAGGTCACACGCCCTACGGATGTCGGACTCGGCATCGGGAATCGAGACCCGGCCGTTGAGGCAGGACTGGATGACGCCGAACCACAACTGCACCAGCAGGCGCAGCGCCGTGAGGTCTTCCTCCGTCGGATGTTCGATCCCGGCGGCGTCCAGCATGATCTGCCGGAATGCCCGGTCGACCTTCCCCGCGTCCGGCACGGACGCGACGTTGGCGGTGCTCGTGGACTGGATCATCGCGGTGGACAGTGCGGGCCGCCGCAGCAGGCCGCGGGTGGCGCGGACGAGAACGTTGTACACCGCATCCTGCGGCGATTCGCCGGGGGGCGCGCTCTTCTTGAACCCGACACCCATCCGGTCGATCTGGTCGACCATCACGGCGACGAACAGATGCGTCTTCGACGGAAAATACCGGTACAGCGTCCCGATCGCGACGCCGGCGCGTTTGGCCACCTCGTGCATCTGGACTCGGGCGAGTTCCTTCTCGGTGGCCAGTTCGATCGCGGCTTCGAGCATGCGGACGTGGCGTGCCCGCTGTTCCTCCGAACTCGGTTCGGCAGCGTCCCGCACTTCGGCGATTCTCGGCACCCTCGATCCCCCTTCACTCCGCACACAGCCCCGGATCCGGTGTCGATTCTCGCATTGGATCGGGAAACCATCGAATTTCGTCCGGTGAGTGGGACCGCACGTGCCGCAGGTCGCCCGGATGCGATTGCGTGAACCCTACGACTGGACCGCCAGTCTCCACAGACCATCAACGGAGGAAACGACGATGCAGGACTGGACAACCGAGTGCGACGTGCTGGTGGTCGGTTCGGGGGGCGGCGCGCTGACCGGCGCCTACACGGCCGCTTCGCAGGGATTGCGCACCCTCGTCCTCGAGAAGACCCCACTGTTCGGCGGCACGTCCGCGTACTCCGGCGCCGCGGTGTGGCTGCCGGGCACCGCCGTGCAGGAGCGCGCCGGCATCGGCGACTCCACGGACAAGGCGCGCACGTACCTGCGCGCAGTGGTGGGCGACGAGGAGATCGACCGTCAGGAGGCGTACGTCGCCACGGCGCCCGAGCTCGTCGACCTTCTCGAACGCGATCCCCACATCGAGTTCGAGTGGCGCGCGTTCCCCGACTACTACAAGGCCCCCGGCCGGATGGACTACGGTCGCGCGATCAACCCGCTCGACCTGCCGGGCGACGAGGTCGGGGACCTGCGCGAGGTCATCCGGCCCGAGGCCGACGTCGACCGGGCCGGGAAACCGCATCCGGAGGGAACGCTGAACGGTGGCCGCGCCCTGATCGGCCGCCTTCTCATGGCTCTGCACGGCACCGGGCACGCGGAACTGCGCACCGAGACCGCCGCGCGCTCGCTGATCGTCGAGGACGGCCGGGTCGTCGGCGTCGAGGCGACGAACGCCGCCGGTGAGACCGTCCGGATCCGGGCGGCCCGCGGCGTGCTGCTCGCGGCCGGCGGGATCGAGGGCAACGCGGCCCTGCGCACCGAGAACGGAACGCCGGGCAAGGCGGACTGGAGCATGGGCCCGCGCGGCGCGAACACCGGCGACCTCCTGCGGGCGGCGGTGGAGATCGGTGCCGACACCGCACTCCTCGACGAGGCGTGGTGGTGCCCCGGGGTCGAACTTCCGGACGGCTCCGGCGCTTTCATGGTGGGCGTGCGCGGCGGCATTCTCGTCGACGCGTCCGGAGAGCGGTACCTCAACGAGTCGCTGCCGTACGACCAGTTCGGTCGAGCGATGATCGAGCACGGAAGCGGCAGTTCGTATCTCGTGTTCGACTCGAAGGAGGGCGGGCCCGTGTTGCCTGCCATCTCCATTCCGAACATCTCCGCAGAGAAGCATCACGCGGCCGGAACCTGGGTCTCGGCCGACACGATCGAGGAACTCGCGGAGAAGATCGGCGTCCCCGCAGACGCTCTGCGCCGCACCGTCGAACAGTTCAACGACTTCGCCAAGCACGGCGTCGACGAGGCCTTCCACCGGGGAGAGGACCCGTATGACAACTTCTTCTGCCCTCCGGGCACGGGTGCGGACGCGCCCCCGAACCCGGCACTGAGCCCGGTGTCGCAGGGCCCGTTCCACGCGGCCCGCATCGTGCTCAGCGATCTCGGCACCAAGGGCGGTGTCCGGACCGACGCCGACGCCCGCGTCCTGCGCGCCGACGGCACGCCCATCGACGGACTGTATGCGGCGGGCAACACCAGCGCATCGCTCAGCGGCCGGTTCTATCCTGGTCCCGGAGTGCCGCTCGGCACCGCGATGGTCTTCTCCTACCGGGCAGTTCAGCACATGCGGAGCTGACTACACGAGGTTGTCCTCCACCGGGAGTCCGAACGCGCCCCTGCCGAACAGGGCGAGGGCGCGTTCGGGCTCGTTGGCCACGTGCACGCTGCCCGCGTGGGCGTCGCGCCACGACCGTTCGATCGCGTTGCCGCGCGACAGCGAACTTCCGCCGGCGGTCTTGAACAGCAGGTCGATCGCGTCGAGGGCTCGCTCGGTCGCGCGAACCTGATCGCGGCGCACCCGCAGGCGCAGACCCATGGGGAGTTCCTCCCCGGCCTCGGCCAGTTCCCACAGTTCACGCACGTTGCGATCCATCTGCAGTATCGCGGCGTCGATCTCGGACGACGCCCGGGCCACCGCGACCTGGGCGAACTGGTCGTCGACGAATCTTCCGCCACCGAGGCTGAGCCGCACGCGTTCCCGCATGAACGTCAGATAGCGTTCGTAGCACCCCGCGACGATGCCGACCCCGGGCGCCGCGACGGCGGTCGTGAAGAGCGTGGCGAACGGCAGCCGGTACAGCGGTCCCCGGTTCACCTTCTGTCCGGGTCCGCGCAGTTGCGCCGTCTCGTAGTTCCTCTTGATCCGGTAGTCGGGAACGAACACGTCCTCGGCACTGATCTCGTTGCTGGCCGTGCCGCGCATCCCCACCACGTCCCACACGTCGTGGATGCGGTAGTCCGACCGCGGCACCAGCGCGGTCATGAAATCGACCGGGCGGCCCGCAGTCCCGACCACCATCGCGCCGAGCAGCGCCCACGACGCGTGCTCGCAGCCCGAGGAGAAATGCCAGTCCCCCGTCAGCCGGTAACCGCCCTCGACCGGAACGAGCCGCCCGACGGGTGCGTAGGCGGACGACACGAGCACCGAATCGTCGTGGCCCCACACGTCCCGCTGCGCCCGGTCGTCGAACAGCGCCAGGTGCCACGGGTGCACCCCGAGCACGGACGCCAGCCAGCCCGTCGAACCGCACACACCGGACACTGCGCGCACCACTTCGTAGAAGTGCACCGGATCGCCTTCCGTGCCGCCGTACCGCCTGGGCTGCAGCATCTTGAACAATCCGGCGTCGCCGAGCTCACGGATCACCTGTTCGGACACCCGCCGCGACTCGTCGACCTTGTCCGCGCGTTCCGCGATCATCGGCAGCAGGCCGCGGACCGATCTCAGGACCTCGTTCGTCATCTGTCGGAGGGTAGGGCGATCACACCCGCGCGTGGATGTGCGTCTCGCTCAACGGGAAACACCGCCCCACCGCCCGGTCCCGTCCAGTGGGACCACGCGATGCGCGCCGTCCGCGCTCACTTAGCGTGCAGGGCACCGCACAAGCCCAGGAGAGGACGGGACGCATCGTGACCACCCAACAGTCCGAGACAGTCGAGGTACGCGAAATCGACGCGGGCGCAGCGCCCACCCGATTCGCCCGTGGATGGCACTGCATCGGATTGTCCGAGGCATTCCGGGACGGCAAGCCCCATTCCGTCGAAGCGTTCGGAACCAAACTCGTCGTCTTCGCCGACGGTGCGGGCGATCTCGCCGTGCTCGACGGCTACTGCCGGCACATGGGCGGCGACCTCAGCCAGGGCACGGTCAAGGGCGACGAGGTGGCGTGCCCGTTCCACGACTGGCGGTGGGGAAGCGACGGCCGGTGCAAGAAGATTCCGTACGCGCGCCGGGTTCCGCCGCTCGCCCGGACCCGGTCGTGGCACGCGCTCGACCAGGACGGGATGTTGTTCGTGTGGAACGATCCGGAGGGCAATCCGCCGCCCGCGGACGTCACGATTCCCCGCATCGACGGCGCACTCGACGACGGGTGGACGGACTGGGTCTGGTACCGGACCACGGTCGACACCCACTGCCGCGAGGTGGTCGACAACATCGTCGACATGGCGCACTTCTTCTACGTGCACTACTCGTTCCCCACCTACTTCAAGAACATCTTCGAGGGCCACGTCGCCAGCCAGTTCATGCGCGGCCAGGCCCGCGACGACATGCGCCCGCACGCGTCGGGTCAGCCCCGCATGCTCGGAAGCCGCTCGGATGCGACGTATTTCGGTCCGTCGTTCATGGTCGACGACCTGACGTACCGCTACGAGACACACGACGTCGACTCCGTGCTGATCAACTGCCACTACCCCGTCAGTGCCGACAAGTTCGTGCTGCAGTACGGCATCATCGTCAAGAAGTCGAAGGAACTCGACGGCGACGCGGCCACCGAGATGGCGAAGAATTTCGGCACGTTCATCGCGAAGGGTTTCGAGCAGGACATCGAGATCTGGAAGAACAAGACCCGCATCGAGAATCCGCTCCTGTGCGAGGAGGACGGCCCAGTCTACCAGCTGCGACGGTGGTACGAGCAGTTCTACGTCGACGTCGACGCGGTGACCCCGCAGATGACCGACCGGTTCGAATTCGAACTCGACACCACCCGCCCCGTGGAGTCGTGGAAGAGGGAAGTCGAAGAGAACCTCGCACGAAAGGCGCGCGAAGCCGATGCAACCGCTGCAGTGCACTGAGTGCGGCGCGAGCGTGCTGGTCCAGAAGAACAGCTGGGAACACACTTCCGTTCAGTGGGACGACGCGGCCCGCGCCCGGTGCCGCGAGATCGGCAGCGCCGGACCGGGGGGCCCCGGCGCTCCCCGGAAAGGATGTTCGGCGCTGACGGCGTCGATCACCCGAGCCGCGGAGGCGGGCGTCGTCCCGGTGCGCGATCCCGACCCCGTCCCGACCCCAACCGTCGCCCACTGAACGATTTTCGGAAGGACACAACATGATCGACACCGAGCACTACGGTCCGTGGGCCGTGATAGCGGGCGGCTCCGAGGGTGTGGGCGCGAGTTTCGCCGAGGAACTGGGCCGCGCGGGGATCAACCTCGTGCTGATCGCCCGTAAGCCCGGGCCGCTCGAGGAGACCGCGGCCACGGTCCGCGCCCACGGCGTCCTGGTGCGCACACTCGCGCTCGATCTCCTTGATCCGGACGCCCTCGACCGGATCCGCACGGCCACCGACGACGTCGAGGTCGGGTTGCTGATCTTCAACGCCGGAGCCAACAGTTACGGACACGAGTTCGTCAGCGGCGACCTCGCCGGCTTCCAGCGCGTCATCGACCTGAACATCACCTCGCAGCTGCACCTTTCGCAGCATTTCGCCGCGAGGATGAAGGACCGCGGCCACGGTGGCGTCATGCTGGTCGGTTCGCTGGCCGGGTACCTGGGTTCGGAAGACCAGAGCATCTACGCCGCAGCCAAGGCGTTCGGCCGGATCTTCGCGGAAAGCCTCTGGCTCGAACTCGCGCCGTTCGGCGTCCACGTGGTCGAACTGGTCCTCGGCGTCACCCGCACACCGGCGATGGTCCGGGCGGGCCTGAACTTCGATCTTCCCGGAATGAACGTCGCCGAACCCGAAGATGTTGCCCGTGAGGGGCTCGCGCACATCGCCGACGGCCCGGTCTGGGTGGCGGGCGGCAACTACGACGCGGCGCGCAAGCGCAGCGGTTTCCCCCGCGACGCACTCGTGCGCGGGGCAGCCGAGGGTATGCGGAAACTTCTGGGCCGCCGGTAGCCGCGGACGTCAGAGGGTGGTGACGAGTCCGCCGTCGATCACGAAATCGGAGCCCGTCACATTGCCCGCCCGGCCGCTCGCGAGGAACACGACGAGATCCGCCACCTCGTCCGGGCGGGTGAACCGGCCCGTGACCGCCTGCTCCGCGACACGCTCCGCCACTGCCTCCGGGTCACCGCCTGCGGCGCGCGCCACCGTGGCGGCGACCCCGTCGTCGCCGAGCCAGAGGGCGGTCGACACCGGACCGGGGCTGACGGTGTTCACCCGAATACCCAACGGTCCCAACTCTTTCGACAGGGCCTTCGAGAAGTTGGTGAGCGCGGCCTTGGACGCGCAGTAGTCGATGACGGTGGGGTCGGGCAGGAAACTGTTGACCGAACTCGTGGTCACGATGCTTCCCCGGCCCGCCGCGATCATCGTGGGCAGGGCGGCGCGGATCGTCCGCACCGCCGACATCAGGTTGAGATTCATCGTCGTGATCCAGTCTTCGTCGGTCACGTCGAGGAACCCGGTCAGTCTGGGGTGGGCGGCGCCGACGTTGTTGACGACGATGCCGAGACTGCCCCGAGCAGTGGCGGCGGCGACGAGTTCGCCCGGACCGGTGGGGGTCGACAGGTCGACGTGCACCGCCTCCACCGTTCCGCCGCGGACGAGTTCTTCCAGTTCGGGGCTGGGCGAACGCGCCCCCGCCACCACGAACGCGCCTTCCGCGGCGAGCGCGCGGGTGATGGCGAGCCCGATTCCCTTGCTGGCTCCGGTGACCACGGCGACGGTGCCACGTAAGGCGAGATCCACGGGGTTCCTCCTGACGACGGCGGAGCGTGCACAGACGAGCGGAACGTCCCCCTCCGATCACGCTAGCCGAAATGGTGCCGACCGCGCTGCGGGCGAGTAATCTCAGCGACGAAGGGCCAGGCCACGGCGTTGCTCTCGTACGGCGATGCCTGTCGTCACGCGACTACACCTGGCGCGCAAGCCCCTTCACCCCTAACCACTGTGTTCTTTCCTGACTCCGGAGACGAGTGATGCGACTTCTTCGACTTCGAACCGCCGTTGCCGCGTGCGCGATCGCGGCTGCCGGCACGCTGACCGTGGGGGCCGGACCGGCCCTCGCCCAGGATCTGCCGACGGTGGTGCTGGTACACGGCGCGTTCGCCGACACCACCAGCTGGGATGCGGTGGCCGCGGAACTGCGCGGCCGAGGGTACGAAGTCGTGGTCCCGGACAACCCGTTGCGCGGACCGGCCTACGACTCCGCCGCCATCGAGAAGGTGCTCGCGGACATCCCGGGACCGGTGGTGCTCGTCGGTCACTCGTACGGCGGCGCCGTCATCACCAATGTGCATTCGCCGAACGTCGAGGCCCTCGTCTACGTGGCGGCCTTCGCCCCGGCGCAGGGCGAGCCGGTCATGCTGAACCTCGACCCGATCCGGTTCCCCGGCAGCCAGCTGCTCCCGCCGGTGCTGCAGGTGAAGGTCGTCGAGAACGATCCCACCGGAATCGCCGGGAGAAACCTCGACGGGTACATCGATCCCGGCCGATTCCACGAGGTGTTCGCCCAGGACGTCCCGGACGCCACCGTCGCCGGGATGATCGCGCACCAGAAGTCGGCTGCGCTCGTCGCGAACCTCGAGCCGACCGCCGATCCGTCGTGGGCGTCGACCCCCAGCTGGGCCATGGTCGCTCAGAACGATCGCGTGATTCCGGCAGCCGCGGAGCGGTTCATGGCCACGCGCGCGGGAGCCCGGATCACGGAAGTTTCGGCGTCGCACGCCGTCCTGGTGTCCCAGCCCGGCGCGGTCGCGGACCTCGTGGTGCAGGCAGACCAGGGAACTCCGTAGCGGGCCGCCGTGAACACGCCCGGACAACCGGCACCGAACAGCAGGAACCTCGCCCACCGTGTCCAGAAGATGGTCGGGCGTGATCCGCACGAGGAACACCGTGCGGCAACGCCGCTGGAGCTGCTGTTCGACCTGACGTTCGTCGTCGCGTTCGGCGTCGCGGGCGATCAGTTCGCGCACCTCGTTGCCGAAGGACACGTCGCCGCCGGGCTGGCGGGATTCGCGTTCGCGATGTTCTCGATCATCTGGGCGTGGATCAACTTCTCCTGGTTCGCGTCGGCCTACGACACCGACGACTGGATCTACCGGGTCACCACCATGATCCAGATGATCGGCGTCGTCATCCTGGCGCTGGGCATGCCTCCGATGTTCGCGTCCATCGACCGCGGAGTCGAACTCGACAATTCCGTGATGGTGTCCGGGTACATCGTCATGCGCATCGCCATGGTGTTCCAATGGCTGCGCGCCGCCAAACACGACCCCGAGCACCGTTCCGCGTCACTGACGTATGCCACGATGCTCGTCCTCGCGCAGATCGGCTGGGTCGCACTGGTGATCGCGCCCCTCACCGTCGAGTACGCGTTCGGCCTCGGCGCGATCCTCATCCTCGTCGAGCTGACCAGCCCCGTCATCGCCGAACGGTACAAGGGCGGAACACCCTGGCACGCACACCACATCGTCGAGCGTCACGGGCTGCTCGTCATCATCACCCTCGGCGAGGGCGTGATCGGCACCGTGGCATCGCTGTCCGCCGTGGTCGAACACCAGGGCTGGACACTCGATGCGATACTCGTCGCGGTCGCCGGCATCGGACTCACGTTCGGACTGTGGTGGGTGTACTACACCCTGCCGTCGGCCGAGGTGCTCGCGGTGTATCGCAGCCGGTCGTTCGTCTGGGGCTACAGCCACATCGCGCTCTTCGCGTCGCTGGCCGCGGTGGGGGCCGGACTACACGTGGCGGCGTATTACATCGAACACGCCTCCCATATCGGCGCGACGGCGACGGTGCTCTCCGTCGCCGCACCCGTCGCGATCTTCCTCGCGGGTGTCTACGCGCTGTACACGTATCTGCTGCGGGTGCCCGACCCGTTCCACATCCTGCTCCTCGTCCTGACCGCAGCCACGATCGCGCTCGCACTGGTGCTGGCGGCGCAAGGCGTGTCGATGGCGTGGTGTCTGATCGTGGTGATGCTGGCACCGGTCGTCACGGTCGTCGGATACGAATTGCTCGGACACGCGCACGAGGCCCGTGCGCTCGAGATCGTCCTCGGGCGCGCCGACACCGGCGCCGGCGAGGAGTACTAGGACCAGGGAGTCACCGGCCGAGGCCGGGCCACACCGTCGACGACCAGATCGAGCCGCTCGTCGAAGAAGGCCACGAGCCCCCGAACTTCCGACGCGTCGACGAGGGGCTCGTCGTATCGCCACGCGATGTCGTGAAGCACTCCGCCTGTGGTGACCGCGGACCGGTAGGCGGCCTCGCCCTTGTAGGCGCAGTACGACGTCGTCGCACTCGGTTGCAGTTCCGCGACGACGTCGCCGGGCGGCAGATAGTAGCGGACCGGCAGCAGTGTTTCGAACAGCATTTTCGCCCGCCGCGTGTCGGCGAGGAGGGTGCCGCCCAGCATCACCCGGATGTGGCGGGACGTGCGGCGAACGTCGATGCGCTGGAACGGGTCGTGCGGATGACCGACGATCTCGTCGTCCTCCTCGAGCCAACGGTCGAAGCCGTCGAAATCGAGAACCACGTACCCGGTCAGATCCTCGTCGCCGGGCCGGAACCCCACGGCGTGCTCTGCGCCGGCGGTACGGAGCACGACGGGTTCGCCCGCCGTGCTGTGCACCGAGAACGGCACCCGCGGGTCGAGTACCGGCATCGTCGTCACGTCCGGCAGGGCGAAGCCGACGTCGCCGGTCCCCTCCGCAGCCACCGAATCCGTTGGCTCCGGCGCCAACTCCGCGTCGATGTCCTCCGACGGTACCGCGTACGTGGGAACGACGCGCCGCGGTTCCCAGACCAGGACCGCACGGTCACTGTCGACCACGGTGGTCCCGTTGAGCACGGCACGGATCCGCTTCGCCGTCGGCTCGTAGCGAAGCTCGCATAGCTGACGTCCGATGCTGTCTCGCAGTCGCAGGCCCATGAGTCGAGACTAGGCCTGTCATCGGGCCAGGCCGAGGGAAGCGACGAGGTCCTCGTGGAACTCGAACCAGACGCGGTGGCAGGAGTCGCGGTCGGTTGCCGTGATCCAGCCCGGATCGGTACCCGCTCGCTCGACGGCGCCGGCGAACCGATGGTGATAGCCGGCGAACCGGTCCATGCCCGCGACCAGGCGCGCCTCGAGTTCGCCCAGGTCGTGCGCCGCGGTCGCCAGTCGGGTGATCGTCTCGTCGAGGGTCACGGTCGCCTCGCCGAGGCCCATCTCGGCCAGCTGCCAGGCGGTGCACGCGTCCGCCACGGCGACGTTGTGCGGCAGGAAGTCCTGGTGCACCTGCACCACCACGGCGCGGGTGCCGCACCGGTCGAGCTCGGCGGCGAGCAGTCGCTCGCCGTGCACCTTCCCGGTTTCGGTCAGGGACCAGCCGCCGTCCCCGGCAAAGTCGGTGTGGGTGACCCACCCACGGGCCTCGGCATCGAGCAGGTGCTCGGCTGCCAGTCCTGCAGGCAGCGCGAACCGGGCAGCGATGCGCGCGGTCTCCGCGTAGCCCAGGATCCGCACGGCGTGCAGCACCAGGATGTCCGTCGGTGTGCGGTGCGACATCACATCCTCCCCGCGGCGCCGACGTGCCCGTGGGTGCCGTCGACGCGGACCCGTCGGCCCTCGGTCAGGGTGGTCATGGCCCCCGCCGCTGCCAGGACTGCCGGGATGCCGAATTCGCGGGCCACGATCGCGGCGTGGGCGAGCATCCCGCCCGTCTCGGTGACCACCGCGCACGCGCGGGCCAGCAGCGGCGTCCACGCCGGCGAGGTCGTTCGGCAAACCAGCACGTCGCCCGAACGAAAGCGGGCGAAGTCGTCCAGGCTGCCGATGATCCGCGCAGGCCCGGCAGCGGTGCCCGGGCTGGCTGCGACGCCTGTCAGCAGCATCTCCCCCGGCATTGCTCGCACCGGCAGCGCGGCGGAGGACGCGGTCGTGATCGGGCGGGCCTGCAGGACCCAGATGTCGTCGCCGGCGATCGCCCACTCGATGTCCTGCGGGCACCCGAACAGGCTCTCGACGTCGCGTCCCAGCGCCGCGAGGGCCAGAGCCTGGGCAGTGGTCAGCAGTTGCCCGCCCCGGTGCCGGGCGACCTGCACGTGCACACCGTCGACCAGGTACGCCTCCGGAGTGACGGTCCCGGCCACGACTGCCTCGCCGAGGCCCCGCGCAGCCTCGATCACCACCTGCTCGGCCCCGGTGACCGGGTGCCGGGTGAACATGACTCCGGCCGTCGCGGGTTGCACCATCACCTGCACGATCACCCCGGCCGACGCCGGAGCTTCCCGATCGGTGCGAGCCGCGTAGGCGACGGCTTCGGGTGAGGAGCACGACGCGGCGCTGCGATGCACCGCTTCGATCACCTCGGCGGTGGTGGTGACCCCGAGCGTCGTGGCCAGTTGTCCGGCGAACGAAGACTCGGCGCCGTCCTCCGCGAGGGCGGACGAGCGCACCGCGAACGGACCCGGACCGAGACGGTGCAGTCCGGCCTCGATCGCCCGCTCCCAACCCGGGTCGCCGAGCGGGTCGGGTATCACGAATCCCGCGGGCACCCGGAATCCGGCACGCAGCAGCAGGCCGAGGTTGCGGGCCTTGGCACCGCAACGCTCGGACGCGTCCGGCAGGGGCACGATCGGCACGTTCAGGCCTCCGCGTCGCGGTCGCCGGCCCGGGCAAGCACCCGGTTCAGGCGCTGCTGGGCAGCCTGCGCCGAACCCAGGCGGAGTGCCTGCGCGATCTGCGGCCAGGTCATCGCACTGGCACGGGCAGCGAACAGCAGGCCGGACTCGATCTGATCGAGCTCGACCCGAGCTGACGACAGCAGCCGCAGCCCGGCCGCGAGCACTGCCGGGTCCGTGCCCTGTGCGTCCCGGCCGGCCCACGCCGCGAACCTGACGAGATCGGTGTCTGAACGTGGCTGCCCGGGATGCTCCCAGGGACGCCGCTCGAGCCGCGCGGCACCGGCCTCGTTCAGCGTCGTGCGTGCCTGATCGAGCTCGGCGGCGTGTGTCTGGTCGTCGGTGGTCACCCGACCAGCTCACGCCATCAACAGTCTGTTGTCAACATTCTGTTGATAGTCGTGTCGTCGGGCGAGGTCCCGGCATCCTCAGCCGGCGAGGATCCCGGCGACGAACTCCTGCGCGTCCTTCTGCGACGCGCCGATCGTCCCGCGATGGTCCGCACCCTCGTACGTCCGATATGTCAGTTCGTTCCCGTTGTCCTGCAACGTCTTCACCATCAGATCCGTCGACGGCTTGCTCACCACCAGGTCGCCGGAGCTCTGCGCGACCAGCGTCGGGACCAGCACGTGGACCCTCGACGGCTCCTGCCGGGCCAGGTACTCGGTGAGCGGTCCCAGGTCGGCGTCGGGACGGAAGACCTGACCGGCGGGCACGGGCGGCACCTTCCGGATGTCGTCGATGCACCCGGTCCGCGCCACCGTCAACAGCGGTTGCGCCCGCTCCGTCAGCAACGCCGACGGGACGATGGCCGGATCCGCGGCCTGGGCCCCGAGGAGGATCAGCGGGAGGAACGCCTCGGCCGCTTCGATACCCGGAACACCCGAACGGAAGTACTGCGGCGTCTGGTCGAGCCCGTTGCCCGGCGCGATCGCCACGGCGCCACCGAGGTGCAGTTCCGGGGCGCGCTCCCCGCCCTGCGCGGCGGTGAACAACGCCGCCTGCCCACCCTGACTGTGGCCGATCACGAACCACGTCGAGCCGACCGCCGGATCCATCGCACGGGCGGCGCGGACGATGTCCACGACAGCGTTCGTCTCCGTGTCACCGTTGACGTACGGGTGGATGCCCGGCGTGCCCAGACCCTGGTAGTCCGTGCTCACCACCGCATATCCCTTGGCGACCCAGTCGTCGAGGGACGCGTTCACCCCGGAGAGATAGCCGTGGGCGGGGCCGCCGGCGAAATCCGCGGACGGGGCGCAGGCGTCCGCGACGCCGGTCGTGCCGTGCGCCCAGCTGATCACCGGATATCCACCCTCGGGTGCCGGCGTGCGAGGAATCGACACGGCGCCCGACACCACGACGGGATCGCCGTTGCCGTCCTGCGACGCGTAGGTGATCACCTCGTTCCGTCCGGCGCTCGGCAGGGCCGGACCGTCCGCGACGGCGCGGGACGACAGCAGCTGTCCCGGCCGGAGCGCAGCCGGATCCGTCGCCGTCTCGGAAGTCGCAGTGGAACAGGCGGTTCCACCGAGGAGGACGAGTGCGGCCACCGCGCCGATCCGGGCGCGCGACAACGTCATGAGAACGCCGCCAGCGGCTCGGAACCCGACCAGTCGTGACCCCAGTAGCTGTCCGCCGTGATCTCCTCCGCAGTGTAGTGCGTCTCGTCGACGAGCATGCCCTCCGTGCCGAACTCGAGGTCCCAGCCGCCGGGGGCACGCACGTAGAACGACACCATGCGGTCGTTGGTGTGGCGGCCGAGGGTCGACGAGATGGAGAAGCCCAGCTTACCGAGCCGGTCGAGTGCCTGCCCGACGGCGTCGAGCGTGTCGACCTCCGTCATCAGATGCACCATCCCGGGTTCGCCGCTGTGCGGCGCAGGGCACAACGCGAGGCTGTGATGGCGCTGATTGACACCCATGAACCGCACCCGGCGGGCCGGTCCCGGGGCGTCGGCCGGTCCGAGCCGGATCGCCCCGCGCGGCAGGAAGCCCAGCACCTCGGTGTAGAACGTGTAGGCCTCCTCGAACGCCGGCGTCGGGAGGACCACGTGCCCCAGACCCTGTGCGCCGGTGACGAACCGCCCGCCGTGCGGGGTGACGACCGGGCTGTGGTCGAGGACGGGTCCGAAGAACACCTCCACCCGTGTGCCGGACGGATCGTCGAACGCGATCACCTGCTCTGCGTCGCGGTAGCGCGACTCTTCCTCGGACAGGACGTCGACCGTGACACCCGACTTCTCCACCTGCTCACGCACCCGTTGGAGGGCGAACTGGTCGCGCACCTCCCACCCCACCGCGAGTGCCGTGTCCGTGTCACCCGGGAGGATGATCAGCCGCGACCGCCGCTCGTCGACGCGCAGGTACAGGCCGTCGGGCTCGGGACCGGAACCCTCGGCCATGCCCAGCCCGTCCACCACCAGCTCACGCCAGCGTGGCACGTCCTTCGTCTGGATCCTGAGGTAGCCGAGCCCGCGAATGTCGGTCATGTGAAAGTCCTTTCCTGGAGGCGGCTCCGCCGCCCGTGCGCCTTTCTGGTAGCAGGGACTACCAGAAAGGCGCACGGGCGCGGAGCGCCTAGATCATGGAGCGGTGGATGCCCTGGGGTTCCCCGCCGAGCTGGGTCAGAGCCGAGGAGTGGAAGATCGACCCCGGCACGTGGATGGCGTGGGAGAGGCCGGCGTGGGCGTCCCGCCAGAAGCGCTGCAGGGGTGTCTTCAGTTGGAGCGCACCGCCACCGGAGCGTGCGAAGATCTCGTCCACGGCACGCACCGCCCGCCACGCGGCGGCCGTCTGCGTGCGCCGGCCGATGGAGCGGAGTTCGAACGAGACGTCCCGGCCCTTCTCGGTCATGTCCCAGAACCGGTCGACCGTCTCGAGGATCGCCGCGCGCGACGCCGCGATCTCCGCCGCCGCCTCGCCGATCGCGAACAGCACGTACGGGTCGTCCTTGATCGCGGTACCCGACACGGTGACACGTTCACGCTGCGCATTCAGGTGGCAGGCCAGCGCGCCCTCGGCGATGCCGATCAGCGACGACGTGATGCCGAGCGGGAAGATGCACGAGAACGGGAAGTTGTAGAGCGTCTGGGTGCGGCCGAACTCCTTCGGCGCGGACCCGTCGAAGACCTTGTCGGCCTGCAGGGTCCGGTGCTGCGGGATGAACGCGTCCTTGACGATTAGGTCCTTGGACCCGGTGCCGCGCAGTCCGACGACGTTCCAGCTGTCCTGGTCGATGTCGTAGTCCGGGCGTGGCAGCAGCACGTGCAGGATCTGCGGCGGCATCACCCGGTTGCCGTCCCGGTCGCCGACCGCGGCGCCGATCATGATCCACCCGCAGTGGTCGGTGCCCGAGGAGAACGACCACCGGCCGTTGAGGACGTAGCCGCCGTCGGTGGGCACGGCCACACCCATCGGCGCATACGGCGAGGCCATCCACATGTCGGAGTCCTCGCCCCACACCTCGTCCTGGGCCGTGCGGTCGAAGAACGCGAGTTCCCACGGGTGGACGCCGACGATGCCGCTGACCCAGCCCGCGGCCCCGTCGATGGCGCCGATGCCCATCGCGGTCTCCGCGAACTCGCGCGGATGCGATTCGTAGCCGCCGTACTCCTTGGGCTGCAGCATCCGCATCACTCCGGAGTCGCGCAACCGTTTCGCGGAGGTGTCGGACAGGCGCATCAGCTTGTCGCCCTCGGCGCCTTCCGCTCGGATCTCGTCCGCGTACTGTTCGATCCTGTCAAGAACCTGGCCCATGATGATCTCGGCTTTCTGGTGTCGGTACCCGGCGAAACGCCTAGGCGGACTTCTTCTCGGCGACTGCGGAACCCGCGGACTCCCGGTCTGCGAGACCGAGGGCGATCTCGATCAGCTGGTCCTCCTGACCCCCGACCAGCTTGCGTCGGCCGGCCTCGATGAGGATCTCCGCACCGGACACGCCGTACCGGCGGGCGTGGGAGTCGGCGTGCTTGAGGAAGCTGGAGTAGACACCCGCGTAGCCCATCGTCAGCGACAGCCGGTCGAGCAGGCAGTCGCCGTCCATGATCGGCCGGACGACGTCCTCGGCCGCGTCGATGATCTTCAGCGTGTCGATGCCGGTGCGGATTCCGAGCTTCTCGGTGACGGCGGCGAACGCCTCGACCGGGGTGTTGCCCGCGCCCGCACCGAAGCGCCGGGTGGAGCCGTCGATCTGGAGGGCGCCGGACTCGACGGCGAGCACCGAGTTGGCGACACCGAGCCCGAGGTTCTCGTGCCCGTGGAAGCCGACCTGCGCGTCGTCGCCGAGTTCGGCCACCAGGGCGGACACCCGGTCGCTGACGGCGTTCAGGATCAGCGCCCCGGCCGAGTCCACCACGTACACGCACTGGCAGCCGGCGTCGGCCATGATCCGGGCCTGCTTCGCGAGAACCTCCGGCGGCTGGCTGTGCGACATCATCAGGAAGCCGACGGTCTCCAGCCCGAGTTCGCGGGCGAGACCGAAATGCTGCACGGAGATGTCGGCTTCGGTGCAGTGCGTGGCGATGCGGCAGATGCTTGCGCCGTTGTCCGCAGCCTCCCGGATGTCGGACTGGACGCCCAGTCCGGGGAGCATGAGGAACGCGATCCTGGCCCGCTCCGCCGTCTCCACCGCGGCCTTGATCAGTTCCTGCTCCGGGGTGTGGCTGAAGCCGTAGTTGAACGAGGAACCGCCGAGTCCGTCGCCGTGGGTGACCTCGATGACCGGGACCCCGGCGGCGTCGAGCGCCCCGACGATCGAGCGGACGTGGTCGACGGTGAACTGGTGTCGCTTGGCGTGGGATCCGTCGCGCAGGGACGAGTCCGTCACCCGGATGTCGAGATCGGCACTGTAAGGCATCGGTATTCCTTCGAAGAGTGAATGGGGCGGACGCGTCAGACGCTCGCGCCGAGGATCTGCGTCGCGAAGCTCTCGCCGACCTTGGTGGCGGCGGCGGTCATGATGTCGAGGTTGCCGGAATAGGGCGGCAGGAAGTCGCCCGCTCCCTCTACCTCGAGGAAGATGCCGACCCGGGCGAGGCCACCGCTGATCGGCGTCGGGTCGTCGAATTGCGGTTCGGCGCGCAGTCGGTAGCCGGGGACGTACGCCTGCACGGACGCTGCGACGTCGTGGATGGACGCGGTGATCGCGTCCCGGTCGGCGTCGGCGGGAATGGAGCAGAACACTGTGTCCTTCATGAACATCGGCGGTTCGGCCGGGTTCAGGATGATGATCGCCTTGCCCTTCTTCGCCCCGCCGATCGTCTCGATGCCCCGGCTCGTGGTGATCGTGAATTCGTCGATGTTCGCGCGGGTGCCCGGGCCTGCGGACGGCGACGCCACGCTGGCGACGATCTCGGCGTACGCCACCTCGGCGATCCGGGAGACGGCGTACACCATCGGGATGGTTGCCTGGCCGCCACACGTGATGAGGTTGACGTTCGGCGCCGTCCGGTGCTCGCCCATGTTCACGGCGGGCACGACGGCGGGTCCGAGCGCGGCGGGGGTGAGGTCGACGGCCTGGATGCCGAGTTCCCGGTAGCGGGGGGCGTTCGCCCGGTGCACGTAGGCGGACGTGGCCTCGAAGACGATGTCGGGACGCTCGTCCTGGGCGAGCAGCCAGTCGACACCCTCGGCGCTGGCGATCACACCCCGGTCCGTGGCGCGCTTCAGTCCCTCACTGTCCGGGTCGACGCCGATCATCCAGCGGGGCTCGATGATCTCCGAGCGGAGGAGCTTGTACAGGAGGTCGGTGCCGATGTTGCCGGATCCGACGATCGCGGCGAGAGCCTTGGTCACAGTTGTCGCCTTTACTTGAATTCTACTGATACGGAACCGATGTCACTGAAATCGGCGCGGAACACGTCACCGGGCCGGGCGTCGATCGCGCGGGTGCACGAGCCGGGCAGGATGACGTGCCCGGCCTCGAGTCGCACTCCGAAGCTCGCGACCTTCCGGGCCAGCCATGCCACGGCCTTCGTGGGATTGCCGAGCACCGCCGACGCCTCGCCCCGCGCGATCTCCTCCTCGCCCTGAAACAGCACGGCGGAGATCCCGCCGATGTCGACGTTCGCCGGTTCCACCCGTCCGGCGCCGAGGATCACCCCGGCCGAGGACGCGTTGTCGGCGATCGTGTCGGCGAGCCCGATCTTCCAGTCGGTGATGCGGGAGTCGATCAGTTCGATGCTGGGAACGATGTATTCGGTAGCCGCCAGCACGTCCTCTTCGGTGCATCCCTCCCCCGGCAGGGTCTCGCCGAGGACGTACCCGATCTCCACCTCGATGCGCGGGTAGCAGAATCGAGCAGTGTCGATCGGCGTCCCCTCGGCGTACACCATGCTCGACAGCAGATGTCCGTAGTCGGGTTCGTCGACGCCCATCATCTTCTGCATGACCTCGGACGACAGCCCGACCTTGTGGCCGTACACCGTCTCCCCCGCCTCCAGCCGCGCGCGGATGTTGATCAGCGCGATTTCGTAGGCGTCGACCACGTCGATGCCCGGGAACACGGTGGTCAACGGGTCGATCGGCGCACGGTCCTGTTCGGCGTTCCGCAGCAGGTGGGCGGCGGACAGTCGCTGCGCATCGCTCAGCATCACGCCACCTCTCCCGCACGTGAGTGCTGTCGCGTGGTCCGGGACGCCTCGCCACTCACGTCGGCGACGTGCAGCGCGGCGATGTAGCCGAACACCATGGCGGGACCGATGGTCGCGCCCGCACCGGCGTATTCGTTGCCCATCACCGACGCCGACGTGTTGCCGGTGGCGTACAGGCCGTCGATGACGGAACCGTCCTCGCGGAGCACCCGCGCGTCGGCGTCGGTGACGAGTCCGCCCTTGGTCCCCAGGTCGCCGGCCTCGCACCGGATCGCGTAGAACGGTCCCTCGACGATCTCGTCGAGGCACGGGTTCTTCATCGTCGGGTCGCCGTAGTACCGGTCGTACGCGCTGTCGCCGCGGCCGAAGTCCTCGTCCTTGCCGGTGCGGGCGAAGCCGTTGAACCGGTCGATGGTCGCGACCAGGGTGTCGGCCTTGACGCCGATCGCGTCGGCGAGGTCGCGCAGCGTGTCCGCCTTGTGCACGACCCCGGAGTCGTAGAACCCCTGCGGGAACGGCACACCCGGCAGCACCTGCGCGAACGGGTACCGCGACTTCGCCTTGCCGTCCATCACGAACCACGCCGGGACGTGACCGCCGTCGAGTTGGTCGTGGACGAAGTTCACGTACGGCGACGACTCGTTGGTGAAGCGTTCGCCGCGGCCGTTGACGATCACCGACGGCGGAATGCACCGTTCCGAGACGAGCGGGATCACGGCGCCCATCGGGTGGAGCACCGACGGCATCCACCAGGCGTCGTCCATGAGGTCGACTGCCGCGCCGAGCTTCTGGCCGGCGACGATGCCGTCGCCGGTGTTCTCCCGGGCGCCGGCACTGACGTCCGGGACGCCGTGCTTGGGTAGATACTTCGCGCGCATGTCCTGGTTGTGGTCGAATCCGCCGGTCGCGAGCAGCACGCCGTGGCGGGCGCCGATCCGGACCGTGTGCCCGTCGCGTTCGGCGAGAACACCGACGACCGCTCCGGTGCCGTCGACGATCAGTTCCGTCATCGACGTCTTCAGCCACAGCGGCACCCCGGCATCCTCGAGGACCATCCGCATCCGCGCCACGAGTGCGCGGCCGCCGGTGGCCATGTGGCGTCGGCGGATCACGTTGGACGCCACCCGCCACGCCGCGACCAGTGATGCCTTGCGGCCCTTCCAGGTGCGCTTGACCATGGCGAGGTCGTGGTAGTCCTTGGACGTGACCCACAGTCCCAGCGGACCCTTCATGCTGTTCGGCCGCTGATACTGCTCGTCCTCCTTCAGCGCCCGGGTGTCGAACGGCGTGCATTCGATGGTGCGTCCGAGCGGACGGCCGCCGTCATACTCCGGGTGGTAGTCGGAGTAGCCCTTCACCCAGTACAGCTTCATGTGCGGGCTGCGGTCGAGCAGTTCCATCAGCTCGGGGCCCTTGTCGACGAACGCGTCGAGACGGTCGGCGGGAACCGTGCCCTCGGTGATGATGTCGAGGTAGCGGCGGATCGACTCCCGTGAGTCGATCACGCCCTTTTCCCGCAGTGTCGGGGCGTTGGGAATCCAGATGCCGCCCCCGGAGATGGCGGTGGATCCGCCGAACGTGGCGCCCTTGTCGATGACGAGAGTGTCGATTCCCCGGTCGGCCGCGGTGATCGCCGCGGCCATACCGCCGCCACCGCTGCCGACGACGAGGAAATCGACTGTGGTGTCGAAGTTTTCTTCGGTGCCGCTCATCGTCCGGTGCCGTCCTTGCGGAGGAGGAAGGCGAGGACGGCACTCTCGAACGCCGTCTTCTGCTCGATCATTGCCCAGTGCCCGCAGTTCGGGAACACGTGCAGTTCCGCCCGGGGAATCGACCGCATCGGGATGATCGCCATGTCCAGCGGGCTGACTCGGTCGTCGCGACCCCACGTGAGCAGTGTCTGCGCCTTCACCTTGTGCAGCTGAGCCCAGTACGGCGTCGCATCGGACTCGAGTGCAGCCCGGGCGCCGGCCTCGAACGCCGCCCTGCTGTACATCTTGCGGGCGCTGGCGAGGGTCTCGGGGTCGGTTGCCTGCGTCCAGCGTTCCTCGATCAGTTCCTCGGTGACCATCGCGGGGTCGAACACCATCGAGTGCAGCCACGCGATCAGTCGTTCCCGGGTGGGGTCGTCCGTGAACTCCATCAGGAGGTTGATGCCCTCACCGGGGCCGGGGCTGAAGAGGTTCCTGCCGATGCCGCCGATGGTGATCAGCTTGCCGACCCGGTCGGGGTGCGCGATGGCGAACTGGGTGGCGACGATGCCGCCCATCGAGTTTCCGAGCATTGCCACCTCGTCCAGTCCGAGCCCGTCGAGGAAGCGGAGTACCGCGTCGCCTGCGGTGAGCATCGGATGACCGCCGAAGTCGTCGCTGACCCCGAATCCCGGGAACTCCAGGACGAAGGTGCGGAAGTGCTCGGCGAAGACGCCGAGGTTGCCGCGGAAGTTGCGCCACCCCGTCACGCCGGGGCCGGAGCCGTGCAGCAGCAGAAGAGGCGGGCCGTCGCCGGCCTCATGGTAGCGAAGCACGCCGAGGTCGGTCTTCAGCTCCTTCAGGGTGCCCTCGTAACTCGAGTCAGTCGTCATGGTCGGTCACGTTGCCAGCGCGCTCCAGGCTCGGACAGAAGCGATCCCGGTCAGCGAGACATCGCCCTGTGCGCGCAGGCATCGGCCGGGGATTTCCACTGACCGAGACGGCATCTCGTGACGGTTCTGGGCCGTCCCTAGCCTCGGGGACGATCGTCGAACGGGTCGGCGACGGAAGAGCAATCGGAGGCGGTCTGATGGCAATCGAACCGGCCGGCACCCAGCCCGGGACCCGCTCGGACGCACCGTCACCGGACGAGATGCGCCGTGCCCTCGGCCAATTCGCCAGCGGAGTGACGGTGGTGACCGGCCTCGACACGGAGGGTCCGGTGGGTTTCACGTGTCAGTCGTTCGCGTCGGTGTCCCTGGAGCCGCCGCTGATCCTGTTCTGCGCCGATCACCGCGGGCGAGCATGGCCGCGCATCCGACGGTCGGGGCGTTTCACGATCAACGTGCTGCGCGAGGACCAGACGGACCTCTGTGTCCGGTTCGGCTCGAGCCGGGGCACCAAGTTCGACGGGCTCGCCTGGGAGCCGTCGCGGTGGTCGACGCCGTCGCTGCCGGGGGTCCTCGTCCGCGTGCACGCGGACGTGCAGTCGGTGCACACCGCCGGCGACCACGACGTCGTGATCGGACGCGTCCGGGAACTCGACTCGGTGTGCGAGGAGCGTCCGATGGTGTTCTTCCGGGGCGGTTTCGGCATCGACGCCGCTCCGCGGCCCGTGCGCGCGTAACGAGTCCAGCGACTCGTCACACGCGCACGGGCGCTACAGCCATTGGCCGGACTGCACCGCGAGGAGCTGGTCCAGCGTCTCGGTCGACCACGAGCTGTCCGGGATCTCCGGGGTCCGGCGGCCGCGACGGGGTGTTCCCAGTTCGGGGTGGAGCGTCCGGGTGACTTCCCGGGCGGCGTCGACGACGAGCGGGGCGACGCGCTCGAGTTGGACGGTGCGCGTGTCGCCGCACAGCGAGATGCCGGCCACCGGCCCGTCGGCGCTGCGGACCGCGACACCGACGCAGCCGATTCCGCGCACCGCCTCGCCCCGCTCGAACGCGAGGCCGCGGCGCTGCCGGATCCGGTTGAGCTCCTGGTGCAGTGTGGACAGTTCGGTGATCGTGCGGTCCGTGCTCCGGTTGAGTCGCGGCCCGTACATGCTGTCGACCTGCTCCGGGTCCACCCACGCCAGCATCGCCTTGCCGCCCGCCGTCGTGTAGGCGGGCACGCGCCCACCCACCCGCGACGGCAGGCTCGCGGCCATCCGTCCGCCCACCTTGTCCAGGTACACGCTCTCCGCACCGTCCAGCACGGCCAGGTGCACCACCATTCCGGTCTGCATGTGCAGGTCGTGCAGCAGCGGGGCCGCCGCGGCCCGGACCTGGCTGTGCCCGTTGTCGCCGCCGCCGAGCCCCATCGCGCGCCGTCCGAGGCAGTAGCCGAAGCTGGCGTGGTCGACCCAGTCGAGGCGAACCAGCTGATCGAGGATGCGGTGCACCGTGGACCGCGGCAGCCGGGTGCGGCACGCGACCTCCTCGAGGGTCAGGCGCGACGTGCGGCCGTCGAAGGCGTCGAGGATCAGCGTCATCCGCTCGACCATCGACGGTGGCAGATCCTTCTTCGCAGCGGGTACCGACAGTGCATCATCCGAATCGACGACAGTCATCGACGCCTCCAAATATCCTGGTCACACGCATACGCCCGACAAAAATTGAAATGAATTCTTAAAATGTACCAGCCGTGCCCGCCGCGGGGAAGAAATCGGACAATCGCCGCGCCCGGTCAGCGGGAACGCCCGCGCGACCCCCGGGGCACCTCCACTACAACGGTGACGACAGACCGACCCCCGACAGCGGAGTAACCACCTGATGCACATAGGAATCGCGCCACCCATCGTCATCGCGCACCCCGCCGTCCGCGAGGACTGGGAACTCGGCGCCGGCATCGCGGAGTTGACCGCGATCGCCCGCACCGCCGACCGCCTCGGCTACCACCACCTCACCTGCAGCGAGCACGTCGCCGTCCCCACCGACGTCGCGGTCGAGCGCGGCGGCACCTACTGGGACCCGCTCGCGACCCTCGGGTTCCTGGCCGCCCAGACCACCGGCATCCGCCTCGCCACCCAGGTCCTGGTACTCGGCTATCACCACCCCCTCGAGATCGCGAAGCGCTACGGCACGCTCGACGTCGTCAGCGGCGGCCGACTCGTCCTCGGGCTGGGCGTGGGCAGCCTGCGCGAGGAATTCGACCTGCTCGGCGCCCATTTCGACGACCGGGGCGCCCGCGCCGACGACGCCCTCGCGGCGCTCCGTGCGTCGCTGTCACAACCTCGGCCCGAGTACCACGGCACGTTCTACGACTTCGACGGCGTCGTCGTCGAGCCGCACGCCGTCCAGCCGCGGGTTCCGCTGTGGATCGGGGGACGGACTCTGCGATCCCTGCGCCGCGCGGTGACGCTCGGCGACGGGTGGGTGCCGTTCGGCCTGTCGCTCGACGAGTTGTGCACGCTGCTCGCCAGAGTCGACCTCCCCGAGGGTTTCGAGGTGGTCCTCAGCGCCGGCGCGCCCCTCGATCCGATCGGCTCCCGCGACACCGTGACCCGCGCCCTCGAACGACGACGCGACGCCGGCACCACCGTCGTCAGCGCCACCCTCGCGTCCACGAGCGCAGCCCACTACTGCGAGCAACTGGAGGCCCTCCGGCAGCTGGGCGACGAACTCGACCTCTCCTTCCGCACCGCAACCGAAGACAGGATCCGTCCATGACCGGCACCGAAGAACTCGTCCGCGCACTCGCCGAACGCGTCACCGCGCTCGAAGACAAGCTCGCCATCCTCGAGCTGATGACCGCCTACGGTCCCGCCATCGACAGCGGTTCGGCCGACGCGGTCGCACGCCTGTGGACCGAGGACGGTGTGTACGACGTCGACACCGGGGTGATGCGCGGGCATGCGGCCATCACGGCGATGGTGCAGTCGCAGGCGCACCAGGGCTGGATCGGCGGCGGCTGCGCGCACATGCTCGAGCCCGGGCACGTGCGCGTCGACGGTGACACCGCGGTGGCCACGTGCAAGTCGCAGCTGATCATTCACGACGACGACGGATTCCGCGTCCACCGGATCACCGCCAACCGGTGGGAGCTCGCCAAGATCGACGGCGAGTGGAAGGTGACCCGGCGCGTCAATCGGCTGCTCGACGGTCGCGAGGAGGCGCGCACCCTGCTGGCGGCTGGGGTGCGCGCCTGAACACTTGGACTGCCACACCGACACGAGGCCCGCAGATGCTGCGGGCCTCGTGGTCGGGCAAGGAAACTGTCAGGCGACCATCTCCGACTTCGGCGACGCCACGTCGACCGGACGCTCGATCTTGTTGCGGATGAGGAGAAGTCCCATCACCGAGGCCAGCAGTCCGGCGACGGCGAGTGTGAAGAAGGCGTAGACGAAGCCCCTCTCCGAGTACTGCGCGGCGCGGCCCACCAGCACGACACCGGGGATCGCGACGATGGCGATCATCACCTGACTGCCGATCGCACTACCCAGCGAGCCGGAGAGGTTCAGCATCCCGCCTGCAATTCCCTGCGTCTGCGCGGGCACGGTGCGCATGATGAGGTTCGGCAGCGTCGCCGATGCGGAACCGAGCCCGAGGCCGATCACCAACTGCCCGAACATCATCTGGACCGTCGAGTCGTGCAGGGTGGCGAGCAGGAACGATCCGAGCGCGAGGGACGCGCCGCCGAACACCAGAACCGGTGCCGGGCCGATGCGGCGGGTGAAGTATCCGCCGACCGGGCCCGCGATCATCGACACGACGCCCGTGGGGACGGTGTAGATGGCGACGGCGAGTGCGGTGACTCCGAATCCGTAACCGAGACCGAGGTCGGGATCGGTCATCACGAACATCGGGATGAGCATCGAATGGCTGACCAGGACGAACTGGACGAAACCGCTGGCGGCCAATGTTTTCGCGACGGGTCCGTGCTTCAGCATCTGCAGGTCGATGAGCGGTTCCTTCGGCGTGCGTTCGTAGAGCAGCCAGCCGGCGAGGATGGCGAGCCCGCCGCCAACGCACAGCAATGTCTGCGGGGCCGTGTACCCCCACGCGGTGGCCTTGCCGATACCGAACAGCAGCACGAATGCACCGAGGCCGAGGATGGCCGCGCCGAGCACGTCCAGCTTCGATCGCGTCCGCAGCGTGGTCTCGGGAACGAAGATCGCGACCGCGATTCCGACGACCGCCACGTGGAGGAGTTGCGCCCAGAACACGCCGGTGTAGCCGAAGTGGTCGATGAGGTAACCGCCGATGATCGGGCCGAGGATGGTGCTGGCGCCCATTCCGGTGGCGACGAATCCCACGGCCACGGGAATGATCGACGGGGGCAGAATGTCTCGGATCAACCCGTAGGCGAGCACGAGGATCGCCATGCCCGCACCCTGCAAGCCGCGGCCCACGAGGAAGAGTTCGAAGTTGGGGGCCAGCGCGCCGAGTAGTGAACCGGCGCCGAACACCGCGGCGGACACGAGCATCATCCGCTTCTTGCCGTAGATGTCGCCGAGTTTGCCGACGAGCGGAGTCGAGGCGGCAAGCATCAGGGTGACGATCGTGATCACCCAGCCGACGTTCGCGGTGCCGAAGTGTTTCGCGATCTCCGGCAGCGCCGGGGTGACGAAGTTGTAGGCGAGCGGGATGACTTCGACCAGAAGGATGATCAAGGCCAGCAGGGCGAACGCCTTCCCGCGTGAGAGCGGTGCGCGCTCCGCCTCACCTGGGGACAGGGGCATGTTATGCATATGTGGCTCCGGGGGATTCGAGAGGATCAGCACGCCCAACCTGGCATGCCGCCCAGTGACGTCGACCACAGTTCCCACTCACCGAGACCTGCCCGCAGCCGGTGTCGTCGATGCCGAATCGGCAGGGAAAGTAGAAAACATTCCCCCATTGAATCGTGCCTATGTAGTGACTGATCAGTAGTTCGTGCGATACAACTAGAATGAAATCTAATTCTTCTCGCAATCAGGAGTTCCCATGACGGAATCACTCAGCCTCGCCGGACGCACCGCCGTCGTCACCGGCGCGGGCGCAGGCCTCGGCCGGGCCGAAGCCCTCGCACTCGCCGCCGCAGGCGCGGCAGTCGTCGTCAACGACATGGGCGACGGCGCACACGCGGTGGCCGCGGAGATCGCGGCAGCAGGCGGCCGCGCCACCGCCGTGACCGGCGACGTCTCCGACTGGTCGCTGGGCGAACGCCTCGTGCACGAGGCCGTCCGCACATTCGGATCGATGGACATCCTCGTCAACAACGCCGGAATCCTGCGCGACAAGATGATTTTCAACCTCTCCGAATCCGACTGGGACGACGTCATCCGCGTCCATCTCAAGGGGCACGCCGCCACGTCGCGGGCCGCGGCCGTGCACTGGCGCGAGGCGAGCAAGACCGCCGGAGGCCCCGTGTACGGGCGGGTCGTCAACACATCGTCCGAGGCGTTCCTGTTCGGATCGGCGGGCCAGCCCAACTACTCGGCCGCGAAGGCCGGGATCACCGCGCTCACACTGTCGACGGCACAGGGCCTCTCGCGTTACGGGGTGCGCGCCAACGCGATCTGCCCGCGCGCCAGGACGGCCATGACCGCCGACGCGTTCGGCGAGAACACGGCCGACGCGGGACCCGACCCCCTGTCCCCCGGCCGGGTCGCCACGCTCGTCCACTACCTGTCCTCCCCCGCCTCCGACGAGATCAACGGGCAGGTGTTCGTCGTGTACGGCAAGATGGTCGCGCTGATGGCAGCGCCGAAGGTCGAGAACCGCTTCGACGCAGCAGGTTCCGCCTTCTCACCCGAGGAGCTCGAGGAGCTTCTCACACCCTATTTCGCCGGCCGCGGACCGCACGAGAACTATGCCGCGTTCAGCGTCGCCGAACTGGAGAAGGTCGCGCTGGCGACCGGCGACACCGCCGGTGTCTGAGCCACACCCGCAGAAGGAGCACACGATGAGGCTGCACGGAAAGACGGCGATCGTGACGGGCGGCGCCGGAGGCATCGGCCGCGCCGTGACGACGGTGTTCGTCCGCGAGGGCGCCAACGTCCTGTTCGTCGACATCGACGACGAACGCGGCAAGGATCTCGAGCAGGAACTGGGATCGTCCGCTCGCTTCCTGAACACCGACATCTCCCGGCGCGAGTCCGCCGAGCAGATCCGGGACGCCGCCGTCGCCGCGTTCGGATCCGTGGACGTGCTGGTCAACAACGCCCACGCCTCCCGGCAGGCACTGCTGATCGACCACACCCAGGAGATGTTCGATCTCTCGTTCCGGACCGGGTTCTATCCGGTCGTGCACCTCATGCAGGCCTGCTACGAGCAGTTGAAGGCGGCGAAGGGTTCGGTGATCAACTTCGCGTCCGGGTCCGGGCTCGACGGCATGCCCACCCAGACGTCGTACGCCGCGGCGAAGGAAGCGATCCGCGGCGTCAGCCGGGTGGCGGCCAACGAGTGGGCGGCCGATCAGATCCGGGTGAACGTGATCTGCCCGTTCGCCGCGACCGAGGGCGTCCTCGCCTGGCAGGAACGATTCCCCGAACGCGCCGCCGCGTCCGTGGCGAAGGTTCCGCTCCAGCGGATCGGCGATCCCGAGACCGACATCGCGCCCGTCGCGGTGTTCCTCGCGTCCGAAGATTCGCGGTACATGACCGGACAGACACTGATGGCGGACGGCGGCAGCATCAAGCTGCGCTGATCCGCCCGGACAGGAGAACGACGATGGAAGACTTCGAGGGCCGGGTCGCCCTGATCACCGGCGGTGCCCGCGGTCAGGGCCGCAGCCACGCGGTCGCACTGGCGGAACGCGGAGCAGACATAGTTCTGTGCGACCGCTGCGAGGACAGCCCGGCCGTGAACTATCCCCTGGCCACTGCCGCCGATCTCGACCAAACCGCGGAACTGGTGCGCGCCACCGGTCGCCGGTGCATCACCGCCGAGGCGGACACCGCGGACCGGGCGGCGATGGACGCATTGGTCGCGGAGGCGGAGTCCGAGTTCGGGAGTATCGACGTCGCGGTCGCGAATGCCGGCGTCTCGGTGGCCGCCCCGGTGCAGTCGCTCACGCAGGAACAGTGGTCGGAGGCGATCGGTTCCAACCTCACCGGCGTCTTCAACACCGTGGGAGCGGTGGCGCCCGGCATGATCCGGCGGGGATACGGCCGGATCGTCACCATCTCGTCGATGCTCGGCCGGGCCGGCAACACCAACATGGCAGCGTACGCGGCGTCGAAGTGGGGCGTCATCGGGCTCACCAAGAGCGCGGCGCTCGACCTCGCCCCGCACGGCATCACAGTGAATGCGATTGCGCCGGGCAACATCTCGACACCGATGATTCACAACGACGCCCTCTACCGGATGATGCGTCCCGACCTCGACGCGCCCGCAGCGGAGGACGTGGAACCGGTGTTCCGCAGCCTGCACGCCCAACCGGTGGCGTGGCTGGACGCCGCCGAGATCACCCGGGTCGTACTCTTCCTCGCCGCCGAGGGCAGCGCGCACATCAGCGGCATCGTCCTGCCCGTCGACGCGGGCAATGCCGCGCGCGGCCTGTGAGTACTTATTAACCGCCCGACGTTGATAAGTACTTACGGGCGCTATTGGTCAAGGCTTTGATTACACCCGTTCGGCCGCTAACCTGTGCTCATGCCCGAGGAGACGACCGACCAGAGCAACCTGGACTTCCTGTCCTTCGTGGACTTCGCGGTGGGCAAGACCGTCGACGAACTGCCAGAGGTCGACCCGGTGTCCATGCGGCTGGTTCTCGCGCTGCACCGCGTGACCAGTGCCCTCGTCTACGACCTCGAGTCGACGGTCCACCGGCCCAGCGGGTGGAGCTGGCCTGGGTTCCGGGTGCTGTTCGTGTTGTGGCTCGCCGGACCGTGCGAGGCCAAGCGGGTGGCCTCACTGTCGGGGATGAGCAGGTCTGCCGTGTCGGCGCTGGTGAACACGCTCGAGCGCGACGGCCTCGTGACACGGCGACCGTCCGCAGGCGACCGCCGGGCGGTCGACCTCGAGTTGACCGACGCCGGGCACGACGCCATCGTCAGCACGTACTCGGCGCACAACAAGCGCGAGCAGACGTGGACCGAGACGCTGACACCGTCGGAACGGCTCGTCCTGATCGGGTTGCTGGAGAAGCTGGCGTCGGGCACCGCCGCCCGCGAAGCCGTCAAACGCAGTTGAGGTAGACGATGGCCGTGAGCAGTCTCATCCGTCCGGGGGAACAGCGCCTCGTCTCGTTCGACGAGTTCCGCGAGTCGGTGAGCGACGCGTTCGTCCCCCTCGAGATGACGTCGGCAGACCACGACGACTTCCGTGGCGTCGTGCGCGGCGCGACGGTCGGTGCGATCCGGATCAGCGAGGTCACGGCCGCCCCGCACGTTATTCGGCGAACGCCCCGGACCATCCGCGCCGCCAACCCCGATTACTTCAAACTCGGACTGCAGGTGCGCGGGAACAGCGTCCTGAGCCAGGACGGCCGCGAAACCGCGCTCACCCCCGGCGACTTCGCGATCTACGACACGACCCGGCCGTATCAGCTGTCGTTCGACGACCGCTTCCGGATGCTGGTCGTGATGTTCCCCCGGCACCTCCTCCGCGTTCCGCCCGACGGCATCGCCCAGCTCACCGCACGCCGTGTGCCCGGCAGGCAGGGGCTCGGTGCCGTCGTCACCCCACTGTTGCGCGGGCTCGGCGAGCAGATCGCCGACGCCTCCCCCACCGTCGCGGTGCACCTCGGCGATGCCGTCCTCGATCTGGTCGCGGCCGCGTTCGCGGAGCAACTTCACCTCGCCGGCGGGGTGCTCCCGCAGTCGCGCGGGGACGCACTGCGCGCCAGGGTGACCGCCTTCCTCGACGAGCGGCTCGCCGACCGGGAACTGGATCTGCACTCGATCGCCGCCGCGCATCACATCTCGGTGCGGCACCTGCAGAAGATGTTCGAAGCCGACGGCGACACGGTCAGCGGATGGATTCGACGCCGTCGCCTCGAGCAGTGCCGACGCGATCTCGCCGATCCCCGTTACCGCGACCTACCCGTCTCGGCCATCGGTGCCCGCTGGGGTTTTGCCGACGCCGCCCACTTCTCCCGGCTGTTCAAGAACGCGCACGGATCGACACCCGGCCGATACCGCGCCGACGCCACACCGGTCACCGAGTCGACGCGTCCGACCCGATGATCTCCGCGATCTCGTCGACGTGCACGGGCCTGCGCCAACTGTCCCAGCCCACGTGGATCTGCCGCGGGTGCACGGACGGGTCGAGCACGCAGTCCTGGTGAGTGTGCCCGTGCAGCAACCAATCTCCCTCGTCCTGCAGCCGGTACTTCACGCCCCGGTCCTCCGCGGTGTGGTCGCCGACGTACGGGAAATGGGAGAGCAGCACGGTCTCGCTCGCGAGCTTCCGCCGCGCGAACAACTGCACCGACGCAAACGTCTCCAGGAACACCCGTTGCCGGACGTGACTGTTGCGGTTCGCCATCGGGTGGCACGAGTCGTGATTGCCGGGGATCAGATGCAGTTCGACGTTCCGCGTCCGCGCGAACTCGCCCAGTGCGCGCAGCGCCCAGTCCTCGGCGGCCTTACCACCGACGGTGATGTCGCCGAGTATCCAGAGTTGATCGCCGCTCCCGACGGCGGTGCCGAGCGCGTCGAGAATGGATTCGTCGTGCGCGTCGATCTCCGCCTCGAAGCCCCGGATCTCCACCAGCCGTGCGTGACGAAGGTGCAGGTCGGACGTGAACCACACGCTCATGCCAGGAACCGCGACCGCAGTTCCGCGAAGAACGCCGCCGACAACCGCTCGAAGTCGTCGGCGCTCACACGGATCCGGTCGCCGATCTCGAGCTTCAGAACGGACTGGCCGGAGACATACTTCAGGACGCTGATACCCCGCAGGACGCCGTCGTTGTTCATCAACGAGTCGGCAATGATCTCGACTTCGTTGAGCGGGTTCCCGTCCTTGCCCGTCACCGCCCGGATCCGATGGACGAAGTAGCGGTCCAGCACCAGGACCATGTTGTCGAAGAACAGTGGCTCGAAGTCCTCGAGTGCGGCGAAGACCTTCTTGCCCGTGACCTCGCCCGCAATCGCCCCCGTCAGCGACGTGTACGCGGCGACCTGCTCCGCGACGGACGCCTCGGCGTAATCGATTTCTTCCTTCGTGTAGTTCTTCCGTCCGAGCACTTCGCCGTCTCCTTCGATGCACCGGGTGTCGGATCGACACGCCGAATTCCCAGACCAGCAGTGTTCCACCTTCAACATCCCAGCAGATGAGGGTTCGAGGTGCGATACTCCCGGGTGGCTCATGCCTCGTATCACCCGGCAACCGAGAAGTCCGGAAGGATGCACCGATGAAGGTCACGATTGCACGAACCGTAGGTATCGCCGCCGCTGTCGCCGGCGCGGGTCTCCTCGCCGCCCCCACCGCGTCCGCGGCACCCGAAGACGTCACGGTCGACATCGGCGTCGACGGGAATGCGGTCATCATGGACGTCCGGTACGACGTGTCCGGGGCAGTGGTGTGCGTGATGAACATCGTCCCCGTCGACGGAACCGTGCCTGCCGCCACCGTGGGCCCGACCGTCGTGATGGGCGGAGACGACGGCGAACTGCGGGCCACCGTCGACCCCGGCGAGTACGCGGTGCAATGGTCCTGCTCGAGCGTGCCGTCTTTCGAGCAGTGGGGAAGCGTCCCGCCGCTGAACAACGGCACCGTCGAACCCACCGTCGTCACCGTGACCGAGACGTCGGGGCCGGGCGGCGGAGGCTCGTCCGGCAGTCCGTTCGGCAGCTGACGGACCGTGCGTACGTGAGCGGCAAAGCGTGTTCGAGCACTCTTTCGCACTCACGTACGCGGGAATGGCGAACTTCTTGGACCGGCGCGTAACGAAACCGCTGCGATTGGGGATTGACAGTACGGAATCCCGCAACGGACAGGAACCCTCCGCCATGGCTACCGTCACGCACATCGATATCGCTCGCGCCCGCCGCTCCCGTCGGGTTCTCTTCATCGGCAACCCCACGCGGTACAAAGAGGTGTCCCACTGGGCGATGGTCAAGCAGTGGATGGTGGTCCACGGACTCGAGCCCGTCCGGAAGATCGACGGCCCCGCGCTCTGCGCGATCGTCACCGAGGACGTCCTCGACGGAATCGGCTCACCCCAGGACGCACTGAGCGTTCAGCACGCCCGTGAGCAGGGCATACCGGTGATCAGCGTCCACGACAGCACCCAGATCTGGCAGGCCACGGCCCGCGTCCGCGCGTCCATCGCGCGATCCGGCGGCAGTGCACACCCGAGCCCGCACCACCAGGGCGCCTGAGGTCGGCCGGGGTCGGCCGTCATGGTCGATTGGGACGGCGAAGGCTACGCCGATGTCGGCGCCCTCCAGCGCGCCGTCGCGGAGAAGTCGATCGCGGACCTCGCCCTCGCGGGCAGTGAACGGGTGCTCGACGTGGGATGCGGCGACGGCTTCGTCACGCTCCGGATCGCCGAACGGCTCCCCGGCGGCTCGGTGGTCGGAGTGGACGCGTCGCCGCGGATGATCGCGAAGGCCCAATCCAGAGCATTGCCGGACGGCACCCGCGCCGAGTTCCGTATCGCCGATGCACGCGCCCTCCCGTTCGATGGCGCGTTCGACGTCGCGGTGTCGTTCAACGCCCTGCACTGGGTCCCCGACCTGCAGGTGGCACTGGCCGGAATCGCCCGCAGCGTCGTGGACGGCGGGCGTGTGATCATCCAGATGGTGTGCGCGAGCCTGCGGACCAGTGTCGAAGACGTTTTGATGGCCGCGGCGGCACGCCCGCGATGGGCCGAGTTCTTCACCGACTTCACGGCGCCGTTCATCCACATCGAACCGCAGAAGTTCCGCGACGTCGCGAAGGCAGCAGGACTCGGCACCACCGACCTCGTCGTCCGCGACGTCGAATGGGATTTCGGTTCCCGGGAGGAATTCGCGCGGTGGTGCACCGTCGGATCCACCGACTGGACCACGCACCTCGACGACGCAGCCGTGCCGGAGTTCATGGACGACGTCGTGCGCGAGTACGAGCAGATCTCCGGCCGCCCCGGGCTGTTCCTGTTCACTCAGATGCGGGCGGAGCTCGTCCGAACGCCCTGACCCGCCGAAGCACGCCCGCACGGTGGTGCCCCCAGTCGGACTCGAACCGACACTATGCGGATTTTAAGTCCCTGGAAGTGGATTCACCTAGACTCTGCTGGACTCAATATTCGTTTATATGCAACGTATTTCGTGCATCACAGTCCGGGTAAGTTCATGGTCAGTCGTACTGACTTGTGACACTCTCGTGACACCGAGCTTCGCTCGAACTCGCAGGATCGGACCGTCCTGGACAACGAAGGACCGTGGTAGCTCGAATCGGACATGAGACTGTCGGGTCCATTGCCTCTGCGATGAGTGCTGCTGATTTTAGGAACGCAGAATCAGCTCTTCGACGCCACCAGGTCGAGCGCGATGTCGGTGATCAAATCTTCCTGTCCACCGACGAGTCCGCGTTCTCCGACTGCGAGAAGTATTACGCGGGTGTCGAGTCCGTACTGTTTCGCGGCACTCTCGGCGTGGCGAAGGAAACTCGAGTAGACACCGGCGTAGCCGAGGGTCAGTGTTTCGCGGTCGACCTGGACCGGCCTGTCCTGCAGGGGTCGAACGATGTCGTCGGCTGCGTCCTGCAGGTTGAACAGGTCGCAGTTGTGCTTCCAGCCGTGCAGATCGGCGACGGCGACGAACGGCTCGATCGGGCAGTTTCCGGCGCCTGCGCCGTGACCGGCGAGGGACGCATCGACGCGGGTGACTCCCTCTTCGACTGCCACCACAGAATTCGCGACCGACAACGATAGATTCTGGTGTGCATGGATGCCGATCTGAGTGTCGGCATCGAGCACGTCCCGATACGCGCGCACCCGATCACGGACACCGTTCATAGTCAACCGGCCGCCCGAGTCGGTGACGTACACACATTGCGCGCCATAGGATTCCATCAGTTTTGCCTGCGCAGCAAGCTGTTCGGGTTCTGCGAGGTGGGACATCATCAGAAAGCCCGACACATCCATACCGAGCTCACGGGCTTTGCCGATGTGCTGGGCGGAGACGTCGGCTTCGGTGCAGTGCGTCGCAACGCGGACCGAGGTGACACCGAGCTTGAAGGCATGCTCGAGTTCCTTCACCGTTCCCACTCCGGGGAGCAGCAGGGTGGTGAGCTTGGCGCGGTGCACCACTGCCGCCGCCGCTTCGATCCATTCCCAGTCGGTGTTGCTGCCCGGGCCGTAGGTGAGGCTGTGGCCGGCGAGGCCGTCACCGTGAGTGACCTCGATCGCGTCGACGCCCGCGCTGTCGAGGGCACTGGCGATACGGGCGACGTTGTCGGGGCTGATGCGGTGCCGCATGGCGTGCATGCCGTCGCGCAGGGTCACGTCCTGGATGTACAGGGCGGCACCGTCTGCCACGTTCGGGCGGGTAGTTGTCGTCTCGCTCATCGTGCCGCCTCCAAAGACTTGTTCTCTGCGATCTTCTCCGCGACCTGTAGGGCAGCGGAGGTCATGATGTCGAGGTTGCCTGCGTACGCGGGCAGGTAGTGCGCGGCACCCTCGACTTCGAGGAACACCGAGACCTTCCACAGGCCGGGCCCTTTGTCGACGCCGCCGGTCAAGGTTGCAACGGATTCTGCGTCGTCGAGTTGGGTGAACTGCACTTCCTGCTTGAGCCGGTAGCCCGGCACGTATGCCGAGACCTTGGCGACCATGTCCAGGATGGACTGGCGGATCGTGTCCTGATCCGGGTTCGACACCAGCGCGAGGACGGTGTCGCGCATGATCAACGGCGGCTCCGCCGGGTTCAGTACGATGATGGCTTTGCCGCGGGCCGCTCCGCCGACCTTTTCGATTGCCTCGGACGTGGTTTCGGTGAACTCGTCGATGTTCGCGCGAGTTCCGGGACCTGCGGACTTGGAGGCGATCGACGCGACGATTTCCGCGTAGTGGACAGCGGTTACCTGAGAGATGGCGGCGACGATGGGAATCGTTGCCTGCCCACCGCACGTCACCATGTTCACATCGGGCGCACCGAGATGCTCGTCGAGATTGACCGCGGGGACGACGTACGGTCCGATCGCCGCAGGAGTGAGGTCGATCAACCGCTTGCCGAACGGCCTGAGCGCTTCTTCGTTGGCAACATGCGCTTTGGCGGAGGTGGAGTCGAAGATGATGTCGATGTTCGCGAATTCGGGGTGCTCGATCAGACCCTGCACTCCCGAATCCACGGTGCTGATACCCAAGCGGCGGGCGCGTGCGAGACCGTCGGACGCCGGGTCGATTCCGACGAGGACCGCGATGTCGACGTTCTTGGCTACGCGTTTCAACTTGATGACGAGGTCGGTGCCGATGTTGCCGGATCCGATGACCGCTACTTTGGTCTTACTCATGGTGTCCTTCGATTCTGTTTCGAGGTTCGTACCGCGGCCTACAGGGTGTGAATGTCGCTGTGACGTTGCCGATTCCGGAGATTTCGGCCGTGTATGTCGAGCCCGGTGTCACAGCAACCATCGGGCCTAGGGCACCGGAGAGGACCACTTCGCCGGCGCGTAGCGGTGATCCGTACGACAAGCTGGTGTTGGCCAACCACACCAGCGCCTCCCACGGGCTTCCCAGGCAGTCCGACCCCTTGCCTTCAGAGACCTGTTCACCGTCTGCGGTCATGGTCATGATGACCTCGGCGAGGTCGGGTGCGTCAGCGCGAGAAATGCTCTCCCCCAGGACATAAAGCCCCGATGATGCATTGTCGGCGACGGTGTCGGCCAGGCTGATGTCCCAACCCGCGATCCGGCTGTCCACGATCTCGAACGAAGCAAACACCCGGTCCACGAACGACGGTGCTCGCTCCGCTGTGATCTTCTCGTCGATATCGGAGGACAAGATGAACGCGACTTCTGCTTCGATGCGCGGCTGCAACAACCGTGCGGAGTCGACCGGGCCGTCGCCGGAGACGTCGAAATCGTCGAGCAGGACACCGAAATCGGGCTGATCGACCCCGAGCTGTTTCTGCACCGCGGGCGAGGTCAGCCCGATCTTGCGCCCGACGACGGTACGGCCGTCAGCGAGGAGCGCGTCGATGTTTCGTGTCTGAATTCGGTAGGCGGCGTCGATGTCCTCGCGTCCGATGATATCACGAACCGGGACACAGGGCGTGCCGGTCATCGCCGCGTCGGCAAGACGGTCGGCCGCTTCACTGATCGTGTGCTGCTCCACTGTGGTCATGATTTTCACGCTATTCTCGCTCGGTCATCGTCGATAGGATCTGTCCCATGAAACGGGACGACATGTCGGTGTTGCAGCGATCCGCGTTGATCTTGGAGGCTTTTCCCGGGGGCTGCGCTTTGACGCTGGCCGAGGTGTCGACCCGCACGGGTTTGCCGCGCTCGACCACGCACCGGTTGTTGGTCGACCTGGCCGAACTCGGGTGGCTCACTCGCCGGGGGAACACTTTCGAGCTGGGAATGGCATTGTTCGAACTCGGTGAACGCGTCGGGATCAAACACCGATTGCGCACTGCCGCAGTGCCGTTCATGCAAGATTTGTTCGCGGTGACCGGGCAGACCGTGCATTTGGCGGTCCGTGACGGTCACGATGCGGTGTACGTGGAGAAAATACACGGCCATTCTTCACTCCCCTTGCCTTCGCAGATCGGCGGACGATTGCCGTTGACCTGTACCGCCGTCGGGAAAGCATTGCTGGCCCCGGAGAGCCCAGCAGTGCAGGACGAGGTCCTTTCCCGTCCGCTGCGTCGATACACGCCACAATCCATCACCGATCCGAAGACGCTTGCTCGCGAACTGGACGCAATTCGCCGCACCGGCATCGCGATCGAGAGAGAGGAAGCCGCACTGGGTGGCTGCTGTCTCGCTTCTCCTGTACTGCTTGCCGGTGAACCCATTGCGGCGCTGTCGGTGTCGGTACCCAAAGACAGCTTCAAACCCGAGTTGCTCGCCCCTGCCGTCCGCACGGCAGCGCTCGCTTTGGGACGAGCACTCGCACGCAATGCGACTGGAAGCGCGTCGGGATGACGCGCGAGCCGCAGACGCATTCCACGTGGTTGCACCCTCGCTGCCCGGCTACGGCTGGCGTGACGAGCCGTCTACGGTAGTGTGTTCTACATAACAGCAGGGTAGGCACACGTGACGGATCAAGACCGGAATCCGAGTGAGCACCTTCCGGTCGGAGCGCACGTCTTCGGTGGGAGACCGGTATCTATGCCCTCCGATTGGAGTAACGATGACCGAGGTACTCAGCAATTTTTCCATGCTCGAATCGGGTGAGTTCGACGAACTCCATGCGCGCCTCACCGAAGTGCTCTGTCAGCACGATCTGGAGGGTCTGGGGCAATGGTCCGCCCCGACCGCACGATTGACATGGCTCCGTTCGGCAGCCTGCAACTCTGTTACCTGGCTTTCGGATCAGAAGTGCAGGTACGGCCCAAGCACCTGGAAACGTTTGCTGTAGTGCAGATTCCGTTGACCGGGCAGGTCATCGTTCAAACCGGGAACACCGAGGTGGTTTCCGGCTCTCACATGGCCTCGGTCCCTGATCCAGACCAGGATCTGTGCATGCGCACGATGGGCGAGAGTTCTCACTTGATTATTCGCCTCGAACGCCAGGCGTTGGAAAAACAGCTGCGGAGGCTCATCGGCCCCAACAATTTCGGTCCGCTACGGTTTGCAACGGGGCTGGATCTGACCACCAGCGCCAGCCAGGCATGGCTCACCAGCGTCAGAACCCTCCTCGAGGATCTCAACAGCGACGCAACGTTTCGCAACCCACTGATCCAGAATCAGACCGAACAACTGCTGATGAGTCAGCTATTACTTGCCTTGCCTCATTCGGCCTCCTCGGCGATGCTGAACGACCCGGTACCGTCGACGCCACGCGCAATCCAGGAGGCCGACGATCTGATCGCCAACCACGCCCGCGACCTCAGTTCGGTGGGTGAGATCGCCGAATCGGTCGGGCTGTCCATCCGGAGCCTCCAAGACGGATTCTGCCGCTATCTCGATACGACGCCGCTCGATCGACTTCGGAATCAGAAGATGATCGGGGTACGCGCACAGTTGTTGGCCGCCGATCGGACCACCACCACCGTGTCCGCAGTGGCGACGCGGTGGGGCTTCCACCATTTCGGACGATTCTCCCTGCAGTACAAACAACAGTGGGGGGAATTGCCCTCGGAAACACTGCGGAAGTAGCCAACGCCGCTCGACGAAATCAGCGACAGTGCGTCCGAGACGAGACATCCGAACCCGGGGGTGGGACTCGCGAATTCAGTTGTGAGAGATGAAATCAGCGACGAGCCGATTGAATTCGTCGGCATGTTCGATCATCGCCCAATGCCCGCAGCGATTGATCAATGCCAGTCTCGAATTGGGGATGTGAGCAAGCGCGAACAGCGAATGCTCGTAATGCACGACACGGTCGTCGCGGCCGTGAACGAGCAGAGTCGGTACGTCGATTCCCCCCAAGTCCTCGACGTCGACCCACGTAGGGACCGGACCCCCTCGTGACAAGCCCGCCAGGTAGTTGCCGAGGTGGTCCGGGCGGGCCAGGGCCGCATCGGAGCGCGCCTGCGTCAACTCGTCCGTTGCGAAACGCTCGCTGTCGAAAGTCATGATCTCGACGAGCCGCTTCATGTTCTGTGCGTCCGGATTCTGGTATGCCTGCACCAGCACCTTGATCCCCTCCGACGGTCCGCCGCCGGGCCCGAAGAGACGGGGGCCAGGATTAGCCGGCGCTCCCATAGTGATCAGATGTGAGATTCGATCAGGATGCAATGTCGCCAGCCTGGTCGAGGTGTGTCCACCCATCGAGTTCCCGACGAACGCCGCCTTGTCGATACCGAGTGCATCGAGAAACTCGACGGCCGCCTGGGTGTGATCGAGTTCGTCGATCGTGACGGCATCGGATTCACCCCAACCGGGCATGTCGACCGCGTAAACGTGGAACTGCTCGGCGAGAGACTCGATGTTGCCGGAAAAGTTGCTCCACCCCGTCGCGCCCGGCCCACTGCCGTGAAGCAAGATCATCGGGTGAGCATCCGCTGCGCCGGCTTCGTAGTACCGCAGCGTCCAACTCTTCGTGCGCACCTCTCGAGCCGCGTGCGCTTTTGTCAACGTCATGAGCATTCCTTCGATCTGAGTGAATTGGACCGTCGTTCCGACATCAGTTACTTCCCTGGGCTTTTCGTGACCTCACCACGAACCGGCACGCAAAGCGCCCGCGTGAAAAATCAGCGGACTCCCTCCTGGTGATTCGAAATGCTCCACTTCCCCCAAGACGATCACATGGTCACCCGCGTCGAACGACCTCAGCATTCGACATTCGAACCGTGCAACCGCACCGGGCAAAGTCGGAGTGCCGCCCTTTCCGTCCACAAGTTCGATCTCGCTGAATTTGTCGGCGGCGGGAGTCGAGAACTGCCGTGAGAGATGTTCTTGGTGCGCGCCGAGAACATTGATCGCGAAGTGCGTAGCCTCGGTGAAGGCAGGCAGGCTCGGGGCGTTCTTGCCCGGACACCACAGCACGAGAGGGGGGTCCATCGAGACCGAGGTAAACGAGTTTGCCGTCATTCCTACCCGTCGGCCGTCCGCTGCTCGCGCGGTAATCACCGCGACTCCTGTGGCGTACTGCCCCAGCGCACCGCGCAGGGCACGTAGATCGAATCGTCCGGAATCACCGATGCGTTTCTCGGCGCGGAATCGAGTCGCTGCCTCAGCGTCGAACCACCACTGATAGAACTCGCGCGGATCATCGAAGCCACTGGCGATGGCGGAGGCCAGCGCCGGGGCCTGAGCTGCCTCGCGAAGCAAGTCGGTCTGGTGCAGAGAATGCCCCACCAACATCGAGTTCGTCCAGTCCACCACCCAATGTGCCCAGCCACGCCAGAAGTTCTCGAAAGTTCCCCGCATCCATGCTTCGTCGAAGACGCCACCGCGTGTGCGGTTGATACTCTCCAGGTAGTACGTCGCCGCCTTGGCCGCGAGATTCGCACCCTGACCGGTGATCGGGTCATTGAGCACTACCGAATCACCCATAGCAAGAACAGGTTTACCCGACGGCAAGGTAGCGACCGGCACACGTACCCGTGGTGTGAACCTGCCTCGCAGTGTCCCGCCGGCGTCGGTCAATCTCACGTGCGCGCAGCGCTCGAACTCGTCCGGTACGAACTTCTCCAACAACTCCAGAGACCGCTCCAGGTGGCTTTCCGGATCGGTCACGTCGTCCCAGCAGTCCATCGGGCCAGCGGGAAGTCCTTCGAACACCATGATGTCGCACGGACCCGTGGTCGTCAGTGCCGGAAATGTGAAGAACTCACCGACATCGGGAACGAAGGTGTACCGAATGGCTGCTTTGCCGGTCGGCTGCTGCATTCCGTTGACGTAAGTCAGGGCAACGACGCGTTGTGGTCGATCGAAGGGCGAACGTTCGTGATCGGGCGGAAAGAGGCGTCCGATGTCTCCTCGTCCAGAGGCCACGACGACGAGATCATGCGTAATCGCATATTCTTCGAGATCGGTTACCTCCGCCGAATGCACGATGAGGTTGCCGCCTGCGGCGGCGAACTCCTCGGCCCACGTCGCACATTTGATCCGCTGGTCAACGGCACGAGCCGGCCCTGTCAGCGCAGCCTGGACAACGAAGGGCTCCGCTCCGAGCACCGTCATCGACAGCTCGTCGATATCCGGACACGTCTGGCTCCACCGATCGATTCCGAGTTCACTTTCGGTAGCAAGGGCGGAATCGAACATGCATTGACTCGACAGGATAGGACCGTTGCGGATCTCTTCGGGCGATCTGTCGGAGACTAGCGTGACCTCGTGCCCGGACTGAAGCAATCCGAGCGCGAGTTGGCAACCTGATTGTCCAGCTCCGACTATTGCGATCCGGTTCACCGTGAACTCGCGTAGGAGGTATCCAACACCTTGCGCGCTTCATCGGGGTCGGTGAACCAGTCGAACAATGTCGTCGGGTTGTTGAAGCCTTCGACGAAGCGGCTGGCAAGCTCGGGTGCGGAGCCGGCAGCGCCGAGTAGTTCGAGAACGTGCGGCGGCGGGGGCGCAAGCATGGAGTTGGTGAAGGCTGTCACGTATTGCGCGTATTCCCAATACTTCTCGAAGGTACTCTGCTGGAACTCGGCATCGAACGCCCGGTCACCGCGCGCGACGATACTGTCGAGGTAGCTGGCTGCGCATTTGCTGGCATTGTTCGACCCCTGCCCCGTGAGTGGATCGTTGAGCACGACCACATCGGCCATACCGAGGACCGGGGTCCCGGAGAGGAGCGTCGCGACGGGGCGACGGACCGTGGGCGTCAATCGTCCGGCGAGAACTCCGAGATCATCGGTCAGCGAGACACTTTCGCACCTCTCGGCCTCCCAGGGCAGAAAATCCCGAAGTACGCCCAGTGAGGTCTCCAGGTGCTGCTCGGCGGAGATGCCGGGTGTCCAGCGGTCCATGGGTCCGCCGATGGCCGCCTCGAATACCATGATGTCGCACGGCCCGCTGGTCGTCAGAGCGGGGAACGAGAAGTACTCGCCGATACCGGGAAGCATGTTGAAACCCACCGTGGAAAAGTCCTCGCGCGCGCGCATTCCATGTACGTAGGTCAAGGCTAGGGCGCGCTGCGGCCCATCCAGGACGGAACGCTCGGCGTCCCGGCAGAACAGTTTGGCGATCTCACCCTTTCCGGCGGCAACGATCACCAGATCGGATTCCGTGGAGTATCGCTCCAGATCATCGACAGTGGCGGTGTGGACGACGAACTCACCACCACGACTGATGAACTCCTCGATGAAACGCGGCATCTTCACCCGCTGATCCACCGATTGCGCGCTCCGCTCCAGGCGCGCCGCCCAGTTGATAGCAAAGCCACCGTTCCCACCGTCTTGGGGCGGAAGAGGCACGGCTACCGAAATACCGTCGACGTCAGGACACACCTCGCCCCAGAAGTCGAGGCCGAGACGCCTCTCGTGCGTCAGTGCTTCGTCGAACATGCACTGGCTCGAACTGACACGGCCGGCAGCGATCTCGTCGCCCGTCCGATCGCTGACTACCGTCACTGAGAATCCCTGCTCCAACAGCCCGATGGCAAGTTGTAGCCCGGACTGGCCGGCTCCGACGATGGTGACACTGCGACTGGTCATTTGATGTCGACTCCAAAATATAGGGGAAGTGAACGAGGGATTTGTGCGTGCACTGCGCACCCGAACGGGTCCAGCGCCAGTTCAGTCGAGCAGCTTGCTGATTGCCGGGACCGCCTGTTCCGGGCCCATTGCCGAATATCCACCGTCGACGGCCCAGTCGGCGCCAGTGACCCCGGATGCAGACGGCGACAACAGGAACGCGACCACCTCGCCGACCTCCTCGGGATCGTTCGCCCGACCTGTCAGGTGAAAGGGTGCGGCGACAGCGTCGACTTTGCTCCGGTCGCCGGCCACCAGCTGTTCCATACCCGACGACCACGTCCAACCGGGGCTGACCGAATTGACACGGATCGACTCACCGGCCAGATCCATCGCCATCGACCGCGTCAGTTGCACCAGGGCAGCTTTGGTGGCGGGATATACCCATCGCCCGATCTGAGCGACTTTCGAGGAAATCGACGTGATATTGACGATCGCGGCCTGATCCGACGCCGCCAGGTGCGCAAGTGCTTGCCTCGTCACCGAAACGGTGCCGACGAGGTTGACGTCGAAGGCGCCGAGCCATTGCTCGCGAGTCGAGTTCGGTCCGTCGTCGTTGTAGACGCACGCGAGGTTCACCAGCCCGTCCAGACTTCCGAAGAGTTCGACGGCGCGGGCAACGGCGCGAACCACCTGGCGCTCGTCCGTGATGTCGGTCTGCTCGAAGGCGACCCGCTCCCCCAGACTTTCGGCGAGCTCGTGACCGCCGTCGGAGTTCACGTCGACAATGAGCACGTTGGCCCCCGCCTTGTGCAGCGAACGGACCACCCCCTGTCCCACGAGCGTGGCTCCACCGGTAACGAGCACAGTGCGCCCTGCCAGTTCTGGCATGCTTGGCCTCTCCAAGTTGTTGTGCAGCCGATTGATAGAGGCCAAAGCTAGTTGATCGGTCCGCGGCCCTGCTATCCCCACTGCGCATGTTCCTATCCAATCCGGCGCCCCACCCGACTCCGGGTACCGCATTGGCGGCGTCTGGACAGAACTGTGCGCAGGTGGGATAGAAACGCACCGTGCCCGCACATAAGTTCAATTTCAAGCAAATGATGCACGTCAACGATGGACACGGCCTTCACAGCGGCTCCCGGCCACCGTCTCGGCACGAGGCCGACACCGACCTTGCCACTTGAAACAGAGCCCCAGTTACTCCGCGAAAGGAGAACGGCATGACTGCTGTCAGCCCCAGGCCCAGTCCTTCCATCACGCAGACGAAGGTAGATCGGCGAGTCTTCTCCGACGAAGAGGTCTACAAGCAGGAAATGAAGATCCTGTTCCAGGACGGATGGACCTTCGTCGGCCTCGAGGCCGAGATTCCGAATCCAGGCGACTTCCGCAGATCCTGGATGGGTGAACTGCCTGTGATCATGAGCCGCGCACGCGACGGATCGGTCAAGGTGGTCGAGAATGCGTGCAGTCACCGCGGCGCTCTCGTCGCTCTGGAGTCGAAGGGCAACTGCTCGACCTTCACCTGTATCTACCACCAGTGGGTATACGGCGCTGACGGAAAGCTGTTGGGCGTTCCTCTGCGGAAGAACTACACGGACGGGCAACACAAGGACCGTGGCGGTCTACGAGCCGCGCGGGTGGAGACCTTCGCCGGCCTCGTGTGGGCGACCTTCGGCGAGGTGGAACCACTGATCGGCTACCTGGCCGAAGCCGCTCCTCATCTCGATGCCGTGCTACGTGGGGGTGAGGTTGAGATACTCGGATATCACCGTTACGAAGTCCAGGGAAACTGGAAGTTGTTCTTCGAGAACACCCAGGATGCCTACCACGCGTCGTTGCTTCACAACTTCTCGCAGGCATTGGGGATCTACACAGTCGGTGACAACCTCGTCTTCGAGAACGGTCACGGCGCGATCAAATGGGACATGGTCTCGTTGACCGACGAGATCATGGAACGACACCTGGCTGACAAAGCCTTCAAGATGAAGGACTACAAGCTCTTCCAGAGTGCCACCCAGCCCGGGCCGGGTGGATTCAACCGAGTCATGGGTGTCTTCCCGAACGCCCTCGTTCTCGAGGAATGGGACATGCTCAATGTCCGGCACATCGTGCCCAAGGGAGTCGATCGAGCGGAATTGCACACCGTGGCACTGGGTTTGAAGGGTGATTCCGCCGAGATCCGCGCCAAACGCGCCCGCGATTACGGAAACTTCTTCGGCCCGGCGGGATTTGCCGGCCGCGACGACGTCGTCGCTGTCAAGGCAGTGCAGGCGACCGAAGGAGTCACCAGCATCGACACCAGTTTCATGGCGTTGGGCGACCTCGACGCCAAAAGTGGTGATCTGGAAGGCGAATACACCGTTCGCGGATTCTACGGCAACTACCGAGAACGAATGGGGTTCTGATCTCATGGTCCATACAATGAATTCTGACACTGTCGGTGTTGTCGGCGCAGACCTGAGGGAGAAGGTCGTCCGACTCCTCAACACCGCGAGCTCGGCGCTCGACGAGAAGCGGTACCGGGACTGGGTCGGCCTGTTCACCACGGACGGAACCTATGTCGCGACTTCCGCCGAGAACCGGGAGAACAACTGGCCGCTCGCCATCATCAACGACAACCGCGCGACTATGGCCGACCGCGCGGAAATGATCGACAAGTACTGGTCGATCGAACCAGGACGCAGCCGACGGATCACCGGCAACATCGACATCGATTTCTTGCCGGGTGAGGACGTACTGAAGGTGAAGTCTTCCTTCGTCATCTTCCATACGGGCCCTGACGGACGTGTCCAAACCCAGGTCACTGGCGTCTACTACGACACCATCACCTCAGAAAGCGGAGAGTTGCGCTTGCGGAATCGAACCGCGGTCCATGACAACGACCTCCTCACGCACGAGGTCACCTACCCGTTCTGACGAACAACTCGTCCGGTCTGCAGGACAGTTGAAATTCCCTATGTACAACCGATTTTCGGTTACCAGAGCGGCGGCCGGTCGCCGACTTGCAGCGAACTGCGGACGAGTGGCCGCAAGGACACAACGGACAGGACAACATCATGTCACAGTTTCAACAGACGACCATTCCGATCGGCGAGCTCGAGGTGAACGGCTACCTCGCCACCGCCCAGACAAACGACACCCGCGCCGGCGTCGTGGTGATTCACGAAATCGAGGGACTGACAGAGCATTTCGGAAACTTATGCAGCAGACTCGCCGAAGCGGGCTATTCCGCCATCGCACCCGACCTCTTCGCCCGCGACTCTCGGATAGTCGACGACGTCGCGGCCGGCGACTACGGCTCCGCGGTACACCGAGTCTACGAACTCGGTCCGGAACGTCTCCTCGGCGATCTGAAATCCGCCCGCGACACTCTGGTCCGCCACTCCGAGGTGGACCCTTCGAAGGTCGCCGTCATCGGTTTCTGCCTCGGCGGCTACCTGACACTCCTGGCGGCGACAGACCCGGACGGCGGATGGGCTGCTGCGGCACCGTTTTACGGTCCCCCAGCAGGTTACGGCGCATTCGGGGTGTCGGATGAACCCAATCCACTCACACGAGCCGAGAATCTGTCGTGTCCAACGCGATTGTTCTACGGGCGCCACGACGATCACATTCCCGCGGAACTTGCACTCGAATTCGCATCCAGGGCCAAGTCTTCCGGACAGCCTGTGGAGGTCGTCCTCGAGGACGCCGGACACGCGTTCTTCAACGATTCCCGACCCACCTACGTCGAGCCCGCGGCCACCCATGCCTGGACCGAACTGCTTACCTTCCTCGACAACACCTTCAAGGAGTGACAATGAACCGCGATGAAATGGTCGATCTCTGGGAACAGCACGCCGCGTACGAGTTCATTATCAAAGACGCCGACAAGACCGTCTCGACCATGGTCGACGACGCCAGTGTGATGCACCTGCCGACGATGAGCGGGGACTTCGGCAAGGAGGCGCTTCGACGGTACTACCGTGAAGACTTCATTCCTGGAATCCCGGCGGACACAACACAGGAGACGGTCGCGCGATCAGTGGGAGATACCTTTCTCCTCGAAGAATCCATCATGCGAATGACACACGATCAGGTCGTTCCCTTCCTGCTTCCCGGGCTCGAACCGACCGGCAAGGTCGTCGAAGTCGATTTCCTCGTCATGGTCCAGTTCCGAGACGGCCTGATGCAGAGCGAACGTCTCTACTGGGACCAGGCAGCGGTCCTGAGCCAACTCGGGCTGATCGATTCCAGCCTGCCGTTCGCGCCGGTCAGTGAGGTCAGCAAGTTCCTCCGCGACCAGGTCATCAACGCCTGATACCGCACCGCCTCCACCCCCGCGCCCGAAGCTTGGTTATACGCATCCGCGCAAAATCCGATTCGACTTCGGCACCAAAGATCAGCAGGAGTAGCTATGCAGGACAACCACATCCTGTCGATACCGGGGGTCCGGTCGAGATCTGATGCGTTGAGCCCGGTCGGCCGGCGCAGCGGGTCGACCGGATCGCCGACGTCGGCCTCGCCCTGCCGGAGCTCGCCGTGACCGGACCGCAGCGCCTCATGACGGTGACTCGCGTGTCGTCCGAAGCCGAGGGCATCCTCTCGCTGGAGTTGCGAAACTCCGACGGAACCGAAGTGCTCCCGTGGGATCCGGGTTCACACATCGATCTCTGGCTTCCCTCGGGCTTGATTCGCCAGTATTCACTGTGCTCGGACCCGAAGGATTTGACACACTACAGAATCAGCGTGCTCAGAGTTGCTGACGGTCGGGGCGGTTCGGTGGAGATTCACGACGGCGATCTCCTCGGCCGCGAGCTGAGTGTGCAGGGACCACGCAACCACTTTCCGCTGATCGAAGCCAAGAGCTACCTCTTGATCGCAGGCGGAATCGGCGTCACGCCGCTCCTTGCCATGGCCCGAGAACTGGACCGGCGCGGGCAGGACTGGTCGATGATCTACGGTGGGCGAAGCCGTGGGAGCATGGCGTATCTCGACGAACTCAGCGCGTGCGAGGGGGATGTCGAGATCGTTCCACAGGACGAACGCGGAATCCCAGATCTCGCGCGGGCCATCGGGGACTGTCCAGCCGGCACGGCCGTATACTGTTGCGGGCCAGAGCCGATGTTGGTAGCCGTGCAAGACAAGTGCGCGGAATTGCTGTCGCCCGATTCTCTGCATCTGGAACACTTCTCAGCAGATCCGGCCGCTCTTTCCGCCTTGGATCAGGTCAATGCGGCTTTCGAAGTCGAAATGGCCAGCACCGGGGAAGTACTCGAGATACCGCCGGACCGATCGATTCTGGACGTAGTTCTAGAGCGTCTTCCCGGAACCCCGTTCTCATGCAAAGAAGGCTACTGCGGGACCTGTGAGACAGCGGTGTTCGAAGGAACACCCGATCATCGCGACACCGTCCTCACACCTGAGGAGCGAACCGGCAACGAGACCATCATGATCTGCGTCAGCCGCGCTGAGTCCACTCGACTACGGCTGGATCTGTAGCCGAAGCGGCGGACGCAGTCCCGATACGAGTACTTCTGTTCTGCCACTGATCATCCCACCCTTCACTTCACCTTTCGATACCGCTGAAGGACGACACAACATGATTCGCACGCCACCCGCATCGCTGATCGATACGCCGGTCAGGCAGGCCCGCCGCCAGTCGGTCGGAGACCTGCTTCGCCGGACAGCGCTTCGCTATCCGGACAAGATCGCGGTGATCACGGCGCAGCGACGAGTGACCTTCCGCCAGTTCGACGAGGCGGTCAACCGATGCGCCAACAACCTCACCGCGAAGGGGCTGCGTAAGGGCGACCGGTTTGCGATCGTCTCGCACAACTGTTGGGAGTTCGCGGTATTGGCCTTCGCGACCGCCCGACTGGGGGTGGTACTCGTCCCGGTCAACTTTATGCTGAACGCCGAGGAGATCGCATTCGTACTGGCGCACTCGGGCGCACGGGCTGTGGCTGTCGAAGACGTACTGGTTCCCACGGTAGAACTGGCTCTGACACTGGCAGAGGTCTCCGATGCGCTGTGCGGGTCGATCACACTGTCCGACGGGCAGCCGAGCGGGCCGTGGGAACTCGTGGACGCGTGGATCGACCAGGGTGATAACACAGCGCCCGACGTATCGGTCGACGACGAGGATCCGATACGTCTGATGTACACCTCCGGAACCGAATCACGACCCAAAGGGGTTGTGCTGTCTTCTCGTTCACTAATCAGTCAGTACGTCTCCTGCGCGATCGACGGCGGCATGAGCGTCGACGACGTAGAGTTGCACAGCCTGCCCATGTACCATTGCGCGCAGCTTGATTGCTTCTTCTCCGTCGACGTCTATCTCGGCGCGACGAGCATCATACTGCCGAGTCCGGACCCGGTTGAACTGCTCGCGACGATAGAACGCGAAAAGGTCACCAAGCTGTTCTGTCCCCCCACCGTGTGGATCTCGTTGCTGCGGCATCCCGACTTCGAGACCAGGGATCTGTCGAGTCTGCGAAAAGGTTACTACGGAGCTTCACCCATGCCTGCGGAAGTGCTCAAGGAACTCAGCTCCCGCCTCCCAGACGTTGCGCTCTGGAATCTGTACGGGCAGACCGAGATGTCGCCGGTCGCGGCGATCCTGGGACCGAACGAGCAGCTCTCGCACGCCGGATCGGCGGGCCGCGCAGCACTCAATGTCGAAACCCGAGTGGTCGACAACAACGACGTCGAACTCCCCTCCGGCCAGGTCGGCGAAATCGTGCACCGTTCACCGCACGCGACTCTCGGGTACTACCTCGATCAGGACAAGACCGATGCGGCCTTCGTCAACGGCTGGTTCCATTCCGGCGACCTCGGACACATCGACGAGGACGGCTTCCTCACCGTGGTCGATCGCAAGAAGGACATGATCAAGACCGGTGGCGAGAACGTCGCGTCCAGGGAAATCGAAGAGGCCCTCTATCTTCTGGACGGCGTCGCCGAAGCTGCGGTGTTCGGTGTCAGTCACCCCTACTGGGTCGAGGCCGTCGTCGCCGTGGTGGTCCCCCGATCAGGTTCCGCGTTGACGCCGGAAGCTGTGACCGCACATACCGCACAGACCTTGGCCGGCTTCAAGCGCCCCAAGTACGTGATACTCACGGACTCGCTCCCCAAGAATCCCAGCGGGAAAATCCTCAAGAAGGAACTTCGCCTTCTATACGCCGATCTGGGGCAACAGGATCTCACCTAGCCGAGCACGAACCCGCACTCTCCGGTCAACGACCAGCGGGAGCGTACGCAGCCACTACCAACCCTCCGATCGCTCCTCGCCTGGAACGGTCGGCCGTCGAACAGGAGTGAAAAACAATGACGTCGAACTTTGACCCGGGCCCCCAGATCGCACAGATCGGTGCGATCAGCCTCGGCACCCCCGATCTCGAAAAGTCCTTGACCTTCTTCCGTGACCTGCTGGGCATGGAAGTCGTCGAACGCACGGGCGGCGTAGTCTATCTACGCGGCTACATGGAACTGGTCCACCACTCGTTGATTCTGTTCGAGAACCCCACCCCGGTGGTCGACTCCTACAGCCTGCGCGTGCAACGACGAGAAGACGTCGAACGGTTCCACTCGAAACTTCTCCAGCAGGAGATCGAGGTGCTCGAACTGCCCAGTGGACGGGAAACCGGCCGCGGTGAAGCGATCAGGTTCATTTGGCCGGGCGCGGGACACCCGATCGAGCTGTTCTACGACATCACCAAGCCGGCAGCCCCAGCGGAACTGCGCTCGAAGCTGCCGAGCAACAGCTCCAAGCGGCGCGGACTAGGAGTGCGCCGCATCGATCACTTCAACGTCCAGTGCGAACCTCAGCAGGTGCGTCCGGCCGAACAGTGGTTGCGTGAGACACTCGGATTCAAGCGGCGCGAGTTCATTCGCATACCGGAATCGGACACACTACTGGCGTCGTGGATGTCGGTCACTCCGCAGGTACACGATATCGCGCTGGTGGCCAATCCCAACGAGAAGCCCGGCCAGCTCCACCACGTCGCGTTCAATCTGGAGAACTTCTCCGATCTGCTGACTGCCGCCGACATCCTCAAGGACCACGACGTCCAATTCGATGTCGGCCCAGGCAAACATGGAATCGGTCAGGCACTCTACCTCTACGTCCGCGACCCGGGTTCGGGCCACCGGATCGAGTTGTACGCCGGCGGTTACCTGATCTTCGATCCGGATTGGGAGGCCATCGAATGGACCCCAGCATCGGTACGGGACGGTCTGACCTTCTACGGCGATTCGCTGGCGGAGTGGGATGCCGAAAACGATCCGATGGCTCCGACCACCGACGCGGCACCCTTGCACTCCGAGCTCAGATCCGCGCCGGTACCCCTCTGACGGAGTATGTATTTCGGCGACTCGCTATCGTCGTATCCCCCGTCGGGGCTACGACCGAGGTGAGCCACCGACGGTCAGGTGTTCCCGAGTCGGAACACCTGACCGTCGAGCGAGCGGCGGGAGGAGCCATTCGATCATCGAGACCCACGAAGACAAGAAGGGTAGTGCCGTGACTGTGACCCCGGCAGAGCAACAAGCCATCCCGACCGCGGCGAGGCGGCTTGCCACATCGGAGCGAACACGGATCCCGTGCGCACCGGTGCGCGATCTCATCGGTGACGATATCGCGACCGCGTACCGCGTTCAGTCGATCAATGCCGAGAACCGCCTCGCTTCGAGGGTGGTCGGCCGCAAGATCGGACTGACGTCACCGGCCGCACAGGATCGAGTCGGAGCGAGCCTCCCCCACTTCGGCACCTTGTTCGACGATATGGATTGCACCGACGAAAAGACGATCACGTCGGATCGACTGCTCCAGCCGCGGATCGAGGCCGAGATCGCGATCGTGCTCTCGCACGACATCGTGGCCCCGATCACTGCAGAGCAGGCGCCCAGCTTCGTCACGTATATGCGGGCGGCCCTCGAGATCGTCGACAGTCGGATCAACGAGTGGGATATCAGCCTGGCAGACACTGTTGCAGACAATGCCTCCTCCGGGCTGTACGTCCTCGGCGGGTACTGCGGAATCGAGGACGCACCCGACCTCGACGAGGTACAGATGTCGATGGCCGAGGACGGCATCCCCGTTTCCCGGGGAACCGGCTCCGACTGCTGGGGTAGCCCGTGGAATGCTTTGACATGGCTCGCCAACACAGCACTCGAGCATGGGACTCGTCTGCGTACCTACGACATCGTCCTCACCGGAGCTCTCGGTCCCGCGGTAACGGTTAAGCCCGGCGCCACCTACACCGCAACTATTTCCGGAATTGGATCTGTTACGGCCGGATTCAGCGAGTAGTCCGACAGCAAATTGGCTCGCGTGTCCGCGTTCGTCCCCCACTGACGCCGCCGCACCAGCTCTCTCCGCGACTGTCCGCAGCACTACCGGAACAACCGCACACTCCGGTACGACCCGCGTCGAGCCGGCGTTCAGTGCGGGGATTCTCCGCTTCGTTCGCTGTGAGCTGATGCGCTCGAGTTCAGCGGCGCGGGCTGTACCGACGATGCCCGGCGACCGCCGGACTGGCGTCGTCGATGCTGAGCCGTCGCCCTCGGCACCTGCTGCCGCAGCCTCGGCATCGGCAGCAGCGAAGAACACCTGGGTCTCGGCCCACTCCCTCTCCCCGAGGATTTAGATCCCAGTTTACGATGGCGATATCCAGGAATGCTTCATCGAAGCTATCGTTCTCGTCGCCCTGCCTGTCTACTCGCGAAATCTGTTTCCGCACAGCCTCTTCGACAAGACCAGCTGAGAGGTTGCCGACGTCGACGAGGTCAACAGCCCTAGTTGTGACAGCCTCGTGACACTGAGCCACCCGGTGAAACGACCATTAAACGAGAAAACCGCCCCTGAGCTGCGCGAATGCGGAGCCGTGACGGCGGAGAGGATGCCATCCACTACGGATCTGAAATCCGCTGTCTTGGTTGTCCACTCAGATCTATGGAAGCCCACCGACGTCCACACTACCACCCGAAAACCACTGTCCTGGTCCAGAAATCTGGATCCATATGGACTCCAGTGCCCCCAGTCGGACTCGAACCGACACTTGGCGGATTTTAAGTCCGTCCGATGGGCGCGCTGAGACGAGGCGGAGCGCGGCGACCTGCCGCTTTGCACCCCTGAGCGAGTCAGAAGAAGTCCCGGCGCGGCACGAGTTGTGACAACTCAGTGACAACTTTCGTGCAGCGCCCGGCTCCGCTAGGGCATGCTCCCCCAACAGAAATCCCCTCGAAGGTGGTCAGACCAACGAGGGGACCTATCAGCCAGGAGATCACCCCGGCCATGAGAATTCTTTCACGCCTGCCCGACGCCACTCCCGCTCGAGGAACCGCCGTCGGCGCCGTCGCCGTCACCGCACTCGCATCGTGGATGAGCTTCACCGCGCTGTCGGATCTCGCCGCGAACAACGGAATCGCGGACCACCAGAGCGCCGCTTTCCCGTTGATCGTCGACGGCCTCACGATCGTGTCGACCATCGCCGCCGCGACCCTCTCGAAGGGTTGGCCGCAGGCCTACGCGTGGATGCTGCTGGTGCTCGGCACCGCGGTCTCCGTCGCTGGGAACTCGGCACACGCCGTCACCAACGGCGGCGGTCCGATCGCGGTCGCTATCTCCGTCATCCCGCCGCTCGTCCAACTCGCCAGCATTCACCTCGCCATCACGCTGGCGCACGAGGAAGCGCGTCGCACCACTAGCTCGGCCGCCGCGCCCGAGCTTCTGTCCGAGGAGGTCGACGGGGAGCTGCTCGCCGCGGCTTGAAACCGCCCGGCCGGTAAACCCAGCGCGTTGCCACTCAGCCCTCGACCGCGTGCGGTCGGGGGCCGGCGGCGTGTGTCTCCCGTGCGCCGTGCGCGCGCCCGAGATCCTCCCGGGCACCCCGCCCTATACATCGCAGGCATCACGGACGACCAGACCAACGGTCCGTCTGCGGAGCGGCACCCGTGCACGGCGGCGTCCGCACAGTTGCCCCGCACTCGCGGCAGTAGTGCGTTCGATGGCCACCATTGCCGGCGGAGTCGCAGGCGCATACCTCCCAGCCGACGATGCATGCGTTCGGCCCGAGCGAGTGCCCGTTCGGACATCGATGCGGCGCGGGCTCGACGGACTTCATGACAAAATCTTCGCACATGCGTTCGATCGCTGATAGCCTGCGTTCGCTGGTGCGGGTCGACGAGGGAAGCGATCGACCCGCACCTTGCCTGAGCAGTCAGACTGAAACTTAGGTAGCGTTCCCGATGTGCCACAGCGGACGAATCTGTTTCAGGAACTCATCCTGATCATTCACGAACACACCAGCGAAAATGCCACGGTCACCGAATCTGCGATGCCGATATGTCGTATTACTGGGAATGCCCGCGAGGTCGATATCTACATTCAGCAGCAAGTAGCGGGGCACGAAGTCGTCGTGAGCGTGGAATGCAGGGATTACAACAAACCTCAGAGTGTCGAGTTTGTCGACGCGATGTGGGGGAAGCACGCCTCGTTGCCAACTGACAAATTGATTCTGGTCTCCAGCAAAGGGTTCTCGAAAGAAGCTAAACTGCGGGCGGAAGGCCTCGGCATTCGAACCATCTCGCCGTACGACAAACCGGATTCGTGGCGCACCGAGATCGCGAATGACCTCAGGTCAGTTTGGGCGAAGACGTTTAGAACGTCACCAAAACAGCTAGTGCTCACTCTGGATTGGCCGGATGGAGCAGAGAAAAACGTCAGTAGCCTCGTCGGCGACGGCTCTCCGCTGCTTTACGATGCCGATGGAGTGGTTCGGACCAATGCGGCCGACTTGATGAGCACAGCTGTAAGCAGCATCGACCCCAACAACGACGCCTTTCGCGATGCCCTTGGACATGAGCAGACCTTCGAGCTCGACTGCACCGAATTCCTATCAAGAGCGACTGACACTATCACCTGCAAACCAATCGACTTTCACATAAAGGAAGCCGATAGTGGCACCCTGATTCGCATCGCGAGTGCGGTTGTCAAAGGCTCTCTCGAGGTGCGGGTCGGCGAGATGACACTCAAACACGGGGATTTCGAAGGAACAGGTTTTGCCCACGGATCGTCAGATCTCGAGGGCGATACTGTTTTCTTCGTCGCGACACAGGCACCGAACGGCGGTCGGCGAACCAAGGTTCGCGTCGACTGGCGTGATGCACCCGCGGAGAGATGAGCGCAAACACTCGGATCGTGTAGACGGATGTCACGCCATCAACGACAATGCCCGCCCGGTCGATCGACCAGGCGGGCACGCGCGATCAGAGTTGACTCGTTGACCTAGCCTTGCCCACCCAGTGTGATGTCATCGCCTTCGCCAGGAAAGGGCTTCCGATATCTGCTGGTGAACTCATCGTCGTTCAGTATTGCGATGATCTCCTTGTTTGCGCCTATGACAATCCAGTTGCCGGCGTCGACAGTCCTTGTCTCGCTTGTCCACTTGTCAGGCCCGGTTTGGAACGTAATCGTCGCCTTTCCGGACTGACCTTCGGTGCGCTGATGCGTAACAGGGTGATCGTTTCGCTCAAGCCATGCCGCTGTCTGTCCCAGCGACTCCACGTCCACTCGCCGCGCAGAGACATAGTTGCGAATTGGTAGATAGAGGTCGCCCTCTTGGGTATTCGTCATTGCCGCAACGTACCGAGAGTCTGGCCATCGCGCAGAAGTTCGCAGGAACAAGAGATCTGCTCCACGTCCAGTTGCAAAAGACCGGGCCGTCGAGACCATTCAAACGGTATATACCGCCTGTCTAGTTCGTCTGGTTTGATGCGCAGGTGAAGAAGATGATCGCGGTCGGCGCCGCCATGTGCACCCTTGCTGTGGCCGGATGTAGTTCAAGCAACGGCTCCTCGACGCAGATTTCGTCGGTCACTTCGGCGGCCCCGGCCGCGTCGACGGCAGCGTCGACATCGACCACGACTGTGCAGGCAGCGCCAGTCGACAAATGCCCCAACCCGCTGGCTATCACTGACCCAGTATTCGCCTCAGCGGTTGCGTCGGTTCAACTTCCGAACGGTGCGCGCGTCACGACCGGACGACTGAGCAAAGACAGTGGTCACCCGGGAATGCAGGCTGCCGCAATCGACATTTGCGACCCCTCGATCAAGTCAGCAGATGGAATCCGGCAGATCGCAACGCTGTACGCCAAGGCGCTCAAGGCCTCGCCGATTTCCGAATCGCTGTTCGCGGTCTACGTCGCAAGCTATTTCATGGAGAACAGCAAGGTAGCCGGCGAAGTCAAAGTGAAAGACCCCGACTTCCAAGCACACCTCTGGAACGGCAAACCCTCGCCTTCTGCAGAGCTGAAGACTTGGACAGTGGTTACGGAGTAGTTGATAGCGTGCGGATAGGTCGTACGTAGCGATACATTCAAACGATCGATACCGAACTCCCAGTTCGCCTGGAATGATGCGCGGGTGACGACTCCGACTCCCCCAGGCTGGTACCCGGATCCCTCGAATCCAGCGACCCTTCGGTACTGGGATGGATTCCGTTGGACCGGGGCTACGCATCCTGCTCCACCGCGCATGCGAGCGCAGCCTTTCGCTGCTACGCCTCCCAAGAACCCCCATTCATTTAGAAACGCAGTGCTTGGTGTGTCAGGGGCTCTGGTCGGTGTTGTCATCATCGGCACAGCCCTCACGGGAGGGGACGAACCCTCGTCCAATTCGGCGCGCACATCAACCACTACTCAAGTCCAGCCAGCTGGTACGGATGCCATCCGGCCGACTGCGGGGGCAGCGACGTCGACGGCTGCGGCCGCGCACGGGTTCGGAACCGAAGTCCGTGATGGCAAGTTCGCATTTGTGTTGACTGACATGGAATCTGGGCTGTCCACCATCGGACGTGAATCGTCGATGTTCAGTGAGAAGGCCGAGGGCGAGTTCGTGATCGTTCACGTGGACGTCACGAATATCTCGAAGCAGCCCCAGTACTACTCCAGTCTGAATCAGGTATTGGTCGACGACCAGGGACGCGAGTTCACCAACGACAGCTCGGCTGAGTTCAGTCTCGACGGCGACGACGAAGGCGACGGTGACCTCAATCCCGGGATCACACGCTCGACAAGGGTGGTCTTCGACGTCCCGATCGGAACTGTGCCAGTCGCCCTGGAAGTGCACGACTCGATGTTCTCGAATGGAGCGAGGGTGACCTTCAGGTAAGCCACGACGAATACTTGCACTCCCTTGGCCTCATCCGATGCGAGCGCATACTGCATACCCGCCGAATGGCCGAGGGATATGACGCCGGCGGCCAAGTACCGGTTTCGGCTCGCGTTCGACTCAAAGAGTCCGACAGGGGTGCTGCAGTTCCGCCCATCGATTGGCGGCGGTGGCGGATGGAATGGTCGTTCTAGATCGGGCCTTTCGGGAGCGACGATCCTCGTTCGAAGTTCCTGGCGCGGCGGAAAATGGTCATACCGATTGCGATCACGACCCATCCGAGACTCCGGAATCGGTACTTTCGGCCGACTAACCTACCCAAGTTGAAAGCGATCTGATCTGAGTATCCCGCACTCATCTCAGCTATGCCTGCCAAGATAAGTTTCGTCGCCGTGGCTCTTAATGACATCACGCGACCAGCGATGCTAGCTGCGACGAGATTGGCCAGCAGGTTTTCCTCAAGAGGTACGGATTCCGCGAAACGCGATCGCACCTGCTCCTAGTCCACTGGGCCCACTTTCGGTAGCGTTGCGTCGTGCCTCAAAGGTCAAACCTTTTCCAGGAGTTAGTCGCGATCATCCATGCCCACATCAGTGATGATGCGACGGTCACCGAGTCCGCCATGGTGATCGATCGAGCTACAGGCAAACGCCGCGAGGTAGACGTCTATATCGAGCGTGATGTCGCTGGGGACCCCGTTGTCGTGAGTGTGGAATGCCGGGACCATAAACGGTCACCGCAGAGTGTCGAATGGGTAGAACAGATGCACGGCAAACATGCCACGCTACCGACACATAAGCTTATTTTGGTCTCGAAATCGGGATTCACGAGGCAAGCGGAGGCAAAGGCGGCCGCTCTCAACATCAAGACCGTGACGCCCCACGAGGATCCCGATGGATGGGGTACCGACATCGTGAACAACCTCAACTCGGTGTGGGCTAAGACGTTCAGGGCGCGGCCGCAAGAAGTCGTGTTATCGATTCAGCAGTCTGACGGAACAGTAGTTCACGTCAGCAATCGTATCGATGAGAGCGAGAGTCCACTTTCGCTCTTCTATCCCGATGGCACGTTTCGGATGACTGCCGCGGACTTGGTCAGCACAGTGATGTCCAGCGTACCCGCCGACAATTCGGCGTATCGCGACGCGGAGGGACACGAACGAAAGTTCTCGATTGACTCCGATCTACCGACCGCGAAGGATGCCCAAACAGGCGAACCGATTGAGTTGTTCGTCTACGAATCGTCGAGTAACGCTCTCTTACGGGTAGTGAACGCGGTTATTAACGGTGAACTTCAGGTTCACCTGACAGAGCTGCCGCTTACACACGGAGAGCTCGGGGGAACAGGGTTCTCGCACGGCTCCGCCGACCTCGACGGCGACCAGGTCTTCTTCGTCGCTACAGAGACAGCCGATGGGCGTACGCAATCGGAACTTCGCATCAAATGGAACTCTCGAACACACGAGCAGCTTTGGGGTGACTCGGCCACCTGACCGGACCTACTCAAGGGCGCGGGCAACCGAGGATCGCGGTACCCGCCGATACATTCAACCGATCTATACCGTACGTCCAGTTCGCCTGGTTTGATGCGCAGGTGACGACACCGACTCCCCCACCAGGCTGGCATCCCGACCCGGAGGGTAGACCTCAGCTTCGCTGGTGGGATGGGCGACAGTGGACCTCTGCAACCAAGCCGCGCGCCATTCAGGAAGGCCCGAAGACCCCACCCCCGCCGACCGCCCCGGACGCCAAGAAGCGGAACAACCGCCTCGCCCTCGGCCTGGTTGCCGCGATCGCTGTCCTGGCCGTTGCCTTCACCTTTTTCCGACCCAATGAAGACACGTCGTCGTCAGCCTCGGGCGCAACAACCTCAACCACGACGAGCTCCACGTCGGCGACGACGCCTACGGCGACCCGGGCGTCGGCGGCGACCCGGGCGCCGGCGGCGGCGCCCACAACCACACGGCCGAGCACGCCAACCCTCACATCCACAACGCTGGTGGCGCCGCCTTCGACGGCGACGCCGGGCGGCGCAGGGCTTCTGCCGCCAGCTCAGACCGCCTCGGCGGCGGGCTGCGAGGAGCCTGACCCCGAGATCGTTTCGGCCATTCAGGCCTCACTGACAGAGGGGCGGACTCTGAACCACATCGCGGCAGTGTCGGCACAGACGGATGGAATCGAGTACACGTATACCGCAGCGAATGTGTTCCGGGCTGACGGGTCACGGTCCGTCTCTGGCGCGGTGTGGATCACGCCGGGATTTGGAGTGATGGGTCTCTCCAGCAACACGAAGACGGTCTCGACGCTGCCGTCGGGGCGTGGCGTTCTTGATGCCTCGGCGGGCGATCGGTACGGCTCCAAAGTTCAGGAGTGTGTCTCGGCGCTCGCGCGTTGGCGATAGTTCCCCACGACAGAACGTCTTACCCCATCTTGACAGGTGGGGGCGTTAGTCATTCGCGCGCGCAACGTGAGGCATCATGTTCCGAGTGGCTGCCTCCGTCGAACTTGAATCCCGTCAGGCCCGCGACACTCACCTCGTACTCTTGACCGCAGCAGTCGCTCTCGTCGCCCTGTTCTTCAACCTGCGCAACATCGGAAGGCCGTCGCTCTGGCGAGACGAGGTTGTCACCGCGCTGATGGCCGAGCGCGGACCGCACGGCATCGTCGTCCTAGCGCAGAACAGCGACACGGTTCAGGCCCCGTACTACCTGATGATGTGGGCCTGGTCGACACTGTTCGGCACGTCCGAGACGAGTTTGCGGGCGATCTCGGCCATCGCGGTCGCCATCGCGGTCGCTGCTCTGTTTCAGATCGCCGTCCGGTACACCACGACCAGGGGCGCCCTTGTCGCCGCCACACTGTTCCTCGTGCTGCCGTCGACCACTCGCTACGCGCAAGAGGTTCGCGCACAGGCGTTCATCCTTGCGGCCATCGTCGTCGCAACACTCCTCTTGCACCTGGCTCTCGCCGACGACCGACGGGCCCGCTGGATCGGCTACGCCCTCGCGCTGACCTTCGGAGCACTCTGCAGCTTCATGGCGCTGATGATCCTCGCTGGACACGCTGCGCTGATGTGGCGGCGAGTGCCGTGGCGCACCGCAGCGCTGGCATGGTCGCCGGCGCTCGGTGTAGCGGCGACGATGTTCGGCCTCTCCTTCTGGCGGAAGAATGCAACGGAGTGGATCCCTCCGGCCACGTGGCCACGGTTGAAGATGGTCGGCGGGCAACTTGCTGGCACTGAGACGATCGCCCTACTGTTCGTGGCCGCGGTTCTCGCCTTCGCTGTCTGGACAGGATTCTCGCGGCAGTGGCAGGCGCACGGCTGGCTGTTGATCGTCGCGGCACTTCCGGTGACGCTGTGGCTCGTCGGCCACGTGCAGAACATCTTCGTGGCCCGGTACGTCCTGTTCGTTGTGCCGTTCTACGCGCTCATCGCGGCGATGGTTCTCACCCGAGCCAATGTGGTGGCGGCACTCGCGTTCCTCATCCTCGTTTCGCATCTGGCCTATCCAGAGCAGGTGAAGGTGCGCGGCTTCGCAGGGCATGGCGACGACCTCCGATCGGCACAGGCCGCCGTCGCCCAGCAGGCTCGCCCCGGCGACGCGATCATCTTCGACTTCACTGCAATCCGCGCAGGATTCGACTACTACAACGACCGGAGCCCCGCCCCGCCCTTGGCCGACCCGCTCAATGTGTCCCCCGGCCAGGAAGACCTGAAGACGTTCGGCAACCTCAGCAAGCCCTGCACCGCGGCCGCGCTCGCTGGCGTCGATCGGGTGTGGGATGTTCACGTACTTGGGTCCCCGTTGATCGACCGCACAGGACCGCGTCTCTGTGGTAGCCCGCTCACACTCGTGACGACGACTCAGCACGGCGGTGTGCTCGTTAGCCTGTATCGCAGCTGAAACGACGAAACGCCCCGCACCCCAGGGGAGGGGTGCGGGGCGTTTCTATTTCTCGAGTTCGCCGAGGCGCTGCTGCAGCTGCTGGATCAGGGCATCCTTCTCGGCGATAATGCGTGCCTGCTCCTGAGCTAGCTGACCGATCTGATCGAGCGCGAAGATCACACCATTCACGACAGAGCCACCTCTCCATTCACGATCGTTCCTGATGCGTTCCTGCCGACGATCTTCAGCTTCGCGGCGCCAGTTAGCCGCCGATGTGACAATCCGTGACAAATCAGGGAAGGAGGCACCCGGGAACTGAGACGGAAACCGCCTCTGACCTGTGCCCCCAGTCGGACTCGAACCGACACTGTGCGGATTTTAAGTCCGCTGCCTCTGCCAATTGGGCTATAGGGGCTACCGGTCGCCGAGGGTGCCGCTCGGCGACCGTGCGCAGATCACCCTAGCTCAGGCGATCGACAATGCGATTCCGTCGAGGATGTCGTGTTCGCTGACGACGAGTTGGTCGATGCCGGCCTTCTTCTCGAATGCGTCGGCCAGTGCGAGGGTCACGATCGCGCCGCCGCCGATGACGTCGACCCGCCCCGGGTGCATCGGGCCGAGGGCGGCCCGTTCGGTGTGGGTCATGGCGATCAGCGAGTTGCAGACCTCCCGCAGCCGGGGCATCGGGATGCGGGAGAGATGCACCTGCTCGGCGTCGTATTCGGGCAGTTCTTTGGCGAGCGCGGCGATGGTGGTCATCGTTCCGGCGACGCCGACCCAGGTGTGGGCCTGTTCGACGGGGACACGCGCGAACGCCTCGTCCAGGCGGTCCTGCGCGAACGCGCGGGCCTCCTCGACCTGTGCGGGTGTCGGCGGATCGTCATGGAGGCAGCGCTCCGTGATGCGCACGCACCCGATGTCGGTGGAGAAGGCGGCGTGGACGCCGGATTCGTCGCCCAGCACCACTTCGGTGGAACCGCCGCCGAGGTCCACGACCACGAACGGTCCCTGCGACGGATCGAGTTCCCCGACGGCCCCGTTGAACGACAGCCGTGCTTCCTCGTCGCCGGTGATGACCTCGGCCCCGGCGCCGGGGATGACGGCGCCCAGCACCTCGCGGGTCATCGAGAAGAAGTCTTCCCGGTTGGATGCGTCGCGGGTGGCGGATGTGGCCACCATGCGGACGGCGGTGGCGCCGGCGTCCGCGATCATTCCGGCGTACTCGCTCAACGCGACTCGGGTGCGTTCGATGGCCTCGGGCGCCAGGCGCCCGGTGGCGTCCACGCCCTGTCCCAGCCGGACGACGCGCATCTCGCGACACACGTCGTGCAGTGCGCCCTGCTCGTCGACGTCGGCGACGAGCAGACGGATGGAGTTCGTGCCGCAGTCGACGGCGGCGACGCGCGTCACTGCTCGGGACTTTCGACGTCGTCGATGCCGGGCCAGTCCGCGGGAATCGCGGTGCCCCTCAGCTTTCCGCCTGCCGCGGACGCGGCGAGTGCCACCGATTCGTCGCCCAGCGGGTTGACGCCCGGCCCCTTCGCCAGCGAGTGGGCCATCAGCACGTGCAGGCATTTGACGCGCTCGGGCATTCCGCCGCCGGTGAAGTCAGTTCCGAGGGGCTCGATGGCGTCGCGCTCGGCGAGATACGACTGGTGGGCGCGCAGGTACGCGGCCGCAAGCTCCGGATCCTGTCCGAGACGCTCGGTCATCTCACGCATCACCCCGGCAGACTCCTGCCGGCTGGCCTCCGCGGTCAGTCGCGGATCGGTCAGGTAGTACAGCGTCGGAAACGGTGTTCCGTCGGGAAGTTTGGGCGCGGTCTTCACGACGCCGGGCGTGCCGTCGGGACTGCGGTACGCGATCTCGAGCACTCCCCGCGGTTCGCGGCCCAGCTGGGCGGCGACGGCGTCGAGGTCTTCCTGCGGCACGGGGCTGGACGGGTCGGACGAATTAGTCACCCGGTGGGTTCTCCTGGTTCTGGCGGTACGGGCGGCGGCACCACGGGGGGCGCCGGAGCCGGTGCCGGCTGCACCTCGGGCGCGGCCGGCGGTTCTGAAATGGTCTTCCACAGGTCGGAGTACCAGGGGCCTGCCATCTCGGCGTCCTTCTCCTCCGGCTTCTCCGGCTCCTTGTAGTCGCCGGGCAACTGCACCTGGAACGGGGTGTCGCCGGGCTTCACCCACCGGAGCCGGCCGCGTGCCTGCGCCTCGATGTAGGCGGGGTCGGAGTAGCGCTCCTCGAGGATCCGCAGCTCCTGAAGATCCTTCTCGAGCTGAACCTGTTCCGCCGCAATACGATCCGCTTCCCCACGCTGGGTGAGGTAGTTGCGCAGGGGGACCGCGAGGGTGAGCGCGAGAAGCAGCACGACCATGACGAGGACGAGCGCCTTGCCCGTCGACAGTCCGAGGATCGTGTGCTCGGAGCGAATTGCGCGGGCGGCCCCGGCCGCACCTACCCGTCTCGGGCGAGCGCGACCGGGGAGCACCTTGCCGGTGTCGGAGCCGTCGACGGCGTCCGGTTTGCCGTCGGCCTGCCCCGGCGTCGTCGACTTGGTGGTGCGGGGGCGCCGCGCTCCGCCGGGAGTGCCGTCCGCCCGGTTTCCGCGGGCCCGTTCACCACGCCCGGAGCCCCGGCCGCCCGGACTTGCTCCGGACGACCGCGGCCTGCCGCGCTGTGCCACCTACTCCAACACCCCTTACTCGACTGTCGAACGTCAGCCTTCGAACGCGAACCGCGGGAACGCGACCTCGCCGGCGTAGCGGGCGGCGTCGCCCAGGTTCTCCTCGATGCGCAGCAGCTGGTTGTACTTGGCGACGCGCTCGCTGCGGGCGGGAGCACCGGTCTTGATCTGACCGCTGCCCACGGCGACCGCGAGGTCGGCGATGGTCGTGTCCTCGGTCTCACCGGACCGGTGGCTCATCATCGTCTTGTAGCCGTTGCGGTGGGCGAGGTCGACGGCGTCGAGGGTCTCGGTCAGCGTGCCGATCTGGTTGACCTTCACCAGCAAAGCGTTCGCGGCGCCCTTGACGATGCCCTCTTCCAGACGCTCCGGGTTGGTGACGAACAGGTCGTCACCGACGAGCTGGACCTTGTTGCCGATCTGATCGGTCAGGGCGACCCAGCCGTCCCAGTCGTCCTCGTCCAGCGGATCCTCGATGGACACGATCGGGTACGCGTCGACCAGCTCGGCGTAGAACGCCGACATCTCGGCCGCGGTCCGGTTGCTGCCCTCGAACTTGTAGCCGGTGCCGTCGGTGTAGAACTCGGTGGCGGCGACGTCGAGTGCCAGTGCCACATCCGTGCCCAGGACCAGGCCCGTCTTGCCGATGGCGACGCTGATCAGGTCCAGTGCTTCCTTGGTGCCCGCGACGTCGGGGGCGAAGCCGCCCTCGTCACCGAGACCGGTGGCCAGGCCCTTCTCCTTCAGCACCGACTTGAGGGCGTGGTACACCTCGGCGCCCCAGCGCAGCGACTCCTTGAACGTGGCGGCACCGATCGGGGCGACCATGAACTCCTGGACGTCGACACCGGTGTCGGCGTGCGCGCCACCGTTGAGGATGTTCATCATCGGGACGGGAAGGACGTGGGCGTTGGGGCCGCCGACGTAACGGAAGAGATCCAGACCCGACGACTCGGCGGCCGCGCGGGCCACCGCCAGCGACGCACCCAGGAGCGCGTTGGCGCCCAGACGCGACTTGTCCGGGGTGCCGTCGGCGTCCAGCAGGGCCTGGTCGACGGTCCGCTGCTCGGTGGCGTCGATCCCGATGATGGCCGGAGCGATCTCGCTCAGGACGGCCTCGACGGCCTTCTCGACACCCTTGCCGCCGTACCGGTCGCCGCCGTCTCGCAATTCGACGGCCTCGTGCTCACCGGTCGATGCGCCCGACGGAACCGCGGCGCGAGCGAAACTTCCGTCGTCGAGCAGCACCTCGACCTCCACCGTGGGGTTTCCACGGGAATCGAGGATCTCACGGGCTCCGACCTGCTCAATGATGGCCACTTGCTGATTCTCCTTATATGGGCTTCGCACTGTGCACCGACCGGTCCGATCGTGCCAGGGACACCAGATCGTGCCAGCACACAGCGTAACGGCACACCGAAACCGGCGCGGGATGGCGCGCCCCGCGGACGGCGAGCCGCCCGCGGGGCGCCTACCGATGTGGCGTCGATCACGTCACGAACCGGCGGCGGAAGGATTACGGGCGCACTCCGACCGAGTAGGCGGACGCACGGTCGCGTACCAGCGTGAGGTACTCGCCCGACAGGTTGTAGGCCATCAGCGCCGACTGCCAGCCCTCCGCAGCGGTGAGGTCGCCGCCCCGCTCGCAGAGGTAGCGGGCGGCGGTCAGCGCTGCGTCGTCGATGTTGTCGGCGTCGGCCACGCCGTCACCGTTGGCGTCGACCCCCCACCGCTTCCAGGTCTCGGGAATGAACTGCAGGGGTCCCATCGCGCGGTCGTGCACCGGGTCGCCGTCCATCGCCCCGCCGTCGGTGTCGGGGATTTCGGCGACACCGGGTCCCCCGTCGAGGGGGATGCCCCGGATCTCGGGCGTCACCTGACCGGTGGGCCCGACCGCCGAACCGGCGTGGGTGCCGTGCCGGCTCTCCACACTCGCGATTCCGGCGAGGGTGGTCCACCCGATTCCGCATTCCGGCTTCGTCTCGGCCATCACCGTCGCCGCGTAGCCGTACGCCTCGAGCGCGGTACTCCCGACGCCGATCGAGTCGGCCAGCCCGGCAGACCATCCGTGCAGCTGATCCGCCGAACGCCCGGGTGCGTTGATGTCGATCGGCGGGGTCGCCGCGCCGGGCCCGGGTGGGATGCCTTCCGGAATCGCGATCCTCGGTTGCTGCTCCCGCGAGCATGCGCCGTAGGCGAGAACCACGACCACCGTCGCCGCGAGAAGAGCGAACAGCGGTCCGGGCCATCGGGAACGACGTTTCGGACGCACGGGATATCGGTTCACGTCTCCATCATCCACACGAAACTCGTCGATCCCGGCCACCCGAGACCGCTCCCACACCGAGCCGGGTCACGGCGTGACAACACACCAAAGGTAAAGGGTTGTAAAAGTGCTGGTGAGGGCTTCTTCGGACAAGGAGGCGCGGTGTATGTTTTCCACAGGCCTAAGGTTCGCCTTGCCTATCGCAAGGTTGCCTACCCAACCTTGCGGACCACTCGGCTCGACCCCGCCTCGCCCAGGAGTGTGCATGTCCGTCCTTGCCGCAGGGACCGCGCCGTCGATCGCCACACAGCTGTTCGGCAGTGGATTGATCGGTCTGCGCGAGGGCCTCGAGGCAGGCATCGTCGTCATGATCCTTGCCGCGTTCCTCGTGAAAGCGGAGCGCAAGGACGCACTCAAGTGGGTCTGGCTCGGCGTCGGCATCGCCGTCGCGATGGTGGCCGCGATCTTCCTCGTCATCCACTACGGAACGTCCACCGTCACCGGACTCACCGCGGAGGTCATCGCCGGCGTCGCGTCCCTCGTCGCGGTCGCGATCGTCACCGTCATGGTGCTGTGGATGCGCAAGGCCGCGCGGACCATCTCCCACGATCTCAAGGCGGGCATGGAGAAAGCATTGGTCGCGGGGCCCATCGCGGTGCTCACCCTCGCGTTCTTCGCCGTCGGCCGGGAAGGCGTCGAGACGGCGCTCCTGATGGTCGGGTACGCCGAGAACACAGCGGGTAGCGCCTGGCCTCTCGTCGGCCTCCTGCTCGGTATCGTCGCCGCCGCGATAGTGACGGTCCTGTTGTACTTCGGCGCCGTCCGGCTCGACTTCGCGAAATTCTTCAAGTACACCGGCATCTTCCTGATCATCGTCGCCGCCGGAATCCTCGGGTACGGCATTCATGCCCTGCAGATCGGCGGAGTCCTGCCCGGCGGCTCGGCACTCGCCTTCGACATCTCGGACGGCTACGACGCGTCCAGCTGGTACGGCACCGTCCTGGCCGGGATCTTCAACTTCCGGCCCGACCCGACGGTCCTGCAGGCCGTCGCCTGGGTCGTGTACATCGTCGTGGTCCTGTTCCTGTTCCTCCGGCCCGTTTCCGCACCCACACCGGCCCCCGCGGCTCCTGCAACCGATACGGCACCCGAGCGCACCGCCTCCCCCACCCCCGACGAGACCGTTTCATGAAAGGCACCTTCCGCCCATGAAGACCACGCGCCGAACCACCTTCGCCCTCGCCTCGGCCGCCCTGCTGCCGCTGGCGCTCGCAGGCTGCACCGAGAAGTCGACCGCGAGCACCGACGACATCACCGTCACCGCGAACGACGACACGTGTGACGTCAGCGCCGACTCCGGAACCACCGGGAACAGCACGTTCCAAGTCACGAACAACGGCAGCAAGGTCACCGAGTTCTACGTATTCGCCGAGGGCGACCGTGCGATGGGTGAGGTCGAGAACATCGGTCCCGGGCTCACCCGCCAGCTCATCGTGTCGCTGCCCGACGCAGGCACCTACCAGCTCGCGTGCAAGCCCGGCATGGTCGGCAACGGCATCCGTCAGGACTTCACCGTCACCGGCGACTCGATGAGCGCGTCCGACGAGAGCGGACAGCTCGCCGAGGCCGCCGACGGCTACCGCCGCTACATCCGCAGCCAGGTCGTCGCCCTGCAGGACACGACGCAGCAGTTCGTCGACGCCGTCAAGGCGGGCAACGTCGAGCAGGCCAAGGCACTCTTCCCCGTCTCCCGCACCTACTACGAGCGCATCGAGCCCGAGGCGGAGAGCTTCGGCGAACTCGACCCCAAGCTCGACCTGCGGGAGGCCGACCTCGAACCCGGGCAGGAATGGACGGGCTTCCACCGGCTCGAGAAGGATCTGTGGGTCACCGGTCCCCAACCCGACACCAACGCGATCGCCGACCAACTCGTCGTCGACGTCCAGTACCTCGCCGACCAGGTGAACGCCGAGGACTACACGATCGACCCCACCAAGATCGCCGGCGACGCGCAGGGGCTGCTCGACGAGATCTCCACGTCGAAGATCACGGGTGAGGAAGACATCTTCTCGCACACCGACCTGTGGGACTTCCAGGCCAACGTCGACGGCTCGCAGGCCGCGGTCGCCGCACTGCAGCCGATTATCGACGAACGCAATCCCGAATTGGCCGCGAACATCACCCAGCGTTTCGCGGACCTCGATGCCGAACTCGCTCAATACCGCCAGGGTGACGGGTTCGTCTTCTACGACACCGTCAACGAACAACAGCGCCAGGAACTGTCGCGCAAGATCGACGCCCTCTCGGCCGAGGTCAGCCAGGTTCAAGGCGTGGTAGCAGGCGCATAATCATGACTGATCCAACCGGTACGACCGACACGACCACCTCGGCGGACGAGCGCAAGGGAATGTCCCGACGACGTCTGTTCGGCGCCGTCGGGGCGGGAGCCGCCCTCGCCGGCGCCGGTGCACTGGTCGGGCGAGCCACCGCCGCCGAACCCCCGTTCTCGCACGCCGACGTCGTCGCCTTCCGGGGCGAACACCAGGCGGGCATCGTGACGCCCGCGCAGGACCGGATGCACTTCGTGGCGTTCGACGTCACCACGAAGTCCCGTGAGGAACTCGAAGCGCTGCTGAAGAAGTGGACCGTGATGGCCGAGCGGATGACCGCCGGCGAGGAGGCCACCCCGGACGGTGCCATCGGCGACGGCATCTACGTTCCGCCCAGCGACACCGGGGAGGCGCTCGGCCTGCCGGCGTCCCAGCTGACCCTCACCATCGGATTCGGGCCCTCACTGTTCGACGACCGGTTCGGCTTCGCGGCCAAGAAGCCTGCCGCGCTCGTCGACCTTCCGCACTTCCGGGCGGACAACCTGGACCCGGCGCGCAGCGGCGGCGACATCGCGATCCAGGCGTGTGCCAACGACCCGCAGGTGGCCGTGCACGCCATCCGCAACCTGGCGCGCGTCGCGTTCGGCACGGCTTCGGTCCGGTGGTCGCAGCTGGGGTTCGGCCGCACCTCGTCGACCTCGACCACCCAGGACACGCCGCGAAACCTGTTCGGGTTCAAGGACGGAACGAACAACATCAAGGCCGAGGAACCCGGCGTCCTCGACCAGCACGTCTGGGTGGGCTCCGGCGACGACCAGGCGTGGATGGGCGGCGGCGCATACCTCGTGGCGCGGCGGATCCGCATGCTCATCGAGCAGTGGGACCGCACCGTGCTCGGCGAGCAGGAACGAGTGATCGGACGGTCCAAGGGCACCGGCGCCCCCCTGAGCGGCAAGGCGGAATTCGACGAACTCGACCTCGATTCCAAGAAGGGTCACGACCCGGTGATCGACGTCGACGCGCACGTGCGACTGGCGTCCGCTCAGGAACTCGGCGGCATCCAGATCCTGCGTCGCGGATACAACTTCACCGACGGCTCCGATGGTTTCGGCCACCTCGACGCCGGACTCTTCTTCATCGCCTACTGCCGCAACCCGCAGGAACAGTTCGTGCCGATGCAGCTCAACCTGTCCAGGACCGACGCGATGAACGAGTACATCCAGCACGTCGGTTCCGCCCTCTTCGCCTGCCCGCCCGGCCTCGCCGAGGGGCAGTACTGGGGTCAGGGCCTGTTCACGTAGAGCCTCCCGATCCCGCGCACCTGACACCGCGTATGCATCAACGGTGTCGGCCGAGCAACCGAAGGTCGAGCTGGTCGGGGGGCAGAGGGCGGCCGTGGTAATGCCCCTGGGTGACGTCGCAGCCGTATCGACGCAAGGCACGCAGGGTGTCTTCGTCTTCGACGCCTTCCGCGACCAGAGACGCGCCCAGGCTGTGTGCGAGCTCCACGGTCGATCGGACGATCGCGACCGATCGAGGATCGCTGGCGAGGCGGGCGACGAAGACCCTGTCGAGTTTGAGCTCATCGACGGCGAGGTCCTGCAGATAGGCAAGAGAGGACCAGCCGGTGCCGTAGTCGTCGATCGACAATCCGATTCCCAGACCCTGCAGCGCCTCGACCACCCTTCTGGCGCGCCGGTAGTCGGTCATCAGGACGCTTTCGGTGATCTCGAGGATCAACGTGTCGGCGGGTAACCGAAGGTCGTCCAGGAGTCGGTCGATCTCCGCGACCAGGTCTGCGTCGAGCAGATTCGTGACCGACAGGTTCACTGCGACGGTCAGCGATATACCGTGATCGAGCCAGCTCCGCGCCTGACCCAGCGCAAGCTCCAGCACTCTCGCTGTCAGTGGACGCATCAATCCTGACTGCTCGGCCTGAGGAAGGAATTGATCGGGTAGGAGTAAGCCGCGGAGGGGATGCTCCCACCGAACGAGAGCCTCGACGCCGTGCACCTGGTCGTCGCAGGCACTGACCTTCGGCTGGTAGTAGCACGTGAGCTCGCCACCATCGATCGCCGTGCGCAGCTCGTCGATGGTCTGCCTCTCCTCGATGCTGCGCTGGTACTCGGCGGTGTCGTACACCGCGATCGTGCGGCGGGTGGACTTGGCGCGATACACAGCCACTCCGGCGCACTGCAGCAGATCCTGAGGGTTTGTGCAGTGTTGGGGGCAGAGGGCGATCCCGATCCGCGCCTCGACGCGCACCGTGACCTCGTCGAGGTCGAAAGGCTCGTTTACTGCCTCGAGGAGCTGACCGGCCAGTGCCCGGGCGTCCGTGAGGTCGATCCCTGCCGGCAGCAGGACCGCGAAGGCGTCTCCGTCGAGGCGTGCCGGCAGATCACCCGGTCGCACGGACCGAGCCAGCCGGTCGGCAATCTGGCACAGCAATTGATCGCCCACGTTACGTCCGAACGAGTCGTTGATCTCCTTGAAGCGGTCCACATCCATCAGCAGCAGGCCCGGCCCCGGCCCCTGCCCCGTCCCAGGCTGTGCCGCCTGGTCGAAGTATGCGGCCGTCAGCGCCGCCATGATCGCCCGACGATTGGCCAGGTCGGTGAGGTCATCGGTGCTCGCCTGGCGGTGGCTGTCGGCCAGGACGACGACTTCCCGGAACGTCACCGCGAATCGGGCTGCAACCGTGACGAGGCTGAGCGCGGCGAGCACCACCGCGAGCCCAGGCAACCGTGCATCGTGGTCGAGGACCAGCAGCCCCACCGAAGCGGCAGTGCACACCAGTGGAGGTACCCAGATACCCAGTCCCGGTAGCTGACCGGACTGTCTTCGGCCGGGGGCTCGCCAACTGGCCACGGCCACGAGCATCGCGGCGGCGTACGGGAGCGCATCGATCCACGTGACCTCCACGTGACCGGCAGCAGTGCGGAACAGGTTGACAGTGTCGGCCACCGCGAACAGCACGAACCCCGCGACCAGCAGCACCCACCGCGGCTCGGCCCGCCACCCCAGCACCGCGAGTGCCCCGACCGCGAGTGCCAACAGCAGCACGTCTCCCGCCGGGTAGGCCAACCCGACGATCACCGCCGCGGGTGATCTTTCGGCGGCCGAGTCGATCGGACCGAATGCGACGGCCGTTGCCAGCGCCGCCAGCGTCAACCCTGCGGTGATGGCGTCCAACCAGATCTCGGTCGGCAACCGCCGCGCTCGCGAGCGCAGGAGCACCACCAACCCGGCGTACACAAGTGGGTAGAACGCCAGTTTCAGCAGATCGGCCACCGATGGTGACTGGCCGTCAGGCAGCCACGACATCGACACGACATCGCCCACACACCAGCTGGTCATTCCCAGCGCGATCAGCCACCACGCCCGCCGCTCGGTCGGAATACACCACGCGCGAGCCGCAACCAGAAAGGCGGCCGACAAAGCCAGTCCGTTGTAGAGCACTCCGTGCAGCACGATCCAACCCGCTTGATCACCTGCCCCCAGCACGATCCCGAACAGGACCACACCGATCAGCAGAATCCCCAGCCCCGCCATGACGCCACGCCGCGCCCGATCGGATGGCGACACCCAGCTCACCCGAGCCGGTCGGTGTCGGTTGTGTGCAGACCTCGGCACCGACACGACGTCCCCTCCCGCTACAACCTGATCCGTCACGGGTCGTGCGTGTCGCGGTGTGTTCGTGGCTTCCCCGGGTCCGAGGCTGCGAGTCGGATTGTCGTCGCAGGTCAGCGCGTCCTTCGCGTCGGAGTCGGCCGGGTCCGGCACGTAACTGCGCAGGCAACCACCACCGCAGCGCTTGGCCGCGTACATTGCCAGATCTGCCTGTTTGAGCAGGCTCTCGGTCGTCGCGCCGGCGACAGTGGAAATGGTGAGCCCGATGCTGGGGCGGATGGAGAGCACGACACCGTCGATGATGAACGGCGGGGTGAATGCCTCCAGTACCCGATCCGCGGCCGACAGGGCATCTTGGACGCTGCCTTCGACCAGTGCCGCGAACTCGTCGCCTCCGAGCCGGGCGACGGTGTCGGTGCTCCGCATGCACCCGGTGAGCCGTTCGGCGACGCGGATCAACAGCTCGTCCCCGGCGGGATGGCCGAGGCTGTCGTTGACAGTTTTGAAATCGTCGAGATCCACACAGAGCACCACGATCGGGGTGAGTTCCCGGCGCTGGCGCTGCACTGCTTGGTCGAGCCGGTCGAGAAACAAGGCACGGTTCGCCAGTCCGGTCAGTCGGTCGCGGAAGGCCTGCCGGGCCACGGTGAGCAACAACCGTCGGTTCTCGGCCAAGACGATGAACTGCCGTGCCAGCAAGGCGATCACCAGGACGATGATCGCAGCGGGAATCGGCCCGGAGCCCAGGCTGGGCAGCTCCTGCTGTAGGCCGACGGCGGCGGCCAGCAGCAACGGAAGGTACGGCAACCACAACCGTGTTCGAGACGGAATCTGGGCCGGAACCGGTTCGGGTGACGGCTCGCGGGTGCTCGACAGCGCCGCCAGACCAATCGCGGCGAAGGCGGCCACCCAGCCCAGGTCGGTAACGCCGCCGTTGTGATACGTGCCCAGCGCGGTCAGGTACGAGACTGCGCTGGCCGACAACGCCATCAGAATGATCCCGATGCACAGCAGTCCCATGGTCAAGCGTTGCCCGGCCCGCGCTCGGGTCAGCACCACAATCGCCATCGTCGCAATCACCAGGTCCGCGACAGGATAGGCGAGGGATAACACGAGGGAGACCGGTGTGGCGCTCCCCGCGCGGTAGACGCTGCCGAGCACGCTCACCCACGACATCACGAACAGTGAACCGGCCACGATGATTCCGTCCAGAATCAGCCGGGTACGGGACTGTCCGCTGTCGCCGGTCGGGAACAGCAACAGCGCCGCGCATGCGCCGACCGGAAACAGCAGGTACGCAGCAGCCGCCGAGGAAGGAAACGGTATCTGATCACTTCCCTGCCACACCACGTAGTAGCACCAGATGGCTTGGCCGGCCGACCAGGCCGCCAGCCCACCCGCCAACGCCAGCCAGCTGCGGCGGCGGCTGCCGCGTCCTCTCCAGGCAGCCCACGCGGTACACCCGGTCGCGACGAGAGCGAACACCAGCAGGCCCACGTCGACAACCACCGTGGTCGTAAACGTGCCACCCCACCCTCGCCACAGCGCCAGCGCGAACAGCAGCGCTGGGACGATGAATACGACCGCGATCGCCCACAGACCGCCTTTCCAGAGGGCCTCGGCGCTTGACGACGTCCCCACCCGCGCGGCTGTCCGATGTTCCATCGCCACCACCCGAACTGCCGCCTGCCGTCAGGAAGAATTGGATTCAAAGTTTCCAGAAGTCCATCTTTGCACGACATGCATACTGAAATATAGCCCATAAACAAACCTATGGTTTGTTTATGGGCTGCCCTATGCCGGTACTCGTCACTCCGCACGCACGTTCAACGCTGCCGAATCCCGAACTCCAGCCGGCGCGCGTTCGAGATCGGTCAGCGGCCCACGAGTTTCCGGATCAACCGGGGAAGGCGCCGCCGAAACCGCGGACAGTCGCAGAGAGCACAGGACGTGCCCTGGCGGTAATGCTCGTGAGCGGCGAATGGGTGGCCGCAGCGGCACTCTGACTTCGACACGGCCATGAACCTGATTCTATTCACACCCGAAACTCGTCCCGGACGTCACTGGGAGAACCTCACCCAGTCCACCAGCATGGTGGCCGGAAAGCGTGTCGACGACGTGACCGGGCCTGGCCAGTTCCCGCCGACGGCCACATCGAGCAGCAGGTACGCCGGGGAGTCGAACACCCAGCGTTCCTCGGGTCGCAGATCCGCTGTGGTGACCGTGCCGACGATGTTCCCGTCGATGCCCACCGAGATGCGGCCGGGCGCTTTGATCAGGGCGTAGTCGTGGAAACCCGCGCTGAGGTTCGCACCGATCGAACCGTCCGTCGAGCGTTCCCAGTGTCCGCCGCCGACGGTCGGGCCGTGCACTCCCGCGTGGTATCGGGAACCGTCCCCGACCACCTCGAGGATGTCGATCTCCCCGCAGGCAGGCCACCCGACGCTGGTGATGTTGCTCCCGAGCGTCCAGAACGCGGGATGGATTCCCGGGCCGGACGGTACCTGAATCCGGGCCTCGATCACCCCGTACGTGAATTCGAACTTTCCACGCGTCACCAGCCGAGCCGACGTGAAGCCGCCACCGTTTCTGCGGGCCTCGACGACGAGACGACCGTTACCGTCGAGTCGCGAATTCTGGCGGGAGTCGGTGTACACCTGCTTCTCGTTGTTGCCCCACCCACCGCCGCCGAGGTCGTAACCCCAGAACAGTGGATTGGGCGCCGCGTTTGCGGGTCCGTCGAATTCGTCGCTGCCGATCACGGTGTATCCGGGGTAGGCGGTCCGGACGCCTCCACCGCCGGGCGCGGCAGCGGCAGCAGCCGGGGTGAGGGACAGCGCGCACAGCGCCACCGAGCACGTCAACGCAATCTCGACCAGGGCCGAGCGCATCCGCTGCATGTGCCGATACTAAGTGTCGCCGCGATCGGTCGTGACCGAATACGCGACGTGGCCGTTACCGGCGCGGCCCCGTGTAACGGAAGATCGTGCTGTTGTCGTCCTGCGCGTACACGGACCAGTCGGGGCTGGACCGCATCTGGTCCTCGAAGTTCTCGACGGATCCGTCCGGCAGATAACCGTAATAGCGGATGGCGGCAGTGCCCTGCGTGTTGAACACGAGATACGTGTCGCCGTCGCGTTCCGCCGCATCCGCGGTGAGCATCTCGATCTGGCCCCCGTGCGGGAAGCCCTCCAGCACGGCCGGGGGCAAGGCCAGCAAGGGCTGATCGAAATCCTTGTCGACGACGGCGAATTTGATGTAGTCGGCGCTGATCCGGGTGGGGAGGCCGGCGGGATAGAGGGACATGATCGTCACCGGCGGCTTCTCGTTCGCGAGGATGTCCTTCGCGAACGTCACCTGGGACTGATAGCCGATGACGAGCGACCACAACCCGAAATAGCCTTGCAGGCCGGCGAACGTCACGTAGGCCAGTCCGCTCGCGAGTCCGACCGGGACGACTCGGCGAAGCACTCCGGACCGGAACCTGACCGTGAGAGCGTCCACGAGGATCGGCGCGATGAGAATCGCGCACCCGGGCACGGCGTAGAGATAGACCCGGAAGATCGCCTCACCGCCGTAGCTCTGACCGGCCAGCAGCGCGAAAGAACTGAACGCCATGACGGTCCCGACCCAGGCGGAACGCTTGCGACGCCAGAGGAGGATCGCACAGACCACGGCGAGCAGGATGATGCCCGCGGACAGGGAGCGGCACACGGCGGAGGTGAAGATCTTCCCGAACGTGCCGACGGCGGTCACGTTGCTGGCGGCGTTGTCGACCGGGTTGAAACCGGACAGCAACCCGTACGGTGCCACGATGTCCAGCCGGGGAACGAGATAGGTGACGAGGATCGCGAAGTAGGGAACGGGGAGCCACCACGGGCGGATCTTCCGCGTCACCGCCAGGGCAACCGTCACGCCGAACAGCCAGTACGGGGTCAGCTGATGGGTGGGCACCAGGGCAGCGAACACGAGGATCGACAGGTACGCCGCAGAGCGGTGCTCCGTCGACACCACGAGCAGTGCCACCACACCCAATGCCATGACGAGGGCGACAGCCTGCGGCGAGAAGTAGTCCTGCCCCACCCAGTTGGCGAGTTCCGCCACCATCGCGGCCGTCAGTGCCACCCGCATGCCGAACCCGAGGAGCCGGGCGATCGCGGCGATCACGACGGCCAGCAGCACGTGGATCACCGGCGCGAACCAGTGGGCGATCGACATCATGTCCACGGATGTGATGTCGCCGAACCACGCGAATGCGGTGAAGAAGCCCGGCCACTCGCCGTAGATGTCGACGCCCTTCGGCGGCAGTGTCTGGAACTGCTGGATGTAGTCGACCACGCCGAGGTGCTTGTACGTCCACCCGTAGATGGGAACGTCGGTGACGAGGGTCGGGGTGAGCCGTTCCACCCCGATCACGCCCAGCACGGCAACGGCAGCGGTCCCGACAGCCCTCTCGCGAAGAGCCCAGCCGAACGCGCCGAGCATCATCACGGCGCACACCACGAGGCCGGGCCCACTTCCGACGAACAGCAGACCGAACTGTGAATACGCGGTGGAGCCGAGACCGAAGAGCACCACCACCCACGCGGCAAGGGCCACGGCAACGAGGATCAGCGGCCGGTTTCGGCGAGCGGCATACCACCATTGCGACAGACGGAACGACACCTGCTGCACGGTCACCGCGCGAACCGGCTCTGCGCCGGTGTCCTGCCAGCGATGCCGCAGCGCGGACGCGACGACGGCCAGGACCATCACCAGCAGCAGACCCGTCGCGGGCCATCGGTAGAACCAGGCCAGGACGGTCGTGGCCGCAGTCACCACAGACAGCCCGAGAACGGGGACGGCCGCGACGGCTGCGGCAAGCGGTATCCGCAACCACGTCACGATCGCGAGCCCCGGTCCGATCAACACGAATACCGTCAGCAGTACCGCATTCACCGACGACGGAAGCGGCGCCAGGGACGTCAGTCCCGCGACCGCCGAGGCCAGCGCGGCGACGTCGTAGTACCGGGTCAGCTCCGGAGCCCTCGCGTCGAGTCGCTCCGCAGTGAGGAGATCACTCATCGGTCACCCGCACCCAGTCGACGAGCATCGCGGCCGGAAACGTTGTGTCGGCTCCGACGTCGCCCGGCCACCGTCCACCGACGGCGACATTCAGCAACAGGAAGAACGGCTTGTCGAACACCCACTCCTGCCCCGGGTCCACGTCGGCACGCGAGAACTCGCCCGTCACCGCGTCGTCGATGCCGAACGTGATCCGGTCCGGCGACCGCTCCACCCAGTAGTCGTGGAAATCGTCCGACATGGTTCCGCTGCCTTCGGCTTTCACCTCCCAGGGTGTGCCGTCCGCGGACGGGCCGTGCAGCGCACTGTGATAGAACGACGCGTCGTTGATGGTCTCGATCACGTCGATCTCCCCCGACTGCGGCCAGCCCACACGGTTGACGTCCGTGCCCATCAACCAGAACGCCGGGTGCAGGCCCTGTCCGCTCGGCAGCTTGATGCGGGCCTCGGCCCGTCCGTACTGGAATGCGAAGCGGTCGAGGGTGACAAGCCGGGCGGACGTGTACCCCGATCCGTCGGGACGGGCTTCGATCACGAGGTTGCCCTCACCGTCGAGCCTGGAATTGACGGGATCGTCCGTGTACACCTGCGCCTCGTCGTTACCCCAGCCGCCTCCCCCGACCGCGTGTCCCCAGTAGCGGGGGTCGGGCGAGGTTCCGGCGGGCCCGACGAAATCGTCGAACATGAGCACCGACTCACCCTTCCTCGACGCCTGCGCGACATCGCTCGACGCGTACCACCCGGTGGCGCCGATGCAGACGAGCGCGAGGAACACCGTCACCGCAGACACGGCGCGGATCCTGCGTGGACGGTTCAGCTGCCTATGCACCGGCACCGTCTCCGACCGGGACGACAGCCGAACGTCGAACCGACTGCAGCTGCGTCACGAGGTGGACGCACACGACGAACCCGAGGATCGCCGAGTAGGCCGCAACCCGTTCGATACCGCCCACGCCGAGACCGAGGTCCCAGGAGTAGGTGAAGCAGAAGTACCCCACCAGTCCGAGCACCCCCAGTGCGAGGGCGACGTACGTTGCCGGTCCGGACATCTGAGGCCAGACGGTGAGTGCCGTCGTGAGCGTGAAGAGACTGCCGAAGATCAGGAACAGCGTGGCACCGAGCGAATGCACTTCCCAGTGCGTGTTCGACGGCGCGAGACCGACCACTGTTCCGCCGATCCCGGCCACCACCAGGAAGACGACGGGGGCCGGCGGCAGCACCCGTTCGATGCGGTGCCACAGGACGGCGGCCACCACATAGGCGAGTCCGGTCACCACGAACGACGCGTCCATCAGCAGGGATGTCTTGCTGCACGGCGCGTTTCCGTCCGTGCCGCAGAACGGGACGCCGAGGTCGCTGACGAAATTGGCAGAGTAGCTGTAGTGACCGCGCCACGTGCCGGCGACGAGGAATTCGACGACGAAGAACTGCAGTACGGCAACGGTGAGGTACAGCGGAGTCCGCTTCGAGGTCTCGAGGACGTGTGAGGGCATGGTCAGAACATCCTTCGAGACAGTAGAGACAGTGGGTCGCACAGTGCGTCCGAGAGGGCGCTGCGGACGAGTTCGGGGTCGAAAACGTTGTCGTGCAGCGACGCCGACACGTCCAGGTCGGGACCGTGGCGCACCGCGGTGAAGACGATCGACGCAGGGTCGGCCGGTTCGCTCAGCGCGGTGACGAGACGCCGGCCGGGCCCGTCGGTCCAGTCGAGATCGGCCAGCAGCGCGGCCTGTCCCATGTCGGAGTACACGAGCCTCGCCCGGGGGTCCGCGGCGACGTGAGTGGCCCGCGCGTGCGCAACACCGGCACGCACCCGCCTGCGGAACGTGGCGGTGCTGAGTGCGAGCGAGGCCAGCGGCCGGCCCGACGCCGTGGCCTGCGCGATCGCCGCACTCATCTCGGCGGCATCACCCGGGTCCGACAGTGAGAACCGCACCAGGGCTGCGAAGTTGCCGTTCACCGTCGCCGCCTCCGGGAGGTACCGGCGGCAGTCGAAGAGAACGTCGACCTCGTCGTCGATCGCCAGGCCACAACTGCGCATCGCCCGCGAGACGGCCGCGAACAGCAACGACGACACCGACGCCCGGGGCATTTCCCGATCCCGCCAGCGACGCAGTTCTGCGGTGGTGCCGGGCGCTGTCGACGCGATGACCGCGGTGGGCGCGCCGTGCCACGGCACGACCACCTCGGCCGATCCGGAACCGTGCGCGGCAGCGGGCCGGGATTCGAGGAGCCTCGCGACACGCGTGGGGGACGACGCGAAGGTCCGGGCCAGGGCGCACGCGAGCGGCAGAGCGCTGTCGCGTGTCCGCGCCCATTCCGGAACCGGCGTCCCCATGCGTCCACCGGCAACGGCACGGACGAGTGACAGCGCGAGCCTGCCATCGCCGAGTCCGTGGGAAATGTCGAGCAGGAGAAAATCGCCCGCGACCGCGACGTTCAGCGGGTATGCGGACGCACCCGACCGTGCCAGCCGGGTCAGCAGCTGCGGCACCTCCTCCCGGGTACAGGGTCCGAGTTCCCGTACCTGCCCGAGGAAGTCCTGCGGTCGGTGCTCCCACCGGCGTGACTCGGTGGTCGGGACGAGGCCGATCGGGGTGTGCCGCCCGCCCGCGTGCGCGAGCAGCGTCAGCGTGTCCCGGATCTCGCCGACGCTCGGCAGTCGGACGGGACCGATCGCGGTGATCATCCGGCTCCCGCTGCGCATCAGGTCGCGGGAACTTGCTCTATGCGTCGACATCGGACACCTGCCACATCGGTTTCTGGTTCATGCTCTTCTTCGCCAGCCACCGCTCCCACTTGGAACGGTTCTGGAGTCGGCGGAGCCAGGAGATGAGCGGTCCGGCGAGGATCACGGCGGTGAGCGTCTCCGCGGCAAGATACGCCCAGCCCACCCCCGCGACCCCGATCGACGCGCTGAAGACCAGGCTGCCGACGATGATGACCACCGTGGCCAGGCACTGGGTGACGACGGCGAGGGTCAGCCGGCGGTACACCCGCGCGAGACCGTCGTAGACGGCACCGATGACGGTGAGAGGCACGAACACCGCGGCGAGATGGAGCAGAGGCGTTCCTTCCGCACGGTATTCGTCGCCGATGAATCCGAGCGCCGGTGGCGCGACGAAGGCCAGCCCGAATCCGCCCACCACCGCGACCACGGCAATGGTGCGGACGAACCGGCGGGACAGGCTGACGATCTTGTCCGGATGCGCGGCGGCTTCGGCGACGAACGGGCCCACCATGAGGTTCACCATGATGTAGAGGGCGCTGACGATCGACCACGTCACTGCGAAGTACGCGTTAGCCGCGGTGCCGACCCGGGTGACGACGATCAGCGGGACGACGAGCGGGGCGATGGCCCCGAGCGCCGAAATGCCGTACGAGGAACCGAAGTACACACCGAGTTCCTTGTTGGAGGGCAGAGCGGGCACCTGCCGGTATCGAGGGTCGGACCGGATGCGCAGGCCCATCGACGTCAATACGACCACAACGGCGATCGCCGCGGTGACCCCCCAGGACGCGACGATGGCGAGCGCCGACCCCGACGCCGCGAGCACCACGACCGCGAGAAGTTTGGCCAGCGCGTGGAAGACGTTCTTCGACGCCGCCCAGCGGGCCACACCCAGCCCGGAGACGGTCTGATCCTGCAGGGCGAAGAGCGCGAGCACGACGACGAACACCGGATAGATCGCGATTTCCAGGTTGTTCTCGAACAGCGTGTCCCGCGGACCGAGGACGATGAGTCCGACTGCCGACACGAAGGCCAGCGTGGCGACGGCGGCGAAACCCTTGACCAGCAACGGTCCCGCGCGGTGGCCCGCCACGGGCAGGAAGCGCTCGAACATCGAGCCCAGGCTGAGATTCGACAGCGTCGACAGCATGATCGCCGTCGAGATGAGTGCGGACGCCACGCCCACCTGATCGGCGGGGAACAATCGCGCGGCCGCACCCCAGAAGGCGAGGCCGAGTACACCGGTGACGACACTCGACAGCATCAGTGCCATCGAGTTGAGTTGCAGATTCCGCCCCGCGGAGCGCGGTGGCTGCTCGGCACGGTGCTTCGCGCGTAGGTGCGACTGCGTCGCTGTCGGGGATCCCATGATTACCCGACCAACTCCGGCCGGGAATCGTCACGGGCGTCGTCGACGCTGTCCACGGTCAATTCACCGAGCGCGGTGGCGAGGACGTCCCGCAGGACCCTGTCCCGCAGGGCGGTGCTGTACAGCGAGTGATCGCCGGACGGGTATGTCACCAGGCGTCCGTTCCACCCGGCGCGCCGGAGCCGGCGAAGGCTGCGCTCTCCCTGGTTCTCGACGAACGCGGCGTAGTCGATCGGTGAGAGGAGGACGGTGGTGTGCACGCCACGGTCGTTCAGCGGAGCGAGCATGACCTCCGGCACCTGCAGCAACCCGGCCCGGCCCAGCCACAACCAGCCGCGGTACGGCATCCACACCCGCAGGTACTGTTTCGCCGTCGCCGCGTGCCGGTGGAGTAGCGCGAGCGCGGCACCCTTCAGGGAACCCTGGCCGGCGTCCATCGTCGACTGCTTCACGAAGGCTTTACGGGTAATGGTCCAGTCCGCCATGTTGACCAGGACCACCGCCCGGACCGGACGGCGGAGGGCGGCGTAACTCGAGTTCCACGCCCCCGAACACATGCCCACGAGCACAGCCGATTCGGGCTGCGCACCGCTGACGGAGATGATGTCGACGGCGTCGTCCCGGGATTCGTCCGTGTAGATGGTGGTGGATTCTCCGTGCTGCACCGTGCCGGTGTCGCCGGTGCCGCGGCGATCGAAGCGAACGCTGACGATCCCGTGGGCCGCGAGTTCGCGGGCAGTCTCGGCCCACAGCCGGACGGGCCCGACGCGGTGCTCGCCGGCGGTGCCGTGGAAGATCACCGTCGGCGCCGCAGGGGTGTGCGCCGCATCCCGCTCGGCCGCGACGGACGTGCGGATCGTGAAGAGTTCGGACGCCCCCTCGAAGCCCAGAGTCTCGGTGACCTGCCTGCCGTCGACGGTCCGATCCACGACGGCGGTGGCGCGGAGATCGAGTGTGGCACCGGTGTGGTGGTTGCCGAAGGACGCGGACATCCAGTCGGCGATCCGGTCGATGTCGCCGAACGGGAGCCGGACCACGAAGTCCGCCGGCTCGAGGAACGATTCGTAGTCCTGAACTGTGAAGTGCTCGGCGGTCCAGGCCGCGACGGCCTCACGCATCCCGACGGAGTCGACCTCGCTGTCCCGCAACGCCATCAGGACCTTCGCGCCCGGCGGCGGAGTGGCGGTTCGCAGACTCATCGCCGACAGGGCCGTAGCCGCGGCCGGTGCGAGCACCGCACCGATGAGGGTGACCCGCGGATCGTCCGCGTCCTCGGGACCGACCACCATCTGGTGGAGCGCGGTCTGCTTGCGCAGGTAGGCGCGGCCGCGCACCACCGGATCCCACAGGGTCACGGCCCGCACCGGACCGCACGTCGCGGCGACCTGCGCGGCGAGCAGGGCGCCTACCCGGAGGCCGACCAGCCCGATGTCAGTGATGCCGCAGCTGCGCACGAAGTCGACGGCCGTCCGGATGCTGTCGAGCCATCCGGCGACCGCGTCGGACTCGTCCTGGGCGCCCGGCGAGTCACCGGTGCCGCGGTAGTCGAACCGCAACACCAGAAGCCCCCGGGCCCGCAACTGCTGGGCGAGGTAGACCATTCCGCGATACGAGTCGACCTGTTCCTTGCCGATCGGCGGGCACAGGACGACGGCACCGCGGCAGCGGCCGTCGGCTGGAAGGTCGACGACGCCGAACAGCGGCGCGTCCTCCGGTCCGAACCAGGTGGCGAACCGGGTGCCGTCGCTGCGGCCGGCGAGATCAGGATGGGCTGTCATGGGTCATCCCTCTCATCGGCGCCGGATCCCGGCCCTCCACGCGGGCCTTCAGATAGGCGAACGGGCCACGCGCGATGGACCGCAGTTCGGTGGCCCCGATCCCCACGGGAAGGTCGTCGGCGAGACCGTCCGGAGGGGTGGCGACGCGGGACATCTTCCGCGACAGATGAAGAAACGTCGGCGCCTGCCGCACGGCGATGCGCGCGGCGAGCCAGGCGGTGCGGGGGTCGACGGCGATCTTGGCCAGCCACGCGCCGAGTCCGAGCCCGTAGCCGCGCGCCTGGACGGCGAGCGCCTCGTTGTCCGCCCGGTGCCGATGCCACACGACCGCCCCGGGCCGGTACGCCAGCTGCCGCCCGGAGTGCAGCACGCGGAAGAACATGTCGAGGTCTTCGCCACCGTCGGTAGGGGCTCCCGCCCCGAGCGCCTCGTCGAAACCACCCAGCGCGAACACGGCCTGCCGATCGACCGCGAAATTCGCACCGGTGCCGTAGACGCCGACCTGGAACGGGAAGAGCGGCACGTCGGCGGGCGGGTGCGCGAGGTCGAACAACCGTGGGACACAGGAACTCGCCCATCCCACCCGCTGATCGAAGTAGGCCTGTGCGGGTGTGCGGATCTCCCCGCTCGGGACGATTCCGCACACGCACGCCACCGCATTGCCGGCGCCGAAGCCGGCGACGAGTTCGGTGAGCCAGTGCGGGTCGACGACGACGTCGTCGTCGGTGAACGCGACGATCTCCGTGTTCGCCGCGCGGACGCCCGCATTGCGCGCCCGGGACAGGCCCGGGCGGGGCTCGGTCACGACGCGTACACGGGGGTCACCGAGTTCGGCGACGTACCGCTGCGTGGCGTCCGTGCGGGATGCGTTGTCGACCACGATCACCTGGTAATCGGGATGATCGAGCGACAGGATCGATTCGAGGGCGACCTTCAGGCTGTCGACCCGGTCCCGGGTACACACCACCACGGTGACGGACGGGCCGGATGCGGCGGTGGCGGCGGCGCTTTCGGCCACCGCTCCCGGCAGGAGCCCGTCCAGTGCGCGCCGCAGTGCGCCGGCCTCGAGTCGGCCGTCCTCGATGTCCACTTCGACGAATCCCAGCAGGGTGCGGTCTTCCCGCACGAGCAGCCGGGCACGCTGATACCCCTCGGCACGCTCCAGCCGGTATTCGGTGTCGTCTCGCACGGGACCGCGCAGTTCGCCGACCCAGACGGCCCCGTCCCACGTCGGCGCGTGATCGCTGACGAGAGCAGGCACCAGGTCGATCCGGCGATCGAGCGTTCCGGTCATGCCGTCACCCGCTTCGATCGCAGACCGACGAGACCGCGGACGTAGCCGGCGGTGGTCGCCGTGAGCCCCGCGACCACGGCACCGGCCCGGGCCAGCCCGCCGTGCCGCGGGGATGCGATCCCCGTGACGACAGCTCGCGGGAGAACGCGTGCGGTGTACGCCCGCTCGCTGCTGAGCGCGTCGCCGGCCCCGACGAGATCGGAGACCAGCGCTTTCGACACGCCCTCGTGGAAGCACCGCGAGAGGAAGTATCGGAACGTGGCGCGGTCGTCGCTGACGCGGTGCTCCACCCTCATCGCGGGGTCGAACAGCAGTTGCGCAGAGGGCTGGTGGGCGCGGATCCGGATGCAGAGTTCGGTCTCCTCGCACCCGACCGGTGTCTTGCCGACCCGGCCGATCCCGTCGCTGAATCCGTGGACGGCGTCGAACACCGTGCGCCGCAGAGACATATTGCAGCCGATGAAGTTCCGCACCGGCTCGATACGCGTCGGTTGGCCGACGTAGCTGCAGCCGACCACCCAGTCGAACTCGGCGGGCATCCACACGGGGCGGTCCGCGGGCCACACGGGACTGGCGAATCCCCCCACGCCGAGCACGTCGGGGTCGGAATAGTGGGCGGCGGACACGCGGTACCAGTCGGGTTCGGCGCGCGCATCGTCGTCGAGGAACGCGATCATGTCGCCACGCGCCGCGCGCACACCCGTGTTGCGGGCTCCGGAGAGCCCCTTCGATCCGGAGTTACGCAGCACGGTCACCCGGGTCGGCCCGGCGAAGTGCCGTTCGGCACGCGAGAACAGCTCCTCGGAGTGGTCGATCACCACCAGCACCTCGAGCACGGGCACGTTCTGGGTGAGCACCGAGTCGACTGCGGCGCACAGGTCGGTCCACCGTTCGGTGGTGTAGGCGCAGATCACGACGGAGCAGGACACGAGGGTGGACACCGTCATGGTTGCTCAGCCTCGCGCGACGGGAGTCGGGGACACGTCCGGTGCGGAGGTGCGCTGTTCGCTCCTGATGGTGCGCAGCACCCGGAGCCCGTCACGTACCGCGTTGAGATTGCTCTCGCCATGGATGCGGTCCTGTTCGAAACTCGGCACCTCGGTGATCTTCAGGCCCGCGTTGGCGACCCGCACGTTGATGAGTGTCTCGATCTCGAAGCCGTCGCCCCACTGCGCCTCGGTCGCGTCGACGGACGGCAATGCCATCACCGGGACGTGGCGGCGCCAGAATGCGTTGTAGCCGTAGCACAAATCGCTGAACGACGCCCCGAACTTGAGGTTGACGATGGCGTTCAACGCCTTGTTTCCGAGCTTCCTGCTGAACGTGATGTCCGAGCTTCCGCCGCCGGCGGCGAAGCGCGTGCCCTTCGCGAAGTCCGCGCCTGCCACGAGTGCCCCGACGAACAGCGGGATCTCGGCCGGGTCCGTGGATCCGTCGGCGTCGATCATCACGATGATGTCCGACGTGGAAGCGAGGAACCCGCACGCCAAGGCATTGCCCTTGCCTTTTCGGCTTTGCGTCACGACCGTGGCGTCGGGCCAGAGACTCTTGGCCACCTCGACCGTGTCGTCGACGGAATGTCCGTCGACGAAAACGATCTCGTCGATGTCGGCCGGCATTCGCGCGGCAACGTGCGGGAGGTTCTTGGCTTCGTTCATGGCAGGCACGACGACCGTGACCGTCGGCCGCTGCGACCCGTCCACGTCGTTGCGACCGTTGTCTTCGCCTTTGCGTTGGTCGACGCCTACGACGTCGGTACCGTCGGAGGGTTCCAGGCGATCAGGCGTGTAGAGGCTCATTTGTCCGTCTTTCCTCGTCGGGCGAATGGCCCGGCAGCATCACAGTCGTCCCATGCGAGCACTGACCACCCCGTGTCTGGAGTGATGTCCTCACCACGTGCAGCGTGCAAAGGAAGCAGAGACCGTTCGAACCCCCGCAGTTCAGAAAACATCAATGTTTTCGACTATCGGTCTTCTTTGCAGGGGTAAACCTATCTCAAGTTTGTTTCTTGCGCACCAGTTAACGCGAAGTGATTTAAAACTCAGTTACATTTTGGCAAACCGAAGCGATCGCGCGGACCAGACGTTCTCACGACGGCCAGTGACCCACCCAGTCCGCTGCTCCGAGCGAGGACTTGCCCTGCGCACGCGCCGCATTCTCGGCTGCCCGGATCCGGGTGATGAACGCGTGCGCCGCCGCCCGGAGTCTCGTCTCGGCTTCCGCCTCAGCTACCAGCCCGGACTCGATCTCCACGGGCACGAGCTCCGGCGGCAGGCCGGCCTTGCTCGCGCGGGCGATCACCTTCGCCGCGAGGGACGCCGCGGGCTGACTCATCGCGACGCCGTCGAGGCAGGAACTCCGCGCCTTCTCCGCCGCCTTCCGGATCTCCCATGCCCGTTCCTGCTCCGCGATGTCGATCGGTCCCACGACGTCCTCCCCGAGGTGGGGACTGCGGTGCACGAGTTTGGCCACCAGGGTCGCGGCCACGTCGTCGACGTCGAAATTGCCCGACGCCGAGGCGATGCGTGAGTGGAAAAGGACCTGCAGCAGCAGGTCTCCGAGCTCTTCACGCAGATCGCCGGGTTCGGACGACTCGATCGCGTCGAGAACCTCGTACGTCTCCTCGACGAGGTAGTGCGACAGGGTGCGGTGCGTCTGCGTCACTTCCCAGCCGCCGTAACTCCACAATCGGTCCATCACCTCGGCGGCCTCGACGAGATTGTCGCCCGGGACCTTCGGTGCCGCGATGACGCGTGACCCCGACGCGACCCACTCGCGCACCGTGGGGTGGTCGGGGTCGGTACTGACCAGGACGGCGGCCCCGGGTGCTTCGGTCAGCAGGGTCCGCACGCCGTCGGGTACCTCGTCGGTGAACTCCACCCCGTCACCGACCACCCCGACGGCCTCCATCGGGATCGTCGTGGGCCGCAACGGGTCGAGCAGGACCACCGTCATCGGGTCAGGCCTCCATCACCACGGACCCGGCGGCCTTGCCGTCCAGCGCGACCACGAAGTCGGCGATGTACTGCAGCAACTCCACGTCACGCACCCGCTCCGCGCCGATTCCGCCCGACCCCGCCCGGGGCAGCGGCAGCTGCACCATTCCGGTGGTGGCACGGTACTGCGCGCTCGGGTAGATCCGCTTGAGGCGCAACTGCTTCGAGTCGGGCAGGGCCATCGGCGCGATCTTCAGCTGCGTCCCGACCACGGCAATCTCTTCGAGTCCGTACTCGCGGGCCAGCAGGCGCAGCTTGGCCACCGAGACCAGTCGGCGGACCTCCTCGGGCAGCGGTCCGTACCGGTCGACGAGTTCGTCGACCACGGCCGTGATGCCGTCGAGTTCGGTGGCCGCCGCGAGCTTGCGGTACCCCTCGAGCCGGAGGCGGTCGCTGGTGACGTAGTCGGGAGGGATGTGCGCGTCGACGGGCAGGTCGATACGGACCTCCTTCGGGGCGTCCTCCGTCGTGATCGGCCTGCCGTCGGCTGCCGCCCGGAACGCCTCGACGGCCTCCCCCACCAGCCGCACGTACAGGTCGAACCCGACACCCGCGACGTGACCGGACTGCTCGGCGCCCAGCACGTTTCCCGCGCCGCGGATCTCGAGGTCCTTCATCGCGACCGCCATGCCGGCACCGAGGTCGGAGTTCTGCGAGATGGTCGCGAGGCGGTCGTAGGCCGTCTCGGTGAGCGGCTTCTCCGGCGGGTACAGGAAGTACGCGTAGCCGCGTTCCCGGCTCCGCCCGACGCGCCCGCGCAACTGGTGCAGCTGCGACAGGCCGAGGGAATCGGCGCGTTCGACGATGAGCGTGTTGGCGTTGGAGATGTCGAGACCCGTCTCGATGATGGTGGTGCACACCAGCACGTCGTAGTCGCGTTCCCAGAAGCCCTGCACGGTCCGCTCCAGGGTGTCCTCGTTCATCTGCCCGTGCGCCACCACGACCCGCGCCTCGGGGACGAGTTCGCGGATCCGCTGGGCCGACTTGTCGATCGAGCTGACCCGGTTGTGGACGTAGAACACCTGCCCGTCGCGGAGCAGTTCCCGTCTGATGGCCGCCGCCACCTGCTTGTCGGCATACGCGCCGACATAGGTGAGGATGGGGTGCCGCTCCTCCGGCGGCGTGAGGATCGTGGACATCTCGCGGATGCCGGCCATGCTCATCTCCAGCGTTCGCGGGATCGGCGTGGCCGACATCGTGAGAACGTCCACATGGGTGCGCAGGGCCTTGATGTGCTCCTTGTGTTCCACACCGAAGCGCTGTTCCTCGTCGACGATGACCAGGCCCAGGTCCTTCCACCGGATCCCGGTCTGCAGCAGCCGGTGCGTGCCGACCACGACGTCGATCTCGCCGTCGGCCATACCGGCGATGATCTCCTTGGAGTCCCCCGCATCCGTGAAGCGGGAAAGCCCGCGCACCGTCACCGGGAACGCTGCCATGCGCTCGGTGAACGTCTGCAGATGCTGCTGAGCGAGCAGCGTCGTCGGCACCAGGACGGCCACCTGCTTGCCGTCCTGCACGGCCTTGAACGCCGCCCGCACCGCGATCTCGGTCTTGCCGTAGCCGACGTCGCCGATGACGACGCGGTCCATCGGGACCGCCTTCTCCATGTCGGCCTTGACCTCGCTGATGACCGTCAGCTGGTCGTGGGTCTCGGTGAACGCGAAGGCGTCCTCCATCTCCTTCTGCCACGGGGTGTCCGGGCCGAACGCGTGTCCGGGTGCGGCCTGCCGCGCCGCGTACAGCTGGACGAGCTCACCGGCGATCTCACGAACCGCCTTGCGCGCCTTGCGTTTGGTGTTGGCCCAGTCGGAACCGCCGAGCTTGCTGAGCGCGGGCAGCTCGCCACCGACGTACCGCGACAGCTGGTCGAGCGACTCCATCGGAACGAACAGACGGTCGCCCGGGTGTCCGCGCTTGCTGGCGGCGTACTCGATCACCAGGTACTCGCGGCGGGCGCCGCCGATGGTGCGTTCGACCATCTCGACGAATCGTCCGATGCCGTGCTGGTCGTGCACCACCATGTCCCCCGCGGTCAGGGCCAGCGGGTCCACCTGGTTGCGGCGCTTCGCCGGCAGCCTCTTGCCGTCGCCGACCGCGGCCACCCGGTTGCCGGTGAGATCGGCCTCCGTGACGATGACGAGTCCGGCAGTGGCGTCGTCGCCGGGGAAGACCAGGCCGTCGTGGAGCGAACCGCGCAGCACCCCGACCTGGCCCCGCGGGGGCTCGGTACCGGGCGCGAGTTCCGCCGCCGGCACCTCGGCCTCGCGCAGACGCTCGAGCACGCGATGCGCGGTGCCGGCGCCCGCGACCACGATGACGGCGCGCCCGCCGGTGGTGACGTGGGCGCGCAGGCTCACGAACAGTTCCGACAGCAGGTCGTCGGAACCGCGGACCTGCGGCGCCGGCGTGACCGCCAGCTCCAGCTCCTCGCCGTTGCCCGACGCGAGCGGGCTCAGCGTCCACCACGGCAGGCCCGTGGTCTCCGCGGATTCGCGGACCTGGCTGAGCGAGCGGTAGGCGGAGGCGCCGAGGTCGATGCCATCACCCTTCAGCACCGACGTGTCGAGCGGGACGGCGCCGCCGATCGAGGCCGCCGTCCACGACGCCTCGAGGAACTCCTGACCGGTGCGCACCAGGTCGGTGGCGCGCGTCCGGATCTTCTCCGGATCGCACAGCAGCACGTGTGCGCTCTCGGGCAGCACGTCGGTGAGCAGCTGCAGTTGCCCCGGCCGCAGCACGGGCAGCAGTGCCTCCATTCCCTCCACCGGGATGCCGGCCGACATCTTGTCGAGCATCTCGACGAGCGCGGCGTCGGCCTGGTTGTCGACCGCGAGTTGCGCGGCCCGGTCGCGGACGTCCTCGGTGAGGAGCAGTTCGCGGCACGGCGGGGCGATCACGGCGTCGATGTCGAGTTCGGGCAGCGACCTCTGGTCCGCGACGGAAAACGCGCGCAGTTCGGTGACCTCGTCGCCCCAGAACTCGACGCGCACGGGATGATCCGCGGTAGGCGAGAACAGGTCCAGGATGCCGCCGCGGACGGCGAACTCGCCGCGCTTTCCCACCATGTCGACGCGCGTGTACGCCATTTCGACGAGCCGCTGGATCAGCCCGTCGAAGTCGTGCTCGACGCCCACGCGCAGTGTGACGGGTTCGATCTCACCGAGCCCCGGCGCCATGGGCTGCACCAGCGAACGGACGGTGGTGACGACGACCTGGAGCGGCGCCCCGTACGAGCGGTCGTCCGGCCGCGCGAGTCTGCGGAGCACCTCTACGCGGCGACCGACCGTGTCGGCGCTCGGCGACAGACGTTCGTGCGGCAGCGTCTCCCACGACGGGAACTGCGCGACGGCGTCGCCGATCATCTCCTGCAGTTCGGCGGTGAGGTCGTCGGCCTCACGGCCGGTCGCGGTGACCAACAGCAGATGGGTGCGCTCGGCGAGAGCCGCGGCCACGAACGGCCGGGCGGGTGCGGGCGCGACGATGTCGAGGTGATGGCGTCCGAGAGCCTCGGTCACCTGCGCGATGACGGCGTCGCCCAGCGCGATCTTCGCCAGACCGGCGAGCGGGGTGTCGGACGAGGGCTCGGCAGCGATGAGCGGGGAAGACAACGACGCACTCCTGAGCAGTGATGACGAACTGCCGGCGAACAGCTCGGGCCGGGACGCGCGGCCAGTTGCGGACTGAGTCAGCCTAGTCGATATCGCACAAGGACGGACCGGGGTCCGTATCAGGTGGAGGCCTGCACGACCGGCGCGACGGTCATCGAGTTCAGCGCCCGCACGTGCCCGGTCACCGCGTCCGCTGTTCCGGTCCTGCGCACCGGCACGATCCGTGCTCCGCCGGGCGGCAGGTGGAACCAGGAGTCCTCCGGTTCGAAGCCGCGGAGTTCGAGGTGCACGTACTGCGCAGCGCCGTCGGTGCCGACGTCGACGACCCAGTTCCCGGACGCCGTCTGCCGCGCCACCGCAGTCAGACCGACGGTGCGTTCGAGGGCGCGCGCCGGTCCGCCGACGAGGTGAACGGACTCGGCGACGACACCGTCCTCACTCGACAGGGTGACGGTCACGCTCTCGTATCCGCGGGGGCCGAAGCGGTGGACGTGGGTCGCGTCGGTGAAGCGCCCGAGCACCGTGTCGAGCGACCACCGGCGGGCCGCGTGCGCGGCGACGGTCACCGGTTCGGTGACGTCGAACGCCCGGGCACCGGTGCGGGTGTGCACCTGCACCCGCAACTCCCCCGCGACCTCGTGGTCGGAGTCGTTGACCGCGTCGATCCGCAGTCCGTCCAATCCGTCCTCGGCGAGGAGGACCGCGACCGGCAGCGACATCCGCCGCATCACGAACCACGGAGCCTTCGGCCTGCCGTCGGAGTCGAGCAGCCCCCACCCGGCGCCGGGTTCGAGGTCGCGGAGCGCAAGCACCAGCGCGCCGTCGCATCCCGAATCGGGCCGCCGCCAGTATCCGAGAGTCGCCGCGAACGCCTCGCAGACGGCGGCCCGGCCGAGGGCGAGGTACCGCTCGGGGTCGCTCCACCGGACCGTCGACGGCTCCTCGCCGAACAGCGTCCGCACGTAGTGATCGCGGACGTCCTCGAAGTCCCAGGGCGCCCCGGTGTCCCGCGGCACCGCCACCTTCCACCGTGGGTGGTGGCCCGCGACCGCGAGGCTGCCGAACTCGGCCTCGATCGCCGCGTCCGACGGGGGGATCGAGAACGCGAGGCATTCGGCGGCGAACCGCACCCGGGCCCGGCGGACGTCGGACAGCGGAAGCCGATAGCCCCCGACCCCGAAGTAGTGCGCGATACCCGTCCCCACGTGGGTCGCGAGCGCGTCGCAGCCCGGCGGCGAGGTCGGTGACGACGACACCCGCACCACCCCCGGCGCCGTCCGACCGACCACCGCCGGAATCACGTCGTGCACCGCCGTCATGTGCGGCGAAGCGAGTCCGAGCATCGCCGGTTGCTGTTCGGTCTCGCTGCCTCCGCTGAACACGGTGAGCGCGGGGTTCCCGGACAGCGGTCGCAGCACCGCCTCGACCTCCGCGGTCAGCAGGTCCAGGAACCGCTGATCGTCGGGCGGGTCGAACGTCGACAGCATGGCGTCCTGCCACACCATGACACCCAGTTCAGCACAGTCGTCCCAGAACGCGGCGTCCTCGTACACCGCCGTGCCCGGCACGCGGACCATGTTGAGGCCGGCCTCGACCACCCGCTCGAGGGTGGCTCGCGTCTGATCCCGGCCGCCCAGCCCCACCGGATCCACGGGTGTCCAGACGGCGCCGCGGCAGTACACGTCGACGCCGTTGACCGACAGCCGGAATCCGCCGTCGCTTTGCGCCGCGCGCACGGTGCGGAATCCGACCGCACCCAGGTCGACGACGTGCTCCCCCAGGACGATGCTCAGCGGATACGTCGCGGGGGTGCCGTGGGTGTGGGGCCACCACAACCGGACGTCGGGGACGCGCAGGTGGGCGCGGACCTGCTGCGCGCCCGGCCCGGAGCCCACGATCGTCGCGTCCACGGTGAGGTCGCCGAGCCGCACGAAGGGGGCCGGTCCGGCCGAACGATGCACGCGCACGACCAGGTCCAGCACGCCCGTGCCGTCCTCCACGGCGGTGACCACGTGAGCGTCCGACAGGACGGGCGCGGTGCGGTCGTGCAGTCGCACCGCCCGCCACGGGCCCACCGGGGCCGGCACACCACCGAAGACCGGGGCGCGGCCGAGCAGGCTCGTGCGAACCCAGCGCAGGCCCTGCGCGCTGACCAGCGACGACCGCCAGCGTCCGCGCGGCCGCCGGCGGCGCAGCGCGGCATCGAGCGACGGAAAACGGATCGCCAGCGTGACCGCGCCGGGGCGGGAGGCGAGTTCGACCGAGGCCGGCACGAACATCGACTCCGAAGACAGAAGGAGGTCGTCGCCCGCCCACACCTGCGCGTACGAGGCGAGGCCGTCGAACTCGAGCCGCCACGGCCCCGGGCCGCCGCCCGACACGTCGGTGACGAACCACCAGTCGACCGCATCGGTCTTCGTCGCCCGCGCCGCCGCAGCTCCGTCGGTCGCCCGGATCGCGCCTGCCGCGGTACCCGGCACCTGCGCGGGATACCACGGGCCCGGCACCCCCTTCAGACCCGACGGATCGGTGACCGAGCCCGGTTCCGTTGCCACGCAACGCCACCGCGCGCCGGCGAGAAGATCCACTACGCGCGTCCGACCACTCGCGCCACACCGCCCACCGACCGTTCCCACGCCTCGGCCATGCCGTCGAGTTGCGCCGACGGGTCGACACTGCGTCCACGAGCGGCCCGCGCCATCTGGAACTGCACACTCTTCGCGCCCTGCGCCACCGCCCGGAAGCCTGGCGCGAACGCCGCCGCCCCGGCGAACCCGTTGCGCTCGAGGTACTCGCAGACGTCGGCGGCCAGTTCCGCGGTGGCACCGCACTGCCGCAACACCCCGAACGTCCACAGGTGAAAGGTGTCGATGCCGGCCTCGCGGATCCAGGGCACGTCGGCGACCACCCGTTCGCCGAGATCGCGCACCGGATTTCCGTCCGGCCGGGTGGCGAGATGATGGCGCAACACCGCCTCGAAGCGCGCCGGACGGTACCCCGGGTCCCCGTCGAACCGGACCTGCTCCACGTAGGGGGTGAAGGTCGCCGACCCGGTGACGTCGAGCCCGAACAACCCGCGAAAGTCGTCACCGGCCAACCGGTGATACCCGCTGTTGTGGAAATACTCGAGCACACCGGCCTCCCGGTCGATGTAGTTCGCGACGATCGTCGTCTTGGTGTGACTCTCGCGGTACCCGGTGCCCACCGTGTCCGGGAGCCAGTGCGCATCCACCTCGACGATCGACAGCATTCCCGCAGCGAGATTGTCCTGGACGTGGTCGAGGACCCGGCGCCAGACGTTCATCTCCCCCACGTCGATCCCGTACAGCGCGAACAGATCCTCCGGCTTGAACTTCAGGAACGTCCACTGCGACCCGTCGAACCGGGCGCCGAACGCGCACGCGGCGGCGGGCACCGGATCGAGCCCGAGCGAGTGGAGCACCTCCACCCACAGGTCGAGGTAGCAGTTGGTCTCGGTCCACGTCCGCTCGTCGGAGTGGATGGTGTGCGGTTCGTATCCGTCCGGCGAGATGTCGATCAGCCGGGATGTCACAGCGACATCCGGGATTTCACCGCACTCGGCCAGCGCGACGGATCCATGCCGTGGGTCCGCAGCATCGCGAGCGCGATGCGTTCCATCCCGAATCCCACGCACGCGCTGTGGGCGATGCCGCCGTCCGCGGTGGCGATGTCGAACGTGACACCGAAGTGGTCCTGATGGCAGTTGCACGAGACGACGGCGGTGCCCTCGTCGAGATCGCCGTACAGGCGCACCGTGAGCTCGGTCTTGAGGTTCTCCTCACGCTGGTTGGCGGCGAGCATGCGTCCGACCCTGCCGAAGAACGGGTCGTTGGCGATCACCGACGTAGCGTCCAGCCACAGGTCCGACAGCACCTCGAGCCCACGCTCGATCCACGAATCACGGTGGGTCGCGGCCTGGTCCGCCGTACCGATCTGCACGAACTCGTGCATCCGGAACGCCTGCATGCGGGCGGGATCGAACGCCGGCTCGTGCCGGAAGCAGTAGCCGTACACGTCGAGCAGCGCACCGCCGTCCGGCAACACACCCGTGAACATCGGGTACGCGGGGTGGCACGCCGCCGACACCAGCATCGTGTCGGTCGGTTCGAGCCACTTGTCCCAGCTCTCGCCGTCGGCTCGCGCCGCCAGCAGTTGGGCGTGCTCGGCGTTGGTGCCGGTGAACGTGTTGATCGCCCCGGTCAGGTCGGGGAACGACGCGATGTAGTCGGTGCGCTCGAAACTGGTGCGCGGGAACACCGGAGGAAACCGGAATCGGGCCGCGGACGCGCCCGGCCCTGCTGCGCGCACGACCGCGTCGATGCCGTCGACGATGTCCTCGAACAACCCCGACCGTCCGTAGAGGCCGGTGACGGACGTGTCCACCAGGAGTCCGGCGTCCAGCAGTTCCGCCCGGAAGGCACGCCGGGCCCGCTCGAGTTCGCTCGTCTCTTCCCGTTCCACTGCTGTATCCGTACTCATATCGTCCCCCGGTATGCCGTGGCCATCTGCGCCGAGTTGGCCATGATTCGATCGTTGTTGATCATGACGGCCGCTCCGTGCGCATCGCGCAGGTGCCGGCCGAGCGAGTACTCCGTGTCTTCCCGGTAACCGGCGATCCCGCAGATCAGCAGGGCCCTGCCGACGAGGTCGACGGCCAGGGTCGACGCCGTCACCTTCAGGTTGTTCATCGCCAGCGAATAGCCCACTCCACCCGCGACTTCGGCCTCCGGCGAACCGGCGGGCGCCGCATCGGCGTCGTCGAACCGGCGGGCCGCCGCGAACACGACATCCGAGAACTGCTGGTGCACAGCGGCCGCCTCGGCGAGACGCGACGCCGCGGGTGAGTCCACGCCCGGCTGCTTACGCGCTGCCGCTCGCACGTACCGCCGCGCCTTCTCCACCGCCGCGTCGGCGATGCCGAGCCACACGGCCGACCACACCGAGTGCGACACCGGGAGCATCGTCGCCGCCGAGATCTCCGCGTAGGAGTCGGCGACGACGAGATCGGGGGTGGTGGTGGCACGCAGCACGAAACCGGGACTGCAGGTTCCGCGCAGTCCCAGCGTGTTCCAGTCACCGGTGCGCTCGAGCGTCACGTCGGCACGCCGGCAGACGACGAGCACCTGGTCGCTCGGCGGGCTGTCGGGGGTGCGCCGCGCGGTCGCGAGGATCGCATCGGCGTACTCGCCGTAGGAGATCACGGGGGCATTCTTGACCAGCGACACCACCCCGCCGGACTGCTCCACCGCGCACGTGCTGCGCCGGACGTCGCCCCCGATGCCCAGTTCCGTCGTCGCCGATGCCAGCAGGAACTGCCCGGCGACCACGTCACGCAGGAAGGCGGTGACGCCGTCGCCACCCGGATGTCGTACGAGCGAGAGGATCTGGGTCTGGTGCATCGCGAACACCATCGCCGTCGCGGCGCAATGGCGCCCGAGAGTCCGGGCGATCGTGCACAGTTCGCGAAGCGTCGCGCCTTCGCCACCCAGTTCCGGGGGAACGGCACACGAGAGCAACCGCTGGTCCCGGAGTGCGTCGATCGCTTCCTGCGGGAAACGCGCGTCCCGATCGACGTCGACGGCCCAGCGCGCGGCCACCTCGGCCACGACCCTCTCGGCCCGCGCCGCCGGTCCCCACGACTGCGCGGACTCGATCCCGGCGTCGCTCACCAGGGCGATGCTCATGCCACTCCGAGTTCGACGAGTGCGCCCCGAATGGAATCCACACTCGCGAACGTGCTCTTGCGCAGGAGCTCGTCGGGGAACTCGATGTCGAACGAATCCTCCAGCGCCAGCATGACGTTGACGCTCGCGTGCGACGTCAAACCCAGTTCGTAGAGATCGGCTCCGACGGCGATGCTCGCGGCATCGACGGACAGCCGGGCGTGGTCGCCGAGAACCTTGCGGATGGTCTGCTCGCTCATGGGTGGCGTTCTCCTTGGTGATGGGGTGGGTTGCCGAGCCGGGACGCGGTGACCATCGCGATCGCGACGTCGGCCTCGTGCGAGATCGAGACGTCGAATCCGCCGAGCCCCTGCCGCTCGGCGAGGGCCGATGCGTTGCCGGACAGGCGCACTCCGCATCCGCCCCAGCTCTCGCGCCGGATCTCGATGGACTGCCACGGCAAGGCGACGTCCCCGGGTCGCAACACCTTGACCACGGCCTCCTTGGCCGCGAACCGGGCAGCCAGCCGTTGGGCCCGCGCAGGACCCTCGCAGGTTTCCAGTTCGTGGGGTGTGAAGATTCTCGTCAGGTAGCGGTCGCCGAACCGCTCGACGCTGCTTCTCACGTGCCCCACCGTCATCACGTCGCACCCGATACGGGACTCGGGGATCGACAAGACAGAACCACCAGACATCGATCCCCCTGCTCCAGTCTTCGACAGTCCACGTTCTGCACCGGAAGCCGCGCTCAGCGACTCTCCAGCAAACCCTTCGGAAAGTTACCGCACACCGGCAATTCAAGACAAGCGGTACTGCGGTGTGGGCATAAACATACCCTGAGTCTGTAACGGTGTCCTGGCAACGCGATCAAGCAGCAAATCCGACGCACGCGATTCGTCTGGAACTCACCGATACGCCGGGCTCGTAGTCGAGCTACAACCCGACCTCGATGGCTCCGGCTGCCAGCAACGTGCCGATCTTCTCCGCCGAGACCGGCCGGCTGAACAGGAAGCCCTGCGCCCGATGGCATCCCATGTCGAGAAGTTGCCGGGCCGACTCGACGTTCTCGACGCCCTCCGCGACCAACTCCAGGCCGAACGATTCGGCGAGCCCGATGATGGACTTCACGATCGCCCGATCCTCGGGGTTGGTGTCCAGGTTCATCACGAAGCCTTTGTCGATCTTCAGCGTCCCCACCGGCAGCGCCTTGAGGTGGCTGAGGGAGCTGAACCCGGTGCCGAAGTCGTCGATCGCGACCTCCACGTCCATCGCGTGCAAACCTTCGAGCGCTTCACGCGTCCAGGTCAGATCACTGAGTACTGCGTTCTCGGTGATCTCCAGGCACAGCGCGCCCTTCCGAAGGTCAAATTCCGTCAACGCACTGGCAACGACGTCGAGGAAGTCCAGACCGGCCAACTGTCCCGGCGAGACGTTGACGCGCAGATCCAGATCCAGCTCGGGTACCTGCGACCGCCAGTCGGCCCACTGCCGGCAGGCCTTCCGGATCACCCAGCGCCCGAGCTCTCCGGCCACATTCGTCGCCTCGGCGACGTCGATGAACGACGCCGGCTGCAGCAACCCGAGCAGCGGGTGATTCCACCGCACCAGGGCCTCCACGCCGATGATCCGGCCGGTCCGCAGGTCGACCTCGGGCTGGTACTCGAGGAACAGCGACTCGTCCGCGATGGCCGCACGCAGACTGAGCTCGATCACGTTGCGTTTCTCGCTCTCCTCCTGCATCTCGTCGGTGAACACGCTGATCGCATTACCGCCCTTGGTCTTCGCGACCATGACGGCCTGGTCGGCCTGGCTGAGGAGCGAACTGGTGGTGGCCTTGCCCGGAATTCCGGCCGCGACGCCGATACTGACACTGCGGCTGACCACCTCGCGGCCGAGACGCACCCGTTCGGTGACGACGTCGCGGATGTGCTGCGCCCGCACCTCCGCCTCCTCCAGGCCCACCGATCCGCCGAGCACGAGCACGAATTCGTCGCCGCCCAGCCGGGAGACGAGGTCGTCGGTCTCGCTGGTCGATCTGAGCCGGTCCGCGATCGTCGAGATGAACCCGTCACCGGCTCCGTGACCGAAGAAGTCGTTGAGAGGCTTCAACCGGTCCAGGTCGAGGAACAGGATCGCGACCGACCCGGCTTCGGATTCGGCGAGGCGAGTGTCCAGGTGGTGGTAGAGCGCGCGCCGGTTGCTGAGACCGGTGAGGGAATCGTGGTCGGCCGAGTAGCGCAACTGCTCCTCGACGACGATGCGCGCCTGGACCTGGGCGAGCAGGGCGGCGATCGCCTTGAGGACGTCGACCTCCGGGGGCGTCCAGTCGCGGTCGCCGAACTTGATGAATCCGAGCGTGCCCGTCGTCGTGTCACCGGACAGCAGTGGAACGGCTGCGAGCGACACCTGCGGCACCCCGGACGCCTCGCGGACCCGCTCGTTGTAATCCGGACCGGACACCTCCGGACGGAAGATGGCCACTTCCTTCTGGTGCTCGATCTGGGCGAACGTCGAGTCGGCGTCCTTGAAGTAGACGACGCCGAGCGGGTCGGGGTCGGGGATGAATGGTCGGAGCGGGTATTCGGCGACCAGGACCGTCGCCGCGATCTCGTGGTCGGTGAACCGGAGGAAGCTGGTGTCGACCTCGAAGTGCTCCACGAGATCCTGCAGCACGCGGGTGGCCACGGGCTTGAACGAGACCGCATCGACAGGCGTGAGCCGGGACGCCACGGTTGTCACCAGGGTCTCGAGCTTTTCGGTTTGCTTCTCGGTGTTCACGGGCCCTCCTGTCGTTACGATATCCGCCTGCGAAGCCGGTCGGCGAGGCGCTCGCTCCGAACCGACGGGCCAGGCGCGTGGCTGAGCCGTAACACCATGGCGAGCGCTTCACCTGCCTTCGCGCCGACGACGTCGAACAGTTCCTCCCGCAGCCTCTCCAATGGTGCCGCATACCGTGGTGAGAGTTGTTCGAGTTCCGCACTTTCCACACCGTAGAGAAACACCGGCGAAATCGGTTGAACGGCGAGCCCGAGAGCCTGGGCGTGGATCCACACGCTCTCGGTCGCCTCACCGCCGCGCACGTAGTCCCGAGGGGTGCTGCCCGGAATGGCGACGACCGCGACAGCCGAGCTCGACGCCACACGGTCCGCGGTCGACTTGCCCAGCGCGCGTCCCGCGTCCAGTTCGCCGAGTCGTTCCATGACGTCGGGTCTTCGCAGCAGCGCGAGGGTCGACAGTTCCGCCGAATCAAGTTCCAGTGCGCGAACGTCGATGCCGGTCTCGACCGAATCCAGCGGCGGCCACCGCAACTCGCCGATCATTTCGCGGTGCAGGGTCGGTGTGAGGAATCGGATGCGGTCCGACTCCGCGAGAATCGCTCCGATCGTCGCGATGTCGTCCCGGTCGGTCACCAGGCAGAGGCGTGCGCCCTCGAGCGAGGCCGCCTCCGCGAGAAGTCCCGCCTGCGTGTCGTCCAAGGGCCGGGGCACGCCCGGCCTGCGATTGGTGGTCCGGTCGAGCATGTGCTCGTAGCGGTCGGTGAGTTCGCGGGCGTTCCCGCTGCCGAACGTCATCGTGGCGACGGGAAGTCCTTCGTCGCCGTCGTGGACCGTCACGGCGCCGAGCAGTCCGGCGGCCGACGCGGCGATCCGGGCGTTGTGCAGCGCGGCGCCGACGGCGACACAACTGCCGCGGTACCCGACGTCCATCGCTGTCGTGTGCTCCGGGGCCACGGAGATGGTCAGCCCCGCGTCATCCGCCGCTATCGTCCACGGCTGGACGTTGCCGCCGGACGGCGCGCGGGCTGCGGCATGCACGACGGCGTCGACGGCGTCGTGCGAGACCGGTGCGGGCACCGCACGATCCGCGGGCTCCTCCGGCAGATCGTGCGGTCTCGGCGGATCGGTGAGGGCATCGAGATGCTGGTCCAGATCCATGCGGCACCGACCTGGTGCGAGCGGCTGTCCGAGCCCGATGCGCCGCACCGCCGCCGCGACCTGCGCACCGCCGAGCAGCACCTCGCCCCCGAGCTGAGGCCAGGTGGAGATGGTTTCGTCCACTTCCACCAACGACGCGGCCATCGTCGCCGACAGCTCACCGGCGTCGAGAATCCGAAGGACGAGCGGAATCTTGTCCCGCGAGCCGAGCCCCGTCAGCGACTCCACGTCGACGTCACCGATTACTCCGTGGAAGACGGGCCGGTCGGGTTCGAGGTCGAATCGCTCGACGTCCAGCAGACCCCGGTCACTGGTCGCCATCAGCACCGGCAATCCCCTTCGCTTGGCCTCCCGTCGCAGGGACACCTTGACGTCGAGGGAGTCGCATTCGTCGATCACCACGTCCGTGCCGTCCAGGAATTCGGCCACCGACTCGACGTCGAGACCGTCCTCCCACAACGTCACAGTGACGTAGGGGTCGATCTCCGCGATACGGCGGGCGGCGACCACGGCCTTGTTCACGCCGAGGTCGAGAACGGTGCCGGGAACCCGGTTCAAGTTGGACAGTTCGAGGGTGTCGAAGTCCGCGAGCCGCAGGCCGCCACACGCACCTTCCAGCGTAAGAGCCAACGCGACCGCGTGACCGACGCTCAGTCCGACGATCCCCACGGTCACGTTCCTGAGGCGTTCCTGTTCCTGCGCGGTGATCTTGTTCCGATTCCGGTCCAGCCGCAGCAACCGGAACGATGCGGGTCCGAGCAGACGCACCACGGTCCGTCGCCACGAGTAGTACGCCCACACCGGAGCCTCGTCCAGCGCACCAGGTCCCGGTGTGGGGACGAGGGAACGGAGGCTCTCGATCTGTTGGTCGAGCCGATCGACGAAGACCACCGCGGGGTCGCGGCGGAGACGGTCCAGTACCGCCGCGTCCCCGGAGTGGCCCTCGTCGAGCAGCAGTGCGGTGTACTCACCGTGGGTTTCGGTCACGAGACGCTCCGCATCGGCCGGACGACGTTTCCTCCCGTCCCCGTCGCGATGCCTGCCGACGGCGTCGGTCGGGACGTCGTGAGTAACAGTTGGGCCAGCTGCATGGATTCGGCGCGGCCCCTGCGCCTACTCCGATCCCACCACATCAGCCGGGTCTCGTAGCGGTCATCCGGATAGGGCACGGGAGCAATGTGGTCGGCCACCACGCCACCGGTGGTTCGCCACGTGTCCAGGACGTGGGACCCGGCGGTCGCGAGCATGAACTGGACGTCGAGCAGATCCATCGAGAAGGTGGCGATGCGACCCAGTGCGCCGACGAGTTCACCTCGCCGTGCGGCCGCGTCCGCCACCCATGCGCCCTTCGCTTCCACGACACCGAACGGCAGCCGGTCCTCGATCATCCGGCGGACGGCGGGAGCTCCGGGATCCGTTCCCCATTCCGTGATCGCATGCGCCTGATCAGCGACAAGATATGGCCCCTGGGCGCGGACGCCGGCTGCGACAGAACCGTTCGGATCGATGGCGACGAAGAACAGTGCGGTGGTGTCGCCGGCCTGAATCCGGCGGTACTCGAGCGCCTTCTCGGCGCCGTACTTGCGATAGCCCGCGAGTGCTCCCTCGAGATACTCTTCCCAGAGCGTCGGCTCGTCGGAGGGCCGGGCGACAACGAAGCGACACTCCGACCGCGGATCCCACACACTCAGAGTTCGATCGAGTATGGTCTCCGTCGACCGTACGTCTATCTGCGGATTCGTCAGCTGTTCAACAGACATTGGTATTCCCATCGGGCGTCGGTGCGGCAATTCCGGGGACTCACGGGTTACGTAAAGACCCCAAGAACTGGACACACGAACACCCGGTCACAGCCCCGCGGCTACCTATTTTCCGCGTTTACTCCGGATTTGTCACCTGTGATGCCACTAATGGGCCCAAAAACAAACTTCAGGTCGGTAATTTCCGCCTGCAATTAGGTGAGGGAAATGAACAGCTCGACGCTGCTCGGTGCGCGGAAGACCTCGATCTCCTCCGCGTAGGCTCGCTCGATGCGCCCTTCCTTCTCGGCCAGCTCGGCCTGAATCCACACGTCCTCGATCGGGTCGGACGATCGCCCGTCGGGTGTGAACTTGGCGAAATACCCGGACGGGACACGCACCAGGACGTCGCCGATCTCGAGATGATCGAGGTCGATACAGCGGTATCCGATCACCGCAGTCCACCCGAGATCGGGGACCGCGACGTAGACGGTGGTCAGTTCCTCGACACCTCGCTGCTGGACACGCTCACGCGTGAACTTCATCAGGTCGGTGGCGTGCGCCGACGGACCCAGTTCGATACGCGGGAGAATGAGTCCCCCGAAGTCGGCGGACTCACGCTTGACGATCTCGAAACTCATTGCTGCCCCTGCCTGGTGGCGGGTGGCACTATCGCCACGTACAGATCGATGCCGAATGCGTGCGGATAGAACTCGAAATCGCCGGTGTAGGACCGCTGAATTTGATGCGATTCCTCCGCGTCACGAATCTGCCCCCAGAGGGCGTCGAAGAGATCGGGAAACGTTCCGACCGAGGAGAATTTGGCATACGTCCCCGCAGGTATCCGCGACACCAGGTGCCCGCGTCCGACCTGGTCGATGGTGGAGCACTCGTAGCCCACGATTTGCGTGTAGTACGAATTGATCTCGGGCGCGTGGTCGACATAAGCGGACGCCAGAGGCCGATCCACGTTCTGCGCGAGAAGAGTCGACCACGTCTTTTCGAGAGCCTTGTCGCGGGCTTCTCCGAGCGCCCGCTTGGGGCTACGGACGGCCAGTCCAGCGACCAGCGTCTCTTCGCGTTCGACAATGACGAACGGCATCGGGCACCCTCCGATGTCATCGGCTCATTGGGTTTGCAATGGCAGTTATCTTTCGACCACCCGGTAATTCAGGGGACGAGATTTCACAATACATCCTTCGGTAACCGGAGACGGGGTCATTGGTGTCGCAAAGCGCAGCGTCGAACTGGGCAAACCCTGACCGTGCCGTCGCATTCCATTCAACTCGGGTCCGAAACAGTTTTGTCTGGCAAAGTACATACTCAAAGTCTTTTTTAAGGGATTTTCTTAGATTCAAGGTGTGTTAACACGAAGCCTCGACTTCAGACCGTCATACACCTAACAATGTGGCGTCGATCGAGCAGTTATCGCGGAAACCTCTTCCGCGGAGGCGGTTTTCTAGCGCAGAAGACGCCGCGAGGCGAACTGCCTGAAA
>NZ_JASHKW010000003.1:246210-357828 GCF_030056915.1 Rhodococcus sp. IEGM 1307
ACACCAGCTTCGACGGCTCGACAAGCCCGGGAAGAATGAAGTACCAGACCCGCTCCATGCGGCGCGGAAGATCGTCGAAGGCGCCGGTCGCGGTCGCGACCACATGCGCTCCCAGCAACGACCCGAGCAGAAAGGTGGAAAGCGTCCCCGTGGAGACGTCGTCCTCCGCGAGAATATCGCCCTCCTCGACCGCACGTGCGACGAGTCGTTCGAAACCCTGCTGCCACGAGGCCACCACGTTGCCGTGCGTCCCTTGATAGTCACCGATCTCGTGCTGCAGTCGCAACATCGCCGCGACGATCGGATCGGAACTCGCCGCCTCGATCGCCACGTAGGACAGAGCTACGAGCGCTTCCAGCGCCGGCGTCGGCCCGTCACTGACGGACGTCATTCCGGCCGTGAGCCGGATCTGGCCCTCGTCGATGACACCGCGGGCCAGGTCTTCCTTCGAACTGAAGTGGAAGTACAACGCACCTTTGGTCACACCGGACTGCTCGATGATCTCGTTGAGACCCGCGTTGGCGTACCCGAGGCGCAAAAATACGTCGGCCGCCGCCATCAGGACCGACGCCCGAGTTACCTCTGCTCGAACCTGTCTCGCCATCGACTGCCTCCCGAACAACCCCCCCGACGGGGCGCGCAAACTCCAGCGAACCCTAGCACTTGACAGGCGCAGCCCTAGTGAAGTTGAACCGCGAGTCGGAAAACGAGAACACGTTCACTGAGGTGTCGTGCGGGGCCGATCGGTGCCCAACTGGGGATCCGCCTCGAGATTGGTCAACCCGTTCCAGCACAGGTTGACCAGATGCGCGGCGACGACTTCCTTCGGAGGCGTCCGCTCGTCCAGCCACCACGTCGCGGTGGTGGACACCATACCGACCAGCGCCTGCGCGTAGAGCAGGGCCAAATCGGGATTGAAGCCACGCCGCGAAAAATCGCCGGCGAGGATGTGCCCGACCTGACCGATCGCCTCGTTGAGCAGGCTCGAATACGTTCCGTCCGGTGCCGCCACCGGAGAGTCGCGGACGAGGATGCGGAATCCGTCGGTGTGCTCCTCCACATAGGTCAGCAGCGCCAGCGCGACCCGCTCGACCCGGACCCGGGAGCGGTTCTGCTTCAGCGACGACGTCACCATCTCCAGCAGCCTCGACATCTCCCGATCCACGACCACGGCATAGAGGCCCTCTTTGCCGCCGAAATGTTCGTAGACGACGGGCTTGGAGACGTGCGCCCGCTGTGCGATCTCCTCGATCGACGTCGCCTCGTAGCCTCGCTCGGCGAACAGCGCACGACCGATCTCGATCAACTGCTCCCGGCGTTGCGTACCGGTCATCCGGGTGCGGACCGCCCTCTCGGGGGTCGCGTCCACGTCCGTGGGTCGGGGCACCGAGGCACCATCCTTTCCTGACACTCGCGACGACCAAGCGCCGCGGGCAGCGTCGAAACACTGCAGGTAGCACCCACTCTATCGGGGCGTTCGGGACAAATTTCCGCAGCGGTTCGACGGGCGGCGGGTCGGCATGCGAGGATTCTCTCGCGCAAACGGGCGTGACACCCCGTGTGTGTGGCAATCCGCCGTAGTGTAATGGCAGCACCTCTGATTTTGGTTCAGATAGTTCAGGTTCGAGTCCTGGCGGCGGAGCGGAGCCTGCGGAGCGAATTCCTGCAGGTGGAGCTGTCGAGAACAGCAAGAGCAGAACGACCCAGAGGGAGCTTCATGCCAGTGCAGACCGCCGTGGTCGTCCTCGCCGCCGGCGCGGGAACTCGGATGCGGTCGAAGACCCCCAAGGTGTTGCACGCACTGGGCGGACGCACGATGCTGGCGCATTCCCTGCACGCCGCCGCGGAGATCGATCCGACGCACCTCGTCACCGTCGTCGGGCACGACAAGGAACGCGTCGGGGTCGCCGTCAGCGCCCTCGAGACCGAACTTGGCCGCCCGATCGCGGTCGCCGTCCAGGAAGAGCAGAACGGCACCGGGCACGCCGTCGAGTGCGGCCTGTCCGCTCTGCCCGCCGACTTCCGCGGGACCGTGCTGGTCACCGCCGCGGACGTCCCGCTCCTCGACGGCCACACCCTGCACGCTCTCGTCGACGAGCACCGCAGCGAACCCACCCCCGCGGCGGTCACGGTCCTGACGTTCACCGCTCCCGAGCCCCGCGGCTACGGGCGGATCGTGCGCCAACCCCACGACGGTGAGATCGCCGAGATCGTGGAAGAGGCCGACGCCACCGAGGAGCAGGCGGCCATCACCGAGGTCAACGCCGGCGTGTACGCGTTCGACGCCGAGTTCCTGCGCTCCGCGCTCGGGCAGCTCAATGCGAACAACGCGCAGGGCGAGCTGTACCTGACCGACGTCGTCAAGATCGCCCGCGAGGCCGGCGCACCCGTCTTCGCAGCCCACCTGTCCGACTCCGCGAAGGTCGCAGGCGCCAACGATCGCGTCCAGCTGTCGAAGCTGGCCGCCGAACTCAACCGCCGCACCGTCGAGAACTGGATGCGGGCCGGAGTCACCGTCGTCGATCCGTCGACCACCTGGATCGACGTCGGCGTCACGCTCGCTCGCGACGTCACCATCCATCCGGGAGTGCAACTGCTCGGCACCACCGCCGTCGGCGAGGACGCCGTGATCGGTCCCGACACCACCCTCACCGACGTGACGGTCGGCGAAGGCGCCAGCGTGGTGCGCACCCACGGCTCGGAATCGACGATCGGCGCAGGCGCCACCGTCGGCCCGTTCTCCTACCTACGTCCCGGCACCGTCCTCGGTGCGTCCGGCAAGCTCGGCGCATTCGTCGAGACGAAGAACGCCGACATCGGGGCGCACTCCAAAGTTCCTCACCTGACCTACGTGGGCGACGCCACGATCGGCGAGCACAGCAACATCGGTGCGTCGAGCGTGTTCGTCAATTACGACGGCGTCGCCAAGAGCCGTACGGTGGTGGGGTCACACGTCCGGACCGGGTCGGACACCATGTTCGTCGCTCCGGTACAGGTCGGTGACGGTGCTTACACCGGCGCCGGCACGGTGCTGCGTTTCGACGTACCACCGGGGGCACTCGCGGTCTCCGGCGGGAAGCAGCGCAATATTGACGGCTGGGTGCAACGAAATCGGCCCGGTACCGCCGCCGCCGAGGCGGCAGCCGCCGCGGGACTGCACCACAGTTCAGATCTGCACGAAACCGAGAAGCAAGATTTAAAGGATGGCATAGAGCAGTGACCGCGAATTGGATCGACAACCAGAAGAACCTCATGCTTTTTTCTGGTCGCGCGCATCCGGAGCTGGCCGAACAGGTAGCGAAGGAACTCGACGTGCGGGTCACCCCGCAGACTGCCCGTGACTTCGCGAACGGCGAGATCTTCGTCCGTTTCGAGGAGTCGGTCCGCGGCTCCGACGCCTTCGTGCTGCAGAGCCACCCGGCCCCGCTGAACACGTGGGTGATGGAACAGCTGATCATGATCGACGCACTCAAGCGCGGATCGGCCAAGCGCATCACCGCGGTCCTGCCGTTCTACCCGTACGCACGCCAGGACAAGAAGCACCGCGGCCGTGAGCCCATCTCGGCTCGCCTGATCGCCGACCTCCTCAAGACGGCAGGCGCCGACCGCATCATCACGGTCGACCTCCACACCGACCAGATCCAGGGCTTCTTCGACGGCCCCGTCGACCACATGCACGCCCAGGGTCAGCTCGCCGAGTACATCCGCGGCAACTACGGCACCGAGAACATCGCCGTCGTCTCCCCCGACTCCGGTCGCGTCCGGGTCGCCGAGAAGTGGGCCGACACCCTCGGTGGCGCGCCGCTGGCATTCATCCACAAGACACGCGACCCGCTGGTGCCCAACCAGGTGAAGTCCAACCGCGTCGTCGGTGACGTCGAAGGCCACACCTGCATCCTGATCGACGACATGATCGACACCGGTGGAACCATCGCCGGCGCCGTGAAGATCCTCAAGGAGGCCGGCGCGGGCGACGTGATCATCGCCGCCACCCACGGTGTCCTGTCCGATCCGGCGGCCGAGCGTCTCGCCGCGTGTGGTGCCAAGGAAGTCATCGTCACCAACACCCTCCCGATCGACGAGTCGAAGAAGTTCCCGACCCTCACGGTTCTGTCCATCGCGCCGCTGCTGGCTCGCACCATCAAGGAAGTTTTCGAGAACGGCTCGGTCACGTCGCTGTTCAACGGCAACGCCTAGGCGCTTCGCACCCGTGCGCCTTTTTGGTAGCTGAAGCGACCAGAAAGGCGCACGGGCGTAGCCTTTCCCTGTGTTCACCGGGATCCCCACCGCTGCTCTCGACTTCTACGAGGACCTCGAGGCAGACAACAGTAAGAGCTTCTGGACCGCGCACAAATCCGTCTACGACGACTCCGTGCGCGCACCCATGACCGCCCTGCTCGCGGAACTCGAATCGGAGTTCGGCGCGGGCAAGGTGTTTCGCCCCTACCGCGACGTCCGGTTCTCGAAGGACAAGACGCCTTACAAGACCCATCAGGGTGGATTCGTCGAAACTCGCCCCGGCGTGGGCTACTACGTGCAGATCGATGCCGCCGGGCTGTTCGTGGCGGGTGGCTTCTACTCGCATACCCCGCTGCAGGTCGGGCGTTTCCGTGACGCCGTCGACGACGACCGCAAGGGCCGCGAACTCGTCCGGCTCGTGAAGAAGGTCCGGTCGTCGGGATTCGAGATCGGCGGCGACACACTCAAGACCCGTCCTCGCGGCGTCGCCGAGGACCACCCGCGACTCGACTTGATGCGTCACAAGTCGCTCACGGCCAGCCGGAGCTACCTCTCCCCCGACTGGATCGAAACTCCCCGCGCCGCTGACGAAGTGCGCACCGCCTGGCGTTCGATGCGGCCGCTCGTGGAGTGGCTGACCACCGTCATCGGTGCCGGAGAATGAAACTTACCGGTCGGGAAAACAGGTGTGGCACACAGCGTTTGCGGAGCAGTTTGCGCGCCTCGGCATGATCTTCGTCACGCTCGGCCGCAGAACCGCAGGTCGTACTTACGGCGATGTGACTCGCACGCCCGAATTCCCCTACTGTGGCTCGTCGTGATCGACGCGCAGACTCTCTCCGGCCCTATCGATATCGCTGCAATTCGAAACGTCCGGCGTTGGTCGCCGGGGGCGTGCGTGTGGTGCGGAGACGACAACGCCGTCGAGATGTTCCGTAACGAACCTCGCTGTGGCACTTGCCGCGAGAAGGAATCGGTCATCGACGAGGCCCGCCGCTTCCTGGGCATGTACGGTCTGCGTCCGCTCGGCGGAACGTTGCAGTCGGACGACGACGAGGAGCGTGAGCACCGGGTCAACGCCCGCGACGCCCGCCGCGAACTCAACGAGATGAAGCTCGCGGAACTCCCGGACCCGGCCGCGGTGCGCAAGGCCCTTCGTCCCCGGGCGGCCAGTGTGGTGTCGGAGCCGCGCAGCACCGCTCATTCCGGAACGTCGTCGGCCGCCGCGTCGACCCGCCCGAGTGCGTCCCGCACGTCGGCCACCCCGCCGGTGGCACCGGTGCGCACCGATGTCGTCGACGTCGCCGCACTCGAATCGCGTGTCACGGGCTTGCTGGATCAGCTCTCGGCCATCGACGCCCAGATGAACCTGATCGGTGAGCCCGCCGGCCTCGCCGCGCGTGCTCGAATCAGCGACCTCGAGAAGCAGCGCGCCACCGTGCTCCGCACCCTCGCGGCTCTGGAGAAGGCCCGGATCGCAGCCGGCCAGTAGGCCATACTTTTCGGGCAGCAGCCGGGTGATACTCTCGCCCTTCATGCAGCCCGCCTCCTCACCCACCGCGCTCGTCATCGACGCGAAGAAGCCGCCGATGGGCCCGATGCTGGTGACCCCCAATGCCCGCATCAATGGCCATCCCGTGCCGCTTCGGTGGGGACACAACGAAATTCCGGCACCGCCGGGCGTGCACCACATCCAGATCTCGGTCCCGTGGATCTGGGAGCAGGGCAGGGCGCAGATCACCGTCGACAACCGGTACCACCCGGCTCCCCCGGTGTACTACGCGTCGCCGTTCAGCAGTTTCAGCAAGGGCGCCATCGACCATCGGCCGGTGAAGAATCCCGGGCTGCTCGGGTTGCTGCTCATCCTCACCCCGGTACTCGTGCTGGTCCTCGCTGTCGTGGCGTTCGCCCTGTTCGGCTAGATAGGTCACAGCCGCACCATTGACACAATGGGCAATGTGTCTCACCATCGATACATGACCGCACATGTGTCGAGCGTCTCGTTCGTGCCGAGGTCCGGACAGTCGTGGCGCGCCCCGTGGCCGATGTACGCAGGCCTGCGCGACCACGACCCCGTCCATCACGTCGTCCCCGAGGGCGCACCCGGCGACGACTACTGGGTGTTATCCCGGCACGCCGACGTCTACGCGGCGGCCAGGGACGCCGAGACCTTCTCCTCCGCAGCCGGCCTCACCACGACATACGGCGAGCTGGAGAAGATCGGCCTGCAGGACAATCCGCCGCTGGTGATGCTCGACCCGCCCGACCACACCGCGTTCCGCCGTCAAGTGTCGAAGGGATTCACCCCTCGGCAGGTCACCGCCGTCGAGCCGGACGTCCGGGCGTTCGTGGTGGAGCGCATCGAACGACTGCGGGAGGCAGGTGAGGGCGATGTGGTGAAGGAACTGTTCAAGCCGCTGCCGAGCATGGTCGTCGCCCACTACCTCGGTGTCCCCGACGAGGACCGGGCGCAGTTCGACGGGTGGACCGAGGCCATCGTCGCGGCCAATGCGCAGGGCGACACGCTGCAGGCGACGGGTGCGGTCACCGAACTGATGGGCTACTTCACCGGACTGATCGAGCGGCGGCGCACCGACCCCGGAGACGACACGATCTCGCACCTCGTCGCGGGCGGGATGGGAGCCGACGGCGACATCACCGGCCTGCTCTCCATCCTCGGTTTCGCGTTCACGATGGTCACCGGCGGCAACGACACCACCACCGGGATGCTCGGCGGCGCAGTCCAGTTGCTCACCGAACACCGGGATCAGCGCCGCGATCTGATCGAACATCCGGAGCTCGTCGGCGACGCCGTCGAAGAATTGCTCCGGCTCACCGCCCCCGTCCAGGGCCTCGCCCGCACGGTGACCCGCGACGTCGAGATCGACGGCACCGTCGTTCCCGAGGGACGGAAGGTACTCCTGCTGTACGGCTCCGCGAACCGCGATCCGCGCCGGTTCGGACCGGATTCCGAGGTCCTGGACGTGCGTCGCAGTCCGAAACAGATACTCACGTTCAGCCACGGGGCCCACCACTGCCTGGGTGCGGCCGCGGCACGGATGCAGGCGCGGATCGCGCTCGAGGAACTGCTGGCCCGGTGCCCCGACTTCACCGTCGACATCGACGCCGTCGTCTACGCGGACGGCAATTACGTGCGCCGCCCGACGAGCGTTCCGTTCCGGGTGCGCGAAGCATGACCGCCGACTGGATGCGGGACGAGCGCCCCCGCCTCGCCGCCGAGCGAATCCTCGACGTCGCGGCCCAGCTGTACGTCGAGAACGGCATCGCCGCCGTCGGTATGGCCGAGGTCGCCCGGGCGGCCGGATGTTCCCGGGCCACGCTGTACCGCTACTTCGACAGCAGGCAGTCGTTGCAGCTGGCGTTCGTTCACCGCGAGGCCCGGCGCATCGGCGCGCTGGTCGCGGAGGAGGTGTCCGCGGTCGGCGACCCGAAGGACGTGATCGTGGAGGCGATGCTGGCCGCGATCCGGCTGGTGCGCGCCGACCCGATTCTGGCCGCCTGGTTCCAGCTCGGCGACTCCGGCCTCGCCGCGCAGATCGCGCACTCGTCGGACGTCATCGAATCGCTGGGCACCGCCTTCCTGGGGCAGGCGGGGTTCTCCGGAGAGGAGACGTCCCGGAAGGCACGGTGGCTCGTCCGGATCATCGTCTCTCTGCTCACCGTCCCGGGCGTCGACGACACCGACGAACGCACGATGCTCGAGCAGTTCGTCGCGCCGGCACTCGCCGAGCACGACTCCGGACGCGCCTGACACCTGCCACCGCCCGGACGAACGGGACGCTCGTTCGATCTGGCACAACGAGCGTCCCGTTCGTCCGGGGAAGGTCCGGGGAAGCAACGTCAGCGCACCGCGCCCGCGTGCTCGTCGGCATCGACCTCGAGAGTCGTCTTCCGGTCGGACTCACCGATCCGCGCGAAGACGAGCGGCTTGCGGAGCCGCAGGTAGCAGTACAGGGCGATGTAGCCGAGCACGGTCGCGAAGAAGATCCACGCGACCACACCTCGCGCTCCGGACGGGAACGGGTTGAAGCTGTACCAGTACACGAGCACGGACCCGATCGCGGCGAGGACGGTCGCCAGTCCGATACCCAGGCGCAGCGACCGCGACCGGATCGCGCAGTAGCCGGCCGCCAGTGCTGTGAGTCCGTAGGCGGCGATCAGCATGTAGCCGGCGTACGTCCCGAGCAGGCCGTACGACGTCTCCGCCGCGGTCACCACCACGCCGAGGAGCCCGGCCACCAGGTAGATGACGCCGAGGGTGGTCACCGCACCGACGGGAGTTCCGTGGCGGGCGCTGACCTTGCCGAGGCGAGCGGGCAGCAGACCGTCGCGGGCCAGGGTGTACACGGTCCGGCTGGTGCCTGCCATGACTCCGAGAGTGGATCCGAAGAAGCTGATGGCGACACCGATGTCGATCAGGTAGCCGAGCCATCCGACGCCGTTGTGCTCGGCCAGGGTGTCGAGGGGTGCGTTCATGTTGTCGATCGGCAACCCGCGGAAGCCGAGCACGATGATGTAGGTGGCGACGATGTAGAGCACCCCGCAGGCCAGGACCGACCCGACAACGGCGAAGCTGATGGCCCGCTTGGGATGACGCGCCTCCCGACCCAAGGTGGCGGCGTGGTCGAATCCGGCGAGGGAGAACACGGAGAAGCCCGCGGTCGCGAGTATCGCTGTGGCACTGAAGCCGTGGAAGTCGAACTGCCTGCTGTCGATCGGACCGGTGTCCGAATTCGCGAGGACCACGATCAGGAGCACGACGATCACTGCCACCGTGAAGAATTCGATCACCAGCAGCAGCTTCGCGGACAGCTTCACCTCACGAAGGTTCAGGGCGGTCACCGCGACCGCGACGGCCCCGGCGCAGATGCCCAGCGTCCACGTGCTCGCGGGCAGACCCACCTTCTGGAGGAATGCGTCGAGGTAGATCGCCGAGCCGATCACGCACGCGGGTCCCGCGACGAGTGACGACGCGAGGTGGGTGACCATGACGAAGAATCCGGCCGGTTTGCCCGCCGCGCGAGCCGCGAGTCCGTACGTTCCGCCGGTGGTGGTGAAGCGTTTGGCCAGCCAGCCGATGCCCCCGGCGAACCCGAGGACCAGCACCGAGGTCACGGCCCAGGTGATCCAGCTGAGGTTGCCGGCGATCGTGACGACGACACCGATCGCGAGGGCAAGCGTGGACGCGGGCGCCAGAATGCCGAGCGATACGCCGAACACTGCCCACGTCGGGAGGATTCCGCGCGGCAGCTGACCGTCCTCGGCGTCGGTGCTTCCCGCCGAGGACATCATCGTGTCCTCCGTGGTCGATCCATCGTGCACAGTCTTCATGAACGCTCCTCGCGGATGACAGGACAGAGGGTGTCGGATAGTTGGCTGGTGGGCCAGTTATGAATCATCGTGAGGGCGATCACACTCGATGTCAAGAGCGCATCGCCTCCCGAGCGGCACCCGCCGCGACAGCGACGAGTGGGTTGACAGCCCCTGTGAGTGCCGCCACAATCTAAATTGACTGATGCGCCAGTTATCTATTTTCCGATCGACAGCACCACGAGATCGAGGAGAGTCCCCTATGACCACTGTGGTGGCCGAGTCCGTCACACAACTGAGCCTGTTCTCCGACCCCGCCTCGGTGGCCGTCGTCGGCGCCTCCGCCGATCCCGCGAAGTGGGGTTACTGGCTGGCGAGTGGCGCCCTGACCGGCGAGCACCGCCGCCGAGTCCATCTGGTCAACAGGAGAACCGACACCCTGCTCGAACGCCAGTGCCACCCGAGCCTGTCGGCCCTCCCCGAGGTCCCCGACCTGGTCGCTCTCTGTGTGCCTGCGCCGTTCGTCTCGGACGTGGTGGACGAGGCCCTCGCACTCGGCGTCCGCGGGTTCCTCGGCATCACCGCAGGCGTTCCCGGCGAAACCGAACTCGCGGCCCGGATCCGAAGGGCCGGAGCACGACTCGTCGGCACCAACAGTCTCGGCATCTACGACAGCGCCACCGACCTCTCGCTGGCGTGGGGACGGTTCACACCGGGGCCGCTCGCGATCATCTCGCAGAGCGGGCAGCTCGGCTCCGAACTCGCCGCGCTCGGCGCCCGGCACGGCGTGGGCGTCTCCCGGTTCGTCTCCATCGGTAACCAGTCCGACGTCACCGCCGCCGAACTGCTCGCCGATCTCGGCGGCCACGACCCGACGCGCGTGATCGCCCTGTACCTCGAAAGCTTCAGCGACGGTGAATCCCTGTTCCGGACGTTGCGCGCCCTGCGCGACACCGGACGACCGACCCTGCTGCTGACGGTCGGCGCCAGCGCCGCGAGCACGCGTCTGGCGCGCTCCCACACGGGCTCGCTCACCTCTGCCCTGGATGTCGTCGACGCCGCGTGCCGCGCAGCGGGAGTGCTCCGCGTGAGCACCCCCGACGAGTTGATCACCGTCGCCCGGGCATTCCTCTCCACCACCGTTCCCGCCGGCAACCGCGTCGCCATCGTCGGCGACAGCGGCGGGCAGTGCGCGATCGCCGCGGACGTGACGAGCGCGAGCGCCTTGACCGTTCCCGACTTCTCCCCCGCGCTCGCCGAATCCGTTGCCCTGCAACTACCGAACGGTGCGGCCAGCAACAACCCGGTGGACCTCGCCGGGGCGGGCGAGCAGGATCTGGGAAGTTACGCGAGCGTCGTCGAACATCTCCTCCGTGCCGACGAGTCGGACGCCGTGGTGCTCACCGGGTATTTCGGCTGCTACGCGCGGGACGCGCCCACTCTCGCCGAACACGAAGCGGCCGTGGCCGAACGGATCGGCCGGGCGTCCGCGGAGACCGGCAAACCCGTCGTCGTCCACACCATGGCTCCGGAATCGAGCACCGCACAGGCGTTGTGGCGGCACGGCGTCCCCGTGTTCGACACGGTCGACTCCGCGGTCCGCGCCCTGTCCGGGCTGTCCCGCCTGCAACCGCCGCAACCGTCGAATCACGTCCTCTCCTGGCCCGTTCCACGGGGCGGACTCCGGCCCGGATACTGGGCCGCGCGTGAACTCCTCACCGAACTCGGTGTCGCTTTCCCCGACGGCGGCATCGTGCACACCCGCGAGGAGGCGATCGAAGTGGCCGGCCGTCTGCGGGCCCCGTTCGTCCTCAAGGCGAGTTGGCTCGAGCACAAGAGCGAGGCGGGCGGCGTCGCGGTCGGCATCGACGGACCCGAACAACTGGCGCGCACCTTCGAGAACATGCACTCACGGCTCGGCGACGGCGACTACGTGCTCGAGGAACAGGACACCCGGGCGGGCACCGTGGAGATCCTGGTCGGCGCGCGCCGTGATCCCGACCTCGGTCCTGTGATCGTGGTGGGTGCCGGCGGCACCGAAACCGAAGTGCTCCAGGACATCTGTCTCGAATCGGCCCCCGTCGGACCTGGCGATGCCCTCGCGATGCTCGAACGCCTCCGCTGCATGCCGCTTCTCCGCGGGTGGCGGGGACGCCCCGCGGTGTCCGTCGACGGCGTGGTCGACGTGATCACGCGGGTGTCCCGGTTGATCGCGGAACGGTCCGACATCGCCGAGATCGAATTGAATCCGGTCCGCGTCGCCCCGGACGGAGCGCTCACCGTCGACGCGCTCGTCGTGGCCGCCGAACCGGCCCCAGCCCCGTGAACCCGCATCCCGAGACAGCACAGGAGAACCATGCGATGACCGAGACCCACTCCCCCGGCCTCGTCCCGAACACCGCCGACGAATTCGAAGACCGCGTCGCCGTCGTCACGGGTGGCGGCTCCGGAATCGGACGCGCCGTCGCGATGCGGTGGGCGGCCGCGGGCGGCACCGTCGTCGTCTTCGGCCGCAGGCAGAACGCGCTCGAGGACACCGTCCGGGCGGCCGAGCAGATCGGCGGGAAAGCCCGGGCCGTGGTGTGCGACGTGCGGGATTCCGACGCCGTGGACGCCGCAATCGACGGAGTGGTCGATCGCTACGGCCGCCTCGACGCGCTCGTCAACAACGCCGCAGGCAACTTCGTGGTTCCCAGCGAGGACCTCTCGCCGGGCGGGTGGAAGGCCGTCGTGGACATCGTCCTGAACGGCACGTTCTACTGCACCCGCGCGGCGGGCCGCCACATGCTGGCGACCGGTCGCGGCACCATCCTCAACACCATCGCCAGCTACGCGTGGCACGGTCATCCCGGCACCGTCCACAGTGCGGCAGCCAAGGCGGGTGTCGTCGCGATGACGCGCACGCTGGCCGTGGAATGGGGCGGACGGGGCGTCCGGATCAACTGCATCGCACCGGGACCGACCGAAACCGAGGGAGCCGGGGCGGCCCTGTGGCCCACCGAGCAGGATCGCGCCCGAGTGCTGTCGAGTGTCCCGGCTGCTCGCTTCACGACGCCGGAGGAAGTCGCCGAATCCGCGGCCTTCCTGCTCAGCGACCGCTCCGGCTACGTCACCGGCGAGGTCCTCGTCATCGACGGCGGCCAATGGCTCGGCAAGTCCGTGTACACGGATTCGCGAGCGGCGGCCCGATGACCACCACAATTCACACCACGTGGGACCGCAACTCGATCCTCGTCGGCGGGGACTGGATTCCCGTCACCGACTGCACGCAGGTGAACGACCCGGCCACCGAGTCCGTGATCGGCCGGTCGGCGTCGGCCGGTGCCGACCACGTCGATGCCGCCGTCTCGGCGGCACGTTCCGCCGGAACAGCGTGGGGTGCACGCGCTCCCGGGGATCGCGCCGACATCCTCGACGACCTGTGCACCCACCTGCGCGCGCGGAGGCAACTCCTCGTCGACACCACCGTCGCGGAAGTGGGAGCCCCGGTGACCGTGGCCGAGGAAGCGCACATCGACCTCGGTATCGAGATCCTCACATCGTATGCGCGGCTCGCCAGGGACCTTCCCTTCCGGGAACGGCTGGGCCGGACGCTGCTGTTGCGCCGCCCCGCGGGTGTCGTCGCGTGCATCACGCCGTGGAACTACCCCTTCTACCAGCTCGCGGCCAAGGTGGGAGCGGCTCTCGCGGCGGGATGCACAACCGTCGTCAAGCCGGCCGAACTCACCCCACTGTCCACCTACCTGTTCGCCGACGCCGCACTCGATGCCGGCGTTCCGCCCGGGGTTCTGAACCTGGTTCCGGGCAGCGGTCGAACGGTGGGGGCCGCGCTGGCCGCGCATCCCGGGGTCGATGTGGTGTCCTTCACCGGCTCCACCGCCGTCGGCAGGGACGTCGCGCACGCCGCCGCCGAATCCCTGAAACGCGCGTGCCTCGAACTCGGTGGCAAGTCGGCCTCCGTGGTGCTCGGCGATGCCCCACTGCCGGCGGCGGTCACCGCGACCGTCGACGCCGCCATGCTCAACTCGGGTCAGACGTGCAGCGCGTGGACTCGTCTGCTCGTGCCGCGCACACGGTACGAGGAGGCGGTCGAACTCGCCGCCGATCACGCCGGCACGTTGCGGGTGGGTGATCCCCGGGATCGCGCGACGCAACTCGGCCCGGTGATCTCGGCTGCGCAGCGACGATCGATCGCGGAGGCGGTCGACGCGGCGGTCGCCGGCGGGGCCCGTCTGGCAGCGGGGGGTTCCGGTATGCCCGCAGGCCTCGAAACGGGCCACTACCTGCGGCCGACCGTGCTCGCCGACGTCGGACCGCACGACCCGATCGTGCGCAACGAGATCTTCGGGCCGGTGCTGGTCGTCCTCCCGCACGACGGCGACGAGGACGCGATCCGGCTCGCCAACGACAGCGACTACGGGCTCGGCGGCGCCGTGTGGTCGGCCGACCCGGAACGGGCCCTGGGCGTCGCGGCCCGGATGGACACCGGTCAGGTCGACATCAACGGCGCCCCGTTCAACCCCGAGGCCCCGTTCGGCGGCTGGAAGTCCTCCGGCCTGGGCCGGGAGCTCGGCCGGTTCGGCGTCGAGGAGTTCACCGAGCTGACGGCGGTGCAGCGCTGACCCGCCGCACCCCACACCCCACGCCCCACACCCCACACCCCAGCCCCACACAGACACAACCGTATTCGAAGCGAAGGAACCGCGATATGACCACCACCAACATCCCCGCCTGGCCCCTGACCGACGAGCAGAAGCAGATCATCGAGATGTGCCGGGACTTCGCGCAGAAGGAGATCCGGCCCCGCGGCCGCGAGGTCGACGAGGCGGATGTCGTGACGCCCGTCGACATATTCGCCAAGGCCGCCGCGGTCGGCATCACCGACTTCATGATCCCCGAGGAGTTCGGCGGAGGCGGAATGGGCGACGTCTTCACCCAGTGCCTGGTGCAGGAGGAACTGTGCTGGGGTGACCCCGGCATCGGAAACCTCGTGTGCTCCAACGGCTTCTTCTCCGATCCGATCATGGTCCTCGGCACCGAGGAGCAGAAGAAGCAGTGGCTCGGCCCCCTCACCGGTCCGAACGCCCCGATGACCTCGCTGGCCACCACCGAACCGGGATCCGGCTCGGATGCGGCGTCGATCGTCACCACGGCCGAGCGCGTCGACGGCGGCTACCGGCTGGGCGGGCAGAAGTCGTGGATCTCCAACGCCGGCGCCGCCCAGTTCTACGTCGTGTTCGCCAAGACCGACCGCACGCAGCGGTCCGGTGGCGTCTCCGCATTCCTCCTCGAAAAGGGCGCCGAGGGAATGACCTTCGGTGAGCCGATGAAGAAGATGGGACAGCGCGCCATCGTGTGCCGGGAGATCTTCTTCGACAACGTGTTCGTCCCCGAGGAGAATCGTCTCGGCGAGGAAGGACAGGGTTTCTACGGTCTGATGGGCACATTCGACATCTCCCGGGTCGTGCTCGGGGCGGCCGCCGTCGGCGCCGCCCGGGCCGCCTACGAGTACGCCCTCGACTACGCGAAGACACGGAAGCAGTTCGGCGTGCCGATCATCGAGCATCAGGCCGTCGCGTTCCGGCTGGCAGACATGGCGACGCGGATCGAATCCGCCCGGCTGCTCGTCCATCACGCCGCCCGCATCATCGACAGCGGCGGCAACGCCCGGGGCATCGCCGCCATGGCGAAACTGACCGCGTCCGAAACCGCCATGTTCGTCACGCACGCCGCGGTACAGACGCTCGGCGGTTGGGGCTATTCCCGCGAGTACCCCGTCGAGCAGTGGATGCGCGACGTGAAACTGGAGGAGATCGAGGAGGGCACGTCCGACATCATGAAGCTCGTCATTTCCCGGAACCTGGACTGAGCCGCGCGGGTGCGGGACGCGGAGACGCCTTCGCCCCGCACCCGCCCGGGTACCCGCGCACCATCCGCACACGAACACTGCACAGCCCATGGGAGGGCATCGATGACAAGCCAGAACGGCGGCCAGGCACTCGTCGCGGCTCTCGCCGCACACGGAGTCGACACGGTCTTCGGAATTCCGGGCACCCACAACCTCGCCGTCTACGCCGCCTTGGCCGACTCGCCGATCCGCTCCGTCCTGACCCGGCACGAGCAGGGAGCCGGCTACGCCGCCGACGGATATGCCCGCGTGACGGGCAAACCCGGCGTGTGCCTGACCACCACCGGCCCCGCCATCCTCAATGCCGCTGCCGCAGCGGCGCAGGCGTGGTCGGATTCGGTCCCGGTTCTCTTCATCTCACCGGCCCTGCCACTCACCCACCCGGGGAGGGGAAACGGCTACCTCCACGAGGTGAAGAATCAGCAGGCCGCGCTCGAGGCGATCGTGTCCTACAGCCACCGGGTCACCAGTGTCGCCGAGATCCCCCGCGCAATCACCTACGCCTTCGCCGCCATGAGCTCCGGCAGACCGCGACCGGTGCACATCGAGATCCCCGTCGACATCCTCGACGCGGAAGCCGACGTCCGGATCGTGGCACCGGTCCAGTCCGCTCCGCTCGCCGCTCCCCAGCACGCGGTGACCGACGCGGCACAGCGTCTCGCCGCCGCACAGTCTCCCGTGCTGGTCGTGGGCGGCGGGGCCCGCTCGGCGGCGCCGCAGGTCCGCGCCCTCGCCGAACGTCTGTCCGCTCCCGTGGTCACGACGACCAACGGGAAGGGAGTCCTCGACGAGGACCACCCACTGTCGGTGGGAGCCGGCGTTCACCATCCGTCGGTCCGCGCCGTGCTCGAGGCCGCCGACTGCGTTCTCGCGATCGGGACGGAGTTCGCACCCTCCGATTTCTGGTACGGCCCGGTCGAACTGGACCACAAGCTGATTCGCATCGACGTCGACCCGACGTCGATGACCACGAACGCCGATCCCGCCATCCGCCTGCTGGGCGATGCCGGGACCACGGTGTCGCAACTGCTCGACGTCACGAAGATGCGGGAGGATCCCGGCGCCTGCGAGCGGGCCGCGTCGCTCCGACGGGGACTGCGTGCCGATGCCGCCGCCGAGGGCGCTCCGTGGCTGGACATGATGACCGCCATCGCACCGGTCGTCGACGAATCCACGGTGATCGCCGGGGACAGCACGATGGCCTGCTATTACGGTGCGCTGTCGAACCTCACCGTGCACCGCCCCGGCGGATTCCTGTACCCGACGGGACAGGGGACGCTGGGATACGGTCTGCCCGCGGCGATCGGCGCGTCCGTCGCCGACCCGGACGCGCGGGTCCTGGCGATCCTCGGCGACGGCGGGGTGATGTTCACCCTTCCCGAGCTCGCGACCGCGGCGCAGCTTCGATTGCCGCTGCCCATCGTCGTCGTCGACAACGGCGGTTACGGCGAGATCCGCAACGAGATGGCGGACCGCGGCGACACCGTCCACTCGGTAGCCCTCGGCGGCATCGACTTCCCCGCCGTGGCGCGGGCGATGGGATGTCACGGACGAGCCGTCGAGTCCCCCGCGGCGCTGACGGACGCGATCGCGGCGGCGTTCGACGCGGATCGCCCGACCCTCCTGCACATCCGTGAGAACAGCAGGGCAACGCAGCAGGGGTGACGGCTACGCTGGTTCGGCCGAACTCTCGACTACGGTCTCTGTAGACGAGACGTCACATCCTAGGAGTTGAGAGCGCGATGCCACGCCCCAGCGTTGAAGCGGAACGTCGAGAACAGATCCTTCAAGCGACGTGTGAAGCCATCGCCGAGCTCGGCTTCCGCGCCGTCCGGATCGCCGACGTCGCGACACGGGCCGGGGTGAGCAACGGGACGATCCACTACTACTTCGATTCCAAGGATGCGCTGCTGCATGCGGCGTTCCAGTTCAACTTCGAGCACTCGCTGGAACGACGGCGATGGATCATGGAGAAGAGCGACGTCCCGCTCGTGCGGCTCCACCGGCTCGTGGAGTCGTACCTGCCCGCCGGGCCGGAGACGATCACGGCCTGGCGGGTGTGGGTGGAGCTGTGGGCGTCCGCGCTCGGCAACGTCGAACTCCAGGAGCTCAACGACACCGTGTACGGAGAGTGGCGCGGGGTGGTCCGGGAGACCGTCGAGGCCGGTGTCGAGCAGGGCGCTCTGCGGGTGAAGGATCCCGGGGCCGCCACCGACATGCTCCTCGGCCTTCTCGACGGCCTCGCGATCCAGGTGCTCACCGGTTCCACCCTGATGACTCCGACGCGGATGCGGGCGGTGTGCGACGACTTCATCGACGCCATCACCGTCGACAAGCACCGGGTCGCGTCGACCGCCCGCAAACGCACCGCCAAGTAACCGTCAGAGCGCCGATGCGACGGTGAGCCCTTCCAGCACAGCTTCTTCCACGGTGCGCGGCGACAGGCAGTCACCGACGGCATGGATCCGCTCCCGCGGGAACCCGTCGACCTCCAGCAGATCGGTGACCGACGCATGTCCCTGGGCGAGAACGACTGCGCTGACGCCGTCGACCAGCACGGGCCGTTCGGTGAGCGTGTGCTGCAGATAGGCCGTGTCGTCGTCCGCGCCGCGCAAGCGGACGTTGGGAAGGATCTCGACCTTCGCCTCCACCGCCGCGGCCACCATCGCGTTCCGCACGTACTGCTGGAGGTGTTCGCCCGCAGCGTATCCGGTGACCGCGAGCGTGACGCGGTGGCCGAGCCGGGCGAGGTGGTTCGCGACACCCAGCCCGATCCAGTCGCCGCGCCAATCGGCGACGAGGACCCTGCCGGCGGGGAGTGTGCGCCCGCGGATCACGTCCCACGCCTCCACCAGATGAGGCTCGTCGAGGGTCTCGATCTCGGGGCGGAACGGCCTCGCACCGGTCGCGACGATCAGCTCGTCGGGTTGCTCCGACCTGACCAGTCCGGGGTCGACCGTCGTCCCGGTCACGAACCGCACACCCGCCCGGCGTGCCTCCCCCTCCAGGTTGGTGACGGCGCCGCCGAACTCGCTCCTGCCCGGCAGCAGTTCGGCCAGCAGCACCTGGCCTCCCACCCGGGGCGCCGCCTCGTACAGGGTCACCCGGTGCCCACGCTCCGCGGCCACCGCGGCCGCTTTCAGCCCACCCGGTCCGCCGCCGATCACCATGACGCTCTTCGGCCGGCGTGTGATCTGCAGAGTTCCGAAACGCACTTCGCGGCCGGTCTCCGGATGCTGGATGCACGAGATCGCGCACCCTCGCTGGAAATGCCCCATGCACGCCTGATTGCAGCCGATGCACGCGCGAATCGAATCGACCTCGCTGCGTTCGGCTTTCGCGGGCATCGCGGGGTCGCAGATGAGGGCGCGGGTCATCGCACACGCGTCGGCCTGCCCCCGCGCGATCACCGTGTCTCCCTCGTGCGGTTGATTGATCCTTCCCGCCACGATCACCGGAACCCGGACCACCGATTTGACGGCCGCGGCCAGCGGAGCGGTGTAGGCGGCGGACTCGGTCATCGGGGCGGCGATGTGCACCGCGCCCGACAGACTCGACGAACTCCCGGCGCACACACTGACGTAATCGAACAGTCCGTCCGCGTCCAGCGACGCGCACACCGCCTGCGATTCGTCCGGCCGCAGTCCGTCGTTGCCCATCTCGTCGCCGGAAATCCTCATCCCGACCACGAAGTCGCGGCCGACCGCCGCACGGACGGCCGCGAGTGCGGCGCGGAGGAATCGCTGGCGATTCTCCGACGACCCGCCGTACTCGTCCGTGCGGAGGTTGGTGCGGGGGTTGAGGAACTGTGCCGGTAGATAGCCGTGGCTCGCGACGATCTCGACGCCGTCGAGTCCGGCGCGCTGCAGTCTCCGTGCAGCGTCGCCGTACCCCCGCACGACCGCGTCGATCTCGCCCGCCGTCATCGCTCTCGGCATCACGTGGAAGCGTTCGCTCGGCACGGCGGACGGTGCCAGCGCGACGGGAGTGGACCCGTCCTGCGACTCCAGGATCTCCCGGCCGGGATGGAAGATCTGCCCGACGACGACACACTCGTGGCGGTGACAGACGTCGGCGATGCGCCGGTACCCCGGGATGCAGTCGTCGTCCGTCGCCATCAGCACGTGGGACGTGTAGCGGGCGGTCTCGTGAACGCCTGCGACCTGGACCACGATCATGCCGACACCACCGGCGGCGCGGGCTTCGTGGTAGGCGACCAGTTCGTCGGTCACCTTCCCCTGCTGCACGAGAACGGTGTCGTGCCCGGAAGACACGATGCGGTTCGCGAGCGTCACGTTCCCGATGCGAAGCGGGGAGAACAGGTGGGGAAAGAGCTGTGACGTCATATCTTTCACCTTTCGACGCCCGCGGCGACGCGCGGCCGGCGGTCGTAGCCGCCGAGTCCGAGCGGCTGCACGAACGTCTTGGTCAACACGGCGTGGAGCGTGCCGGCGACGAGGAACGCCGGAATCGAGGCGGTGGTGTACGGAAAGAGCGAGGACGGAATGTAGGTGACCGGATTGAGCAGCAGAGCGTACGTCGCCGCGCCCGCAGCCACGGAGGCGAACGCGAAGGCGTTCACACCACCCCAGTACCCGTAGCAGGAGCGCGCACTGGGCAGGTACAGGTCGCGAATCCGCAGGACACCCCGGCGCAGCAGGAAGAAGTCGACTATCTGCACGGCGCACAGCGGCGCCACGAGAATCGCACCCCAGGACAGGAATCGACCGTAGTTGTCGTAGACGGCCGAGGGGAAGAAGACGAGGATCGCAGCGGGTCCGAGGATGAATGCCACCAGCACCGGCCAGGGCGTGCCGCGGAGCAGCTTCCCGCCACCGCCCTTGAGCGCCACCATGGAGGCGTACCCCTGGGAGAGGATGGCGGTGACGTTGGCGAAACCGATGACGATCAGGGCCAGGACGCCCAGCACGACTCCGGCGAGCGGGATCATCCACTCCGTCGGATCTTCGAGGTTCAGCGCCAGCGCCGCGAAGACACCGACGACCGCCGCGGCCACGGACGCGGCGAAGAGTCCGAGCCAGTTCGGCCAGAACGCCGCACGCGGACCCCGGGTGAGCCGCGCCAGGTTTCCGACGTTCGGCCACCACGCGAACCCGCCGGCGATGTTCAGTTCGATCGCGACCATGAAGCTGGTGTGCGGGTCGCTCTCCGGGTCGAGCGGGGGCAGACTGGCCAGTTCGGACCAGGATCGCTTGGTGAACACCATGACGAGAATCCCGACGATGATGAGGACGAGGACGGGTGCGATCACCCGGCACACGGACTCGACCGAGACCGGTCCCCGGGCGAGGACGAGCCAGGACAGGACCACCGCCACCAGCCCCAACAGGCTCACTGCCGCGCCGGTCTGGGAGATCTCGACCCCGAAGACGTTGTCGATGACGTTCACCAGGCCGTGCCCGAACATGATGGCCAGAACGGCCGACCACGCCGCCGCGAAGAGCGTGGACATCACGACCATCACGATTCGGGCGCCGTTGCTGCCGAATACGCTGCGCAGGCCGACGAACTGCTCGATGCCGTACTTCGCCGACGGCAGGCACGGCGCGAGCGAGACGAGGAAGACGCTGATCGCGTAGCCGATGACGATGCTCGCGATCGCCTGTACCGCGCCGACGTAGTACGCGACGGCGGCGCCCTGCAGAAACGCCCAGGTCGCCACGGCCAAGCCGATGTTGACCGCCGAGTAGTCCCAGAAGCCCCAGATCCGCTCCGCCGGCAACAACGGTAGTTCGTTCATCGTGGCGTCCGTGCCGTCGTCGCCGGTCCCGCCTGCACTTCCCAGTTCCGTGGTGGTGCGGTCCTGCCGCTGCCCGTCCAGCATCAGTACGCCCACCAAAGCATGACGGTGATCGTGGCGACGATCCCGGCGATGGCCGCCGCGACGTCCCGCCACGGAAGGTCGGGCAGGATCATCCCGCCTCCGCCGGGGGATTCCAGGAGGAGCAGTCGCCTCTCGAGTTCCTGTTCGAATGCGTCGTCCACGCGATCCCCATTTCTGATTGGCGGGCCAGTTATCAATAGTCTGTGGCACGGGTCACAGCGTGTCAACCCTCGAATCTTCCCGCAGGAAACCAGAATTGAGTATTGACTGGCGAGCCAATCAAGAACAGGATGCTGGTCATGACGAACACGAAGGATCACCCGACTGCCCTACCGGCCCACGTTCGGACCGTCGTGGTCGGCGCGGGGTACGCAGGCCTGTCCGCCGCACTCTCGCTGCACGACGACGGCATCGACACCGTGATTCTCGAGGGTTCCGGCCGAGTCGGCGGGAGGGTGTGCTCCGAACGGCGAAGGGACGGTGTCGTCGTCGACCACGGCGGGCAATGGGTCGGCCCCACCCAGAAACACCTGCTCGCCCTCGCCGAACGCTTCGACCGCCCGACCTTCCCCACGTACAACACGGGCGAGCACATCGAGCTGTGGCCCGACGGTGCACAGCGGCGCTACACCGGCGCCGGTCCCGACGACGGCCCCGGCATGGACGAATACCTGGCTGCCGCCGACCGCATCGACGAACTCGCGAGGACCATCGACCTCGACGACCCCACGGCCACTCCGGACATCGAGAAGTGGGACAGCGAGACCGTCCACTCCTACGTCGAGCGGACCGTCGCGAACGAAGACGCCCGTCGGCGACTCGCGCTCGCCGTCGAGGGGGTGTGGTCGATCGAGCCGCGCGATCTGTCGCTGTTCCATCTGCTGTTCTACGTCGCATCGGCCGGCGGATTCGACCAGCTGATGGAAACCGAGGGCTGCGCGCAGGAGCGCCGATTCCGGGACGGAGCACAGTCGACGGCGCTGGCTGTCGCAGAGCATCTCGGCGACCGGGTCCACGTGAATACGGCGGTGCGTCACGTCGAGCACACCACCGACGGCGTGTGGATCGAGACCACCCGGGGAACGATTCTCGCCGACACCGTCGTCATGGCACTGCCGCCGTCGGCCACCCAGCGAGTCACGTTCACTCCCCCACTGCCGGTCTCGCGCACACGATGGGTCGACCGCAGCCCGATGGGCGACGTAGCCAAGGTGCACGCCATCTTCGACACCCCGTTCTGGCGTGCCGACGGACTGTCCGGCCAGGCCACGATCTACGGCGACCGCGCCGTCGGAGTCGTGTTCGACAACTCCCCCGAAGATGCCGGACACGGTGTGCTCGTGTGCTTTGTCTACGGTGACCGCCAGCGGTCCTGGTCGGCGCTCTCCGACGACGACCGCCGGACCGCGATCATCGACACTCTCGTCGAACTCTTCGGCGACCGCGCCGCGTCACCGGTCGACTACACCGAGAAGATCTGGCCGCAGGACCAGTGGGCGCGAGGCGGATATGCGGCGAGTCCCACCCCCGGAACGTGGTTCGCACACGGGCACGACGGCTGGCGCGCTCCCGCGGACCGCATCCACTGGGCGGGCTCGGAGACCGCGAGCATCTGGAACGGCTACATCGACGGCGCAATCTCCTCCGGCGCGCGTGCTGCCGAGGAGATCCGGAAGCAACTGTCCCACTGAACCAACGGGACGCTCGTTCGATCTGACGCAACGAGCGTCCCGTTCGTGCGGAGGGCGGAGCAGCGGCGGGGAGCCGCGAGGACACTCAGGGGACGAAGAAGTACCCCAGGCCCGGAACGATCGTCGCCGAGGATTCGCCGAGGACGGTCGCCGTCACGTGCCCCGACCCTGTGGGCACGTCGACGACCGGTTCTCTGCCGGGCACTCCGAAACTGCCCGACGGAACGGTCACCGTTCCGGTCGCCCCCGTGCTGAGATTGAGCCACCGCACCGTGGTGGCGGAGGTGTACGTCGTGCAGTTCGCTCCCGGGGTGAACGCCGGGCACATGCTCGTCGCCGACAGCCGCGCGACGCCCGGTCCCGGACTCGCGCCGGTGGAGGCGGCAAGCGACACCGTCGCGAAGGGAAACGGATCACCGATGACCCCGGTGAACGGGATCTGGAACGCCGTCGTGGTCACCGACACCGGATCCGGTACGGCGGCGGCGATGCCGGCGGACGCTGTGGTGAGCGCCACCGCTGCGGCGCAGGTGCCGACGATCGTGCCGAGACTGTGCCTCGTTGCCATGGTCAACCCTTCGTCACGTCGTGGAATCATGTTCCGGCTCTTCGACTGTATCGATCGACCACGTCGCGCGTGCGCACTCCGGGATACCGGCGCGGCGAACCTTATGATGTAGCGAACCGCGACCGACCAGCGAAGGAGCCGCGTATGTGCTCGCCCCGCATCATGACTCACGTCTACGGAACCATCGAGAAGCGCGGCGCCCCGATGAGTCGACGGTCGTTGTTCGGAGCGGTGGGCGCGGCAGCACTGGCGGCAGCGGTCGCACCGGCGACGGCATCGGCTGCCCCGACATCGGAGGCGTCGGTCGTCGATCTCACCCATGTGCTCACTCCCAGCTTTCCCGTGTGGCCCGGCGCCCAGCAGTTCGCGATGCGGACGGTGGCGCGGATCGGCAACGCTCCGATTCTGCTCGGCTCCGTCGCAATCGGCGCTCCCAGTGCGTTCTACAAGAACGAACTCCGCTACGACGAGCACACCGGCACGCACGTCGACGCGCCGGCGCATGCAAGCGTGGACGGCCTCACCGTCGAGCAGATTCCGCCCCGCGACCTGGTGGTTCCCCTCGCCGTCGTGGACATCTCGGTGCGGGCCCGAGCCGACAACGACACGCTGCTCACCCGGCAGGACCTCCTCGACTGGGAGTCCGATCACGGCCCGCTCCCCGACCGTTGCATGGTGGCGATGAACTCGGGATGGGACGGCCGCGCCGCTCAGCCCGCGACGTTCACCAACCAGGACAACACGGGTGTGCAGCACACACCCGGATTCGACCCGGACGCCGTCGAGTTCCTCGTCCGGGAACGCGACATCGTCGCGTTGGGATCGGACACCCTCAGTGTCGACGCGGGCCGTAGCACCACATACGGAGCACATCTCGCGGCGCTCGGCGCCGGGAAGTACGCGGTGGAAGCTCTCGCGAATCTGTCGCAGGTTCCACCGTCCGGCGCAACCGTCATGGTCGGCGCCCCCACCCACGCAGGAGGATCCGGCGGCCCCTGCCGGACCCTCGCGTGGTTCTGACGTGTGAAGGTCAGCCCTGCGGGGTGACCCGGAGAACCTGGTCGGTGGAACCGTTGTCCGTGGTGACGAGCAGCGAACCGTCGGCGGTCGGGGTGACCGACCGGAGGCGACCGTACTGGTTCTGCAGGCCGAACGTCTGCGCCGTCACCGACTGCCCGTCCGCGGCGAGACGCAGGAAGATCAGTTGTTTCGTCTTGAGGCCGCCCATGACGAGTGCGCCGTCCCACGGTCCCCAGCCGGGGCCGGTCACGAAGGCGGCACTTCCGGTTGCGAGGGTCGTGCTGCCCGAACTCCACGCCGCGGCAACGGCTCCCGGGACGCGCGACGGATCCGTCATCGGCACGGATTCGTCGTAGATGCCGGGGATCCGATCGGGCTTGTAGCCGTAGTTCCCTCCCGCGACCAGGAGGTTCACCTCGTCGTCGCGGGTCGTTCCCTGATCCACGGCGTAGATGCGGCCCGTTCCGGGCTGTTGCGCGAGACCCTGCGCGTTCCGGTGCCCCAGGGTGTAGACGGGGCTCGCCGGGTCCGGATTTCCGGCTGCGGGGGTGCCGTCGGTGTTGATGTGGAGAGTCTTGCCGCCCAGTGAGTTCGGATCCTGCGACACGGTCGGCTGCGCCGTGTCGCCGGTGCCGACGAACAGGGTGCCGTCGGCGGCCGTCAGTATCCGGCAACCGCCGTGACGTCCCTCGTTGACAGGGATTCCGGTCAGGATTGCGGCACCGCGGGTCAGGGTCGTCCAGCCGGCGTCGACGGTCCACGACTGGATCCGGATGTCGGTGACGCCACCGCCCTGGAATCCCTGGCACGTGTACAGGGTGCGCGTGTTCGCGAAATTGCTCGCGAGTGCGATACCCATCAACCCGGTCTCGGACTGCGCGTACAGGTCCGAGAGATCGGCGGTGACCGGGCCGGTGCTTCCGTCCGCACGCCGGACGAAGAACCCGCCCGAGCGCTGACCGGTGAGGACCGCGCCGTCCGGGGCCTGCACCGCGTCCCACGGATGGTCGAGCCCGTCGAAAACCGGAGTGACCGTCAGCGCCGGAAGCGTGTCCTCCGTGGGAATTCCCGGGCCGTCGCTACCCGAACCGAGGCTTCCCGTGTCGAATGGGAAGGGCAGCGGCTGAGCGGAGGCCTGTGCGGCGGGGAGGCCGATCACGGACGCGGTGGCGAGAGCGAGGACAGCGAGCTTCGAAGGACGCACAAGTTCTCCTCGGGTCGATTGCGCACTACGCGGTCACTATAAGCGCGATCGTGCCCGAAGTTGATCTTGTCGGTCAGTTCCGCGCGGCGCACACCAGCGCGAAGCGGTCGTCGGGATCGGTCCAGGTGCGGTCGACGTCGAATCCCGCCTCCGCCAACTCCCGTCGGATCCCGTCGAGGGTGAACTTGGCCGAGATCTCCGTCCGCAGCTGCTCACCCGCGGTGAACTCCACGTCCAGATCCAGCTCCTCCACGCGGATCGACATCGCACGCTCGGCCTCGAGCCGCATCTCGATCCATTCGTTGTCGGCGTCCCACAGCGCGACGTGCCGGAACTCGTCCACCGGGAAGTCGGCGTCGAGCTGCGTGTTGAGTACCTGCAGGACGTTGCGGTTGAACTGGGCGGTCACCCCGGCGGCGTCGTCGTATGCGGGGACGAGGACGGCGGGATCGATCACCAGTCCGACACCGAGGAGGAGGTGCTCCCCCGGTTCGAGGACGTCGGCGATTCCGGAGAGGAACTCCGCACGCTCGGCCGGAACCATGTTTCCGAGGGTGCCACCGAGGAACGCGATCGTGCGGCGCCCACCGCGTGGAAGGTGGTGCAGCGACTCGGTGAAGTCGCTGACGACACCGCGCACGGTCAGATTCGGGAACTCCACGCCGATCTGCTCCGCCGCACCCTCGAGCGCGGACACCGACACGTCCTGCGGCACGTACGTATGGAGACTTCCGTGCCGCGTACCGGCGCCCAGCAGGAGCCGTGTCTTCTCCGAAGACCCGGATCCGAGTTCCACGAGAATCTCCGGCGCCGCGACCTCGGCGATCTCCCCCGAATATCGTCTGAGCAGTTCCCGTTCCGTACGCGTCGGGAAGTATTCGGGCAACGCGGTGATCTGCTCGAACAGCTCGCTCCCGCGGGCGTCGTAGAAGTATTTGGGAGGCAGCCATTTCGGGTTCGACGTGAGCCCTACGGTGGCGTCCTTGCGCAGAGCGGCCTTGAGCTGCTCGGGCTGCAGGTACACCTCGAGGGTCGGTGTGGTGGTCATCGTGCTCCCATCTCGAGCGGGGTGACGAGCAAGTGTCCGGGGCGTGCACTGACGAAGTGACGGTCCGGAATCGATTGCCATGCGGGGTTGTCGTCGTAGGGTTCGGACATCACGATGGCCCGCTCGTCGTCGACGAGCGCCGACAGCGAGTGATGCCAGGTGGTGGCCCACAGTTCGCTGCCGTTGCCGAGCAGCAGATTCAATCGCGAGTTCGGGGCAGCGGCGACGACGTCCTGTACGAGCGCACTCATCGCCTTCTCGGGGTCCTGCTCGCCGAGCGCCCGGCGCAGGAGAAGCCACAACGCTGCCGAGTCGGTCGGTGCCTCGAGTTGCAGCAGATCGCTCACGGGGAGTTCCGCGGCGAGCGCGCCGAGCGACTCCGGCCACCCGCGCACCACCCCGTTGTGACTGAAGGCCCAGGTCTCGTCGGAGAACGGTGCACAGGCCGTGTGTTGCACGGGCATCCCGACCGTCGCCGACCGTGCGGCGGCCACCACGGCGCGGGAGCAGATGTTCGGCAACGTCTCTCGCACGACGGGGTCGGACCAGAGCGGCTGGGCACTGCGGTAGCGGGAGAAACCGTCCGATCCCCACCAGCCCACACCGAATCCGTCGGCGTTGACGGTCCCGCCACCTCTCATGTCGCGTGGCGCGTAGGACTGGCGCAGGAGCGAGTTCTCGCCACGACTCAAGAGGTCGCCCACCGACTGCTCCGGTCCCAGATAGCCCAGGTGTCGGCACATCTCAGCGGTCGTCCCCCGGAAGGTCCCGAGCACAGCGGAATCCGGAGAAGATCTGCCTCCGGATCGGGTGGTCCCAGTTGCGGAACGTCCCACGGCACGCCACCGGGTCGGTGCCGAACGAACCGCCGCGCAGCATGCGGTAGTCGCCGCCGTAGAACACCTCCGAGTACTCGCGGTACGGGAACGCCGAGAACCCGGGGTAGGGCTCGAACGGCGAAGACGTCCACTCCCACACGTCGCCGATCAGCTGATGGACGCCGAGCGGGGATGCCCCCGACGGATATGCCCCGACCACCGCGGGACCGAGGTGACGCTGCCCGAGGTTGGCGAGCGAGGAGTCGGGTTCGGCGTCACCCCAAGGGAATCGGCGCGACCGGCCGGTGAACGGGTCCCACCGCGCGGCCTTCTCCCATTCGGCTTCGGTCGGAAGTCTCTTGCCGTCCCAGCGTGCGAAGGCCTCGGCCTCGAAGAAGCAGACGTGCACGACCGGTTCCTGGAGGTGGATCGGCTCGGTCACCCCGAACCTTCGTCGCCACCAGGTTCCGCAACCGTCGTTCTCCCAGAACTGGGGAGCATCCAATCCGGCTTCGAGGCGGTGCGCCCATCCCCGCTCACTCCACAACTCGGGCCGCGCGTACCCTCCGTCGTCCATGAACTCGAGGTAGCGGCCGTTGGTGACGGGGACGGCGTCGATCACGAACGCCGGAACGTGCACGCGGTGCGCGGACCTCTCGTTGTCGAGCGCCCACGGATCGTCCGACGTTCCCATCGTGAATTCGCCGGAGGGAATGACCACTTCGTCCTCGTCCATCGCCCCGCCGACACGCGGCGCGCTCTCCGCGGCCAGCACAGCTGGGCCGGTGCGCAGTTGATGGGTGGCGAGCATCGTTTCGGCATGCTGCTGCTCGTGCTGCGCGATCATGCCGAACGCGAATCCGTTCTCCTCGAGCGGCCGGCCCCGGAACGTGCTGCGGTCGAGCACGTCCCACGACTTGTCTCGAACGGTGCGTACGTATTCCCTGGCCTCGTCCGGGTTCAGCAGCGGCAGGGACGGCCGGGAGTTCCTCGAATGTTTGAATGCGTCGTACAACTCGTCGATGTCGCGGCGGACCGGTTCCCGTCCTCCGACGTCCCGCACGAGCCACAACTCTTCCTGATTGCCGATGTGCGCGAGATCCCACACGAGCGGGCTCATCAACGGGGAATGCTGTGCAACGAGGTCCTCCCCGTCCACACAGTCCGTCAACCCCGCGGTGCGCTCCCGCGCCCGTGTCAACACGGTCTCGATCTTCTCGCGGGTACCCATCAGCGTTCCTCGCTCGGTGCCTGGCCCCGGCAACATCGTTCGGCGGCGGCATCGAGCAGTCTGACGAATTCGGGGTCGGGCGAGTAGGCCGCCGCCAGCGACAGCAGAGCTGTTGCCGCAGCGCGCAGTTCGAGGTCGGCCAGGCCGAACTCGGCCGCGTCCCGCCAGCGTTCGGCGGTGGGCAGCGCCGCGTCGAGCGCCTCGGCCATGGCACCCGGACCCGACAGCAGCGCGTCGATCGCCGCGATGGGAACCCGCCACTGGTCACCCGGTTGCGCGTCGAGGTAGCGCACCTCGAGATGACCGGCCGCGCGCACGGGCGGAAACAGGGTGGTGAGGTGATAGTCGAGGTCGGCGGGCGTCGGGCGACCGATCACGTCGTCCAGTGCGCCCTCGACCCAGTCCGCGAAAGTTGCACCGTCGGGCGCTGTCCAATCCGTTCCGTCGTTGCGGATGCACAGCAACGGCACGTCCAGTACCCACCCTGCATAGTCCGCGATGTGCGGAGTTCCGGTGGTGCGCGGCGAATCGAGTTCGAGCCACGTTCGCATCCGCTGCGACGCCCATTGCCCGTCGGGCACCCCGTAGAGCCGCGGCGAACACGCGAAGGCCGCGATCAATGCGGGACCGATGGCATGGAGCAGATGCCACCGCTTCTCCACCGCAACCGGATCGGCCCCGGCGTCCACGCTGATCTGCGTTGCGGCGGTGTTGCACATCATCAGTTTCCCGAAGGGCCCGATGCCGGTGAAGCGGGATTCCATGGCGCAGTACCGCGGCGATTGGAGGAGACGTTGAGCGGGCCGGCGAGTGTCCGCGGCCTCGGACGACATGAGGATCGATCGGGAAGACAGCAGGTCCGCGAGAACCGCCTGATCGGCGACGAGATAGTCGCACAATTCGCGTGCGGAGTAATAGGGGGCGCTGGACAGTTCGATCTGTCCGCCGGGTTCGACCGTGACGGCGCTGCCGCCGGGAAGGAGCTGAGCAGGAGAAGAGGGATCGATGGTTCTGGGAGTGTGCGGCCCGAGAGCTTCGGCGAGAGCGGCGAGGTCGGGGCGCACGTATTCCGGCAGTTGCGCGGTCAGCCACTCCAATTCCGCGCCGATCAGCTGCGGTGGCCCCAGTTTGAAGCACACACCACCCAGGTACGCCTCCGCCGCCGGCCGCGACGTGAAACACGTTGCCTCGACGGACTGAACTGCAGTAGCCATTCGACCCTCCCCTTCGGGCGCCGCCTGAACGTCGTTATCGACATTAGAGCGCCTCGGCCGTCGATGCACGCCCCAACGGCATACTTTTCGAGGAACCTGCACGGGTACGTTCGAGTCCAGTCACCGCGAAAGGGAGGTATCGGACATGCTCGACCTCGAGCAGGCGCGACGGGACACCCCGGGCTGCCTCGACAAGGTGTTCCTCGACAGCGCAGGCTCCTCGCTTCCGCCGACCCCGGTCCTGGACGCCGTGTTCGCGCACCTGCGCCGGGAGGCCGACGTGGGTGGCTACGTCGCGGCCGCCGAACGGGCCGACGACCTCGCGGCCGTGAAGTCGTCCCTGGGCCGGCTGATCGGGGCGAGCGCCGACAGCATCGCCCTGGTGGACAGCGCCACCACCGCCTGGAACGACTTCTTCCACGCCGTTCCGCTCGGGGCCGGGGACCGTGTGCTGATCTCGGAGGTCGAGTACGCCAGCAACGCCATCGCCGTCCTGCAGCGGGCGCGATCCGTGGGCGCGACGGTCGACGTGATCCCCAGCGACCCCGCAGGCCAGATCGACGTCGCCGCCCTCGAAACGCTGCTCGACGACCGGGTCCGTCTCGTGTCCCTCGTGCACGTGCCCACCAACGGCGGCCTGGTCAATCCCGTCCGTGAAGTGACGGAGCTGGCACACGCGCACGGCGCGCTGGTGCTGCTCGACGCGTGTCAGTCCGTCGGTCAGATCGCCCTCGACGTCAGCGAGCTGGGCGTCGACGCACTCTCGGCCACGGGCCGCAAATGGCTTCGTGCACCGCGGGGCACCGGCTTCCTGTACGTCCGGCCGGAACTGGCCGCGACCCTCGAGCCGGCCGCCCTCGACCTGCACAGCGCGGAGTGGACCGCCGCCGATGCGTACCGGCTCGCCACCGATGCCAGCCGGTTCGAATTCTGGGAATGCGACGTCGCCGCGCGCCTCGGGCTCGGGGTGGCGGCCGACTATCTCCTCGACCTCGGGGTGGACGACGTCGAGGCGGCCGTCACGGCCGGGGCCGAGCACCTCCGGTCGGGGCTCGCGGCGATCCCCCGTGTCACCGTGCGCGACCTCGGCGCCCGCCGCTGCGGAATCGTCTCGTTCACCGTCGACGGGTTCGATCCCGGCGACGTCCGGAAACAGCTGGCTGCCCGCAACGTCACCGTCACGGCCAGCCTGCGCGGATCGACACTGCTGGACATGAGCGCCCGCGGACTGGACGCCGTGGTGCGGGCGTCGCCGCACTATTTCTGCTCCCCGGACGACCTCGACCGGTTCCTCGCGGAGGTGCGGACACTCGCGAACTAGCGCACTGAGCTGGAACTCACCCGGGAACCAGGACTTCGCGATGACGGACCAGGGAGGGCGATCGGGCGTACTTCCGCACCCCGGGCGTGCATCTCGCGCACCGTCTGGCACGCACGTCGACGCTGCACTACGAGCTGTCCGGCGTGACGGACATGCCCGGACAGCCGGGCCCTCGCCGACCTCCGGACGGGACGTCCCACTGACCGGGAGATCCACCGATTCGGGTTTTGTAACAGGTTACAGTTTGAGGGTAACCCACGTCACACCACACCTGTGACCGCCCGAGAGGACTTCCACCCATGGTCGACGCCACACCGATCCGCCCCCGGTCCGCAGCAACGGTCGCCGAGTGGGACTACGAGGCCGACGTCGTGGTCGCGGGTTACGGCATCGCCGGTGTGTCCGCCTCCATCGAGGCGGCGCGCGCCGGCGCCGACGTCCTGGTCCTCGAACGCACCAGCGGCTGGGGCGGTGCCGCCGCTCTCGCCGGCGGCTTCATCTACCTCGGCGGAGGGACGCCGCTGCAGAAGGCGTGCGGGTTCGACGACTCCCCCGAGAACATGAAGACGTTCATGATGGCGGCGCTCGGCCCGGGTACCGACGAGGAGAAGATCACCGACTACTGCGAGGGCAGCGTCGAGCACTACAACTGGCTCGTCGACTGCGGTGTCCCGTTCAAGGAGAGCTTCTGGGGCGAACCCGGCTGGGAACCGCCGTTCGACGACGGACTCATGTACTCGGGCGGCGAGAACGCGGCGCCTTTCAACGAGATCGCGACTCCCGCACCGCGCGGCCACGTTCCGCAGATGGACGGCAAGAGGACCGGCGAGAAGGGTGGCGGCTACATGCTGATGAAGCCGCTCGTCGAGACCGCCGAAAAGCTCGGGGTCCGAGCCGAATACGACATGCGCGTCCAGACGCTCGTCACGGACGACACCGGTCGCGTCGTCGGGATCGTCGCCAAGCAGTACGGCAAGGAGGTGGCCGTGCGGGCGCGCCGCGGCGTCGTCCTCGCCACCGGCAGCTTCGCCTACAACGACAAGATGATCGAGGCCCACGCGCCGCGGCTGATCGGCCGCCCCGGCGCCGCCATCGAGGAGCACGACGGACGGTCGATCCTCATGGCGCAGGCCCTCGGCGCCGATCTCGCCCACATGGACGCCACCGAGGTCGCGTTCGTCTGCGACCCCCAGTTGATCGTCCGCGGCATCCTGGTCAACGGCCGGGGGCAGCGCTACGTTCCGGAGGACACGTACTCCGGGCGGATCGGCCAGATGACCCTGTTCCACCAGGACAACCAGGCGTTCCTCATCATCGACGAGGCGTCGTACGAGGAGGGCGCGGCCGCCACCACGGCCACGCCGTTCCTGCGCGTGCAACCGAAGTGGGCGGCGGAGACCGTCGAGGAACTCGAATCGGACATGGGCCTGCCCGCCGGCGCTCTGCAGTCGACCGTCGAGGTGTACAACACGCACGCCGCGGAAGGATCGGACCCGCTGCTGCACAAGAAGTCCGAGTGGGTGAAGCCGATCGGCACCCCCGTCGCGGCACTCGACCTGCGCGGGTTCACCCTCGGCTTCACGCTCGGCGGTCTGCGGACGACCGTGAACTCCGAGGTACTGCACGTCTCCGGCGAACCGATCCCCGGCCTCTTCGCGGCGGGACGGTGCACGTCCGGCGTGTGCGCGGGCGGCTACGCCAGCGGCACCTCCCTCGGCGACGGCAGCTTCTACGGCCGCCGCGCCGGCATCAGTGCCGCGAAGGAGGCATGACCGGGCCTACCCGACGAGCCGGACCGTCACGCCGGCCGCGAACCGGTAGGGCTGGGTGCTCAGGACCGCGCCGAGACTCTTGCGCAGACGCGAAACCTCGGCGCGGACCGCCACCACGTGGTCGCGGTCGCCGAACAACGATTCGCTGAGCGAGGCGGCGTCGACACCCGCCGGTCCCGCGACCGACAGCACCCGCAGGATCTGGGCGTGCCGGGGCGAGAGCGCCCGCGTCCAGTTGACGTCGCCCCGGACCGTCACGTGCGGCGCGTCACCGAGGTCGAGTTCCAGTTCGATGGCCGCCCCGTCGACGCGCCTGCGCACCAGCCAGCCGTCGCCGAGCGGTTCGGGCACGCACAGCCCGAGCCCCGGGACGAGCAGTGGCCGGTCCAGGCTCGGCGGCGCGACCCGCTCCGGGGCCGCGATGCCACTCGCCTCCGCGACCCACCCTTGCTTGTCGACGACCAGCGCCGGACCGCCCGCCGACGCCAGCAACGGTGCCGCCCGGCCGCGCAGCTTGTCCAGTTGCGCCGTGTGCTCACGCCACAGCGTCGCCTCGGCCAGACGCACCGCGGTGCGGACGAGCGCGACCGTGGTCGGGTGAATGGACATCGCCGACCCACTGATGTCGACCACGCCGAGAATCTCACCGGTGCGCGGATCGTGAACCGGCGACCCGGTGCACGACCAGCCGTGATGCGAGGGGGCATAGTGCTCGGCCGAAAACAGTTGCACCGCAGCATCTTCGATCAGCGCCGTGCCGATCGCGTTGGTCCCGACCGCCTGCTCCGCCCAGCGCGCACCCTCCGTGAATCCCAGGGCATCAGCCGCTTTCCGGACCCCGCGGGAACCTTCCCGCCACAACAGGACACCGTCGGCGTCGGCGATGACCACGATGAAGTTCGCATCGTCCGCGACCTGCGTCAACGTGCTGCGCAGTTCCGGGAGCACGGTTCGCAGCGCCGTCCGGGTGCGCCGCGCCTCGATCTCGGAGAAGTCGGCGGGCTCCACGTCCGCGCAGAGGTCCGGGCTCACACCGCCGGCCTGCAGACGGGACCACGACCGCGCCACCACGCCCCGTGGAAGGGCGGGCGGCTGCTGCCCGGACAGCACGGCGTCGTGCACCCGGCTGAGCAGCCGCGCATGTCGCGGCAGATCCACACCGCTTGCCACTGCGGTCAGCCGGTCTGCGGTCGGACGTTCAGCGCTCACAAGGCCGAGGCTACCCCCGGCGCTGTGAGCCACACCACTGTCCGTCATCGGATCGGCTGCAACCCTTCCTCCTGGGCCTTGATCTGGAAGGCCAGATACTTCGAGTAGTGCCGGGACTGATGCAGGTTGCCGGCCATGAACCAGAAACCCGGATGACCGGACCGGCGCCACACCGTGCGCAGCTCGCCCTCGTCGTCGAGGCCCCACACGTCCTGGCAGCGGTCCGCGACCGCGTCGCCGAGGAACTTGCGGGCGCTCTCACGCATGTTCTTGTATCCCGTCGCGAGAACCACCACGTCCACCGGCATCTCGGTGCCGTCGGCGAACACCACCCCGTCCGGGGTGAAGTGATCGATCTCGGTTCCCTGCTTCACCGTCACCTCGCCGCTCGCGATCAGCTCGGATGCGCCGACGTCGATGTAGTAGCCGCCGCCGCGTCGCAGGTACTTCATGAACAGGCCGCTGCCGTCCTCGCCGAAATCGACCTTGAATCCGGCCTTCCGCAGACCGTCGAGCATCTCCGCGTCCTTCTCGGCGATGGCCTCCGTCGCCCCCGCGTGAATTCCCGCGAGCAACGGGTACGGCAGCGACGCGAAGATCAGGTCGGCATCCTGCACCGCGGGCCCGCCCTCCTCGTACACGCCGCCGAACAGTCCGGGGATACCGTGCTTGCTGCTCATCACATACGTGGACGAGCGCTGCAGGATGGTCACATCCGCACCCTGCTCGTTGAGTTCCTGGGCGATGTCGTGGCCCGAGTTGCAGCAGCCGACGACGAGGGCCTTCTCGCCCTGCATCTCCCGGCCGCCAACGAACCAGCTCGAATGCTCGATGGTTCCCTCGAACGTGTCGGCGCCAGCGATCCGCGGAATGTTCGGCACCCCACTCATTCCCGTGGCGAGGACGACGTGCCGGGGGTGCAGCGTGCGGGTGGAGCCGTCGTCGCGGGCGACGGTCACGGTCCATTCGCCGGTGGCGTCGTCATAGCTGCCGCCGGTGAACTCGGTTCCCGTCCACACGTTGAGTTCCATTGCTTCGGCGTAGAACTCGAACCAGTTCGCGAGCTTGTCCTTGGGCGTGAACACCGGCCAGTGGTCGGGGAAGTTCAAGTACGGCAGGTGGTCGTACCAGACCGGGTCGTGCAGGACCAGCGAGTGGTAGCGCTTGCGCCAGCTGTCACCGATCCGGTCGTTTCGCTCCACCAGCAGGGTGTCGACTCCGAGCTGCCCCAGACGGGCCGCGAGGGCGAGACCACCCTGGCCGGCGCCGACGATCACGACCGCCGGCTGCTCGGTCTCGAACTCGCCCTTGGCGGTTCGCCGGTCGAGCCAGTTGATCTTGCCGCGGTGGGCGCCGTGATTCGTGCCCTGAACCCGCCGATGCCCCTTCTTCTCCTCGTGACCCTTGATCTCCTCCATCGCGCTGATCAACGTCCAGGCACGCCACTCGCCGTCGTCGTCGCGCCTCAGCCGAACGAAACCGCGGCTGCGGGCCAGGGTCGTCTCGAATGTGAAGAAGGCCTGTATCCAGTCACCCTCGGGATCGGCCACCGCCTCGGCGGGGTGCGCGGGTGACAGGACGAGGTGGCGCGGCTCGTGCACCGGAACCGAATCCGCGAGGCGCGACTCGATGTCCGCGCGACCGTGCGTGGTGTGCAGATCCCAGGTGAACGACAGCAGGTCGCGCCACCAACCGTCGACCAGGAAGTGCTGGGCGGCCCCGCGCACGTCGCCTCGTTCGAGGGCGGCACCGAATCCGGCCAGCCAGCGCCGGGCGATGTCACCCGGCTGCGGAATGGCGGTGTCGACGGGTGAGTCGAGTGTGGCGGTCATGATGTCCTCCGTCGTCGGGAATCGAGAAGTTCGATACCTCTGTGATACGGATCACAAGGACCGAGCGGCAGCGTTGCATCGGATTGCACTGTCCCCACCTCGGCGCCGCGCAGCCTCCCGAGGACACCCGATTAGCAGGTCAGCGGGCCATCCGGTAGAGTTCCATAAGTTGTCTCGGCGAGGGTGAACCAGAAGTTCCCATTGACTGGCTCACCGTGATCGACGCGGCGACGGCTCTGCTCGAGCGTTTCGCTCCTGGCCGTCGCGTGTTCGTCCCTCGTCGACTCGAACCGCCCGCCAGTTACCACCGTGAGTTGTAGGAGCCGTTTCACCATGTCTGACGAAAATCGCCTCGTAGCCGCCGTGCGCACCGAGTTCGGTAAGGGCGCCGCCCGCCGCGCGCGCCGCGACGGCCAGGTCCCCGCAGTCCTGTACGGCCACGGTGAGGACCCCCGCCACCTGAACGTCCCGTCCCGCGACTTCGCCGCCATCCTGCGCGCGCACGGCACCAACGCCATCCTGACCCTCGACATCGAGGGCAAGGAGCAGGTCGCGCTCACCAAGTCGGTCGTGGTTCACCCGATCCGCAACTACATCGAGCACGCCGACCTCCTCGTCATCAAGAAGGGCGAGAAGGTCACCGTCGACGTTCCCGTCGTCGTCACCGGTGAGGCCGCTGCCGGCACCCTGGTCGCGCAGGACGCCGCCACCATCTCCCTCGAAGCGGACGCGCTGCACATCCCCGAGCAGATCGAGGTCTCGGTCGAGGGCCTCGAGGTCGGCACCCAGATCCTGGCCAACCAGCTCGAGCTGCCCAAGGGTTCCACCCTGCAGGCCGACGAGGAACTGCTCATCGTCAACGTCGTCGCAGCCCCGACCGCTGCCGACCTCGAAGAGGAGACCGGCGAAGCCGCCGCCGAGACCGCCGAGGCTCCGGCCGAAGAGGGCGCCGAGAGCTGATCCTCTCGCAACCGCACTGATGTCGGCGGCGCGTCGTCCCGGATTGTCCCGGGGTGACGCGCCGCTGTCGTCTGACACGACCCCCTCACGCATGGAAGGACCCTGTCGGTGAGTGAAGACACCGCTCTGGTGGTGGGCCTGGGCAACCCGGGACCGCAGTACGAGAAGACCCGGCACAACGTCGGCTTCATGGTGGCCGGCGTGCTGTCCGCTCGCATGGGTGGCAAGTTCAGCGCGCACAAGAAGAGCGGCGCCGAGATCGTCCAGGGCCGACTCGAGGGCCGTCCGACGATCCTCGCCAAGCCGCGGTCGTTCATGAACCTGTCCGGTTCCGCCGTTGCCGGCCTGGCCCGGTTCTTCTCCGTCGATCCGGGCAACATCGTGGTCATCCACGACGAACTCGACCTCGACTTCGGGACCATTCGCCTCAAGCAGGGCGGCGGCGAGGGCGGGCACAACGGACTGCGGTCCATCTCGAGCGCACTCGGCACCAAGGACTACCTGCGCACCCGTGTCGGGATCGGCCGTCCCCCCGGACGGATGGATCCGGCGTCGTACGTGCTGAAGCCGTTCTCGTCGGTGGAACGCAAGGAGCTCGACCTGGTCTGCGAAGAGTCGGCCGACGCCGTCGAACTGGTCCTGCGCGTCGGGCTCGAGGCAGCGCAGAACCGCCTGCATTAGGCGCTTCGCGCCCGTGCGCCAATCTGGTTGTCCCAGCTACCAAAAAGGCGCACGGCGCGGAGCGCCTAGTGGACCAGATTCGCCGACGTGGCGCGGCGGAGTTTGCCCGACGACGTCTTGGGGATGCTGCCGGGGCCGAGCACTGCGACGGTGCGGGGTCGTACTCCGACCTCGGAGAACACGGCGTGCACGACCTCGTGCTCGATGCGCTTGACCACTTCGGGGTCCTGGTAGTCGTTGGTCTCCACCGCGACCGCGAAACTTTCCCGCTTCTGCCCCGCGTCGAGGCGGACGGCCACCGCGTTGCCGGGACGCACGCCGGCGACGGTCCCCGCAGCTCGCTCGATGTCCGTCGGATAGATGTTGCGGCCGCCCATGATGATGACGTCCTTGACGCGGCCGCACACGACGACGAGGCCCTCTTCGGTGAAGTAGCCGACGTCGCCGGTGTTCAGCCAGCCGTCCGCGTCCTGGGCGGGCTTGTGGCCGTCGACCGTGATGTATCCGGGGGTGACCGCCTTGCCGCGGACTTCGATGATGCCGACACCGCGGGTCGGGAGCAGCTCACCCTCGCTGTCGACGACGCGTCCCTCGAGGTTCGGCACCATCTTTCCGAGGGTGGCGAGGCCACGCGCGTTCGGCTTGCTCGACGGAACGGCGCGCTGCATGGCCTCGAGGAGATCCGGGTCGACGAGGTCGAGGACCTGGCCCTGATCCGGATCCGGGATGGAGACGGCGAGGGTGGTCTCGGCCATGCCGTAGACGGGGGCGAGTGCCGACGGGTTCAGGCCGAAGCGGGCGCCCGCCTCGGCGAGCTTGTTCATCGTCTCGGGGTCGACGGGCTCGGCACCGTTCCACATGTACCGGACGGTGCTGAGGTCGACGGCGCCGTCCTCCGCCTGCTTGAGGCGGCGGGCGAGCAACGAGTACGCGAAGTTGGGGGCGGCCGTCACGGTGCCCTTGTACTTGCCCATCAGCTCCGCCCACAGCAGCGGCGTGCGGAGGAAGTCCATCGGGGTGATGCTCACGACCTCCGCGCCGACCTGCATCGGCACGCTGAGGAACCCGACCATCCCCATGTCGTGGAACAGGGGCAGCCAGCTGATCATCACGTCGTCCTCGATGGAGAACTTGATGCGGTCGATCATGGCGTAGGCGTTGGTGTAGAAGTTCTCGTGCGTGATCTGCACGGCCTTGGGCGAACCGGTGGAACCGGACGTGAGCTGCTGCAGCGCGATGTCGCTCTCGAACGTCTCGACCGGGTCGATCTCCGTGCCCTCGTTCAGCTCGGCCACCGTGACCACGGTGATGCCGCGCTCCTCCAGCAGCGGCTTGGCGGCGTCGAACGGCGCACCGAGGATGACGGCCTTCGCCTGAATCATGTTGATGACGGTCTCGGTGTCCTTGGCCCACACGGCCAGGTCCGTGCGCGGCGTCGGCTGATGCAGCATGGTGACGGACGCCCCGCGCATCCAGGTGCCCTGGCAGGAGGGCGCGATGTCGACGGGCTGACCGGCGAGGATGCCGATGGCGTCGCCGTGGCCGATCCCCGCTTCGGCGAGCGCGCCCGCCATGCGGCGCGCGGCCTTGTGGATCTCGCCCCACGGCTGCCGCAACGGCGCGTCGGGCTCACCCGTGTTGAGGCCACGGGTGCTGCTCGCCGCGGTCGCGTACATCTCGTCGGTGAACTTGCTCACAGTCTTCCTCCTGCACATACGGGTGTCCGAACGCAGAAACGGTGAACTCCGGAGCGCCCCGACGACTCACCCATATAAATCCCTCACCGGCCTCCGATCGTTACTCCTCCCTGGATGTGACTGTGCTGCGCGTTCGTGTTCGGCACCCGAGTAACCTGGTATGCGGCCACACGGCCTTCCTACACGCATCCCGTCCCCCGAGAGGTTCTTCGTTGACTACCCCGTCCGACTCGGCCGACACCATTCCAGCCGAGGCGGCGCCTGTCGCCACATCCGGCTCACCGGAAGTGAAATCCGAGGCATCCGCCTCACCGGTGGGGAAATCCGAGAAGGGTGTCCGGGCGGAGGCGTCGCGTCGCCGCACGTTCGCCGTGATCTCGCATCCCGACGCCGGTAAGTCGACGCTGACGGAGGCTCTCGCGCTCCACGCGAAGGTCATCTCCGAAGCGGGCGCGGTCCACGGCAAGGCGGGCCGCAAGTCGACGGTGTCCGACTGGATGGAGATGGAGAAGGCCCGCGGCATCTCGGTCAGCTCCACTGCCCTGCAGTTCAACTACCGCTCCACCGAGGCGTCGGTGGACGAGCCCGTCGACAACGTGATCAACCTGGTGGACACTCCCGGCCACTCCGACTTCTCGGAGGACACGTACCGCGTCCTGACTGCGGTCGACGCCGCAGTCATGCTGATCGACGCCGCGAAGGGTCTCGAACCGCAGACGCTGAAGCTGTTCCAGGTGTGCCGTCACCGCGGAATCCCGGTGATCACGGTCATCAACAAGTGGGACCGGCCGGGCCAGACGCCGCTCGAGCTTCTCGACGAGATCCAGGAACGCATCGGTCTCACCCCCACTCCCCTGTACTGGCCCGTCGGGATCGCCGGCGACTTCCGGGGCCTGCTGCGGCGCGGCGAGGACGGTGCCCCGCGGGAGTACATCCGGTTCACGCGGACCGCGGGTGGCGCGAAGATCGCCCCCGAAGAGGTCATGGATGCCGACGCCGCCCTCGCGAAGGAGGGCTCCGAATGGGAGACCGCCGCGGAGGAGAGCGAGCTGCTGTCGGCCACCGGTCAGGACCACGACCAGGAGCTGTTCCTCGGTGGCCAGACGTCGCCGGTGATCTTCGCGTCGGCGATGCTCAACTTCGGTGTCCGCCAGATCCTCGACACGCTGGTCGAGCTGGCGCCGCCGCCGCGCGCCCGGGAGGACGTCGCCGGCACCCCTCGCGAGGTCACCGACCCGTTCAGCGCGGTCGTCTTCAAGGTCCAGGCCGGCATGGACACCGCGCACCGCGACCGGCTGGCGTTCATGCGCATCGTGTCGGGCGTGTTCGAGCGCGGCATGGTGGTCACCCACGCCCAGACCGGCAAGCCGTTCACGACGAAGTACGCGCAGACCGTGTTCGGTCGCGAGCGTTCGACCGTGGAATCTGCGTACCCCGGCGACGTGGTGGGACTGGTCAACGCCACCGCGCTCGCCCCCGGCCACACCCTGTTCTTCGAGAAGAAGGTGGAGTTCCCGCCGATCCCGTCGTTCGCGCCGGAGCACTTCTCCATCCTGCGGGCCGAGAGCGCGGGCAAGTACAAGCAGTTCCGGCGGGCCGTGGATCAGCTCGATTCCGAGGGTGTCGTGCAGATCCTCCGCAACGACCTGCGTGGCGACGCCTCCCCGGTCATGGCGGCCGTCGGCCCGATGCAGTTCGAGGTGGTCGCGGCGCGGATGAAGGCCGAGTTCAACGTCGAGGCCCGAATGGAACCCCTGGGCTACGCGTTGGCGCGGCGCACCGACGCCGAGTCGGCCCACGAGCTGAACCGTCAGCGCGGCGTCGAGGTGTTCACCCGCTCGGACGGGGTGATGCTGGCTTTGGTCAGCGACAAGTGGCGCCTGCAGTACATCCAGAAGGAGCTGCCCGACCTCACGCTCGAGCCGCTCGTGGCCGCCGCCGACTAGCGTCCCGAGGCGCTGACGTACGTTCGAAGCCTCGATCCATCGACGGGATACGCACCCCGCCGATGGATCGAAGACACTACTGCGCCAGCACTTTCCGCCCCGCCGCCACGATCTGCTCCAATTCGTACCGGTGCTGGGCGCTGGCGTCGACGAGCGGCGCGCGCACCGAGCCGGCGTCGAGGCCGGTGAACGTCACGCCCGCCTTCACCAGAGCGACCGCGTACCCGGGGGTGGTGTCACGCAGCCGAACCAGCGGATGGAAGAACTCGCGGTTCAGCGAGTCGACCAGCTCGGTGTCGTCTTCCTCGAGCGCCCGGTAGTAGGCGAGAGACACATCGGGTGCGAATGCGAACGTCGCGGAGGAATAGAGCGTGACGCCGATGCTCCGGTAGGCCTGCTGCGAGACCTCGGCGGTCGGGAGGCCGTTGAAGAACTGGAATTCCTTGTCGCCGAGAGAATCACGCAGGGTACGCACGATTCGCGACGTCAGGTCGAGGTCGCCGACGCCGTCCTTGAATCCGACGACCTTCGGCAGTCGCGCGACCGCGAGAGCACTCTGCTCGGTGAACTGGCCGTTCGCGCGGTGGTACACGATGACCGGGAGGTCGCTCGCCTCCGACACCTGCGTCACGTACTCCACCAGGCCCTGGGCCGGTGCGCCGACGAGGTAGGGCGGCAGGAGCAGGATGCCGTCCGCTCCCGCGTCCTCCGCGATGGCGACGAATTCCTTCGCGACGGGCAGGGCTCCGCCGGCGCCGGCGAAGACCGGGACACGGCCATTCGTGGCCGTGACCACCGTTTCCACGACGGTCCGGAATTCGGCGGCGGACAGCGCGTGGAACTCGCCGGTCCCGCACGCGGCAAACACTCCACCCGGTCCGGCCGCGACACCGGATTCGATGTGCTGGGCCAGTGCGGGAAGGTCGACGTCGCCGTTGCCGTCGAACGGTGTGACAGGGAAGAAGAGAACACCGTCAAGCATGGATGGCTCCTTGGATCATTGGTCGGGTTTGAGTCGGAGGTCTGTGTCTCGACTAGTCGACGAGGCGGTCACCGGTGACGGTGGAGAACAGGTGGGTGCGCTCCGCCGCGTACGACAGGGTGATCACCTCTCCGCGCTTCGGCGGGATGCGGCCGTCGGCGCGAACGACGATGGGCTGCTTGCGCCCGTGGATGTCGGCCTGGCCGTAGACGTACGCGTCGGCACCGAGCTCTTCGACGACGTCGATGGTGACGTCGAGTCCGCTACCGGTGGTGATCACGAGATCCTCCGGACGCACACCGAGCGTGACCGAGCTTTCGCCGATGCCGGCAATCGCACCACGCGGGACGGGGACCACGGAGCCACCGAAGCTGACCCCGCCGTCGACGAGGGGAAGTTCGAGCAGGTTCATCGCGGGCGAGCCGATGAAACCGGCGACGAACAAGTTGTTCGGGTGCTCGTACATGCGGCGCGGTGTGTCGCACTGTTGGAGCACTCCGTCTTTCAGGACGGCCACGCGGTCACCCATCGTCATGGCCTCGACCTGATCGTGGGTCACGTAGACGGTGGTGGTGGCGAGACGACGCTGCAGCGCCGAGATCTGCGCGCGGGTCTGCACGCGCAGCTTGGCGTCGAGGTTGGACAGGGGCTCGTCCATCAGGAACACCTGCGGCTTGCGAACGATGGCGCGTCCCATGGCAACTCGCTGCCGCTGACCACCCGAGAGGGCCTTGGGCTTGCGGTCGAGGAACTTGGTGAGGTCGAGGATCCTGGCGGCATCCTGGACGCGACGCTTGATCTCCGCCTTGTCCTCACCGGCGATGCGGAGGCCGAAGCCCATGTTCTCGCCCACCGTCATGTGCGGGTAGAGAGCGTAGTTCTGGAAGACCATGGCGATGTCACGGTCCTTCGGCTGGAACTCGGTGACATCGTTGCCGCCGATGGCGATCGTGCCCCGGTCCACGTCTTCGAGTCCCGCGAGCATGCGCAGGGACGTGGACTTGCCGCAGCCGGACGGTCCGACGAGGACGAGGAACTCGCCGTCCTCGATGTCGAGGTCCAGGTGATCGACCGCGGCCTTGTCGCCACCGGGGAACAACTTGGTGACGCCCTGAAATGCGACTGTTGCCATGATGTGGGTGGTCCCTTCACCGGCAGGAACGTGCCGGACGATCCGAGTGGGAGTGTGAAGCGAACGATTCGTTCACATACGTGAATCTTCGTCAAGATAGTGACTTCGTTTCGAAGTATGTACTACCGTGATGTGCATTACAAGGCTTACTCCCAGAGAGGTACTAGAAGACATGACCGACACCGCCTCGCGTCTGCTGATCACCGGCGCCGCAGGAAACATGGGCAAGATGCTGCGACCTTTGCTCCGCAAGCCCGGCCGCACCCTGCGCCTGTTCGACATCGCCGACATCACCGACATCGATCCCGCTCACGAGGAGTTCGTCCAGGGTTCGGTCACCGACCGCGCGGCCGTGGCCGCTGCGGTCGACGGCGTCGACGCCGTGCTCCACCTGGGCGGACTCAGCACCGAGGACTCGTGGGAGAACATTCTGTCCGTCAACGTGGACGGCACCCAGGCGGTGTTCGAGGCCGCCGTCGCCCACGGCGTGACGCGCGTGATCGCGGCGTCGAGCAACCACGCCGTCGGCTTCTGGACGCACGAGGAAGCCGGCTCCAACCCGCTGCCCGGCGATGTCTCGCCGCGTCCGGACGGGTTCTACGGCTGGAGCAAGGCGGCAGTCGAGGCGCTCGGCCGGCTGTACCACGATCGTTTCGGCATCGACGTCGTCAACCTGCGGATCGGCTCGAGCTTCGACCGGCCGCCCAACTACCGCGGGCTCGCCTCCTGGATGTCGCCTGCCGACACCGCTCGTCTGATCGAGGCCGCACTGTCCGACTCCGCCAAGGGTTTTCACACCGTGTGGGGTATCTCGCGGAACACCCGCAGCTGGTGGTCCGCAGCGGAGGGCGCAGCCATCGGGTACGAGCCGCAGGACGACGCGGAGGTGTTCGCCGACGAGTTCCTGGCCGATCACGAATGGACGTTCGACGACCCGATCCTCCAGCGTGTCGGCGGCGCGTTCTGCGACCACCCGCTCGGACAACGGATGCGCTGATGTCGCGCCGGGGCGGGCACCAGCGGTGGTGCCCGCCCCGGACGCGTCAGAGGGCGTTCTCGCGGACGATGCGCCCCAACGCGTCGAGCTGCACCTTGTTGACCAGCCCGAGGTGATAGAGGTGCAGCTCATTGGCTCCGGCCGCGACCGTGGCCGCGACGTGGCTGCTCACGTCGTCGAGATTCTTCGGCGGCAGCACCGACACGTAGGCGCCGACGTCGACGGCCTCTCCGACGATCGCGCGGGTGTCCTTCGTGACGGCGACGGTTTCGGCCGTCCCCGGCCAGGCCGAGACGAGCACGGCGTCGACGTCTCCCGACGCAGCCGGGGTCAGCGCAGGCGACGGCCCGGTCTTCCAGGGATTCGGATGGCAGTGCAGCGTGACGCGGGCCGCCGGGATCTCCGCACGCACGGCGCCGAGCACCGCACCCCGGAGTGCGTCGGCGTCCGCGTGGCGCACGGACAGCACCGCGTCGGCCTCCGCCTCGCCGAGGACGTCGGTGATCGGGGCGTCCGGAGCGAGCGTTCCCCTGGACAGCGCATCCACGCCGGAACGCAGCTTCGCGATCATCTTGTCCGGAGCGACGCCCCGCTCCGCCCACAGTGCGCGTTCCCGTTCGGTGCAGCTGATCGACATCAAACTGTCGCCGATGCCCGGAAATGCGCCATCGGTCTTCTCGTGTGGGCCGACGTGGGCGATCCCCAGCTGTCCGCACGCTTCGATCGACACGCCGTGCAGGTCGACACCACGGACCGCCTCCGCCGCGAGGGTGCGGGCGTAGCGGACGATGTCCGGGTGCCCTGGCGCGAGCGCGTACGGGTAGCGGTCGCCGAAGCAGTTCACGACGGTGACGTCGGGATGCGCCTGCCCCAGAACGGTGCTGTGGGACAGCACGATCCACGCGTTCACGCGGATGCCCGCATCGATCAGGATGCGAGCCGCATCGGCGAACGCATCCTCGGATCCGCCCCACGTCGCCGCCCTGGCCGTGACCGCGTGCCCGTCCCACGCGGCAGGCCGGATGGGCCGGTACAGCGCGGCGTGATGCGCGTCGACCACCTTGTGGGCCGGATGCAACGGGGTTGCCGCGCGGGTCGAGTGATAGCTGGCGGCGAGCGAGATCTCGGTGACTCCGAGCGCGCGCGCTCGGTCGACGAAGTGCGGATCACCGAGCACGTCCCACGGATACGCGTGCGCGACGATGCGATCGACAGTTCTTCCGGACATGCAGTTCCCCTCAACGGTTCGAATACAGAGTTCGATAGACAAGACGGAGTTCACACATGGGAACACATCGTTCGGCCGGCTGTCCACGATCGACCCCGGCCGGCGCGCGACGCGACGCCGTTCGCGAAGTACTCGGCGTGACGGACGAATCGGCGGCGGACACACCCGAGGTGACGTACGGCAGGTCGTGGGTTCGGCACGGCGTCGCCGGTCGCGAACTCACCTGGGCGGCCGGTGACGACGGCCCCGACACCGAGGGCTGGCTCCTCCGCCCCGACCACGGGGGCGAGATCGCGGCCCGCCCTGCAGTCCTGCTGATGCACGCACACGACGGCGTCAAGTTCTACGGCAAGGAAAAGGTGGCCGACGGTCCCGACGGAGCCTCACCGGGTGTCCCCGAACTCCGGACCCGCGGGTACGAAGGCAGGTCGGTCGCAACAGGACTCGTGCACGCGGGCTTCGTCGTCCTCGTCCACGACGTGTTCCCCTGGGGCAGCAGGCGGGTGCCCTGGCCGGAACTACCGGACCGAGCCACAGCAGCGGGATACGCCGCATTCCCGCCCAGCCCGGACACTCCCGAGATCCGACGGCGCCGATACGACGCGGCAGCGCGCGAGCACGAACACGGCCTCGCCAAAACCGCCGCCCTGACGGGCACCTCGCTCGCCGGCACTGTCGTCGCCGAGGACCTTCGGGCGCTGAACGTGCTCCTCGCGACGGACGGTGTCGATCCGTACCGGGTCGCCGCCGCGGGATTCTCGGGCGGCGGCGCTCGCGTCGCACATCTGCTGGCGTGTTCGACACGCCTGCGAGCGGGGGTGATCACCGCGATGATGAGCACTTTCGCGGATGTCGCGGACGGCAGAGCAGACGATACGACGTGGCTGATGATCACTCCGGGCCTGCCGGCGGTGTGCGACTGGCCCGAGATCGCCGCATGCCAGGCGCCACGGCCGCTGCTGGTTCAGTTCGCGCTGGATGACTCCCATTTCGGCCGGCGGGGAATGCGCGACTCCGAGGCCGTGCTGCGGCGGGCGTACGAGGGGTCCGGGGCGCTCACTACGCAGTGGTTCGCAGGCGGACACCGGTTTTCGGCCGGAATGCAGGTCGGGGCCGCCCAGTGGCTCGCCCGCAATGTCTAGGCGAACACCCTTGACAGACCTTGTGACTGCCGTCATAGTGAGTTCGACAATTCACATAGAGGACGTGAGTTCACATACATGAACGAGCAAGCGCAGACGCCGCCAACGGAACCCCTCACGCACACCGGGTACCTCGGGCAGGTCGGAGGCCGCATCGTTCCCATCACCTTCCACGCTGACGAGCCACCCCCGTGATCTCGCCTCAGCAGCAGTAGCCACAATCCCCTGACCCGCCGGCGCGACCGGCACCGAACTTCGGAGCGTGCACCATGGTCACCACCACCTCCCTCCGGCCAGGAGGGCAGTCCGCGCCGGCGGCACAGGCCTCGCCCGGTCGAACTCGTCGCAGACCGGCCTGGCGCAGAGCCTCTGCCCCCTACATCCTGATCGCACCGGTGGTCATCCTGCTGGCCGTCTTCATCTTCTACCCGGTCGGCAGCGTCTTCTACTACAGCCTGCAGTACTACAACCCGACGACGCCGTGGGACAACGGTTTCGCCGGCCTCGACAACTTCCGGCTGATGTTCGCCGACTCCCTCTTCTGGACCAGCCTGGTCACCACCGCGAAGTGGGTCGGATTCCAGGTCGTGTTCCAGTTGATCCTCGGACTCGGACTGGCCTTGCTGGTCAACGAGGTGTTCCGGGGCCGCGGCCTGGCACGCGCCCTCGTGTTCTCCCCCTGGGCGGTGTCCGGCGTTCTCACCACCGGCATCTGGCTGCTGATCTACAACCCGTCGACCGGCCTCTTCAAGCTTCTCGGAAACATGGGCATCGGCGACGGCACTGCCGCTCCCATCGCCGATCCGGACACCGCGTTCTGGGCGACGGGCGTCGCAGAGCTGTGGCGCGGTGTGCCGTTCTTCGCCATCCTCATCCTGGCCGAGCTGCAGAGCGCACCCAAGGACCTGTACGAGGCGGCCAACGTGGACGGCGCCAACCGCTGGCAGCGGTTCCGCTTCGTCACCCTCCCGCACCTGAAAGCCGTCATCATCCTGTCGACGCTGCTGCGCGGTGTGTGGGAGTTCAACAACGTCGATCTGCTGTACACCCTCACGGCGGGCGGCCCGGCCGACGTCACCACCACACTGCCGCTGTACGTCTCACAGCTCGCAACCACTGCCCAGGACTTCGGATACGGCTCGGCACTCACCACGGTCGCATTCGTGATCCTGCTGTTCTGCTCGATCCTCTACTTGCGCCTGAGCAAGTTCAACAGTGAGAAGGTCTGACCGTCGTGACCACCACCACCGATCGTCCCGCCGTTGCGCTGTCCGAGCCGGACACCACCGGGAAGCTGCGCGCACACAAGAAGAAGCCCCGCTTGTTCAGCGTCGGACTGCCGCTCGCGCTGTACCTGCTGTTCACTCTCGTCCCCTTCTACTGGATGATCGTGTTCGCCTTCCGGCCCGCCGGATCGAATTCGATGCTCCCCTGGCCCATCACGTTCGAGCACTTCGACACCGTGTGGAACACCCTCGGCTTCAGCTTCTTCTTCAAGAACAGCCTCATCGTTGCCGCGTTGTCTCTCGTCCTGACCACGTTCGTCGCACTGGCCACCGGATATGCGTTGGCCCGCTTCAAGTTCCGCGCCAAGATCCCGCTGGTGATGGCACTGCTGTGCAGCCAGTTCGTGCCCGGCGCCATGCTGCTCATCCCCCTGTTCCAGGTGTTCCGCGAGATGAACCTCGTCAACAACCTGACCGGCCTCATCATCGCCGACACCGTGTTCCAGCTTCCCCTGGCCGCCATGCTCATGGCGGGTTTCATCGCGCAGATCCCGGTGGAGCTGGAAGAGGCCGCGATGGTCGACGGCTGCTCACGCCTGCGCGCGTTCCGCATCATCATGCTGCCGCTGCTGCGGCCCGGCCTGATCGCCGTCGGATCGTTCGCCTTCATCGGCAGCTGGAACAACTTCCTGTTCGGCCTGATGTTCATCAGCAGCCAGGAGAAGTTCACGCTGCCGGTCGGACTCAGCTACACCATCGGCTCCTACAACGTCGACTTCGGAGTTCTCGCCGCGGGCGGTCTGATCGCCGCGGTGCCGGTCGTCGCCGTCTTCGCCGTCATCCAGAAGTACCTCGTCCAGGGCCTGAGCGCCGGTGCGGTCAAGGGCTGATCATGACTTTCGAAAAGAGGACTCACATGAACCGGCGAACGCTCCTGCGGTCGACCCTGATAGGCGCGGCGGCCACGCTCGTGCTCGCCTCCTGCAGTTCCGAAACCTCCCTGCCCGACGGGGCACTCGGCGACCCGAACAACGCGCGGCTCACCTTCTGGGACAACAACGCCGGTCCGGACCGCACTCCGCTGTACGAGGAGCTCATCCGGCGGTTCGAGGCCGCCAACCCCGGCATCGACATCGAATACGTGGGCCTGCCGTCGGACAGCGCCCAGCAGAAGTACCAGACCGCGCTCGCCGGCGGTTCGGCGCCCGATCTCGGGATCGTCTCGACCGCCTACCTGGCCCCGCTCGTCGCCCAGAACGCCGTCATCTCACTCGACGACTTCGTGGCGGCGTCACCGCAGCACAACGAGTACGACGCCGGAATTCTCGAGTCGGCACGTGAATCCGGTGGCGGCGAGCACCTGTACGGTCTGCCCTACACCAGCAACAACGCCACCCTCTGGTACCGCGCCGACTGGTTCGCCGAAGCCGGGATCGAACCCCCCGACACGTACGACGAATTCTACGAGGCCGCACAGACTCTGACCGACAAGGACGACGGCCGTTACGGATTCACCATCCGCGGTGGCGCCGGATCGATCTACCCGCTGCTGCAGTACATGTTCGCCAGCACCGGCGTCGAGAGCTTCTTCGAAGACGGCGAGTCGACGCTGAACCGTCCCGAGATGGTCGACGCCATCGAACGCTTCGCAGCGCTCTACGACGTCGACACCCCGACCGCCGACGTCAACAACGGCTTCCCGCAGATGGTCGCGAGCTTCGGCGGCGGCTCGGTGGCCATGATGCAGCACAACCTCGGCTCGCTGAGCAACCACGAGAAGGCACTCGGCGACAAGGCCGGAGCTGTGGCGCTGCCGCGTAACGAGGACGGCAAGCGCACCGTCATGACGGACCCGTTCCCGTCGTACACCGTGTTCAAGAGCAGCAAGAATCAGGCCGCGGCCTGGAAGTTCGTCGAGTTCATGACCTCTCAGGAATCGCAGGCGTACTGGAACGAGCGCGTCGGACAGATCCCGGTCAACAAGACGGCGCGTTCGGCTCCCGAGTTCGCGAACATGCCGTCGGTGCAGGCCGCGCTCGCGGCACTGGACGACCCGGAAACCGTACTGGTCACCCCTCCGGACTACCTCCCCGACTTCGGGAAGATCGTTCAGGTGCAGATGCTCGGCCAGTGGCAGAAGGTGCTCATCGGGCAGCTCAGCGCACAGGATTTCGCCGACGACTTCGCCGAGAAACTCGATCGCTCCATGGCCAAGTACATCGCCCGCCAGGGCAAGTAGAAGATTTCGAACAGGAAGCGAATCATCATGTCCAGCGTGATCACAGAAGTCGCCGTGCAGGTTTTCAAGACCGAGGCACGCACCTCGGTCGACTCGTACGGTCATCGCCATCCCGGCCCGTCCATGCCTGCAACGGGGGCGCTCCTGCGGATCACCGACTCCGAGGGCGTCAGCGGTTACGTTCTGGGCAAGCCGAACTACCTTCGGCAGGATCAGGTGGAGCAGCACTTCCGGCCGGTCCTGATCGGCTCCGATCCGCTGGCACGCGAGGCAATGGACAAGAAGTTCGCGATTCGTCAGCGCACCCGGGCTGTCGAACTTCCCGAGCACAGCTGCAGCTACGTGGACCAGGCATTGTGGGACCTGGCAGGCAACAAGTTCGACACGCCGGTGTGGAAGCTGCTCGGCGGTGCGCGCACCGAGATCAAGGCGTACGCGAGCACCATGTGCGGCGACGACGTCGAAGGCGGCCTCGCCACCCCGGAGGATTACGCGAACTTCGCGGTCGCGCTGAAGAAGCGGGGCTACCAGGGCATCAAGCTGCACACCTGGATGCCCCCGCTGCCCGGCTCCCCGAATCTGACCCGGGACATCGACGCGTGTGCCGCCGTGCGTGATGCCGTCGGCGAGAACTTTTCGCTGATGCTCGACGGGTACCACTGGTACTCGCGCACCGACGCGCTGAAGCTCGGTCGCGAGCTGGACCGGCTGAAGTTCGACTGGTTCGAGGAGCCGATGGACGAGTTCTCGCTGCGGTCGTACAAGTGGCTCGCCGACCAGATCGACACCCCGCTGATCGGACCCGAGACCACGCCGGGCCGGCACCGGTCTCGTGCCGACTGGATAGCGAACGAGGCGTGCGACATCCTGCGGGTCGGGGCCATGAACGGTGGTGGCATCACACCGGCCCTGAAGACGATGCACATGGCCGAGGGTTTCGGACTCGAGTGCGAGATCCACGGCAACGGCGCCCCCAACCTCGCGCTCGTCGGAGCGGGCAACAACGTCCAGTGGTACGAGCGCGGTCTGCTGCACCCGCACGTGGATTACGACTGGGTTCCGCCGCACCTGAATTCCATCGTCGACCCCGTCGACGAGAACGGCATGGTGGCGATGCCGCAGAGACCGGGCCTCGGCGAGGACATCGATCTCGAGTACATCGCGGCCAACCTCGTCGCGGAGTACTGAATGCGCCACGTCGCCGGCACCGAACACGGGTCAGTAGGTGATATCGCGTTCAGAATGAGAGATAGTGTCTTCATGGTGACAGAAGACATGCGTGGGGCAGCGCCGGAAACCCAGCCGGTCAAATCTGCCGAGCGCACCATCCACATCCTCGAGACGCTCGCCGCATCGCCGACGCGCATGAGCCTCGGCGAGTTGCAGGAAGCGTGCAAGTATCCGCGCTCGAGCCTGCACGCCCTCCTGCGCACGCTCAAGGATCTGCGGTGGATCGAAGCCGACGAGTCGGGGTCGCGCTACGGCATCGGCACCCACGCCCTGCTCGCAGGCACGTCGTACCTCGACAAGGATTCGGTCGTGTCGAGGGCGGCGGCGGTGCTCGAGGCGCTCCGGTCGGAGGTCAGTCATACCGTCCACTTCGCGCGGCGCGACGAGGCCAGCGTCATCTATCTCGCCAGCCGCGGTTCGAAGGTCGAGGTCCGGCGCATGCACCGCGTCGGCCGCAAGCTGCCGTGCCACGTCACCGCACTCGGGCAGGCCCTCCTCGCCGAGCTCACCACCAGCGAGGTCCGGGAGATGCTTCCCGCGAAACTCGAACGATTCACCGAGAACACCATCGTCGACGTCGACGATCTCGTCACCGAACTGGGCGAGGTGCGCAACCGCGGGTGGGCCCTGGAACGGGAACAGGGGACGGTCGGCGTGGTGTGCATCGCGACCGTCGTGCCCTACCGAATCCCCGCCACCGACGCCCTCAGTGTGTCCATGCCCGCCGAGGTCGCGTCGTACCCGGGTGAGCTGGAGCGGATCGCCGGCGTGCTCACGAAGCACGCGTCCGCGTGGGCCCGGGAATTGAGGGCCGAAGGGGTTCGGTGAGCCGTCGAGGTGTGCGGCTCGCCGGACCCTCCTGGTAGCTTTCAGGTCGAATCGAGCACACTGACGGGCTTTGCGCGGTACCCGTTTGGCCACGAGCAGGAAGCGACACGATGGAGAACGGCATTTCCACCAACGGATCGGGCAGCAACGGCTCCGCCGGCACGAGTTCGGCGTCGGAGTCCCCCTTCGCCGAACCGAGCACGGGCGGGCTGACCGGCAGCAACGGCAGCGGCAACGGCAAGTCCACGGCCAGCTCCGCCGAGACGTTCACCTTCCCGCTGCCGACGCGCAGCTCGGGTTCGCACAGCACCGAGGAGCCGGCCGAGGCCTCCGACACGACGGCGTCGCTCGAATCTCGTGGGCGCACCGTCATGCGACGCAACGCGATGGGAGTGGCAGCCGTGCGAGTCGCGGGCCGTCTTGCACACACCGAACTGCTCGAGGAGCACCTCGCGTCGGCGAGCAGTCACTCCGCCGATCCCACGGTGGACGCCGACGAACTGCTGGCGCTGCTCGGCGAGTACCTCGTCGCGGCCGGGTTCGAGCGCCCCGAGATCCACGCGAAGCTGAACGGCCAGTCGATCGTCGTCGACCTGCGCTCGCCGTCCGCGACCGCACGCTGACCCCCGCCGCCGGGCGCGGTCAGGGCCACAGCACCTCGCGGATCCACCGGCCGGACTCGCGGCGGTAGAGCTGGCGCACGTGCCTGCGCCCGGCGTCCGCCTGCCAGAACTCGACACTGTCGGGGACGATGCACCACGCCCGCCAGGTGCCCGACACGAAGTCGGGGTCGGCCTCGATGCGGGCCACCGCCGCCGCGACGGCGCGTTCGTATTCGGCGGGATCGTCCAGGACCTCGCTCTGACGGCTGGCGGCTGCCACGGCCCGCGCGGTGACCGACCGTTCGCGGAAGTCGCGGGCGGAGAGTGCCGGATCGCCTTCGACGACGGAACCGCGCACCCGCACCTGCCGGCCCTGTTCGCGCCAGTAGAACGACAGTGCTGCAATGGCATTCGCGGATAGTTCACGGCCCTTCGGCGAGCGAGTGTCACCCGAGAACCAGAAGCCCTGCTCGGTGACGTCCTTGAGGAGCAGGAAACGCGCGTCCGGATTGCCGTCGGCATCGACGGTCGACAGCGCAGCCGCGTGCGGTTCCGGAACACCGGCCGCTGCGGCCTGCGTGATCCAGTCGAGAAACAGCGTGGTCGGCGCGTCCGGAAGAGTGTCGACGGGCGGGGGTGTCTCGCCGCCGAGTGCGGGCAGGGCGCGAATCCATGCGCGGGTGTCCGGAAACGACGAACGGTCGGGTGTGGTCGGCATGTGCCGACAGTAGCCGCGGCCCGGGTCTTCAGGCCGACGCGGCCGGATCCGTCGGCCCCACCAGCATCCAACGGTGACCGAACGGATCGATGAGTGTCGCGTTGCGGTGTCCGTGGCCCTCCGAGATCCACCGTTCCACCTTGCCGCCTGCGTCGCGGGCACCCGCCAGGACGGCATCGGGGTCGTCGACGGACAACATCAGACTCACGGACGTCGAACCCGATTCCGGCGCCGTCAGACCCATCTCTGGGAACTCCTCGGCGAGATAGATCATGCCGCTCGGCAACCGCAGTTCCGCATGACCGACCCGGCCGTCCTCCATGACGATCGGTTCACCCACCACCTCGGCGCCGAACACCTTGGAATACCACTCGATGGCCTCGACACCCCGCCGCACCGTCAGATACGGCAGCGCGCCGGGAACGGGGACTTCCGGAGCCATCGTCACCTCCCAGTGTCCGCGGTGCGTCGAGTCCCAGTGTGCTCCCTCAGGCAGACGCCGGAGGTTGCAACATCGCCCACTTGTTGGACGTGAGCCGGAAACTCGGGAAATCGGAGAGCGCCGCAACCGATTCCCAGGTGCGTTCGTAGCCGGTGTGCGTGATCCGCCAGTTTCCGTCGGGGCACCGAAGATAACGATCGTGATAATAGGCAGACCCGCGCAGCAGCATGCCGTCCTCGGGAATCAGCGTGGTGTCCGCGAGAAACCACACCCCTACCGCGGTGTCACCGGTGACGGTGATCTCGGGCTGGCCGCACTGATGCTCGGTGATGACGTGGGTCCCGAGAGTGTTCTCGAGGAAGGACACGAATGAGTCACGGGAATCGAACGTGAGGTATTCGCTGTACGTCGCCGTGACGTCCGGGACCATCGTGTCGGCGAACTCCACCCACGACTTCGTATCGAGAGCACGTGAATAACGGTGCTTGAGCTGCTCGATCTGTTTGATTGCTTCGAGATCCATGACCCCCGCCTCCTGTGCAGCGAACATGCAAGCCCTGGACTGCAGATTAGTCGGATTATCTGCAGGTTCGCCTTGGTTTCCCCCGTTTTGCCCAGATCATGCATATTCAGGCCGTGATCCGGGACACGAAAAGGTTACGAAATGACTGCATGGCCTGGGCACCCGCACGCCATCCACACTACCTTAGGCTACCCTCACCTGGCGAGCGCCCGAGCCCGCCGGCCCCCGCGGGCCCGAGGGTTTCACATCCTCGAGCATCAGCATTCTAATTCCGTTGCTACACATAACCGGTCGGGATTGCTGTGACCCCGAATCCACAGGTATCTCGTCCGGCGCTATCGTGACGCTGACGTGGTCACACGAGAGGGGAATCCATGGATCCGACCCGCATACCGGTGATCGTCGGAGTCGGCGACATCCGCTCCGGCCGTGCAGGCGATCCGGCGGCCCCGCGTGAACCGCTCGACCTGATCACCGACGCCGCGCGTGCTGCTCTCGCCGACAGCGGCTCCGCGACCCTCGGCTCCCGGATCGACGCAATCCATGCGGTGAAGACCGTCAGCTGGTCGTACGACGATCTCCCCGGACTGCTGGCCGCCCGGTTGAATCTGCCGTCACGACGGTCGAGCACGTCCCCGATCGGCGGCCACTGGCCCGCAGCGCTCCTCGACCGCATCGGCGCCGACATCGCCGCGGGCCGGTCGTCGGCAGCGCTCCTCGTCGGCGGTGAGGCGCAGGCGACCATGACGGCGCTCCGGAAGTCGGGCACCGATCCCGCGGCACTGGGCTGGGCGTCGGCGCCGGGCGGTCCCCCCGCCTTCGACCCGGCGGATCTCGGGAGCCCCGCGATGCAGCGTGCCGGCCTGATCGTTCCGACCCGGGTGTACCCGTTGTTCGAGAACCGGGTGGCGCACGAGTCGGGTGTCGGACCCGATCAGTCGCTGGCCGAGTCGGCCCGGATGTATTCGGCGTTCTCCGAACTGGCGGCGAAGAACCCCGCGTCGTGGACGTCCGAGGTGTATTCCGCGGAGGAGATCGCCACGGTGGGTCCGGGCAACCGGATGGTGTGCGAGCCGTACCCGTTGATGCTCAACGCCATGCCGTTCGTCGATCAGGCCGCCGCGACGCTGGTGTGCTCCCTCGCCGTTGCGCGCGAACACGGCGTTCCGGAGGACCGCACGGTGTTCCTGTGGGGCGGCGCGGGAGCCACCGATCCCGTGGACGTCCTGAGCCGCAACGGTTTCGGCACGTCCACGGCCATGACGGATGCAGTTCACCGGGCACTGTCGCGGGCCTCGATCGACGCCTCGGCACTCGACATCGTCGACGCGTACAGCTGCTTCCCGGTGGTGCCGAAGCTACTCACCCGCACGCTCGGCCTGCCCGAAAGCATCGTGCCGAGCGTGACGGGCGGCCACTCCTTCTTCGGCGGTCCCCTCAACAGTTACACGCTGCACTCGATCGCCGAGGTCACCCGCCGACTGAGGGAAGGCGCGGGACCGGCCCTGGTCCACGGCAACGGCGGCTATCTGACGTACCAGCACGTGGTGTTGCTGGCGGGCGCCCCGCACCCGGGTGGATACGTCGGCGATCCGGCGCCGGTGCAACTCGCGGCGGAGGCGCCGGAACTCGTCACCAGCTATGAAGGACGAGCCGACATCGTCACATCCACCGTGGAGTACGGGCGGGACGGCGCCCCCGCGACCGGCTTCGTCGTTGCGCACACCCCCGACGGCCGGCGCCTGGCCGGACATACCGGCTCCGAGGAGGCGCTCGCATTGTCCGCGTTCGCACAGACCCCGGCGGGGTCGGTGATCGGGCGGACCGTTCACGTCACGGACCGCGACGGCATCCTGTCGGTGCGGTTCTGACGGGCCGGGGACACTAATCCAGCTCGGCGGCCAGCTCCATCCACTGTTCCTCGGTGGCTTCCTTCTCCGCGACGACCTGCTTGAGCTCGGTGTCGAGCTTCTGCAGCTTGTCCGGATCGGTGGCCGCCTCCGCCAGCTTCTCGTGCAGCTTCCGTTCCCGGTCGTCCAGCTTCGCCACGGCCCGCTCGAGACGCGACAGTTCCTTGCGCGCGGCGCGTTCGGCGGCCCCGTCCCGCAGCTGCTTGGGGGCCGACGCACCGGTCGCCGTCGACGCCACCGACGGCGCGCCGGTGTCGACCATCTTCGCCCGGCGACGCAGGTAGTCCTCGATCCCACCGGGCAGGTTGGTCAGCTTGCCGTCGCCGAACAACGCCCACGTGGAGTCACAGATGCGTTCGATCAGGTACCGGTCGTGGCTGATGACGACCATCGTGCCCGCCCAGCCGTCGAGAATGTCCTCGAGCTGCTGCAGCGTGTCGATGTCGAGGTCGTTGGTCGGCTCGTCGAGCAACAGTACGTTCGGCTCCGACATCAGCACACGGGTCAGCTGCAGCCGGCGACGCTCGCCACCGGACAGGTCACCGACCGGTGTCCGCTGCCGCGCAGGCGTGAAGCCCAGCCGTTCGGCGAGCTGCCCGGCCGATACCTCTTTGTCGCCCAACGTGATCCGCTCGGCAACGTCCTTGACGGCCTCGAGGACCCGCATGTTCGTCGGCAGATCGTCGAGTTCCTGACGGAGCCAGCCGATGTGCACCGTCTGCCCCTGGATGCGCTTGCCCGACGCCGGCGAGATCTCCCCGGCGAGCGTGCGCAGGAGCGTCGTCTTGCCGGAGCCGTTGACGCCGACCAGGCCGACCCGCTCCCCCGGCGCCAACCGCCACGTGAGGTCGTCGACGAGCACCCGGCCGTCCGGCGTCTCCAGGCGCGCATCCTCGAGTTCGATGACGACCTTGCCGAGCCGGCGCTGCGCGAACGACGCCAGCGCCACGTTGTCGCGGGGCGGTGGGACGTCCGCGATCAACGCCTCCGCGGCCTCGATCCGGTACTTCGGCTTGGACGTGCGGGCGGGGGCACCGCGCCGCAGCCAGGCCAATTCCTTGCGAGCGAGGTTGCGGCGACGTTCCTCGGACGCGTCGGCCTGCCGGGAGCGCTCCGCGCGGGCGAAGATCCAGTCGTTGTAGCCGCCCTCGTAGCTTTCGACCTTGCCGCCCACCACTTCCCACGTGCGGTTGGCGACGGTGTCGAGGAACCACCGGTCGTGGGTCACGACCACCAGCGCGCTGCGACGACTGACGAGATGTTCCGCCAGCCACTGCACACCCTCGACGTCGAGGTGGTTGGTCGGCTCGTCGAGCACCAGCAGGTCGAGGTCCTGGACGAGCGCGGCGGCCAGTGCGACGCGTCGCCGCTCACCACCGGACAGCCCGTCCACCGACACCTCGAGCCCCAGGTTGTCGATGCCGATGCCGGCCAGGATCGACCGGATGCGGGCGTCGCCCGCCCACTCGTGGTCGGCCACCCCGAGCGGTCCGAGCACCACGTCGCCCACGCTCGAACCGGGCGGCAGGACGCCGCGCTGGGTCACCACTGCCATGCGCAGGCCGCCGACCCGGCTGACTCGTCCGGAATCGGGCGCCTCCACGCCGGCCAGCACCTCGAGCATGGTGGTCTTGCCACCGCCGTTGAGGCCGACGACGCCGATGCGTTCGCCCTCCTGCACTCCGAGGGATACCGAATCGAGCAGCGGCTTGATGCCGAAGGACTTCGATACCTGCTCGAGATTGATCAGATTCGCCATCAGTGCGATCCCTCCGCCGCGTCGTTGATTATTCGGGCGCCCGGTACGGGTCCGCTGGCGACCCGCACCGTGCGACACACCCCCGCACCTGCGAGTTCTGCGCTGACCCGGACCGCGGCATCCGCTTCAGCACAAAGAAAGGCACAGGTCGGACCGGACCCGGAGACGATGCCGGCCAGTGCGCCCGCCGCGACCCCGGCTCGCAGCGTCCGCCGCAGGCCCGGATTCAGCGACAGCGCGGCCGACTGCAAGTCGTTGCCCAGCAACGGGGCCAGCGTCGCGGCGTCGCCCGTCGTGAGCGCGTGCATCAGGTCTTCGGGTCCGCCGAGTCGCGGCGGATTCCCGTCGGCACGCAACCGGTCCAGCTCCCGGAACACGGTCGGTGTGCTCAAGCCGCCCTTCGCGAGCGCGAGCACCCAGTGGAACGTGCTGCGGGAGAGCACCGGCAGAAGTCGCTCGCCGCGTCCCGTGCCGACCGCGGTGCCACCGTGGAGGGAGAACGGAACGTCGCTGCCGAGCTTCGCGGCGAACCCGTCGAGTTCCTCCCGCGACAGGTCGAGTTGCCACAGCGCGTTCAGCCCGACCAGCGTCGCCGCGGCGTCCGCGCTGCCGCCGGCCATGCCCCCGGCCACCGGGATGCCCTTGTCGATGGCGATCTCGACGTCCGGGCGCCGCCCCGACTCGGCCGCGAGCAGCTCGGCGGCCTGCCACACGAGGTTGCTGCTGTCGGTGGGCACGACGCGGGCGTCCTCACCGCGGACCGTCACCGACAGCGTCTCCGCGGGGACCACCGACACCGTGTCGCTGAGCGAGAGCGCCTGGAACACCGTGTTCAACTCGTGATAGCCGTCGTCACGCAAGTCCCCGACGGCCAGATGCAGATTGACCTTGGACGGGGCCCTGACTACGACGGGGCGAGGAACGACGGAAAGCACAAGGGTAGAGCTTAGGCGCTCCCGGTACGGGTGCGGAAATGCGCACCATCACGCACTTTGCCACTCACCGCGTCACAGGTGCGGGCCGAGCCGGGTGGTGAGGCTGCCGCCTCGGGCGAGGGGCAGACGGGTCCGCGCCGACCGGATGTCGCCGGTGACGTCCGCGGGCCGGTCGTCCGGGTACCGCAATTCACTCGTGACGGCCGCCGGGCCGTCCAGAACGTCGTGCGACACGGTGCCGACGCCGAGTTCCAGCTCGTGCCGGAGCAGCGGCAGGGCGCCGAGATCGGCGTTGGTGACCCCGACCCAGCGTCCCGCGCTCTCCCCCGCCCGGCCGATCTGCACCCGCTCACGCAGCAGCACCGTCGACGACTCGGTGAGGGACACCGTCGTCTCGACGCGATGCTCCGCGCCGCCCGCGATCACCGTGGGTTCGAGCGCGCAGTCGAGCACGGCGTCGTCCTCGACCTCCACCGACCACTGCGCCGTGGACAGCACACGACCCCGGCCGGGCAAGGCAAGGGACGCCGCGACGCTGCGCAGCGTCAGCCGGGCACCCGACCGGACCCGGACGGTGACGTCCCAGTGATCGCCGCCGAGCGGGGTCGCGGCGGTGCCGATCACGTGGACCGTGTCGCGGCCGGTGATCCGCGCCGCCAGTCCCCCGACCGCGGAGATCCGCGGACTGCGGTCGGGGGACGCGACGATCGTCAGTTCGGTGCGCACTACTAGTGCACGTCGGCGAGGGTGCGCACCTGCTCGCGCACCCACTCCAGCGCCGGCCCGGACGACGGGTCCTCCGTCAACGAGATCAGCGCCGTGGGCCTGCCCTCGCGGACCTTCTCGGCGTCGCGGCGCATCACCCCGAGATCGGCTCCGACCATGGGCGCGAGGTCCGTCTTGTTGATGACGAGCAGATCCGAGAACGTCACACCGGGACCACCCTTGCGAGGAACCTTGTCACCACCGGCGACGTCGACGACGAAGATCTGCACGTCGATCAGGCCCGAGGAGAACGTCGCGGTGAGGTTGTCGCCGCCGGACTCCACCAGGATCAGATCGAGCGGCGGGTTGGCCGCGATCAGGTCGTCGATGGCGTCGAGGTTGGCGGTGATGTCGTCGCGGATCGCCGTGTGGGGGCACCCACCGGTCTGCACGGCGGCGATGCGCTCGTCCGGCAGCACGGCGTGGCGGCGCAGGAAGTCCGCGTCCTCGGTGGTGTAGATGTCGTTGGTGAGCACGGCCAGCGACAACTCCTCGCGCAGTTGCCTGCACAGCGCGGCGACGAGCGCCGTCTTGCCCGATCCGACGGGCCCGCCGATCCCGATCCGGACCGGCTCCCCCGCCACCCGGACCCGCCTGGGACGGTCGTGCTGGTGGTCGTGGGGTTCACCATCGATGAAATGCGGTGGCATGGTTGATCTCTCCTTACTGGGATACAGCTGAGTGTCACGACACGAACAGGGGGCGGTCCCGTAGAACGTGCCGCTCGGCGACGACATCCATGAAGGGGTCGGACACGCTGGACAGTCCGGTCACGCACTGGCCGGCGGTGTCGTCGCACAGGTCGGACAGTGCGAACGTGCACGCGGCGACCTGCGCGGGATCGAGAGCGAGCAGACGCTGCGCGGCGATCGCGGACCCGGTCATGGTGGTGTACACGACGACCAGCGCCGCCTCCCGCGGTTCGACCGCGGTGACGGATCCGACCATCCCCGACACCACGGGCAGGTGCGGACGTGTCCCGAGTGGCGACCAGTCGTGCTCGGGCCACGTGGTGCGGGCCAGCCGCAGCAGACCTCTCCCCTGCGCCCGCGACGACGACCGCGCCGCCGGGGACGGGGTTCGCGCATCCATTTCGGCGTCGGCGTGTTCGGCGGTGAACCGGCCGGCGCATACCGCCGCAGTGATCGATCCCCCGACGAGCCCGGCGGTCCGTATCCGGCGACGCAGGAACGCCTCCATCGTGGCGACGTCGCGGACGACCCCGCTGGCGACGGCCTCCTCGATGCCGCCCGAATGCACGTGACCGCCCGTGGGCAGCCGCGAGTCGGCGAGGGACATCAGGTGAGCGAGGCGCATCAGAACAGGAAGTATCGCTGGGCCATCGGCAGTTCCGCCGCCGGTTGCTCTTCCCACACGTCGCCGTCGATGCGGACCGTGAACGTGTCCGGGTCCACCTCGATCCGCGGCTGCGCGTCGTTGCGGGGCATGTCGGACTTGCCCCGCGACCGCACGTTCGCGACCGGCACCAGTCGACGGCTCAGGTCCAGCCGATCGGCCAGTCCGTCCTCGAGGGCATGCGGAGCGACGAAGTGCACGGACGTGGCGGCCGCCGCCTTGGGCGCCGCCCCGAACATCGGACGCGGAAGCACCGGTTGCGGAGTCGGTATGGACGCGTTGGCATCTCCCATCGCAGCCCACGCGATCATCCCGCCCTTGATCACCGCGTGCGGCCGGACACCGAAGAACGCTGGATCCCACAGCACCAGGTCGGCGAGCTTGCCGACCTCGACCGACCCGATCTCGGCTTCCAACCCGTGCGCGACGGCAGGGCAGATCGTGTACTTCGCCACGTACCGCTGGACGCGCTGATTGTCGGCGCCGTTGTCGCCGGGCAGGAAACCCCGTCTGCGTTTCATCACGTGCGCCGTCTGCCACGTGCGCAACACGACCTCGCCGATGCGTCCCATCGCCTGCGAGTCGCTGCCGATCATGGAGATGGCGCCGAGGTCGTGGAGCAGATCCTCCGCCGCGATGGTGGAGGGCCGGATGCGGCTCTCCGCGAACGCCAGATCCTCCGGGATCTTCGGGCTCAGGTGGTGACACACCATGAGCATGTCGAGATGCTCGTCGAGCGTGTTGACCGTGTGCGGCCGGGTCGGATTGGTCGAACTCGGCAGGACGTTCGCGTACGCGGCCACCGTGATGATGTCCGGCGCGTGGCCGCCGCCCGCCCCCTCCGTGTGATAGGCGTGGATCGCGCGTCCGGCGATGGCCGCGAGAGTGTCCTCGACGAAGCCGGCCTCGTTCAATGTGTCCGAGTGGAGGGCCACCTGCACTCCCGCAGCGTCCGCGACGGTGAGGCACGCATCGATGGCCGCCGGAGTCGAACCCCAGTCCTCGTGCAGCTTGAACCCGGAGACGCCGCCGCGCAACTGCTCCCACATCGACTCGGAGCTGACCGTGTTGCCCTTGCCGAGCAGCGCGATGTTCATCGGCCAGCCGTCGAGTGCCTCCAGCATCCGGGCGGTGTGCCACGAACCGGGGGTGACAGTGGTGGCCTTGCTGCCCTCGGCGGGGCCGGTGCCGCCGCCGATCATCGTCGTGATGCCGCCGCCCAGCGCCTCGTCCATGATCTGCGGGCAGATGAAGTGCACGTGACAGTCGATACCGCCGGCCGTGAGAATCTTGCCGTTCCCGGCGATGATCTCGGTGGACGGACCCACCACCAGATCGGGGTGGACCCCCGACATCGTGTCGGGGTTGCCTGCCTTGCCGAGCGCGACGATGCGTCCGTCCCGAATACCGACGTCCGCCTTGATGATTCCCCAATGGTCGACGACCACCACGCCGGTGATCACCGTGTCGGGGGCGCCCTCGGCGCGGGTCGCGCGACCCTGCCCCATGGACTCGCGCAACACTTTTCCGCCACCGAACACCGCCTCGTCGCCGGCCAGCCCCGGCCCACCGCTGCGGTCCTCGGTGATCTCGATCAGCAGGTCGGTGTCGGCGAGCCGGATGCGGTCACCGGTCGTGGGACCGAACAGCTCGGCGTAGCGTGCGCGGCTGAGTTCGGTCATGACGCGTCCAGCTTTCCGGGAGGAGTGAGGCTCAGCCCGTGCACTTCACGGGTCCCACGCAAGGGGACGAGTGAAATCGTCTGCGCGATACCCGGTTCGAAGCGCACCGCGGTGCCGGCGGGAATGTCGAGCCGCAGCCCGTGGGCGGCGGAACGGTCGAACCGCAGGGCGTGATTGGCCTGCGGAAAATGTACGTGGCTCCCGACCTGGACCGGGCGGTCACCGGTGTTGACCACCTCGAGTTCGGTGCGGGGAGAACCTTCGTTGAGCTCGATCACGCCCTCGGCGCACACGACTTCACCTGGAATCACGGTCACCCCTACGCAATCGGATCGTGGACGGTGACGAGCTTGGTTCCGTCCGGGAACGTGGCCTCCACCTGCACGTCGTGCAGCATCTCCGGGACACCTTCCATCACGTCGGACCGGGTGAGCACCTCACGACCGGACACCATCAACTCCGCCACCGACCGGCCGTCGCGGGCCCCCTCCAGGATGTGATCCGTGATGAGGGCCACCGCCTCCGGATGGTTCAACACGAGGCCGCGTTGCCGGCGCCTGCGCGCGAGTTCCGCGGCGTAGCTCAGGAGCAGACGCTCCTGCTCGTGGGGCGACAAGCGCATGTGTCCTCCTGCGGTCGGTGCGTCGCAATACTGCCATGAACTGCAGTGTGGCACCGCCCACGCTCGGAACGGCCGCCGTTCTCACCGCGGAAACATTCGTGACACGAACCCGTCACAGCGCCTTCCTAGCGTTCCCCCATGGCTATCTCCACTGACGCCCATCCCCCACCCGGTGACGTGTCGCCGACCGGGACGCGATCGCCCTGGTACACCAACCTGTTCGTCCAGCTTCTCGTCGGAATCGTCGGCGGCATCGCTCTCGGCTGGCTGTGGCCGACGGTGGGGTCGGAGCTCAAACCGATCGGCGACACGTTCGTCAAGCTGATCAAGATGCTCATCGCGCCGTTGATCTTCACGGTGGTCGTCACGGGAATCGCCAAGGTGGGCGACGTCAAGGCCGTCGGACGGATCGGCGTGAAGGCACTGATCTACTTCACCGCCGTCACCGGGTTCGCGCTGCTCTTCGGGCTGGTGATGGGCAACATCGTCAAGCCCGGCGCCGGATTCGACATCGACCCGGCCACCCTCGCCGACGGCACCGAGCAGATCGCGGAGAAAACCGGCGGTGGTGAACTCCCCGGCGCCGTCGAGTTCCTCATGGACATCGTCCCGACCAGCGTGGTGGGCGCCTTCGCCGACAATATATTGCTGCAGGTCCTCTTCTTCGCGGTGCTCTTCGGTATCGCGCTGGCCAAGTACGGCGAGCACGGTCCCCCGCTGGTCCTCGAATTCGTCGACCACCTCAGCCACATCATCTTCATCATCATCGGCTGGATCATGCGGCTCGCCCCGATCGGCGCGTTCGGCGCGATGGCGTTCATCATCGGCCAGTACGGAATCTCCACCCTCGGGAGCTTCGCCGCGCTCATCGCGTGCTGCTACCTCGCCGGAGCACTGTTCGTCCTCGTCCTCGCACTCATTGCGAAGGTCGCCGTGGGACTGAACATCTTCACGTTCATCCGCTACACCAAGGAGGAGTTCGGTCTCGCGCTGGGAACCGCATCGTCCGAGGCAGTGCTTCCCCGCATCATGACCAAGCTCGTCGGCGCCGGGAACTCACAGGCCGCGACCGGGCTCGTGGTGCCGACCGGATACTCGTTCAACCTCGACGGGGCCGCGATCTACCTGTCCATCTCCACGCTGTTCCTCGCCCAGGCCACCGGCCACGACCTGTCCGTCGCCGACCAGCTCGGCGCGCTGTTCATCCTGCTCCTCACGTCGAAAGGCATGGCGGGCGTACCCGGGTCGTCGTTCCTCGCGCTGTCGGCGACCGCGACCGCGCTCGGAATCTTCCCCGTCGCGGCGGTCGCGGTGCTGCTCGGCGCCGACCGGATCATGGACTCGATGCGGGTGTTCGTGAACCTCCTCGGCAACTGTGTCGCCACGTTCGTCGTCTCGAACTGGGAAGGCCAGCTGGACAAGCAGAAGATGCAGGACGCCGTCCACGGAAGGCTCAGCCCCGGCGGCGCGGATCCCGTCGCGCAGCCGCCGGTCGTGGCCGAGTACGAGTCGCGTCAGTAGCCGGCGGGAATGCCGAACACCCTGATCGCGTCGCGGTACATCCCGAGCTGCTGGTCCTTGGTCAGCGGCATGACTTCGGCGATCAGCTGACCAGCACTGGTGATCGCGCTCATCGCCCCGACCACCGGCAGTCCGGCGACGTTGAAATCGACCGTTGCCCTGCGGATGTGGTTGGCCGACGTCACGATGATCGCGCCGCCCGCACCGAGCGAGCGCGCGAGCGGAACGGAGTTGAGCGCGTTGCCCACCGTCGATCCGGCACGATGCTCGGGGTGGATTCGTTGCGCCGGGACACCGTGCGACTGCAACCACCCCTGCATCGCGGCCGCCTCGGTGATGCCGTTCTGCGGGTTGCCGCCGGTGACGATGATCGGCGACATCGGCGAGGCCCACGACTGGACGAGCGCGGCCTGCAGGCGGTTGATCAATTCCGGTCGCATCGCGCCGTCGGGGAGCAGTCCGAAGCCGAGGACGATGATCGCGGTGGACGGACCCTGGATGGCCGGAAGGGGGTTCGGGGGCGTGAACGACGCAATTCTGATCGCGTTCAGCATCCCGTCGACGCCGGCGCGCATCCCACCGTCCATCGCGCCGAGCCGGGCGAGCGCGGTCTCGCGGGTGATCAGGTCGCCCGCGGCGTCGGCGTAGATGGCCTGCAACGCCAGCGCATTGGTGTCGCCGGGTTCGCCGGCGACGGCGCCACCGATGTCCGCGAGGGCGCCACGGGTGTCACCTGCGGCGAATCTGCCCTGCGCGCTGTTGAAGAGGTCGGCGGCCGAGGCGGATGCCGTCGCGGTGGTCGAAACCGCCAGAGCCAGGCAGAAGGCAGTGGTCATGACGGTGGCGAGCAGCGCCCTGACTGCTGAAGAAATGGGCCGAACACGAAACTGCGTCACGCTGAGACCTTTCCGTCGGATTTTCACGAAATACACATGCGATGGTCCGTGGAGCGTCGGCGCCAGTGTAGTGACACTCGTGGGGCTGGTGGGAAAATCGTTACTTACCGTTACCCACAGTCGATAGAGGACCGAAGATGTCCTCTATCGATGGCATTCTGGGACGCATGCGGGAAACTTCGGCACGACTCCTCCGGCTGCTGTCGCTGCTCCAGACCCGAAAGGACTGGTCCGGGGCAGAACTCGCCGACCGACTCGGCATCACCCCACGCACTGTCCGGCGAGACGTGGAGAAACTCCGCGACCTCGGGTACCCCGTCGACGCGACCGTCGGGGTGGGCGGTGGCTACCAACTCGGCGCGGGCGCGGAAATGCCGCCCCTGCTCCTCGACGACGAAGAAGTCCTGGCCGTCGCACTCGGCCTGCAATCCGGCGCGACCGGGTCCGTGGTGGGCATCGGGGAGGCGTCGATGCGAGCGCTCACCAAACTCCGGCAGGTGATGCCGTCCCGGCTGCGACACCGTCTCGAGGCGCTGCAGGTCGACGTGGTCCACCGCGAGCCCGCAAAGAGCGCCGTCGACGCGCAGGTCCTGTCGGCCGTCGCCTCCGTGTGCCACAACCACGAACGACTCCGATTCGACTACAGCACCCACGACGGCACCGAGAGCCGACGGGAAGTGGAGCCGTACCGTCTCGTCCGATCCGGTCTGCGCTGGTACCTCGTCGCCTGGGACCTCACGCGCGCCGACTGGCGGTCGTTCCGCATGGACCGCCTGACACCGAAGATCCCGACGGGACCGCGGTTCGCGCCCCGCGAACTACCGCCCGGCGGCGCCGCCGAATTCGTCGCACGCGGCATCAACCGCGCCGTCACCCGGATCCGCGCACGGGTACTGCTGCACGCGTCGATCGACGAGATGGCGGCCCTGGTGCACGAAGACTGGGGAACTCTCGAAGAAATGCCCGACGGACGATGCGCAGTGGCGCTCGGCGGCGACTCCGTGCCGTCGATAGCCAACTGGCTCAGCGCATTCGGCGTCGACTTCACCGTCCTCGACCCTCCTGAGCTGCGCGAAGAGTGCCGACGGGTGGGTGAGCGTCACCGCCTCTTCGCCGACCGCTACGGTAACGCCTGACCGAGACGCCGTTCAGCCGTCACCGCGGACCGAAAATCCGTGGAACCGAACGGTCCTGCGCGGCGTCCAACCAGGTGACGACAAGGAAAGGTCGGGGTAGTCGGGGATGCAGCACACGATTGTCGAGGAGGGGCGCGCGCGGGCGCCTGCGGAGGCGGGAACAGTCGGGAAGGTGCTCGTCGGGGGCCATCTGGCGCTCGGGGGCGCGACGGTGGTGATCATGGCGTTCTCGTTGGCGTTCGTGTGCACCCTCGACAACGGAACCCAGCCGTGGACGTGGCCGAGCAGGTATTCGACGGCCTGGTTCGTCGCCACGACCATCCTCGCCACCACACTGTGGGCGCTCTTCGTCACGGGTGTGGTGATCTTCTCGTCGAGGCCCGGCGGGCGCTCGGCACGGCCACGTTCTTCGTCGCCGCTGCACTCGGAGCCGCTGCGGTGATCGGGCTGTTCGGTCCGTCGGAGAATTCCGCGCTGCAACTCTGGCTCGTCTGCGCCATGAATCTCGGGTATCAGGCCGCTCACCTGCGGTCGGCGTAGCCGGACCGAAACGAGTCAAGGCCCCACTCTGACGAGTGGGGCCTTGCTCGAACGTCATGTCCCGGCGAACCGGGAAGTCATGGCCGTTCTCAGATCAGGGTGACGCCGGTGGCCTGCGGGCCCTTGTTGCCCTGGCCGATCTCGAACGAAACGCGCTGATTCTCCTCGAGCGTGCGGAAGCCGCCGCTCTGGATCTCCGAGTAATGGACGAACACGTCAGCGCTGCCATCCTCGGGGGCGATGAAGCCGAACCCCTTCTCGGAGTTGAACCACTTCACGATGCCCTCTGCCATGTAAATCTCCTCTAACACAGTAACTTCTTCAAGCAACCGGCTCGGTTACCTGGGTCATTGAACACGACCGTCTATGACAATTCCTGTGGAGGACGTCCAAACGCTCGCAACCATCGATTTGCGAGCGTGGGAAACACAAACACAAAACTTACGACCTCCAATAGTGAACCACACATCCGGTCGGTTGTCTCCCCCGGGCCGAACTCGCGCAGGTCAGGGGATGAAATTGGCGTACACACCGGGAGCAACGGGCGCCACGATCCCGTCCGGGGCCCACGGCGCACCCTGACCGGGCAGGACGGTGACGCCCCCGTCACCGACACCACGACGGTCCCGCGGCCGGTGGGCATTCGAGCGGACGAGCGCCATCCCCGGTCGTCCCGGAACCGGCCACGCCTGACCCTGCACCGTCGAGAACGGCGGGATGCCGATGACCGTGGGATTCCCCCTGTGAGTACTTATTAACGTCCCGCGGTTAACAAGTACTCACGGCTGGGTGGCGGCGAGACGCACGAAGGCCGCCGCGTCGAGGGTCTCACCGCGGGCGGACGGTGCAATGCCGGCCTCGAGCAGTCGCCGCTCCGCCTCCGCGGGTGAACCGGCCCAACCGCTGAGCGCGGCTCGTAAAGTCTTGCGGCGCTGAGCGAACGCCGCATCGATGACGGCGAACACACGGCGGCGGTGTGCGTCGTCGACGGGCCACGGCGGTTCGGCGTACCGGTCGATGCGCACGAGACCCGACTCGACCTTCGGCACGGGCCAGAACACCGCGCGCCCGACGGCGCCCGCGCGTCGCACGGCGCCGAAGAAATTGGCCTTCACGCTCGGCACACCGTAGATCTTGCTGCCCGGGGACGCCGCCAGCCGGTCGGCGACCTCGGCCTGCACCATCACCAGAGCGGTTCGGAGACTGGGAAGTTCGGAGAACAGGTGCAGCAGCACCGGCACCGCAACGTTGTACGGCAGATTCGCGACGAGAGCCGTGGGCTCACCGGGGATCTCGGACGGCTTGACCCGCATCGCGTCCGCGCCGACCACGGTCAGCCGGTCCGCGAGTTCCGGAGCCCGGTCGGCGACGGTGACCGGGAGTCGCGCCGCGAGGTTGGGGTCGATCTCGACGGCGATCACCTTGTCGACGACATCGAGCAGCGCCAACGTGAGCGAGCCGAGCCCGGGGCCGACCTCGAGGACCGTGTCCTCGCGTCCCACGCCCGCGGTGGCGACGATGCGGCGTACCGTGTTGGCGTCGTGCACGAAGTTCTGCCCCAGCTGCTTGGTGGGGCGCACGCCGAACTCCTCGGCTAACGCGCGCACCTCGGCGGGGCCGAGCAGTGCGGCCTGACCTCGAGCGACGGGGGGTACTTCGGCTTCGGACACCAGCCGAACTTTAACGCACGCCGAGCCTGCCCGAGCACGACGGCCACGCTCCCCAGCCCTGTGTCTTCTGCGTCTGCGACGCGACGGCGATCTGCTCCTCGCGGGTGGCGAGGTCGGCGCGCGGCGCGTACTTGAGGCCGCCCTGGCGCTCCCACGTGTTCTGGTCGAACTGGACGCCGCCGAAGAATCCGTTGCCGGTGTTGATGGCCCAGTTGCCGGTGGCCTCGCACTGCGCGAGCGCGTCCCAGACCGAACCGTTCTCGACGGGCGGCACCTCGGTGCCCGGCTTCGCGCCGACGCGGATCACCTTCGGCTGCGCCGGCGTCGTGACCGTCGCGGACACCTGGTTGCGTCCGACTTCCCTGCCGTTGACGGTGTTGACCGCGAACGTGACGTCCTGGACGCCGGGCACTCCTGGGTTCTCGAGCACGGTGCGACTCTGGTTCATCGTCGGATCCTCGATGCGCTGCTCCTCCGGAGCCAGCGGCAACGTCTCGACCTTCGTCTCGGTGCGGTCACGGGTGACGGTCACGGCCATGCCGTCGGTCAGCGGAGTGTCCGCGGCCGGGACGACGGTGTCGGCCTGCTCGAGGGGCGCGCCGTGTGCGGCGAGGAACTCCCCGACCGTCGGTGCGGCCATGCGCACGTCGGTGACCGGCAGCGCGCCGTCGGCGAGCGTGACGACGAGCGGATTGAGGACGTCGAGCGCTGCACCGTCGAGCGGAAGTCGCTGCGAACGGGACGCGGACACGTGCACGTCCTCGCCGAGTTCGAACTGCTTCAGCGCGTCCTCGACGGTGAGCGCGGTGGTCCACACCGTCTTGGGCTGACCGTCCACCGTCAGGGACACTTCACGCGCGCGGCGCAGCACCACGGTGTCGCCGTCGGACAGGCTCGCGTCGCGTTCCGGTGCCACGACGTCGCGGTCGCTGATCGAGTACCCGGCGTCGGACAGGGCGGCGTCGACGTTCGTGGTCATGGTGCTCAGCGAGATCTTCTCGCCGTCCACGTCGAGGGTGACGGTCTTGTGCCGGACCACGGCCATCACTCCGCCTGCGATCAGTGTGGCGAGAAGCAGGGCCACCACGGTGTAGAGCAGCGGCGAGCGAGCCGAGTTGATCTTCGCGAAGGGCGACATCGTGTTCCTTTACTTCAGACCGTCAGCGGAGTCCGAGCTTGCTGGTGCAGGAGGGCCATGCGCCCCAGCCCTGTGCCGCCTGGACCTTCTCGGCGACGGAGATCTGCTGTTCGCGGGATGCGAGGTCGGCGCGGGCGGCGTACTGGCTTCCGCCGAACGCCTCCCAGGTGCTCTGGGTGAACTGCAGTCCGCCGAAGAATCCGTTGCCGGTGTTGATGGCCCAGTTGCCGGTGGCCTCGCAGTGCGCGATCGAATCCCAGGTGGAGGCGTTGGAGATGGCGAGTTCCTTCACACCGACCTTGACCAGTGCCGGCGCGGGCTCGCGGAGCACCTGAGAGCTGAGCTCCTGGCGTCCGGCCTCGACACCGTTGACGGTCTTCACGGATGCGGTGACGGTGCGCTCGCCGGGGACCCCGGGGTTCTCGACAACGGTCTTGCCCTTGTCGAGCGCGGGATCCTCGACGCGGTTCTCGGGCGGCGCGATGGGCAGCGTCTCGGTGCGGGTCTCGGTGCGGTCGCGGGTCACGTGGATCTCGGCGCCTTCGACGACGGGGGCGTCGGCGGGCGGAACGACGGTGTCGGCCTGCTCGAGCGGGGCGCCGTTGGCCGCGAGGAGCTCACCCACGGTGGGGGCTGCCAGTCGGACGTCCGTGAGCGGTGCGCCGCCGTCGGCCACCTTGACGAGCTTGGCGTTGACGACCTCGAGCGCGGTGCCTTCCAGCGGCAGGCGCTCGGAGCGGGACGCCGAGACGTGGACGTCGTCGGCGAGTTCGAACTGCTTCAGTGCGTCGTCGACGGTGAGGGCGGTGGTCCACACGGTCTTCGGCTGCCCGTCGACCGTGAGGTCGATCTCGCGGGCACGTCGCAGCACCACGGTGTCGCCGTCGGAGAGCGACGCGTCGGCCGCGGGGGCGACCGCGTCACGCTCGCTGACGGTGTATCCGGCGTCGTCGAGCGCGCCGCCGACGTCGGAGGCCATCGTGCCGAGCGAGATGGTCTCGCCGTCGACGTCGAGCGTGACGGTCTTGTGCCGCGCCACTGCCAGCGCACCGCCCACGACGAGCGTCGCGAGCAGTGCCGCGACGACTACGTAGAGAAGGGGCGATTTGGCGTTGTTGATTCTGGCTAAAGGCGACACATGAAATCCCAAGGCTGACGAAGGTTTGATCACGGTACGGTAACGAATCGGCGATGGTCTGGCAACTTTGCCGCTACGACCTGCGTGCGAGATCACGAAAAGGTTGAGATCGGGGACAGTTTTCACTTCACCGCGAAGGATTGCTTCTGGTCCGGACCACGCGCGAAACGCAGTATCTTGCGACATGCACCAAGAAGCCCGGAAGCGACCGGGCACTACTGACTGAGAAAGCTGGGGTTCCGTGCGCAGCAGATCCGATCGACTTCTGAGACTCGTCAGACGTCCGAGAGTGCCCGCGGTGATCGCCGCGCTGACGCTGCTCGTCACACTCGTCGCGCCCGGCCTCGCCGGCGCACAAGAGCCCGCACCGGGCAACAACTACACGATCGCCACCGACATCACGTTCGCCCCGTTCGAGTTCCAGGACGAGAGCGGCAAGCTCGTCGGAATCGACATGGACCTTCTCGCCGCCATCGCCGAGGACCAGGGGTTCACCTACCAGGTCAACCCCGTCGGATTCGACGCCGCACTCCAGGCGGTCACCGGCGGTCAAGCCAACGGCATGATCGCCGGCATGTCGATCACCGACGCCCGCAAGGCGACGTTCGACTTCTCCGATCCGTACTTCGAGTCGGGCGTGCAGATGGGCGTGCTCGAGAGCAACGACTCGGTCACCTCGTACGAGGACCTGCGCGGCAAGTCCGTCGCGGTCAAGAACGGCACCGAGGGCGCCACGTACGCGGAGTCCATCAAGGACCAGTACGGCTTCACCACCAAGTACTTCGCCGACTCGTCGAGCATGTTCGACGAGGTCCGCACGGGTAACTCAGCGGCCGTGTTCGAGGACTACCCCGTCCTCGCCTACGGCATCAAGCAGGGCAACGGCTTCAAGACGGTCACCGACAAGGTCCCCGGCGCCAGCTACGGGTTCGCCGTCGCGAAGGGCCAGAACGCTCAGCTCCTGCAAGAGTTCAACACCGGGCTCGCCAACCTGAAGGCCAGCGGCCAGTACGACGAGATTCTCGACACCTACCTCAACTCGGACGCATCCGACGACGACAACTCGATCCTGGGCCTGATCAAGAGCACCTACCCGCTGCTGCTCGAGGGCCTGTGGCTCACGATCGTCCTGACCGTGGTCTCGATCGCCATCGCGCTCGTCCTCGGCGCGATCTTCGGATTGTTCCGGGTATCGACCAACATCGTCCTGCGCGGTATCGGCACCACCTACGTCGACGTGTTCCGCGGCACCCCGCTGCTGGTGCAGGCGTTCTTCATCTACTTCGGCATCCCGGCGGCGCTGGACTTCCAGATGTCGGCGTTCACGGCGGGCATCATCACGCTGAGCCTCAACGCAGGCGCGTACATGGCCGAGATCGTGCGCGGCGGCATCCTGTCCGTCGACAAGGGCCAGATGGAAGCGTCGCGGAGCCTCGGCATCAGCTACCTGAAGTCGATGCAGAAGGTCGTGATGCCGCAGGCCGTGCGGACGATGATCCCCTCGTACATCAACCAGTTCGTGATCACGCTGAAGGACACGTCGATCCTGTCCGTGATCGGGCTCGCCGAGCTCACTCAGACCGGGCGGATCATCATCGCCCGCAACTTCCAGTCCTTCAACATGTGGCTGATCATCGGCGTGATGTATTTCATCATCATCATGGCGTTGACGAAGCTGTCGAACCGGCTCGAGAAGAGGATCAACAAGTGACCGAGACACCGGTGACAGAGAACAAGGCCGAGACCGCCGACCCGAAGATCCGGGTGAAGGGCCTGAAGAAGTCGTTCGGCGACAACGAGGTCCTCAAGGGCCTCGACGTCGACATCGCGAGCGGTGAAGTGGTCTGCGTGATCGGGCCGTCGGGCTCCGGCAAGAGCACGTTCCTGCGCTGCCTCAACCGGCTCGAGGACATCACGGACGGCAAGGTCGTGGTCGACGGGTTCGACGTGAGCGACAAGAAGATCGACATCGACCGGGTGCGTCAGCACATCGGTATGGTCTTCCAGCACTTCAACCTGTTCCCGCACATGACCGCGATCGAGAACGTGATGCTCGCGCCCGTGCAGACCAAGCGGGCCTCCAAGGACGAGGCGCGGGCGACGGCGGTCCGGCTGCTCGAGCAGGTCGGGTTGGCGGAGAAGGCGGACGCGAAACCGGCGAACCTGTCCGGTGGGCAGAAGCAGCGCGTCGCGATCGCGCGGGCCCTGGCGATGAACCCGGACATCATGCTGTTCGACGAGGCGACCAGCGCTCTGGACCCCGAGATGGTGGGTGAGGTACTGCAGGTTCTGCGCGACCTCGCGAAGGGTGGCATGACGATGGTCGTGGTCACGCACGAGATGGGCTTCGCCCGCGAGGTGTCCGACCGGGTGATCTTCATGGCCGACGGTTACGTGGTGGAGGAGGGAACGCCGGAGCAGATCTTCGGCGACCCGCAGCAGTCCCGCACCCAGGACTTCCTGAACAAGGTCCTCTGACACGTGAGTGGCGAAGCGTGCCGGGGGACGCTTCGCCACTCACATGGGGTCAGACGGTGGCGCGTTCCTTCGAGGCCCACGGCACCTTGTGGCCGAGCAGTCCGTCGACGCCGAACCGGCCCGATCCGACGACGGCGAGCAGCAGCGAGCCGACGCCGAGCGCCAGCACCAGCTCGTAGCCGCCCTCGCTGGCGAAGATTCCCTTGTCGACGTGCACGAGGAAGAAGGCGCCGACCATGTCGAGGAAGAGCAGGATGCCGAAGATCGGGACGGCCGCCCCGACGATGAGTGCGATTCCGCCGATCAGCTCGATCCACGTCGCGAGGAACGCCGAGATGCCGGGAAGCGGAACTCCCATGGCCTCGAAGCCGGCGGTCGTGGCGTCGAGTCCGTTGGTGAAGGCCTTCTGCCAGCCGTGGGCGAGGAAGATGATGCCGATGCCCACGCGGGCGACGAGGATTCCCAGGCTTCGAACTGCGGGGTTGTTCATGGATGTGCCTTTCATCGTGGTGTCCCCGCGCGACCGGGACGACCGTTAGTTGAACAAGCAACGATCCTAAATTGTCTAACTTGAAACTTCAACATAGGGCCTTCGGCCCCGTGCGCGCTCGACGAGTCCAGGGACTCGCTAACCACTCACGGGCCGGAGGCCGTACACGCGCTCGGCGGTCGCGGTGGACGCCTTCGCCAAGTCGTCCGGATCCTCGCCACGGATCTCGGCGAGCGCCCGGACCGTGTACGGGAGGCAGTACGGCTCGTTGGGAGCGCCCCGGAACGGGTGCGGGGTGAGGAACGGCGCATCCGTCTCGACAATCAGCTGATCCGACGGCACCAGCGGGGCCGCTTCCCGCAAGGCCTTCGCGTTCTTGAAGCTGACGGTGCCGGAGAAGCTGAGGACGTAACCGGCGTCGACGCACTCGCGCGCCATCTCGGCGTCCGAGGAGAAGCAGTGGAAGATCACCGTCTCCGGCGCACCCTCCTCGCGCAGCACCTGCAGCAGCGCCTGGTCGGCCTCCCGGTTGTGGATCATCAGCGTCTTGCCGAGCCGCTTCGCGAGGTCGATGTGCCAGCGGAAGCCCTCGGTCTGTTCGGGGACCGTGGCGCAGCCGTCGAGTTTCCCGGGCCAGTAGAAGTCGAGTCCCGTCTCCCCCACCGCGACCACCCGGGGATCGCCGGCCAGTCGCTCGATCTCCGCCCGGGTCGCGTCGTCGAGCACGTTCGCCCGGGTCGGGTGGATGGCCACCGCCGCGTAGACGCGGGGATCCCAGTGCGCCGCGTCGACGGCGAACTGCGCGGCCGCCAGGTCGTCGGCCACCGTGACCACCCGCTCCACCCCGACCGCGGCGGCCCGGTCGACGATCGCCGTGACGCTCGCTGCGTCCGAGGCACCACACGCGTCGAGGTGGGTGTGCGAGTCGACGAGCGGGAACAGCGGCGCAGGGGCTTCCGGGGCGGGACGGTCTTTGCTCATGCGGACATTGTCGACGCCGCCGCCGCACGTGTCACATGCGGTACTTTCTCCCGGACGGGGAGGGAGCCGTGTCCATGACTTCGAGCTCGATGAACGGCCGCGTGATCGCAGTGACCGGTGGTGCGAGGGGAATCGGGCGGGAGATCGCCCGACAGCTGGCGCTGGCCGGCGCCCGGGTCGCGATCGGCGACGTCGACGGCGCCGCCGCCCGAAGGACGGCGGACGAACTCGGCCGGGCGGGCGGGACGGTGGAGGGTCTCGAACTGGACGTCACCGACACCGCGTCGTTCGCGGCATTCCTCACGGCCGTCGAGGATCACTGGGGCCCGATCGACGTACTCGTCAACAACGCGGGCGTGATGTGGGTCGGGAGGTTCGACGAGGAACCCGAGTCCGCGACGGATCGGCAGCTCGCCGTGAACCTGCACGGCGTCATCCGCGGGGTGAGACTGGCGGCGCCGGCCATGCGTGCGCGCGGCCGCGGCCAGATCGTCACGGTGGCGTCGCTGGCGTCGAAGGTCGCACCACCCGGCGAGTCGACGTATGCCGCGACGAAACACGGCGTGCTCGGCTACCTGACCGGTGTCCGCGAGGAGCTCCGCGGGTCGGGCGTGCAGATCTCGGTGATCATGCCCGGTGTCGTCGACACCGAACTCGCGGCCGGCACCGCGACGGGCGCAGCAAAACTGCTGACACCGGCCGACGTCGCGAAGACCGTCGTCGCGGTGATCCACCGCCCCCGGTTCGAGGTCACCATCCCCCGGTACGTCGGTCCGCTGGCGCGCCTCGTCACCGTCTTTCCGCAGTTCGCCCGCGACTTCGCGATCCGCCGGATGGTCCCCGACCAGGTCAGGTCCACGAACAAGTCGGCCCGCGCGGCGTACGAGTCACGCACCGTCATCGACGAGGACGGCGCCGGACCGGCCTAGAACCCGAATCTGCGCGTCACGAAACGGCGGCGCGCAGATAGAGTGGTCGCACCATGAATGCTGCTGATTCCACCGCCTCGCGGCCACCTTTCTATCTGACGACGGCGATCGCGTACCCGAACGGCGTTCCGCACATCGGCCACGCCTACGAGTACATCTCCTCCGACGCCCTCGCACGCTTCAAGCGTCTGGACGGGTTCGACGTCTACTTCATGACGGGAACCGACGAGCACGGCCTGAAGATGCAGCAGACGGCGGCCAAGGAAGGCATCGACGTCCGTGAGCTCGCCGCGCGGAACTCGGACGTGTTCGAGGCCATGGACAAGACGTTGAACATCTCCTTCGACCGGTTCATCCGCACCACGGATGCCGATCACGAAGAAGCCAGCAAGGCGATCTGGCGGAGGATGCTCGACAACGGCGACATCTACCTCGACACGTACTCGGGCTGGTACTCGGTCCGCGACGAGGCGTTCTACACCGAGGCCGAGACCACCCTGCAGGACGACGGTTCACGCCTGTCCACCGAGACGGGCACCCCGGTCGAGTGGACGGAGGAGTCCACGTACTTCTTCAAGCTGTCCGAGTACCAGGACAAGCTGCTCCGGCTGTACGAGGAGAACCCCGACTTCATCGCGCCCGCGACGCGGCGCAACGAGATCGTCAGCTTCGTCAAGGGCGGACTGAAGGACCTGTCGATCTCCCGCACGACGTTCGACTGGGGCGTTCCGGTCCCCGACCATCCCGAGCACGTGATGTACGTGTGGGTGGACGCGCTCACCAACTACCTGACCGGCGCCGGATACCCCGATACCGACTCCGAGCAGTTCGGCAAGTTCTGGCCGGCGAACCTGCACATCATCGGCAAGGACATCACCCGGTTCCACACCGTCTACTGGCCGGCGTTCCTGATGTCGGCGGGAATCGAATTGCCGAAGCGCGTCTTCGTGCACGGATTCCTCTACAACAAGGGCGAGAAGATGTCGAAGTCGGTCGGCAACGTCGTCGACCCCGTCGCCATGGTGGAGCAGTACGGCCTCGACGCCGTGCGCTTCTTCCTGCTCCGCGAGATCTCCTACGGCCAGGACGGCAGCTACAGCCACGAGGCCATCGTCACCCGGATCAACGCCGACCTGGCGAACGAGCTCGGCAACCTCGCGCAGCGGTCGCTGTCGATGGTCGCGAAGAACTGCGACGCCCAGGTCCCGACCCCCGGCGAGCTGACCGAGGACGACGCGGCGATGCTCGCGCAGGCGGATGCGCTGCTCGAGCGGGTTCGCGCCGAATACGACGTCCAGGCACTGCATCTCGCGCTGGAGGCGATCTGGTCGGTTCTCGGCGAGACCAACCGGTACTTCTCCAAGCAGGAGCCCTGGGTTCTGCGGAAGACGGATCCGGAGCGGATGGCGACGGTGCTGTACGTGACGCTCGAGGTGGTGCGGATCGTCGGCATCCTCGTGCAGCCGGTGATGCCGGACGCCGCAGAGAAGATCCTCGACCTCCTGGGCCAGAAGGCCGATGCGCGGCAGTTCAGCGACCTTTCGACGCGCATCGTGGCGGGCACCCCGTTGCCGGCGCCGTCGGGCGTGTTCCCGCGTTACGTGGAGGACTGATCCGTGCGGGTCCGTTGTTGTCGGACCCCGCATGCAGACTCTCCCCATGACGCCGAATAGAACATACATTCGATCTCCTCACGGTGGATTCGGGAACGGAGCGCGCGTGTTCGACGACGAAGTGAGCCCTCAGGCCGCCGCGGCAGTCCACACCCTGATGGGTGAGTTGTCGGCCGCGTACGAGCGTGGGTGGCAGCCGGCCGACGTCGTGCATCTGGCGCGGAGATCGAAGGAGCCGTCCGACGCGGCGCTGGCGGCGGCCCTGGTGCTGCACGAGGCGGAGCGCACGCGGGCCGCGCACCGGGCGCCGCGGGACTGGGTGGAGCAACTCCGCACCATCGGCGAGCAGTACCCGGGCGCCTCGCACCTGGCGGGGCGGGTGCCGGTCGACGGTCCCGACGTTCGGGCGCTGGCGGCCGGGCTGCTGTTCGAAGACCCGTACCACTCCGTCTACCAGCTCACCGACCTGTCGCTGACGTGGACGAATCTGCCCGGCTGGACGGTGCTCGCTCCCCCGCCGTCGACGTGGCCCGTCGTGCGGGTCGCCGACCCGGCCGTGGCCGTGCCGGGTGAGACCGAGGCCGACGCGAAGGTGCTCAACAGGATCCGCGGGCTGCTCGCGAAGGCCGAGGCCACCGAGTTCGCGGAGGAGGCGGAGATCTTCACCGCGAAGGCGCAGGAATTGATGACGCGCTACGCGATCAACGCCGCTCTCCTCCACACCCAGAACGGGGTGGGCAATACGGCGGTACACAGTCGCCGCATCCACCTGGAGAATCCGTACGTCAAGGAGAAGGTGCACCTCCTCACCGAGATCGGTGACTCCAACCGGGTACGCACCGTGTGGTTCAGCTCCCTCGCCATCGCAACCGTGGTCGGAACCCCCCTCGACCTGCAACAGGTCGACATGCTGTTCACCTCGCTGCTCGTGCAGGCGACGCGCGCAATGCAATTCGCGGACGCCGACAGTCGCAGTGGTTCACGCACCACGTCGTTCCGGAAGGGTTTCCTCGCGGGCTTCGCCAGCCGCATCGGGCAGCGGTTGCGCGATGCCGACAGCCGGGCCACGGCCGAGGCCGCCGACGAGGCGTCGATCCCGGTCGACGATCTGCTGCCGATTCTGGCCACCAAGTCCGAGGCCGTCGACGCCGAGTTCGACCGCCTGTTTCCGCGTACCAAAAAGGCGCGCGGCAGGGCCGTCGACGCCAACGGCTGGTACGCCGGACAGGCCGCCGCCGACGACGCGTCGCTGGCTCCCGGGGAGCGTGCCCTCCGGCGGTAGCGCTCGCAGGCCGACTAGTCCTTCCGGGAGGCCAGCACCGTTTCGTAGAGCTCCCGCTTCGACACGCCGGTGGTGGCGACGAGCGCGCACGCATCCTTGAGCCGGGTGCCGTCCGCGACGAGTCGCTCCACCTCGTCGACGAGGTCGGCGGGATCGGACGCGACGAGGGTGGCTCCCTCCACCACCACCGTGATCTCGCCGCGGACGCCCTCGGCGGCCCACTCGGCGAGTTCGGCGAGGGTGCCGCGGCGGACCTCCTCGTACGTCTTGGTCAGTTCGCGGCAGACGGCGGCGCGGCGGGTTCCGCCGAGCACCTCGACCGCGTCCGCCAGGCAGTCGGCGAGCCGGTGCGGTGCCTCGAAGAACACGCACGCGCGTTGCTCGGCGATCAGGGCCTGCAACCACGTCTTGCGCTGGCCCTGCTTCCGGGGCGGGAAGCCGTCGAAGCAGAATCGTTCGACGGGCAGCCCGGACAGCGCGAGCGCCGTCGTCACCGCCGACGGTCCGGGCAGGCACGTCACCGCCAGGTCTTCGGCCACGCACGCCGACACCAGCCGGTACCCGGGGTCGCTGACGGAGGGCATGCCGGCGTCGGTGACGAGGAGAACGGTCTTGCCGGATGCGACGTCGGCGACGAGTGCGGGCAGCCGGGCCGTCTCGACCTGGTCGTAGAAGCTGACGACCTTGCCGGTGATCGTCACGTCGAGAGCGGAGGCGAGGGCTTTGGTGCGGCGGGTGTCCTCGGCGGCGACGACGTCGGCCGTCCCGAGCGCCGTACGCAGCCTCGGCGAGGCGTCACCCACGTCCCCCATCGGTGTTGCGGCGAGCACTAGGCGACCAGTCATGACCCACAGCCTACGATTGCGGCGTGACGATGCTGACGGACGAGCGACCGACGCCCTCCGCACGACAGCCGTCCATGGTCGGACCGGCGCCGCTCGTGCCGCCCCCCGACTTCGGTCCCGTCGACCGCGCCCGCGGCTGGGTGGTCACTCTGTTCGTCACGGCGATCGCGGCGATCACCCGGTTCACGATGCTCGGTTACCCGACGGACGCGGGCACTCCCGTGTTCGACGAGAAGCATTACGCGCCGCAGGGCTGGCAGGTGCTCACCGGCGGCTGGCTCGAGGACAACCCCGGCTACGGACTGGTGGTGCATCCGCCCATCGGCAAACAGCTGATCGCGATGGGCGAGGCGATCTTCGGCTACAGCGGCTGGGGTTGGCGTTTCGCCTCCGCCGTGGCCGGCACGATCATGGTCCTGCTGGTGATCCGCATCGTCCGCCGGCTCACCCGATCGACTCTGATCGGCGGCCTCGCCGGGATCCTGCTGGTTGCGGACGGCGTCACGTTCGTCTCGTCCCGGCTCGGCATGCTCGACATCTTCCTTGCGGTGTTCGCGGTTGCCGCTCTGGGCTGCCTGGTGGTGGACCGCGACCAGGTCCGCGAGCGGATGGCCCGCGTGTACGACGAGGGCCGGATCGGCGACAGCGACTGGGGTCCGCGACTCGGGGTGCGCTGGTGGCGGTTCGGCGCGGGGATCATGCTGGGTCTGGCGTGCGGCACCAAATGGTCGGGCATCTACTTCATCGTGTTCTTCGGACTTCTGAGCGTCGCATTCGACGTGTCGGCCCGGCGCGCCTACGGGGTGCGGCGACCGTGGTTCGGTGCCGGCGTCCGCGACGTGGGCCCGGCGCTGTATGCGCTGGTCGTCGTGCCGCTGTTCGTGTACCTCGCCAGCTACTGGGCGTGGTTCGCCAGCGAGACGGGTGTGGACCGGCATGCCGTGGGCAACGAGATCGGGACGGGCGGCACCTGGTCGTTCGTGCCGGGCGCGCTCCGGTCGCTGTGGTACTACAGCGGCAACGTCCTGCAGTTCCACGAAGGCCTCACCAATTCGGCGGGCAATCATCACCCGTGGGAGTCGAAGCCGTGGACGTGGCCGATGGGTCTGCGCCCGATGCTGTACTACTTCGCCGAAGGTGATCACGTCACCGGCTGCGGCGCGTCGAGTTGCGTCAAGGCCGTCATGCTCATCGGGACGCCCGCGATGTGGTGGCTGGCACTGCCGATGCTCGCGTGGGCGCTGTGGCAGACCGTGGTGCGGAAGGACTGGCGGTACGCCACCGTCCTCACCGCCTACGGCGCCGCGTTCCTGCCGTGGCTGACCACCCTGGACCGCCAGATGTACTACTTCTATGCGGTGGCGCTGGCGCCGTTCATGGTGATGGGTCTCGCGCTGGTCCTGGGCGACATCCTGGGAAGCGCGAAGGCGTCGCTCGAACGGCGCACCACGGGCCTGCTCGCCGTCTGCCTCTATGTGGGGCTCGTGGTTGCCAACTTCATCTGGTTGTGGCCGATCCTCACGGCCGTCCCGATCACCCCGGACACGTGGCAGCACCAACTGTGGCTCCCCAGCTGGCGCTGACCCCGGAATTATCCCAGCTGGCGCTGACCCCGGAATGAGTCGAGCCGCCCGGGTCCCGTGGGACACCGAGCGGCTCGCAGACTGTCTCTCTAGCGGGACGAGATCCGGTCGCGACGACGTTTGGCCGCCACTCTCCGCATCTCTCTCCGCATTTCCCGGCCGTCGACGATCATCTGGTCGCGGGACAGATCCTTGTAGAGCGAGAAACACAACCCGATCATCACGAGGACGAACGGCGCCGCGGCGATGATCGTCATCGTCTGCAGTCCGTCCAGCGCGGTGTCGCCGCCGGTCCACAGAATGAGCGCGGCGACGCCACCGGTGAGCACACCCCAGAACACGACCACCCAGCGCTGCGGTTCCAGCGAACCGCGCTGCGACAGGGTGCCCATCACCATCGATGCGGCGTCGGCGCCGGAGACGAAGAAGATCCCGACGAGGATCATCACCAGGACGGTCGTGATGCCGGTGAGCGGCAGGTGGTCGAGCATGCCGAACAGCTGCCCCTCCTGGGTGTCCTGTCCGGCGAGGTCGATTCCGTCACGCTGCTCGCTGATCCCGGCACCACCGAAGATCGCGAACCACACGAGGCTCACGGCGCTCGGCACCACGATCACGCCGACCACGAACTGGCGGATGGTCCGGCCGCGGCTGATGCGTGCCAGGAACATGCCGACGAACGGGGTCCAGGAGATCCACCACGCCCAGTAGAAGATGGTCCACGAGGACAACCATTCGCCGGTCGCCGGATCGGACGACGCTCCGGTGCGGGCCGACATCTGCGCGAGCTGCGCGGCGTAGGCGCCGATCGTGGTGGGCAGCAGGTTGAGGATCAGGACCGTCGGTCCCACGACGAACACGAACAGGGCCAAGATGACGGCGAGCACCATGTTGGTGTTGGAGAGCCACTGGATGCCCTTGGCGACACCCGACACGGCGGACGCCACGAACGCGAGGGTCAGCAGGGCGACAATGGCGACCAGCAGGAACGTGCTGACCTCCGACATCCACCCGACGACCTGGAAACCGGACCCGATCTGCAGTGCGCCGAGGCCCAGCGAAGCGGCGGTGCCGAACAGCGTCGCGAAGATCGCGAGGACGTCGATGAACTTCCCGATCGGCCCCTCCGCGCGGCGGCCGAGCAGCGGGATGAAGGCGGAGCTGAACAGCTGCTTGCGACCCTTGCGATACGAGCCGTACGCGATCGATAGTCCGACAACCGCGTACATCGCCCAGGGGTGCAGGCTCCAGTGGAACATGGTGGTGGCCATCGCAGTTCCGATGCCCCCGCTTGAACCCGGAGGGGGTGTCACGTAGTGCGCGAGCGGTTCGGCGACACCGAAGAACATCAGTCCGATGCCCATGCCGGCGCTGAACATCATCGCGATCCAGCTGACCGTCCGGAACTCGGGCTTCTCGCCGTCCTTGCCGAGCGGGATGTGACCGAACTTGCTGAACGCGAGCCACAGTGAGAAGAGGACGAATCCGGACGCCGACAGGACGAACAACCAGCCCATGTCGGTAACCAGCCAGCCGAGTGCCTTGCCGGTCGTGGAGTCGAGATTGTCGGGGGCCACGAGCCCCCAGACGACGATTGCCGAGACCGCGGCGGCAGCGGCGGAGAACACGACGCGGTCGGTGCGAACACCGACCCGTTTGAGCCCTCCGCCGACGCTCGCGTCAGCGGTCTCGGAACCTTGATCAGGCAGATCAGTATTCATTGCCATGAACAACTACGTTGGTCATTTTTGATGGTAAAAGCAAGCTAGCCCATCGCTTCACACCGAATCGAGACCCAGCCTACGGCATCGTTACGCTGCGGTTTTTCCCCATCCCGAGCCTCTTCCGAGAAGCCCGTCGATGCTGAGGCGTCCGGCACCGATCACGGCGAGAAGCAGCGACCCGACGCCGAGTGCGACGACGAGTTCGTACCCGCCGTTCGCGACGAAGACGCCCTTGTCCGCGTGCACCAGAATCAGCGCTCCGAGCATGTCGAGGAACAGCAGAATTCCGGCGATCGGTGTGGCCACCCCCACGATGAGAGCAAATCCACCCGCGAGTTCGATAGTGGCGGCCGCAACAGCCGAAATGTCGGGAAGCGGGACGCCCATGTCGGCGAACGACGCCTGTGTGGCCTTCACTCCGTAGTCGAAGAACTTCTGCCAGCCGTGCGCGACGAAGACGACGCCGAGTCCGATCCGGGCAATCAGTAGTGCGAGGTCGCGGAAGAGTGCGGAAGCCATACCGAGTGTCTACCTTTCTGGGGTCACACCTTCTGGATGCGGCGCCGTCCTCATTCGGCGCCGCGGAGAGCGGACTGCACGAAGCCGAGGATCTCCTCGTCGGACACCCCCAGCTTCCGCAGGTCCTGCACATACCGTGTTGCGGCCTTCTCGGCCCCGGCGCGAATGGGGTCACCGCCGCTCGCGATGAACGTGCCCTGCTTGCCCCGGGTTTCGATGACACCCTGCTCGCCGAGTTCCCGGTACGCCTTGGCCACCGTGTTCGGGGCCAGACCCACCTCGACGGCGAGCGCGCGGACCGTGGGAATCTTCGTTCCCGCGATCAGTTGCCCACTGCGCACCTGCTCGATGATCTGCAATCGCAACTGATCGAACGGGGCGGTCGACGAATCCGGATCGATGTCGATGTCCACGGCCGGCGCCACCTCCGTTGTTCCACGCGTTGTATCAGACCGTAGTTGCGCGGTTGCGGCGCCGCAATGCTTACACCGCGGCGACGGCCTCCTCGATCGGTGTCGGGCCGGATGTCAGCATCAGCGTCTTCTTCGCAGTGTTCGGATGGTCGAGGAGCGCCGCGACCACTGCGGCGACGTCGGCGCGCGGGACGGTGCCGCGCTCGAGGGGAGGCGCAGTGAGCGTGACGTGACCCGTCGGGTCGTCGTCGAGCAGACCGCCCGGACGCAGAATCGTCCAGTCGAGGTGGGTGCGGGCGCGCAGGTCTTCCTCGGCGGCCGTCTTCGCGACGAGGTAGGCCGCGAACACCTCGTCGGTGCCCTCGGGGATCGGCTCCCCCGCCCCGAACGAACTGATCTGGACGAATCGCCGCGTTCCCGCCTTCTCGGCGGCGTCCGCGAGGAGAACCGCGGCCCCGCGATCGACGGTGTCCTTGCGGGCGATGCCGCTGCCCGGGCCTGCGCCCGCGGCGAAGACCGCGGCGTCCGCACCGACGAGCGTCTTCGCGACGTCGTCCGCGTTCGCCCTCTCCAGATCGATCACCACCGGTTCGGCGCCGAGCGCCGCCACCTCGTGCTCGTGATCGGGGTTGCGGATCAGCGCGACCGCGCGGTCACCGCGCGCGGTGAGAATCTTGATGAGGTGACGGGCGATCTTCCCGTGCCCACCCGCGATGACGATGCGCCGCGGAGTCGCGTCCCTGTGCTCGGCCATGATCGATCTCCCTCTTTCGTCGACTATTCACGAGTTACTACCCTGGTTCAGCGCTCCCTGCGGGCAGGTTTGTTCCCCGGTGCAGAATGTCGGGTATGGCGAACACCGCGACCATCTACCACAACCAGCGATGCAACACGTCCCGCACCGTCCTCGGACTGATCCGGGACGCGGGCATCGAACCGACCGTCGTGAAGTACCTCGAGACCCCGCCCTCACGGGACGGGTTGCGCAAACTACTCGACGACGCCGGGCTGAAGCCGAGTGAGGCGGTCCGCAAGAAGGAGACCGCCTTCAAGGAACTCGGGCTCGCCGAGGCGTCGGAGGACCAACTGCTGGAGGCGATGGTGGACAACCCCATCCTCATCGAGCGGCCCATCGTAGTGACGGACAAGGGCACCGTCCTCGCCCGCCCGGCCGAGAAGGTCCGCGAGGTCCTCTAGGCGCTGCGCGCCCGTGCGCCTTTCTGGTAGTAGGAGCAACCAAAAAGGCGCACGGGCGCGCAGCGCCTACAGCGGGTCGCGAGCCACCGGACAGGACATGCAGCGGGGCCCGCCGCGGCCGGAGCCGAGTTCGGAACCGGCGATCCGCAGTACCTCGATGCCCGACGCCTCGAGCCGGGCGTTGGTCTCGACGTTCCGTTCGTACGCGACGACGACGCCGGGTGCGAGTGCGAGCGTGTTGTTTCCGTCGTCCCATTGCTCGCGTTCGGCGGTGACGTTGTCGAGTCCGGTGTCGATGACGCGCAGCTTGCCGATGCCCATGGCCTCGGCGGCGGCGGTCAGGAACGGATCGGCTCCGCGGATCGACACACCCTTGTCCTCGCGGTGAATGGTGAACGCCGACAGCGTGTCCTGGATGATCGGGTACATCACGACGGCGTCGTGATCGACCATCGTGCACACGGTGTCGAGGTGCATCGACGCCCGGGCCTGCGCGATGGGCACCACCAGCACGGTGTGCGCCAGTTCGTCCTCGAAGACGCTGCGCGCCAACGCCTCGGCGCCTGCCGGTGTGGTGCGCTCCCCCACCCCGACGGCGACGACTCCCGGTGCGAGGAGCAGGACGTCGCCGCCTTCGACGGGAGCCGTGTGGGATTCGTAGGCGCGCCGGGCGCCGCGGAAACGCGGGTGATGGGCGTAGATGATGTCGGTGAGGGACGTCTCGCGGACGCGGGCGGGCAGGGCGAGGGACGTGATCGCCACGCGGGGTCCGATCCAGAACGACGAGTCCCTGGTGAACAGCAGGTTGGGCAGCGGGTCGATGACGAAGTCGCCGCCGTGGTGCATGCGCCGGACCAGCGACGCCGTGTTGGCGGCGACGGGGAGTTCGTCGAAGGTCATGCCCGCGGTGAGGATGGTGGACAGGTCGGGGGCCGGGACACCGCGGAGGTGTGCGGCCAGTTCCTGCGCCAGGGTGTGCCCGAGTTTGCGTGGGTCGACGGCCGCGCCGATGCCCTGTATACGGGCGGCGCCGCTGGCGCCGAGCGTCTCGGTGAGCAGGTCGGACAGCAGCAGGACCTCGACGCCGCGGCTGCGCAGGAGGTCCGCGAACGCGTCGTGTTCTTCCTGCGCGCGGTCGACCCAGGGCAGTCCGTCGAAGAGCAGTTGGTCGTTGTTGCGGGGCGTGAGCCGCTTCAGTTCGTCTCCGGGACGGTGCAGGAGGACGGCACGCAGCTGCCCGACTTCGGAGTTGGCCCCCAGCGGTGCAGAACCGGACGCGTTCATGTCTAGACGGTAATGCCGGCGGGCCCGGCAGGCACGCTCAAACACTCCGTCGCCGACCGTGTCCCTCGGCGCCGCAGGCGAGTACCGTGAAACGGCGGAGGTATCTCATGGACGAGAACGCGACTCTCTCGCCGGCGCACTCGGATGCGGCGGCGAGTTCGTCTGCGAACACGCCGCCCTTTCCGTCCGTGCCCTCCGCCCTGGCGCCGTTCGCCGGTCTGTGGCGCGGCGAGGGCGAGGGCGCGTACCCGACGATCGACAACTTCGCATACACCGAGGAGATCGAATTCGCCCCCACCGGTAAACCGTTCCTGGCGTACCGGTCTCGGACGAAGGAGGTGGGCAGCGGTCGGCCGTTGCACTCGGAGTCCGGGTTCCTGCGGCTCGTCGCCGAAGACGAGGCGGAACTGCTCGTGGCCCAGCCGACCGGATTCACCGAGATCCACCGTGGTCAGGTCCGGGAGGGGACCATCGAGTTGTCGATGGTGGTGCTGAGCGCGTCCCCGGACGCGAAACCGGTGCACAGCATCCGGCGACAGTTGTCGGTGCGCGGCGGCGACCTCACGTACGACCTGTGGATGGCGCACGACCTGACTCCGCTCACGCATCACCTGCACGGACATCTCCGCCGCGACTGACCTCGAGTATTGTTCAGGTAACCGTGTGAAAGGTTGCCTGTCGTGGAGATGCCCGAGTGGAGAGCCAAGGAACTGACGCCGGGGCAGCTGTCGGAGCGCAGTGGCGTGGCGGTGTCGGCGTTGCACTTCTACGAGCGCGAGGGGCTGATCACCAGCAGGCGGACGTCCGGCAATCAGCGTCGATATCGCAGGGACACGCTGCGGCGGGTCGCGTTCATCCGCATCGCCCAGCGGGTCGGGATTCCGCTGGCCGAGATCCGGGACGCCCTTGCGACCCTTCCCGAGGGCAGGACGCCGAACCGGAAGGATTGGGAGAAGCTCTCGACGCGGTGGCATGCGGATCTGGATCAGCGGATCGAGCAGCTGATCCGGCTCCGCGACAACCTGACCGGCTGCATCGGCTGCGGGTGCCTCTCGCTCGGGAGCTGCGCGATCGTCAATAGCCACGACCGGCTGGGCACGGCGGGGCCGGGGGCCCGCACGCTGGACGTCGAACTCGACGGCCCGGCGTCCGGGGTGTGAGCGTCAGCTGTCGCCGAGCCACTTCTCGATCGCGTCGCGGTCCTGCCCGACCATGTCGCCGACCAGCTTCCTGACGAGGGACTCGATCTGTCCGCCGACGAGCGGGATCTTGACCTGAACCGATCCGGCGACGTCCAGGACGGTGACGTCGCCCGACGCGCGGAGCACCGACGTGCACTCGATCTTCACCGGGATCCCGGTGGAGCTGCCACTGATCCGGCCGTCGGCGTGGTCGCCGTCGAGGGCACCCCATTCGTCGGCGCGCTCGACCTTCAGTTCGCCCGAGACGACTTTGCGGACCAGCCCGGGGAGGGAGGACGCGCCGATGCTGTCGCGCATCGTCGCCGTCAGGGTGCCGGGGCCGCGGCTGTCGTCGAGGGTGAGTTTCTCCGGCGCCTCGTCGAACCGGTGCTGCCAGAACGCCCGATCCGTCACGGTCGCGTGCACCCGGTCGATGGGGTACGCGATCTGTTCGGAGTAGTCGAAGCTTTTCGCCATGACGGCAGCCTACGACAACTCGGTGAGTGGTGACGGAGTCCAGAGACTCGTCAGCCACGCACGGGCGCGGAGCGCCTCATCGGCAGGTGGTCGATGCCGGCTTCGAGGTAGTTCTCGCCGGTTCTGCGAAAACCGTAACGGCCGTACCAGTTTTCGAGGTAGGCCTGGGCGGAGATCTCGACGGGGCCCGGGAATGCCTCGAACACGGCTTCGAGCAGCTGACCCGCGAGTCCACGCCCGCGGGCGTGGGTAGCGGTGGCGACGCGTCCGAGGTGCAGTGTCGGTTCGTCGGCCAGCACACGCAGTGTCGCGAGAACCTCGCCGTCCTCCTCCGCCCAGAACTGGGTGGTGGTCGGTTCGAGGTCGCGTCCGTCGAGTTCGGGTTCCGACACGATGCCCTGCTCGAAGACGAACACGTCGGTCCGCAGGACCATGATCCGGTAGAGGGTGGCCGGGTCGATCCTGTCGAGCGTCGCGTGGTGGAGAGTCGGCACGTCCTCACCTTAGACAGAAAGTCCGGTGCGCAATCCGCCAGAACCAGGGACGCGATCTGCGGGGCGGGTCCACACTGGAAAAGCAGCAGCTGAGGGCAACTCGAGCAACCGAATGAGGGTGGGCATGGCCGACGGCGAACCTCTGATACCGCCGAGTGCCGTCGACGTGGATTTCTCCGACGTCGCCTGGGGAGCGGACCGCACGATGTCCGACTTCGAGACCGGGATGTGGCGGATGGAGGAGGTGCAGCCGAAGCTGCGCTCACCGATCGTCGCGGTCGACGTCCTCGACAAACCGCCGGACTGGGACCGGTTGGTGCGCGCCCACGAATGGGCGTCGCACATGGTGCCGCGGATCCGGATGCGGGTGGTGGAGCCGACGCTGCGGCTGGGCAATCCGATGTGGTCGGTCGACCCCGAGTTCGACCTCGACTATCACCTGTCGCGGGTGCGACTGCCGGAGCCGGCGACGTTCGACCACGCGCTCCGGATGTGCAGGCACATGGCGACCGAGCCGTTCGACCGCGCCCGGCCGCCGTGGAGCGCGATGCTCATCGAGGGACTCGACGACGGCCGCGCCGTCTACGTGGTGAAGACGCACCACAGCATCACGGACGGGCTCGGCGGCATCCAGTTGATGACGCTGCTGCACAGCAGGCGCCCCGAACCGTCGCCGGACAAACCGGATCGGCCCGCGCCGTTGCCGGAGCAGATGTCGGGCGGCGGCGCCCTGTTCGAGCAGGCACTCGACACCGTGCGCAGCGCCCCCGGCCGTCTCGGCGGCCTGATCCGCGGAGCGGTGCGGACGGCGATGACCGTCGTCGGCGACCCGGTGGGCAGTGTCACGGAGGTCGCCGGGTACGCGAACTCGATCCGGAGGGTGGTGACCCCTCCCCCGACCACGGGTTCGGACCTGCTGCGCGACCGCGGACTCGGACGCTGGTTCGGGGTGCTCGAGGTGGGTGTCGACGAACTGCGTTCCGCGGCTCACGTCTCCGGTGGGTCGCTGAACGACGCGTACGTGGCGGCCCTGCTGGGCGGCTTCCGCCGCTACCACGAATCGTTCGGCCGCGACCTCGAGACGATTCCGGTGGGCATGCCGGTGAGCATGCGTTCGGCGTCGGATCCGACGGGCGGCAACCGGTTCGCCGCGGCCCGATTCGCCGGACCGGTCGGTGAACGCGACCCGGTCGCGCGGATCAAGAAGGTGCGCGCGATCATCCTGGGGCTGCGCCAGGAACCCGCACTCGGACTGCTGGATTCGGCCGCCCCCCTTCTGGTCCGGCTTCCGACGGTGGTGCTGGCGAACTGGTACCTCTCACAGTCGACGGGTCTCGATCTGCAGGCCAGCAACGTCGCCGGGGTCCCCGTGCCCGTGTATCTGGCGGGTGCCCGGATCGAGCGGATGTTCCCGTTCGGCCCGGCCCCCGGCTGTGCGGTCATGGCCACCCTCGTCTCCCACGTCGGCACGTGTTGCATCGGCGTCAATCTCGACACCGCCGCCGTCACCGAGCCGGCGCGGTTCATGCAGTGCCTGCAGGAGAGTCTCGACGAGATCGTCGAACTGGGCCGCGGGTGAAAGGAAAGGCTGGCACGATGGACGAGCACACGACACGGCCACGGGTCTACCTCATCGAGACGATGAGCGACATGGAGGACGACGTTCTCCGCACGTGGCTGGAGCGGCAGGCGAACGACTCCGGTCAGCCGCCTCCGACGGTCCGCGTCACCGACCAGGCCCTCGCCGATCTCGTGCGCCGGAAGGATGATCCGCTGCTCACCCCGCTCCGGGTGGTGTGGCTGCCGAAGGAGACCCATCCGGACGGCGCGCAACGATTCCGGGAGACGCTGTCGCTGCGGGATCCGCTGCACCCCGGCCAGAACATGCAGCGCCGGGTGATGCGCGACGACCCGGCCCGGTGCCAGGTCCTGGAAGGCGACCCGGCCCCGCTCAGCGACCTCGAACGCCGGCTCGCGGAGAACGGCGGCGGGTCGCTTCCGGACTTCATTCGCCGCCAGGCCGCGCTGACCCTCGAGCGGGCCGAGCGCACCCTGCTGGGCACGCAGTACAAGGTGTCGAGGTTCGTCGTCGACGAGATCACCGACGCCAGCCGATACCACGACGGCACCCGGGAGCTGTCCGCGAAGTTGAACGTCCCCGTCGCCGAGGTGGATCGCCGGGCCCGTGGGGCACTGGACGAGATGGTCGCCGCGCAGAGCAGGCGCGCCATCGCGCTGTGGGACCAGTTGGGCCGCTACTTCTCCCGCGCCTACCGTCTCGACGTCGACACCACCCGGCTCGACGAACTGCGGGAGTTGAACAAGGAGCATTCCCTGGTGTTCCTGCCGAGCCACCGCTCGTACCTCGATCCGCTGGTGCTGCGGCCGGCGCTGCTGGCGAACGACCTTCCGCTCAATCACGTGATGGGCGGTCTGAACATCAACTTCTGGCCGATCGGACCGATCGGCAAGCGCAGCGGCACCGTGTTCATCCGCCGGAAGATCGAGGGCGACGAGATCTACAAGTGGACGCTCCGCGAGTACATGCGCTATCTCCTCACGAAACGGTTCAACCTCGAGTGGTACATCGAGGGCGGGCGCAGCCGCACCGGGAAGTTGCGGCCGCCGCGGTTCGGTCTGCTCAACTACCTCGCGAAGGCCTTCCAGGACAGTGGCATGTCCGACGTGTACCTCGTCCCGGTGTCACTGACCTACGACCAGCTGTACGAGGTCGGAGCGATGGCGGCGGAGGCGCACGGCCAGGCGAAGAGCAAGGAGAGTCTGCGGTGGCTCTTCGGATACGTTCGGGCACAGGGTCAACGGCACGGTGTCGCGCACGTCAACGTCGGCAGGCCGATGTCACTGGCGGACTACCTCGGCCAGGAGGACGACCTGCGGCTGGCGGTACAGAAGACGGCGTTCGAGGTGTGTCACCGCATCAACGAGGTCACGCCCGTCACGGCGTCGTCGCTCGTCATGCTCGCGTTCCTCGGCATCGAGGACCGGGCGCTCACCGTCGCCGAGGTCGGTGCCATTCTCGGACCACTGGTGGACTACATCACGGCGCGCGCGTTGCCGACCGCGGGCGATGTGGACCTGACCGATCCGCAGGTGATCCGCAAGGCCGTGCGGACCCATCTCGATTCCGGGGTGCTGCGGAGTTTCGATCAGGGCAGCGAACGGGTGTTCTACCTCGGACGGGATCAGCATCTCGTGGCAGCGTTCTACCGCAACAACACCATTCATTTCCTAGTGATGCGGGCGATCGCGGAAATGGTGCTGCGGGCGGCGGTCGACCAGAAGTTCACCGACCCGCTGAACGACGGATGGGATCTGGCGCTGCGCATTCGCGATCTCCTCAAGTTCGAATTCTTCTTCAGCGAGAAAGACAGCTTCCGGAAGGAACTGCGGGCCGAACTGGATCTGATCGACCCGGCGTGGGAGTCGAACCTGGGCGATCCGCAGCATGCAGCGAACCTGTTGTCCGGGATGCGGATTCATCTGGCGCACCGGGTTCTGCAACCGTTCCTGGAGGCGTACGCCGTGGTCGCGGGCCAGTTACTCCGGACTCCGGTGGACCGGAAGTTCGACGAGAAGGCCTTCATGACGTCGTGCCTCGCGCTCGCCGAGCAGCGGCGTCTCCGGCAGCAGATCGGGAGCAGCGAGTCGATTTCGGCCGAACTGTTCACGACCGCGCTCAAGCTGGCGCGAAACCGTGGCCTGGTCGAACCGAATGCCGAGAACATGGCGGCCCGGCGGGTCGAGTTCGACGCCGAACTCCAGACCCTGATCGATCAGGTGCTGCGCATCCGAGCGATCGCGCACGAGAATCTCGGCCAGATGGGTGGTAGGTGAGTAGATGAGCGATCTCCGCAGTCTCCACGACGACATCGCGGCCGCCGTTCCCGGCCCGGGCACCCTCGCCGCGTTCGACCTGGACGGCACCTTGATCAGCGGGTACTCCGCGAGCGTCGTCTATCGGGATCGCCTGCGTCGCTTCGACATCAGCGTGGCCGAGCTTCTGCGCACCACTGGCGCCGCGGTGGAGACCCGCTTCCGGGGTGCCGATATCGGCAACCTGATGCGCATCGGAGTGCAGAGCCTGGCCGGGCGCATGGAGGACGAGATGCAGGAGTGGGGGCAGCGGCTGTTCCGCCAGGAGATCGCGAGGATGATCTTCTCGGAGGTCCGCGGACTGCTCGCCGCGCACCGGCACGCCGGTCACCGGGTGGTGATGGCCACCTCCGCCACCCCCTATCAGGCACTGTCGGTGGCCGCGGACCTCGACATCGACGCCGAGGACGTGCTGTGCACCCGGCCCGCGGTTCTGGACGGAATGCTCACCGGGAAGCTCGAATCGCCGCCGCTGTGGGGTCCTGCCAAGGCCGAGGCGCTGCGCGAGTACGCCGACAAGCACGGAGCGGATCTGGGTGACAGCTTCGCGTACTCCAACGGCGCAGAAGATGTTCCGATGCTGAAGTCGGTGGGACATCCCGTGGCGCTGAACCCCGACCGCAAGCTGGCGGCGACCGCGCGGCAGAACGGGTGGCCGTCGGTGAATCTGCGACCTCCGGAGAGCGGCGCCGACCCGATGTCCATCGCCCGCACCACCACCGCGATCGGCGCTCTGATGGGGGCGGCCGCGTTCGGTGTCTCCGCCGGCCTGCTCACCCAGAACCGGCAGACGGGCGCCAACCTGGTCGGCAGCTTCGGCCCGGATCTCGCGCTCGCGATCTGTGGGATCAACGTGCGTATCAAGGGCAAGGAGAACGCCTGGTCGGCCAGGCCCGCGGTCTTCATGTTCAATCACCAGAGTTCGCTCGACATGCTGGTGATCGGCAGCGTCATCCGGCGCGACGTCACCGGCGTCGCGAAGAAGGAGGCCGCGCGCGATCCCCGGTTCATTCCCGTGGGGGCGCTGCTCGACGTCGCGTACATCGACAGGGCGGACAGCACGAAGGCGAGGGCTGCGCTCCGCCCGGCCGTGGAGAAACTGCAGTCCGGCATCTCCATCGCGATCGCCCCCGAGGGCACCCGATCGCCGACTCCGCGTCTCGGCAAGTTCAAGAAGGGCGGATTCCATCTGGCGATGCAGGCGGGCGTGCCGATCGTGCCGATCGTCATCCACAACGCGGGCGAACGGATGTGGCGGAACTCGCTCGTCGCGCACCCCGGCACCGTCGATGTCGACGTCCTCGCACCTGTGCCGACCGAGGGCTGGAACCTCGCGGATCTCGACCGGCACGTCGACGAAGTGCGCACCCTGTTCGAGGACTGCCTGCACGCCGGGCATCGCTGAAACCTCTTCGAACAACGTTCCCGAAGGATGTAGAGAACCTCGATCGGGGCCCACCAACGCAGTGGCCCGGTTCAGCGCTCGCGACGGGGTGTCGCAACCGAGTAGTCGACTACGCGCGACGGGTCGCCGGCCGTACGGGACAGTCGGGGTGAACCGGTGATGCGTCGAAGGGAGCAGGACGATGAGCGAGCGTGACGGCGTCAAGCCTCCCGATCGAACGGACTTGCGGCGCCACGAGTTTCGGCTCAGTATGCTCGTGGCCTCGATGGCCGTTGTCGGCACCCTGATCGGCTCCGTGTGCGGAGGGGTGTTCACCTTGCTGAACACCTCGAATCAGGTGGAGGCGACGGTGAACCAATCCTCGAACGAGTTCCTGCGGACGCAGCGGCAGCAGATCTACTCGGAGCTCCTGACCGCGGCCAACGAGGTGAGCATCACGTCGGGTTCCGTCTCGGTGGCATTCGACCACTTCGACGGACCCTATCTCCTGACCGTGCTCGCCGAAGTCCTCCGCCCGCTGCCGCAACAGAACGTCGTCCTCGGCTCGAAGTTCACGGCGGTGGAGCTGATCGGATCCGAACCGGTGGTGGAATCGGCACGGCGCATGGTGGTCGAATACCTGGCCGGATCCGAGACGGTCGGCTGGCTGAGCACCGACTTCGCGACGGATGACGCCGTGTCTGCGGACGCCCTGTCCACCCGCCAACAACAGTTCGCCGACCACTTCCAGGCCGGGATGAGCGCCCAGGAAGATTTCCTCGCCGCGGTGCGAGGCGAACTCGGCATCCCCGAGCACGGGGACCTACCGTAACCACCGGACCGGAGCAGCACGACGGGGCCGCGTCGAATCGGCTCGCCAGGACCGCGGCGGATGGGCACGATGGGGAGATGCCCGCGACCGGTCCCACATCCACACAGCAGGCCTCGGAGGCACCCGCCGAGCCTTCGCTGCTCCCCCGCATCTGGGCGCTCCTGCATCCCTACCGCGGGTGGCTGGTGCTCGTCGCGGCCGCCATCGTCGTGTCCTCACTGCTGGGCATCGTGAATCCCTTCCTCACGAAGGCGGTGTTCGACCGCGCACTGTTTCCCACCGACGGCAGCGGTGTCCATCTGACACTGCTGCTGTGGCTGGTCGTGGCCATGATCGCGGTGACGCTCACGGGTTCGCTGATCGGCGTCGGCCAGAGCTACCTCACCACCAAGGTCGGCAACCTGTCGATGGCGGATCTGCGGGAGCGTCTGTTCGCCCACCTCGAAAAGATGGAACTGGCGTTCTTCACGTCGACCAAGACCGGCTCGATCCAATCGCGTCTGGCCAACGACGTCGGTGGGGTGCGGTCGGTCCTCACGTCCACGGCGTCGAGCATCCTGTCGAACGTCGTGACCGTGACCGCGTCCCTCATCGCGATGCTGCTGCTGTCGTGGCAGCTGACGCTTCTTGCGGTCGCACTGCTCCCCGGCTTCATCTACCTGCAGCGACGGGTCGGCGCCCGGCGACGGGTTCTGGCGCGCAAGACGCAGGAGTCGTTGTCGGACATGACCGCAATCACCGAGGAGGCGCTGAGCGTCTCGGGTGTTCTGCTGACGAAGGTGTTCAACCAGGCCGACACCGAACTCGACCGGTATCGGATCGAGAACGCGCGGCAGACCGAACTGCAGGTGCGGCAGGCCATGACGGGTCAGGGCTTCTTCGCCGTCGTCAGCTCGTTCATGGCGATCACTCCCGCACTCGTCTACCTGCTGGCGGGGTATCTCGTCAGCGGCGGTTCCGCGGCGCTCTCGGCGGGCACACTCGTCGCGTTCTCGACCCTGCAGGCCAGGCTGCTGCAACCGTTGGTCTCGCTGATGCGGGTCACCCTCGACGTCCAGACGTCGATGGCGTTGTTCCGCCGCATCTTCGAGTACCTCGACCTGCAACCCGCGATCGTGAACCGCCCGGACGCCGTCGAGTTGCCCGCGGACTCCCCCGGACGGGTGGAGTTGGACGACGTGTACTTCGCGTATCCCGCGCCCGTCCGGCTTGCCACCGCCGACCCCGACCCGGTGGCACTGCGCAGCCTGGGGCGCGGCGGTGGGGGCGGCATGCGCGGCGTCACGACCGTCGCTCCTCGCTTCCCGGCCGCGGTGGCGCCCGACACCGAACCGGCGGAACGTCGCAGCCGGCGCTGGGCGGTGGCGGGCACGTCCCTGGAGATCGAGCCGGGTCAGCTCGCCGCCTTCGTCGGGCCGTCCGGCGCAGGCAAGACCACGCTCTGTTATCTCGTCCCGCGCCTGCACGAGGTGGACAGTGGCGCCGTCCGCGTCGACGGCTACGACGTGCGCGACCTGACCATGAGCTCGCTCGCCGAGGCGGTCGGAATGGTTACCCAGGACCCGTATCTGTTCCACGCCTCGATCGCCGACAACCTTCGATACGCCAAACCGGACGCGACCGATGCCGAACTGCAGGCCGCCGCGGCGGCCGCCAACATTCACGACCGCATCCTCGGATTCGACGACGGATACGACACTCTGGTGGGCGAACGAGGATTCCGCCTGTCCGGTGGCGAGAAACAGCGATTGGCCATCGCGCGGGTGCTGCTGAAGAACCCCCGTGTCTTGATCCTCGACGAGGCGACGTCCGCACTCGACACGGTTTCCGAGCGACTCGTCCAGCGGGCACTCGGTGAGGTGATGCGCGGACGCACCACCCTCGCGATCGCCCACCGGCTGTCCACCATTCAGCACGCCGACGTGATCTTCGTGATCGACGAGGGAACGTTGATCGAACGCGGAACGCACACCGAACTCCTTGCACGGCAAGGGTTGTACGCGCGGCTCCACGCCGAGCAGTTCGGCGGCGGGCAGGTCGAGTGCCGGTGCACCGACGGCGTCCGATTCACCGACGGGACGGTGCTGGCCCCGAGCGCCCCCGGTCGGGGCGGAGAGTTCTAGCTCCTACAGGAACTTGCTGAACTGGTCGTTGGCCCTCTGCATCACGAAGTCGTACGGCGGCGAGAACTTGCGGGCCCACCAGTAGCCGAACCGGATGTCCGGCGACGTGTACACCAGGTACCGGTCCTTCTTGATGCCGGCGATGATGCAGGACGCGACCTTCTCGGGCGTGACGGCCCGCTTCTCGAAGCGGTGGATGGCCTTCTGGATGCGCGGGTCGTCGCGATCGACCCCGGCGATCTCGACCGTGCCCACCAGCGGCGTCTTGACCGCGCCGGGAACCACGAGGCTCACGCCGATGCCGTGCCGTTTGAGATCGAACCGCAGAACCTCGGACACGCCGCGAAGCCCGAATTTGCTTGCGCTGTAGGCCGCATGCCACGGCAACGCCAGCAGACCGGCGGCGGAAGAGACGTTGACCAGGTGACCGCCGCGTCCCGCCCGCACCATCGGGGGCAGGAAACTCTCGATGATGTGGATCGGGCCCATCAGATTGACGTCCACCATGGACTTCCAATGGCGGTGTTCGAGATTCTCGACCGTCCCCCACGCGGAGATGCCGGCGACGTTCATGACGACGTCGAGGCTGCCGAACTGATCGTGGACATCGGCGGCGAATGCGGCGACGGCGTCGTAGTCGGACACGTCGAGGGCACGCGAGAAACTGACGGTGCCCCCGCGGCTGCCGACTTGTTCGACCGTCTGTGCCAGGCCGACCTCGTTGATGTCGGTGAGGAAGAGTTCGGCGCCTTCCGCCGCGGCCGCCAGGGCGGTCGCCTGCCCGATCCCGCTACCTGCACCCGTGATCAGGCACTTCTTGCCGTCCAGCGTCTTGATCGCCATAGCCGTGCGCGCCCCCGTCGTCACCGATCCGTGTCGGCTGGAAGTCTACGCACGCAATCTGATTGCGCGCACGCAACTGCAGGGGTGCCTTTCCCGAGGAAAAACGCGAACCGGCCCTCCCCGGGCCGGTCCGTGACGGTTCACAACCGCTGGGTCATTTCTTCCTGATAGGTACGAATCGTCCTCTCGATTCCGTTGGCGTCGTCGTCGTTTCCTCGGTGCCGGGCGTCGTCGGCGCGCTCGCGCAGAACTCGAATCGCCTTCCGAAGCTCGGCGTCACTCATTCTGTGTTCCATATCACAATCATCCCCGACGGCTTCAGATTTGGCCAGACTCGGGGGGCGCCCCGGAGCGGCAAAACCCCGGCTGAGCTGGACACTCGTCCAACCAGGCGGGGCGGACTCGTGAAGGGCACGCGGCGGCCGTGACGCGGATCGGGGGCGCGCGGCCCGGCGCCCGTGCGGATGCCACTACTTCACAGTAGTGTTCACGAGGCCCCGCGGGCCGCGAGCGACCTCGCCACGTTGCGATGCGCAACGCAACACAATGGCGCTGAACTGGGACTATAGGCGCCACGGCCTCCCGGCGCACACCCCTGCGACGTTGCCAGCTAACTCTCAGTGATTGAAAGAGCAACCACGCAATCGGCTCGGCAACCGCAACCAGCCCGGCGCGCTCCCTTCAGCCCACGTCCGCGCCTCTCTTGAACTTTCAACGGTAGAACGTGCGTGACAAGCACAGAGGGCGCCCGAAATGTCGGCGATCAGCGAGCGACGAACAGGCGATCGTTGAAACATATATGAGATAAGCACGGAGTCGGCGGACGACGTTTTGCCTCTATGTCTGTGAGTTATCAATCGGTTATCATCATGGTACGGTGTCGTTCACACGACTGACGCCCGCACGAGAGAGGACCCGGCGGCTCACAATGGCAGATTTTGCTGCGCGGTTGAACAAGCTCTTCGACACGGTCCACCCTCCGGGACGTAAACCGCATACCAACGCCGAGGTCGCGGCGGCACTCATCGCAGACGGACATCAGATCTCGAAGCCCTACATCTCCCAGCTCCGGTCGGGACAACGCACCAACCCCTCCGACGAGACGGTCGCGGCATTTGCCCGCTTCTTCAAGGTGAAGCCCGACTACTTCTTCAACGACATCTACGCCGCGAAGATCGACCACGATCTCGAGCTTCTCTCGCAACTCCAGGGATACGGACTACGCAAGCTCTCCAGCCGCGCGTTCGACCTCTCCGAAGAGTCGCAGAATCTGCTCACCACGATGGCCGAGAAACTCCGCGCCAGCGAGGGGTTGCCGGAGGTCCCACCGGACGCGTCCCGCTGACCACCGGAGTCGTTGGGCGGCAACGAGTTCGCCGCAGGTCGCACCCGACGTCCGGGTAGAAGTCACCGGGCGCACCCGACGACACCGCCGGAATGCCCTGCCCGGTGTGCTCACGTGGCGCATGATGGAGCAATGGTTGACAGACCGCAGCTCGGTCCCACGATCTTCGTCCTCTTCGGTGCCACCGGGGACCTGTCCAAACGCATGGTCCTCCCCGCGTTCTTCCAGCTCGCTCGATCAGGGCTCCTGAACTCCGAGTGGATGCTGATCGGCACCGGCCGGGGCAACGTATCCGACGATCAGTTCCGCGACCACGTGCGCGACGTCGTGAACCAGTTCGGAGTGCCGCACGACGACACCGACTGGGAGACGTTCGCCCGGCGGCTGAGATTCGCCGGCGGCGGTTTCACCCCGGACAACCCGGGAACGCTCCCCGCGGCCGTTCGGCAGGCGCGGGAAGATCTCGACGCGGCAGACGCACAGATGGTGCACTACCTGGCCCTGCCACCCAGCACGTTCGCCGAGACCACCCGCGCGCTCGGCGCTCACGACCTGGCCCGTGGCGCACGTGTCGTGTACGAGAAGCCGTTCGGGACGTCCCAGGAGGCGTTCACCGAACTCGACGAAGCCGTGCACCATGTCCTCGACGAGAAGCAGATCTATCGAATCGATCATTTCCTCGGCAAGGAGAGCACCCAGAATCTGCACATCCTGCGCTTCGCCAACGGGCTGATCGAGGGCGTCTGGAACCGGGAACACGTCGAGCAGGTGCAGATCGACGTGCCCGAGACGCTCGACATCGACGACCGCGCCCGGTTCTACGACGCCACCGGAGCTGTCCTGGACATGCTGGTGACACACCTGTTCCAGGTCGCCGCCGAGATCGCGATGGAGCCCCCGGAAACGTTGGGCGCCGACGATCTCCAATCCGCCCGCGAATCCGTGATCGGGGCGTTCCGTCCCCTCGACACGGCCGACGTGGTGCTCGGCCAGTACGAGGGGTACCGCGACGTCGACGGTGTCGCGGACGATTCGACGACGGAGACGTTCGTCGCCGCACGGCTGTGGGTCGACACGGACCGCTGGCGTGGGGTGCCGTTCCTCCTCCGGACCGGAAAGATGCTGGGTGTCAGCCGGCAACGGGTCAGCCTCGTCTTCCGAAGTCCCCGTGGCCCGCTCACGGACATTCCGCCGGACGGTGCCGTCCTGACGTTCGATCTGTCCGGGGACGGCGAGATCGACATCTCCATGGTGGTCAAGGAACCCGGACCCGACGACAGCCTGACGGTGGGCCACCTGGGTCTGCCCCTCGACACGGTGCCGCTCGCCCACGCCCTCGCACCGTATTCGCGGCTCATCCTCGACGTCCTGCACGGCGACCGGTCACTGTTCACGCGCCCCGACGGCTTGGCGCACGTCTGGACCGTCGCCGACGCACTGCTGCGTGACCCTCCCCCGGCCAAGCCGTATCCCGCGGGATCCATGGGACCGCCGGAGGCCGAAGACCTCGCCTCGCCCTGCGGGTGGCTCGTCACCGGTTCGCCGGACTGACCGGCGGCTGAAGACTATTCCGCAGCCGATTCGACGGTGTCCGCTTTCGCAGGCACCGGGGCCGAGTTCCGGAAGTCGGCGTACGCGTCCGCCAGATCGAGCACCCATCGGCGCGGCGACATACCCTGGGGCGGCGCGATCCACTCGGTGTCGAGGACGTCCGAGGCGACCGGGTCGTCGATCCAGCGGGCGAGAATCCGGGCGCGTTCGGCGGCCGATTCCGGAAGCTCCTGTTCCTCCGTGTCGAGCATGCCCGCGCCCGCCTGTAGGTACAGCGCATCCATGACGTGTGCGACGGCGTCGGAGGCGCGGAGGACGGTCGTGCTCCCCTTGCCGTCGCCCTCGACCACTTCGGGGAACCGTGAAACGAGCACCGAATGCAGTGTGTCCGTGCGGCGCAGGTCCTGCCGGGCGCGGAACCAGGTTTCGACGAGCACCCAGACGGTGCCGACCGAGACGATCACGGCCGCGACGGTGTACGCCGGCGAGGAGCCGACGGCCCACGTCTCGCCCGACACCTCACGCACCAGTCCGACGGCCGCCGCAGCCAGGACGATCGCCGATCCGACCACGATCAGTGAGATTCCGCGGCCGAGCGGTGTCCACGCGACGTGCCGGACCCCGGTCACGACCACCGCGGTCAGCGCGATCACGATGAACACCAGCGCAGGAACGGGATATCCACCGGCAAGCCCGATTCCGAGCACGATGGCCACGGTGTAGACGACCACGGCGACGGCACGCAGCGCAGGACGTGGGAGTATCGGCCACACGGAGATCGCGCCGACCGCGCTCGCGGCGGCGAACAGCGTCCACGCCAGTTCGAGGATGATCTCCGACAGCCCGACAGCCGGGGCCACGGTGTCGAGGCGCCCGGCGACATCCGGTACGGCCAACGTGGACGCGAGGGCCGCGCTGGAGACGGCCACCACCATCGCGACGCGCAGCGGCGTCGGCTGACGCGCGGCGACCCGGCCGATCCGGGCACCCGCGGCAGTCCAGACGACGAGCGCAACCAGCCAGCCCATCAGCCGATCGCCTCGTCGTAGCGGAGCACGGACACGGGAGTTCCGCGGCCCTGCATCGTGTTCAACCGGATGAGCAGCATCGACGCGAACGTTTCGGCTTCCCACTCGGCCACCTCGTCGGACGGCTGCTCGTCTCCCCGCCGTCGCGACCGCTGGCTGAGCATGTAGGCGATCAGATCGTCACCGGCTTCGAGCGTCGCGGCGACGATCTCGGCTCCTTCGTGTCGAAACACGATGTGACCCAGCTCATGCGCAAGCGTGCGGTCGAGGTCGGGCAGGCCCGGCGCCAGCACGATCACGTCCCGGTCCGGGTACGCGCGCCTCTGGCCGCACACACCGGGCGCCATCGGCTTCGTGAAATCGAGTTCGATGGGACGCTGCCGTTCGCGGGCCACCGCGTCCACCACGTGCCGGAGTGACACGGCTTCGGCCCGGGCCGCCGCGTCACACACCGCATCCACGGCTGCCGCGACCCGACGATGAGATCTGTTCGCCCCCACGACTACATCCCTCCACTCGAAGCGGGCGGGAAGAATTCCGCCCGCGCGGCCGCGATGCGCGCCTGTTGTGCGCGAGCACCCTTGAAGGTCAGCGCACCCGCCCCGCCGGCGCAGCACAACAACACGCCGACCCCACCGAGAACGGTGATCGCAGGCAACGGCTCACTGTGGACCACAGGAACCATTCCCGGCGGCGCGGCGGCCGGATCGTCCTGGGCCGGTGCCCCCGCAGCGGGCGACGGTCCGTCGCCGCTCGGGGTCTCCCCGGCGGGCCGATCCTGAGGTGCGGAATCCGCGGGACCACTCACCCCCGGGGCTGCCGCGGCGGCTCCGGAACCGGAACCTCCGGCCGGCGCTCCCCCGGACGCCGGGGGTGCGGCAGGATCCTCGGAGCCCGGGGCGGCTTCAGCAGCATCGGACCCCGAATCGTTTCCGGAGTCGTCGTCCCCCGACGTGTCCGGGCGCGCGATGTTCGGTTCGCCCACCGGCGGCAACGTGATCGGACGGGGCGGAGCGACCACGACCCGTGATGTCGAAGGTGTCGGCGTCTCCGTCGGTTCGGCGGTCTCGGACGGTTGCGTGGTCTCGGACGGTTCCGTGGTCTCGCTGGGCTTCCCGGTCTCGCTGGGTTCCCGTGTCTCGCTCGGTTCCCGTGTCTCGCTGGGCTCTCCGCCGCAGCCGCGACGACTCTCACACGGCGGATGAGGATGCCGAGGCGTTCCGCCGCCGGGAGACTCCGAGGAACCGTCGTCGCAACGACTACTGGCGCAGTCGTTGTACTGGGGGTCGGCGGAGGCGTCGGACGGGAACACCGAGACGGTGACCCAGCCGAGCCCGGACAAGAAGGCCAGCGCCAGTCCGACCATGGTCAGCCTTCGAACAACACGACGCGCGCTCACTGTGCACCCCCCTCGTATTCACGACACGACACCACGTCGACGGCGACGTCGCCGCTGTCATGGTATCGAGCGAATCGAGTGGAGGTGCTGGTGGTGCCGGTGTCGGGGAACCGGCACCACCAGCGGTGCCCGAGCCAGGTGGGACTCGAGCAGCTTCCGAGAACCCCTACGGGTTCGGCGTAGTGGCCTGGAGGTGCTGATCGGTCAGCGGAAGGTCGGCGTCTCCGACGCGGCCCTCGCGACGTCGGTTGGTCGGCCGGAGTTCACAGGACGTTCACCAGCAACATCGTCGCGGTGATGGTCGCGACCACCGTCGCCGGCTCCAAGAACTTCGAGATCTTGTCCATTGCCTGCATGTATTTCCACCCCGTGCGATCGACCCCTTGATGACCTACGGACAGTACACAGCATTCAGTTACCTTTTGGCAAATCCAAGAGCCGAGCATTCGCGCGGCGCCACGCTCTCGCACCCCTGACGGCGGCGCTCACCTGGGCCGGAATGCAGAAGAGGCACCCTCTCCGGATGGAGTGAGTGCCTCTTCTGTGGTGGAGCTGAGGGGAATCGAACCCCTGACCTCTTCGATGCGAACGAAGCGCGCTACCAACTGCGCCACAGCCCCGTGCGGATCCTGCGATCCGCTCGGCAAACTGTAGCAGGCCACCAGCGGCGGGAGCGAATCGCCTACACCGACGTGGCTTTCGGCCCGATTCGCCCGGCTACTCACCGGCAGCCCGGCGCATCGTGGCCTGCTGCATCGGCGCGTCGTCGAAGTGTTCGAGATGGTCGAATTCGGGGTCCTCGTCGTCTACTTCGAGGACGACGGCGCCCGGACGCCGCAATCGGGCCGGGATGAGACGGAGTTCCTCGTCACTGCGGGACTCGACACCCAACCGCGACCGGTTGAGACGCGCGGTCCGCCGGCGACGGATCTCCTGCTCGATCTGAACCTGCCGGCGCAGATACGCCAAATAGCCGAACAGGCCCACCACACCGGCCGCGAACGCCCACCACATCAGTGGGGAGATGATCAGCCCGAGGGCCGCCGACATGATCGTGGCGAACACCAGGCCGAGAACCGACCGCTGACGAAATGCATACCGGGCCTCGCGCGCGATCGCGTCGGCCTCCGGATCGAAGCCGCCACGCCCCCGGCGCACCGGTACGTACTCACCGACCGGTGCCCGCTCACCGTCGAACTCGTCTTCCTCTGCGTGAGTGTCCACAAGGTCCTCCGCGTCGTAGCCGTAGTGGTCCGGTTCCGGTTGCCAGTACGGGTCGCTGCGGTGTCCAGCCGCGGGTCCACGCTGCACGGGACGTTCGTCACCGCGGTGCAGCACGCGCGTCGCGAGTGCTGCGTCACTGGTTTGCCGAATCCGGGGGCGGTTGTTCACCAGCATCGGGACCAGGACGAAGAGCCACACGACGACGAGCCCGATCCAGAGAAACGAGTTCGGCATACGGCGACCTCCTCCCAATCGTCTACCAGCATGGATACCGCTGTTGACCCACCCAGGCTAACCGCATGAACACGCACATCTTCGCAGACGCGCCGATCTCACCATACTCAGGTGTCACATGCGTAACGCGAAAATGTGGTGCTCGACATGCCCCGAAAGGGCAGAGGGAACGATCCGGCAAAGACTCGCCGAAAGCGGAGCCCCGGTCAGGAAGCTTTGATACCGTGAGATAACTGCCGCATAGCTGGACGTTTGTCCATGTCCGCTTCGGCGGTCAGCCCCAAGTGGCTTTGCCACTCCGCACGAGCGAATCCGCCACCGTGCCGGGCACGTCCTCGACGGTCATGCCGACCAGAATGTGGTCGCGCCACTGCCCGTCGACATCCAGGTAGCGCTTGAGGAGACCCTCCTCGCGGAAGCCGACGTTGCGCAGCACCGCCTGGCTCGCCAGGTTCTCCGGACGCACGGTGGCCTCCACGCGGTGCAACCCCACGGGTCCGAAGGCATGATCGAGCCCCAGCGCGAGCGCGCCGGTGGCCACCCCGAGTCCGTTGACGTCGCTGGCCACCCAGTAACCGATCCAGGCGGAGCGCAGTGCACCCCGCACCACGTTGCCGATCGTGATCTGGCCGCAGAAATTGCCGTCGAGTTCGATGGCCATCGGCAGCATGCGGCCCTTCCTGGCCTCCGAACGCAAACTGCTGCACAGTCCGGGCCATCCCGAAATATGGTGGCGCGCTTCCCAGGGCGCCTCCCCGGTCGGTTCCCACGGTTCGAGGTGCGCGCGGTCGCGGGTGCGCAGACGGCTCCACGCCGACGCGTCACGCAACCTGATGGCGCGCACGGTGACGACGCCGCCCTTCACGCGCAGGGGCCCGAGATGCGGCGGCCAACCCGGATGCTGTGTCATCCCGTCTCACACTGTCGCGGTGCCATCAGCCCCGCTGCGCCAGGAAGGCCACGTCCACCTGGTCACCGGTCCGGACCTCGGTGATCTCGGGGTCGATGAGGACCAGGCAGTTGGCCTCGGCCAACGTCGCAAGCAGGTGCGAGGACGCGCCCGGCGCCCCGCCGAGAGCTTGGACGAGGTACTCCCCCGTGGCCTCGTCGCGCATGAGTTGACCGCGGAGAAAACCCTTGCGGTGCTCGATGGACGTGATCGGTGCGACGGTGCGGGCGGTGACGACGCGTCGCATCGGCTGCCTGCGCCCCAGCGCGATGCGGATCAGTGGGCGCACCATCACCTCGAACACCACGAGAGCGCTCACCGGGTTGGACGGGAGCAGGAACGTCGGGACCTCGTCCCGGCCCAGCTGACCGAAACCCTGGACCGATCCCGGATGCATCGCGACCCGGTCCACCTCGAGGTTGCCGAGGTCGGCGAGTGCGTCCCGCACGTCCTCGGAGGCGCCGCCACCGACGGCACCCGCGATGACGACGATCTCGGAACGGATCAGCTGACCCTCCACCACCTCGCGCAGGCGACGGGCGTCGGCGTTCGCGATACCGACCCGGTTGACGTCGGCGCCTGCGTCGCGGGCGGCGGCGGCCAGCGCGTAGGAGTTGACGTCGTAGACCTGGCCGGGACCGGGGGTCCGGTCGACGTCGACGAGTTCGCCGCCGACCGAGATGACGGACAGCCGGGGACGGGGGTGCACGAGCACCTTGTCGCGGCCCACCGCCGCCAGCAACCCCACCTGCGCGGCTCCGATGATGGTGCCTGCACGGACCGCGACGTCTCCGGGCTGCACGTCGTCGCCGGCCCGGCGCACGTAGTCGCCGGAGCGGACCGGTTTGTAGATCTTGACGCGGGCCCGGCCGCCGTCCGTGCGGTCGAGCGGAAGGACGGCGTCGGCGAGTGTCGGGAGAGGTGCCCCCGTGTCGACCTTGACGGCCTGACGCGGCTGCAGCCGGATCGGCTGCCGCGAACCGGCCGTGACCTCACCGACCACGGGTAGCGACAGTTCGACGGGCGCACCGTCGTCGTCCCGGATGTCGGTTCCGGCGGCCTGGACGTCGACGCTACGGACGGCATAGCCGTCGATCGCGGCCTGGTCGAAACCGGGAAGCGGACGCTCGGTGACCACCTCTTCAGCGCACAGCAGCCCCTGGGCTTCGGAGATCGCCACACGGACCGGCCGCGGCGCCACTGCGGCCGCGGTCACGATCGTCTGTTGCTCCTCGACCGACCGCAAGTTCTTGCCTCCCGAGCTTCTCTAGGAATCCGTCCGCTTCAATCGGTCGATCAGCCATTCGCGCAACGATGGGCCGTACTCGTCCATGTCCAACGCAAAGTCAACCGCAGCACGGAGGTAGCCGCCGGGATTTCCGAGATCGTGTCTCGTGCCTCGGTGCACGACGACGTGAACGGGATGGCCTTCCTTGATGAGGAGGGCGATGGCGTCGGTGAGCTGGAGCTCCCCGCCGGCGCCGGGTTCGATCCGCCGCAGCGCATCGAAGATCGCGCGGTCGAGGAGGTAGCGACCTGCGGCGGCGAACGTGGACGGCGCATCCTCGATGGCCGGTTTCTCGACCATGCCGATGACCTTGAGGACGTCGGGGTTGGTGGCGTCGGGAACCGTCTCGACCTCGAAGACGCCGTAGGAGCTCACCTGATCCTTGGGGACGTCGATGGCGCAGAGGACGGTGCCCCCGCGCTTGCGGCGAACCCGCGACATCGTCTCGAGCACTCCGCGCGGCATCACCAGGTCGTCCGGGAGGAGCACGGCGATGGCGTCCTCGTCGTCGTCGAGGACCGACTCCGCGCAGCCGACCGCGTGGCCCAGGCCGAGAGGCTCGTCCTGGACGACGGACTCCACCTCGAGCAGGCCGGGAGCCTTCCGCACCTTCTCGAGCAGGTGATATTTGCCGCTGGCCTCGAGCTTGCTCTCGAGAACGAGATCCTCGACGAAGTGGGCGACCACTCCGTCCTTGCCCGGCGACGTCACGATCACGAGCCGGCCGGCACCGGAATCGGCGGCCTCTCCGGCCACGAGTTCGATACCCGGGGTATCCACGACCGGGAGCAGCTCTTTCGGCACGGTCTTGGTCGCGGGGAGGAATCGCGTACCCATTCCCGCTGCGGGCACGACAGCCGTGCGAAAGGCGCTGGCGGTGTGCGGTGCGGCGTCTGTCATGCCCACACCATAACTGTGCGGACCTACTCGACAGTCACCAAGATCCTGTCAGTAACCTCCCGGAACCCGTCGGGGGCGCTCGCCGGTCGGCTCTAAGGTTGGGGCATGCACGCACGAACGAAGGACGAGTGGCGGCAACTGGTGCTCTCCGGGCGGCGCGCTCTGACCCCCGAACTCCGCACCGCCGAGGACCGGGCGCTTGTCGCACTCGTCACACAGGGAATCGCCGGCGGATCCACCGTCTGCGCCTACGTTCCCACCGCGCTCGAGCCGGGATCACTGGACTTTCTCGATGCCCTCCGGCAGGTCGCCGGACGCGTCCTCGTGCCCGTCACCCGCGATCCGGGCCCGCTCCACTGGTCCGAGTTCACGGGCGCGGACGGTCTCGCCGACGCGAGTTACGGCCTGCGCGAGCCGACCGGCCCGGTGTGGGAGCCCGACGAGATCCGTTCGGCCGGGACCATTTTCGTGCCCGCCCTCGCCGTCGACCGGAGGGGCGTGCGACTCGGCCGCGGTGCGGGCTTCTACGACCGGACTCTCGGGCTCGCCGCCGCCGACGCGCGACTGATCACGGTGGTCCGCGACGAGGAACTGGTGTCCGAGCTGCCCGAGGATCCCCATGACGTACGTATGGGTTGGGCACTCACCCCCGGATCGGGCCTCGTCCCGCTCGGCGACCACTGAGAACGTATCCGGCCCGGAATAGTTCTCTGATTAGCGTTGTTGGCACTGTCGACTGTAGAGTGCTAAAACCTGCGGTTTGACTACACAGTGCGGAGGAACCCCGGTGCCCACTTATTCATATGCGTGCACGGCATGCGACAACCGTTTCGACATCGTCCAGTCGTTCAGTGATGACTCCCTGACCGTCTGCCCCGCATGCTCGGGCAAGCTTCGCAAACTGTTCAACTCCGTCGGCATCGTCTTCAAGGGCAGTGGTTTCTACCGCACCGACAGCCGCGGCACGTCCGGCGCGGCCAGCGAGCCGGCCAAGACCGACTCTGCTCCCGCCGCGAAGTCGGAAAGTTCGTCGACGGCCTCGTCCAGCTCGTCGAGCACCGCGACCGCCGCACCGGCCAAGGCTGCTGCCAGCTAGTTCTCGCGTTTCCGCGAGTTATCCACAACTTCTCGTCCATCCACAGGCGGGCCCTTTCGGCATACCCACGGGCCCGCCGGTCTCCTAGCGTCGAACCATGTCGTTCGACCCTGTCCCGACCGGTCGCCGCCGGTCGAACCGAGCACACCGAAGCCTGAGCCCGTCGTGGGCCGACCGGCTGTCGGATCTCGCCCACCCCGGTTGGGCCCGCACCCTCGTCGCCAGACGCGTCCTGGCCGCCGCGCTGGTCTGCCTCGCATTGGCCCTCCTCGCCCGTGGGGACCCCGATTCCGCCCGCTCCGCGGTCGTGGTGGCCGCCCGGGATCTACAACCGGGCATCGTTCTCACGGACGCCGACGTGGAACTGGTGGAACTCGAGGCCGGGACCCTGCCCGACGGTGCCGTCACCGCACTGGCGGACGTCGACGGGCGCACCCTCGCCGGACCGACCCGCGCCGGAGAAGCCCTCACCGACGTCCGGGTACTGGGACCCCGTCTCGCCGCAGCCGCAGCCGGCATGGACGACGCCCGGATCGTCCCCGTCCGGCTCGCCGACCCCGCTGTCACGGAACTTCTGCGTGAGGGCGATCGCGTCGACGTGCTCACGGTCGACCCCGACACACCAGCGAATCCGGACCGGCGCTCCGGCGCCACCGTGCTGGCATCCCGCGCCGTCGTGGTGTTGGTGACACCGTCCGAGAACGGACGTGACCAGCGCGAACGCGTGGTGATGCTGGCCCTGCCTGCATCCGAGGCCACGACGGTGGCCGCGGCATCCCTCACGAGCGCGATCACCGTGACCTTTCAGTGATCCGTCACGGGGAGCCGCGCTGATCTAGGCTTTTCTCCGACTAGTGCTGGATGACTTGCCACCCACTCGAGGAGACGTCGACATGCTCAAGGGATTCAAGGACTTCCTGCTCCGGGGGAATGTCCTCGACCTCGCCGTCGCGGTCGTAGTCGGAGCCGCGTTCACCGCCATCGTCACAGCGTTCACCAACAACGTGATCAATCCGTTGATCGCCGTTGCGGGCGGCGCCAACGATCTGGGCTGGGGTTACCAGATCCTCTCCGACAACCCGGCCACCTTCATCAACATCGGCGCCGTCATCACGGCCGTGATCAACTTCGTGATCATCGCCGCGGTCGTGTACTTCATTCTGATCGTCCCGGCCAACGCCGCGAAGAAGCGATTCATCACCGAGCCCGCAGACAAGAAGGCCAGCGAGGCCGACCTGCTGATCCAGATCCGCGACATCCTCGAATCGAGCCTTGAAACCAACGGCGCGACAGCGAGTCCCGACGGAGCGCACGCGATGACCGCGGACAAGGCCGCGAACCTCGAGCAGACCCGCGAATAGCTTCCGACGACTCCGGGCCCGTGCAGCAGCTGCGTGCACGGGCCCGGAGTCATGGTGGAACGAATTATCAGCCGAGGCTGAAGGGCTGTCCCCACAGGGTGACGGTGCCGTCGACCGAGTCGGTCGAAACGGTGACCTTGGCGTAGGAGCGAGCCTGCGCGTAGCCGGCGCAACCGGAGACACCGAACGTCTCGTCCGAGTACGTGAAGCCACCGCTCTTGCCGGTGAACTTGAAGCTGCTCTTGTGAGCCTCGGAGCCGTAGTCGTCTTCGTACTCGATGTCGAGGATCGGCACGTTGGTGGCCTGGCCGGGGCCGATCGTGATGCCGCTACCGGCACCACCCTCGGCCGGAATCGAGGCGGCAGGGCCGCCGGTAGCTGCACCGATGACCTCGGACGGCGTCAGGCTGGCACCGGCTTCGCCGTTGACGGAGCCACCGAAGTTCAGCTGGCACGCCACGATGTAACCGGCATCGATGGTGCCACCCTTGGCGGTGCCGCCGTCGATGGAGACGTCGATGGTGCCCGACGCCCACACGTTGCGGTGCAGCGGGGTCGAACCCATCGACGGGCTGATGTTCGCGGTGTTTCCGGTCTGACGCACGGTCACCACGGTGCCGTCGAGCAGCGTCTGGGTGACGGTCCCGTCCTGCAACGGAACGAAGGTGTCGGCGTTGGCCGCACCGGTGGAGAAAAGGCCGATCGCGACGGTGGCCGCGGCGACCACGCCGGCAGCCTTGGCGCCGTGGCGCAGGGTCTTGCTGTTCATTGTTCCCCTCTAGGGT